>JBAXXQ010000005.1:0-1785 GCA_037127795.1 bacterium | reverse complement strand
TGATACCTCCTGAAGTACTTGGTATGACCGTACAGGTTCCTCCAGCGTTTTGGAAACTAGCAACAGTCGTCCCTGTACTAATAGATGCGGAACCTACTTGTACAAATTTATTATCATTTACCCCCGTATCATCTACTAAAAATTTAACAGTTGAACCTTGCCAGCCAACAGTAAACGATCGTGATGAAACAGAACCAGTATTGTACCCTAGTACGAACGAATAATCATATGGTGTATTTGTCGCACCGTTTGTTAAATAACTTCCCCAGGTAAATGAACCTGTACCATTACCATACACACTTGTTGCACAGCCACAACCACCAACAACAGAACCAGTCCCATCGTTTATCAAATTATTCCAATGGCCATATCCTAATGTAATAGAGCCTTTTGACATAGAAGTTCGACTTCCAGAAATAACATTAGCCCAACTTCCCGCAAAACCAATAGCAATAGAACCGAGCCCATATGCTCCTGTAGTACCACCAATCTCAGCACCACCTAAAACAGCAGAACCATTTGCGCCAACACCGGTTTCAAGAAGTGCTGGTGTTCCTGCATTATTATTACTTGTAGAACCATCAATCATACTTCCTGGTGCACGAGCATATGCTGTAGCTGTAAGTCGTGCCCATGTTCGTATATAAGAACCATCACCAATAGCAGAAACAGTAGAACCAGCAGGGTCAAATAAAGTTCCGCCAATATATGATCCAATACCAGAAGCAGTAGCGCTACCATACTGATCATATGCAACAATTTCTGAAGCAACTCCTGAGGTAATAATTCTAGCAGCAGGAGAGCCTGTCGCTGTAGTAGAAACACTTAACACAAAAGAGTTGTTCCCCGAAGCTACTATAGAAGAGTTTGCTGAATATGCTATACCATGTACAAAAGAATTTACCCCGGTAGAAGAAACAAAACCACCAGAAGTATTAGTATAAGTGTTTGGGTAATTAAAAAAAGTAATACCACTCACTCCTTGCCACTGCTGCATAAATACACCCCCAGTACTCGTAATATGAAATCGATCCATATTATTTGCCTTTAGTATAAAATCCTGCGCATCAGTAGTACCAATGAAATTGGTACCTGGAGTTGTGCCTGCATTGCCAACAGTAGACCAGAGTGCGAGACTTGTTTGAGGAGTCCAGGTGAGGTTGCCATTGCCATCGTTTATTAAAAGAGTGTTTACTGTACCTTGTGTATTTGGGAAAGAGTATGCGACACTGTTGATACCAGAGATATTGCCGAGGAATGTTTTGTTGCCTGAGATGGACTGGGTCCCCGTATCAATAAAACTAATATATGTTGCACTAGGATTAATACTAAGTGTACGAGTTATAGGATCGTATAATATTTCTGATGAGTCCACTATAGGAGATACTACACAGGTTGGATCAGTGGGAGCACATTGTGGATCTAGTGTATGAAAACTAGGGGTGGTTGCATATGATACAGACACAGAGAAAAACACTATAAACAATAGTGAGTATATGAATGTTTTGTGTGTTTGTATAAACTTCATAATTTATTGTGTTGTAGTTATTGATGTGTCGACAACAGGTACTGGAGTGTCAACGACTGGTTGTTGATCGGGAGTGGGCGTTGAGGTGAGTGTCGGTGTTGTATTAACAACAGGTTGAGGTGCTGGTTGAGCTTGGAGAGATGGAGTGCTGGCGATATATGCATCAAGAGTTGCACGATCTATACAATACGGATTTCCACTCGCATCACTTATACACAACTGTTTTGTCTGCACTTTATCTGCGAATATTGTTGCAA
>JBAXXQ010000004.1:0-4897 GCA_037127795.1 bacterium | reverse complement strand
GTCCAACTTCCTCCCACATCTTTGTATTCCATCACACCGTTATTGTCTCGGATACCATAGCCGTCAGTACCTGCAGTTGCTCCCCAGTTGATATAGCCATTCTTTGAGATAACGAGTGGGCCTGAGATTTGGAATGTTCCATTGAGTATAGCAAGGTTGCTATAGCCACTGTTGTTTGAGACATCTGATTTGGTTCTATCGAAACAGACCGTGTAGCAGGCATCATCTATAAGAGATGTTGCCGTGGTGTCATAGCCTGCATCGTAGTTTTCTGAGAGTGATCCGAAGTATGCACTTTCTCCTCCTATGTTGTTGTTTTGATTTGATGCGATAACTCGGTATCCATCTGCACCAGGTACTGGGTTCCATGAGAGATTCACGGTGTATAGCTGTTGTGCTTGGTTTTGATCGAAGATACCGTTTGAGGTGGTGATGGCGGCTTCGTGCTTCCAAGCACCTAAATATTCATCTACATAACTATTAGTTAATACATCAACACCTTCAGTATAATTAGCGCCATTAGCTGGGTCATATTTCAAAATACGATACCCTGTTGCACCATCTACAGCATCCCAAGATAAACTAAACCATG
Organism: bacterium; assembly: GCA_037127795.1. Lineage (GTDB taxonomy): Bacteria > Patescibacteriota > Minisyncoccia > Phycocordibacterales > UBA9973 > UBA4124. The sequence goes on along the minus strand of JBAXXQ010000004.1, from coordinate 4,305 downwards.
AAGGAGAAAAACTAATATTATCAGGAGTAAAATCACTAGATAATGTTGCGTAATTTGTTGAATAGATTCTTCCACCAGATACGTCTTTGTATGCGTAGATGCGATAATTAACACTTGATGAATTAGGATACCCACCAAAAGAAACAGCTTGCTGTTGAGATATCATTAAATTCCCCGGATCTCCAATAGACCCACTTGGAATAGGAAGTGTCACATAGGTAGATGAGAAGATCTTGCCACCAGGAGTGTTTTTGTATGAATAGACACGGTAGTTGTGTGCATAGCCATTGTCTGGATATCCATGTTCTGTACCGTATTGGAGACTAGCACCAAGAACACCATCGGGGACTGCAATAGTTGCAGGGACACCAGTGATGTTTAGGTTAGTACCAGTGATAGTACCATCACTTGATTGATTACTAGAACCTCCACTATTTTGATTGGTATTAGAGGTGAGCTGTACATAGCAGTTTGGATCATCGGGGGCACAGTTTGGATTGAGTGTTTCTCCAGGACTAAATGGAGTGGTGCGGGTAGCGAATGCTACAGTTGCAGAGAAGAATGCGAGGAACAGAAGACCGAGGAGTGTGTCTTTGTGTTTGGTGATAAAGGGTTGCATATACCTATATATTATACGACATTTTTAAAAAATAAAAAAGTGTAAAAGTGGGTATATTGTTGATATACTGAGATTTGATTTATGACCAATACAAAAGTCAGAGGTGTTTCTGTCGTTATTCCTGTTTTTAATGAACAAAAAAGACTCCCCAAGCAGCTCAAAAAAATTCAAGCGTTTCAAAAAGCAAACCCTTTTATAGAGGAGGTTATTTTTGTTGATGATGGATCGACAGATACTACATACAACTATCTACAAACACACTTAGAAGACAATACTACGTTCAAAATAATTCATTACCCGAAAAATAAAGGAAAAGGCTATGCTATCAAACAAGGATTCCATGCCGCTATTGGAGATTTTGTACTCTTTATGGATGCAGACCTTTCTGTCCCTCTTTCAGAAATAAAAGTACTTCTGCCTCATACATATAAAGCAGATATTATTATTGGTTCTCGCAGAAAAGGAATAGCGCCATTGTATGCACGCGAACAAAAAGGACGACTTGCTATTAGTAAGCTTGGGTCACACATGAGAAAACGTTTTTTACTTCGTGATATAGAAGACACCCAATGCGGTTTCAAATTATTTAATAAAAAAGCAGTCGAGATAATACTTCCCCGCACTGATATCGAAGGATACGGATTTGATATGGAGCTTCTCATGATCGGCAAAGTGCACGGACTCAATATCAAAGAAGTAGCAGTACCATGGAAACACGCCAATGGTGGCCACCTTGCAAATCCATTCAATATAGTAATTGCCTCTATCTCAGTATTCCTTTCTATCGTACATATTTATTTTAAAACCAAGAACGGAGTTTACGCCAGAAAATAAAACAGCCTATAGTGAGTATCGTTATAGCATCACCGAGATATACTACCCATGGAGTGATGAAACTGAGACCAATATGTGTATCTTTGGTAAATACCAAGGTATAACTAGGAGACGCCATATATATAGAAGCGCCTTTCCATGCTGGGAAATAACTTTGCGCAATGAGTACTGGTACTTCTTCTTTAGGGGTACTTGCGAGATCTATAGAAGTGCTAGTATTGGTAAATACAGCTTTTGTTACCGCAATAGTTTCAGCGACTTTTGGTAATTGCATTTTTTGTAACACCCCACCAAGCTCAGGAAGTACCGGATCTTGTAATTGTACAATTTGTAAATTGTTTTGTTCATCATCTCGAGAGACTGCTGGTTGTGGCTCCACTGTAGTGATACGAAGTTTTGGATTTTTTTGCTTTTCATTTTGTAAAAATACATATACAGGATCTGCAGTGTGTAACAATACTACATCGTGATTTTGTGCATATAGGAGTATACGTTTTTCTGCGGCGAGCTTGTTGTGATATTTGTATGTACTAACAAACAACGCACCACTTTTATCTAATTCAGGAGATGAATCGAGGTACTGATCATTTGGATAAAAACTAATATATGGCAAATCATAATACAAAAGTGCTTCTTGTAGTTTACCCCAATCAAAATCAGCAATAGAACGATATTTAAATGATACTGGCCCGTAAAATGCAATTGGTTGATACTCTGGCACATATGCGCGAGGAATAGTTGCCTTGAATGTATACAAAGCCCATTTACCAAAATCTCTTTCAAGTGTTATACGGGGATCCTCTGCGAGTCTATTGCGTGCATACAAAGAACGTACCAAGAATGACTGTATACCTACACGCGCTGCTCTATCGAGACTTTGTGCAACGGGTTGCTGGGTAAAACGTTTGTTGTGTACCAAATAACTCACAAACCCCCATGCTTCTTCATTGATAGAAAGTGAGTTTCTAATAGGTGTCAAAAATTGTGCTGAAATAGAAGACTCACGAAGATTGAATACATCTACTGGTGTAGCAAGTGCATATAGTGCATTGAAAGTGAAACTCGCTGGTTGATACCGAGTTGCATCCACCTCTATATCGAGAAATCCATTTCGAGGATGATCTTTGAGGTATTGTGTAACATCTGCAACACTATCACCAACATATCCTTGGTATATACCATTGAAATCATATGGAGACCACGCAGTTGCAGATGTCGCAGAGATAACCAAAAACGCACACACGACCACACCGTTCAAAATTGCATTATGTGTAAAGCTCACAATTTTTTCATAACAAATAGATATCATTACTGGTATAAACAAAAAGAACATTCCGATCCATCGTGATACGTGTGCAACAATACCAAATTTTTCCAAAATAGGAAGAATAAAAGATGGCGCGAGTATAATAAAAAATGATATCAGTGATGCACGAATAAGAAATGATTCTTGTTTTATCATTCCTATAACAAATGCAAGACCAATAAAAAATGGAAATGCCCAAAATCCTACGATATCATGCGTTGATGGTTGGAAAAAGTTTGGATAACTATTCAAATACGCATAATATTTCATCAATGGAAATACCCAAAATGCAGTGAGTGCTATAGCACTACCCCCTATCACTACAACTTTTTCAAAAATCTTATTTCGATCTTTGCGCATAATAAGGAAATAGATAGCAGACAATATAAAATATATTCCTACAGGAATAATAAAGTGCGCATTTGAAAGCACTACTCCAGCAAAAAAGATACTTGCGAGTGGGATGTATTTATTATCTACAAATGCACGATCGAGATAAACTACAAAAAGTAAAAATGAAATACCTGAGATAAGCTGTGCAATCATTGATGTCTGGAATGTAGAAACCAGTGTGATCCCCATGTTTGAAATAGCACTTGAAGTACTCAAAAGTACAACGGTCACCAAAGCTCCTGTATAAAGCGCCCATGCTTTTTTGGTGTATTGAAATGCGGTAAATACAATCGCATACATCAAACTAATTTGTAGTAATTCAACAAAGAGCTTGAAAATAAATAATGGGTGTATAAAGAAAAATACTTTATATAAAATAGCCATTATCATTGAAAATAGTGGTGGATAGAATTGTGGAAATGGAGTCCCTCCGTGCCAGTTGGTAAGCCAGCCCCATCCACTAGGAAATACATGACGAGAATATTCGAGTGTTGCAGCAAAGTGTGATGCTCCATCCCATCCTTGCGGTACAGGACTCATAAGATATACAAAAAATAATTTTGCATTAAGTGCAACAAGAGCTATTACTGCGACTGTTGCTATACCGTACCACTGAGATAAAAAGGTTTTTATTTTTTCCATACCACTCTATTATACATGTACCAATTGTATGGTGCTACAAAACACACAATGACACCAGCCAAAATATATTGTCTATAATTATTTCCTAAAAAATGAACGAGTAATGGTCCTGTTGTTGATTGAATAATAAATGCACCAGTCGAGCTTCCCAAAAATACCGTAAAGCGTTTATAAAGATCACGAATAGAATTGTGTTGCACGTGCGAAAATGTAAGAAGTGTATTTAATGTAAATACAATACACAATGCAACTAGTGTTGCGAGTATCCATACTATGATCTCACTATGTATATATAAAGAAAGAATATACAAACTTATTGCATTCCCCACATACCCAGATCCCCCACTAATACAAAAAAGTATAAATTTTTTATTAAAAATTTTCATATATTAGTTTTTTTGTACCTGAGAAAATATTGCTATAAGAGTATCCTTGTCGACACACGTCTTCCCTTGAGCATCACTTATACACAACTGTTTTGTCTGCACTTTATCTGCGAATATTGTTGCAA
>JBAXXQ010000003.1:0-20599 GCA_037127795.1 bacterium | reverse complement strand
CTGTACCTCCTGCTCCTGTACCAGTAGTTCCTGTTGTACCACCTACTCCTGTACCAGTAATTCCCTCAGAACCACAACCTGTTACCCCTCCTGAAGGTGGTACACCAACATCACCTGGAAGTGGTTCATCATCTATTGGAGGTACTATTGTAAGCGTGGTAAGTAATTGGGGTATTTCTGGGGGTGGTGCTTTTGTAAAGATTCCTGAAGTTGTGCAAACAGTAAGTGTTGATATAGGTAAGGCAACAAGAAAGGCTGTTGATACATCTACTGAAGTAACGCAAAAAGTATTTACTTCTCCAGAAGGGAAGGCGGCAGCAACGGTGGTGACTACTACGGGTGCTGCAGTAACTACAGGAGTATCTCTTGTATCAGTATTTGCTTTGAACCCACTCTCAGCAGCTGAAGCATTTTTAATACCATTTAGATTGTGGTCACTCTTGCTCGGCGCACTCGGTATTCGTAAGCGTGTTCGTAAGTGGGGGGTAGTGTATGACTCACAAACCAAGCAGCCAATTGATCCTGCATATGTGACAGTGTTTGATGCGCAAGGTAATGAAGTAAACTCTGCTATTTCTGATATTGATGGACGATATGGCTTCTTGCTTGCTCCAGGGACATATACTATGTCTGCACAAAAGACCAACTACGCATTCCCTTCAAAAGTGCTTGCTGCGCATACACAAGATGAGCTCTATGATGATTTGTATTTCGGAGAATCATTCACTGTAGAAAAAGAAACGTTTGTGCTTACAAAAAATATCCCGCTTGATCCGATCGGTTTTGACTGGAATGAATATGTTAAAAAATCTCGTGGCCTTACACATTTCTTTGCTCGTCACGAAGTATTGATAAGTAAGATCACCTGGGGGTTCTTTGCGTTTGGTTTCCTTACTGCAACACTTTCAGTATTCTATAGTCCTATAGCGTACAACTATGCGATATTGGCATTCTATATAGTATTGGGAATTCTCCGTGCTACAGGGGTAGTAGGGGCTAAAACAAGTACTATTGTGAACAAGAAGGGGGATCTTATCCCATTTGCGCTCGTACAAGTCTACAATGAGGCTGGAGCACGTATTGCACGTAAGGTTACATCAGTACACGGACGCTTCTATTGTCTTATCCCAAATGGTACATACTATATGACTATTTCAACAAAAAACGCAGGACAAGATGCTGGATACACGCTCGCGCATACCACAGAAAAATTCGTCGTAAAAACTGGTTTTATTAACAAAAAAGTCGTAATTGACTAAAAAATACCTCACTATAGGGCAAAAACTTGATTTGTTTTTGTATATATAGTAGTATGCTCGCTATGGCGACTATAAATCAACTTATAAAGAAACCTCGCAAAACAGTTGTCCGCAAAACAAAGGCGGTAGCACTTTCTCGTGGTTTTAATGCAATTCACAATAAACCAGTTTCATACGCTTCTCCATTCAAACGTGGGGTTTGTGTAAAGGTAACAACAACAACACCAAAAAAGCCAAACTCAGCTGTTCGAAAGATCGCTCGTGTACGTCTTACTAATGGTATGACTGTTACTGCCTACATCCCAGGTATGGGTCACAACCTCCAAGAGCACTCAGTGGTTATGCTCCGTGGTGGTCGTGTGAAAGACTTGATTGGAGTACGTTACCACATCGTTCGTGGTGTGCTCGATACACAAGGTATTGAAAAGCGTCGAAAATCTCGTTCTCTATACGGTACTAAGCTCCCTAAAGTTAAGAAATAAAATATGCGTAAAAAAGTAACAAATCGAAATATGGTTTCTCCTGACATGACATATGGTTCAGAGAGACTCGAAAAATTTATCAACTGCATTATGTGGGATGGTAAAAAGAATGCGGCTCGTGCTGCAGTCTATGGTGCTCTTGATATCATCAAGGAAAAAGAAGCAACAGAAGCTCCTCTTGAAGTTTTTGAAAATGCACTCAAAAATGCTGGACCACTCGTAGAAGTACGTTCACGTCGTATCGGTGGTGCAAACTACCAAGTTCCTCGTGAAGTTCGTCCAGAGCGCCGTCAGGCTCTCGCTATGCGATGGATCATTGATTCAGCCCGCAATCGCAAAGGGGTAACTATTGCTGCTGCTCTTGCTGATGAACTTACTCTCGCTTCAAAAGGTGAAGGTAATGCAGTAAAGAAGAAAAAAGATACTCACAAAATGGCAGAATCAAACAAAGCGTTTGCCCATTTTGCTTGGTAGAAAAAAAGTCTCCTTTCGGAGGCTTTTTTTATAGCAGTGCAAAATGGAGCATGCAGATCTTAGTTTTATGAAATAAAACTGTAGAGTCGTAGTCCCTCACTTTGCTTGGTAATACCAAACATTTTATACTCAAAAAATCTCCTCCCACTCGGCAGGGGATTTTTTGTTTTCTCTTTATCGTATTTAGATATATTTGACAAAGATGTATTATCATGTATAATAGTAAAAAATTAATTCATTAAAAATTTTATTAACATGGCAGCACTTAAAGAGTCGCAGTATGCAGAAAAAGGTTTGATCCTACTGCTTTCTAAGTTTGGGTTTTCTCAAACAATGGATAAAAAAGCATAACTAAAGGGCGATATTATATCGATCCTGCAAGTCTTACTACAAAACAGATTATTGTTTTTGTAGAAAGCAATGAGGTTTCCACAAAGCTTCATGGAGATTTTTTTGCTAAAAATATAATAATTATAGCAAAAGAAAGAAAAAGTGGTCCTGGGTTATTTGAAGTTACCCCAAAACAACTTGCTGTTTACTACAAAGATAATCAGCAGTCTGTTATTACAGAAGGAAAACAAGAGAAAATATCACTCTTTTTAGCAGAAGAGGGTATTGTCCCTGAAAAAATGGAGTGGTACTCAGAGGAGAATGAAATTTTTATCTTGTTCAAAACCGAACAGGATAGAATCATCACTGAAAGTCTTTTTAAAAAAAATGGTTTTGATTTTGTGGGTAATGAGGATTATATTTATGCATCCTTTGCTTGTCCTAAGGTTCAAGATTCAAACTCTTTAGAAGGGAATACATTGTATGTAAAAACTCAACTTGATAGACTATCTTTCTTTTTAAGAAGGCATTTATCTCTGAGAGTTGAACATCCCATAAAATCTAGGATTGTTACTGCAAAAACTTATGTTTTCTTAAGTCCTGATGAGGATTGTCATTGCCGCATTGATTGCTTCAGTCCTGCAGAACGTGTTCTGTTGGATAAACAAATTACTAAAGCGGGTTTTGTTTGTGCCATGATAAATGGTCAGCAAAACTCATTGATGGTTGACCTTATTAGCTCAGCTGCACCGGTAATTGTTGAACCTATTACTTCAAAGGTAGTAGAAGCTACACCTGCTCCTGTTGTTGTCGATAAACAGCCTATAAAAGCTGTGTATCAGAGTACGTATTCAACTCGTGAGATAAACGAAATGGTACGACAAAACAAGTTGGTTACAAAAAGTGCGAATTGGAGATTTGCTGCTTCAGATTCTTTTGCAAGAAAAGAAGGGCAAGACTTTTTTGTTTTGTCTTTCAAAAAAGCAGAAGATGCCACAAGGGCATTTATTGTAATTAATGCAAAGATTCCAAGTCTTCTACGAAAAGAAAAGTTTGTTTGGGTTCCGGGAAATGCTGTGCAATCTTCTAATAAAACCACAAAAACAGTATTATCGGCTGCAAAAGCAGTCGCAAATATTGAAAATGCGATTTTAGAGGATAGTGTACTATCCAAAGAAGCACTTCTTTTATTAAAACCTTTTATTAATAAAGTTCATAAGGACCTTGCGGGAAATTATGAACAAAAAATAAAAGAACTTAAAAAAGAAAATGAGGAATTGCTTGCAAAGAATCAAGTGCTTGAAGAAAAAATCTCTAAGTACATATTGGTGCCTAGAGAAGGTAATGCTTATCTGGTTTTTCCGACAACACTTATTGGAGCTTCTAGTTCTATACGGTTTGAAGGGGTAGAGCTTCATGTTAGTAAGACTGTGATTGATCAGTACAAGAAGTAACATCTTCGACAAAAGCCTCCGCGTGACACGGGGGCTTTTTTTATTGCAAAAATATACCAAAGATAGTATTCTTCAAAAAATATAGTATATGAGTAATTGTATAGAATTATTTCATTTCAATGAAATTTGGGATGAAAATGGTGATCAGCTTTTTAAAGATAATCTATATCAATTGTTTGATTATTTAGAAAAGAAAAAATTACTAAATAATAAAAAACAAAAGTATAGTTTTTATGTATCAAAAGTATATTATAAAAATAGGTCTGGTAGCCCATATCGTGAAATAAAAATTCGAACAGGAACTATTAGAAAAATATATAATTATTGGGAGGTTACTTTTGGTCATAAATTTTCTTTAGAAAAACTTATTCAATATCGTGAGAAAAAACCTTTTGAAATGGAGCATTATGAAAAAGAAGCACGGGGAAGAGTTGCTTGGGCACAACATAGTTATGTGGTTAGAATTCATAATGAAACTAAGGAGTATGAAGAAATTCAAAAACTCCCCTCAGATAAAAGGGATCTTGCATTAAAAAATTTTCAAAACAAATCAAACCCATTTATCATTGGGTAAGCAAAAGCCTCTGCGTGACACGGGGGCTTTTTTTATTGCCAAAAATGATGTTTTGAAGTATTATGGGCACAGGCGTTAATCGGCGCTTTTTTATTATCAGTACTACATTATTTAAGAAATTTATTATATGGAACGAGAATTTTCTCTAGAAAAAACAAGAAACTTCGGAATCATTGCTCACATTGATGCCGGAAAAACAACGACTTCAGAGCGTGTGCTTTTTTACACAGGTATGAGTCACAAGATTGGTGAGGTTCACGATGGTGAGACAACAACTGACTGGATGGAACAAGAACGAGAGCGTGGTATTACTATTACCTCAGCTGCGGTGACTTGTTCATGGACACCCACATATGCTGGTGTTACAACTGATAAATCAAAAAAGTACCGATTCAATATTATTGATACCCCAGGCCACATCGACTTTACTGTTGAGGTGAAGCGTTCACTTCGAGTACTCGACGGTGCTGTGGTAGTGTTCGACGGTGTTGCTGGAGTAGAACCACAATCAGAAACAAACTGGCGTTATGCTGATGAAGCAAATGTACCTCGTATTTGTTTCATAAACAAACTCGATCGTACAGGTGCATCATTTGAGCACTCATACAAAACAATTCTTGATCGTTTGAGTAAAAAAGCAGTACGTGCACAATTGCCGATTGGACTAGAAGAAAATCATGAGGGAGTAATCGACCTTATGGAAATGAAGGCGTACTACTTCGAAGGGGATATGGGTATCAAAGTTATCCAAAAAGAAATTCCTGAAAATATGATGGCAGAGGCACAAAAATACCATGCTGAGCTTATCGAACGTATCGTTGAACAAGATGATGCGGTAATGAATGCATATCTCGAAGGAAAAATGCCAGATCTCGTAACTCTCAAAAAGCTTATGCGTAAGGGTGTTATTGCAAACCAAATATTCCCTGTATATGCTGGTTCAGCACTCAAGAACAAAGGAGTCCAGCTCGTACTCGACGCAGTGGTAGACTACCTTCCTGCACCAACAGATATCAAGGCTATTACTGGTACAAACCCAGATACAGACGAACCAATGGAATGTCACGCATCTGATACAGAACCATTTGCTGCACTTGCGTTCAAATCAATGTCTGACCCATTCGTTGGACAGCTCGTATTCTTCCGTGTGTACTCAGGTACTGTAGAAGCAGGGTCATATATTTATAACCCACGTACTGGCAACAAAGAACGTCTTTCTCGTATTGTGCGTATGCAAGCAGATCAACGTGAAGAAGTGAAAAAAGTTTTCGCTGGTGAAATTGCAGCTGCGGTGGGTCTCAAAGAAGCAAAAACTTCAGACACATTGTGTGATGAAAAAACACCAATCATGCTCGATCGTATCAAATTCCCAGAGCCTGTTATCAACCTTCGTATTGAACCAAAAACAAAGGCTGACCAAGAAAAAATGGGTCTTGCACTTAGTCGTCTTTCTGATGAAGATCCAACATTCAAAGTAACAACAGATCCTGAAACAGAAGAAACAATCATTGCTGGTATGGGAGAACTTCACCTTGAAATTATTGTTGATCGTATGAAGCGTGAGTTCAACGTTGAAGCAAATGTTGGTAAACCACAAGTTGCATACCGAGAAACAATTACTGGTACTGCAGAAGCAGAAGGTAAGTACATCAAGCAGTCTGGAGGTAAGGGTAACTACGGTCACGTAAAAATCAAGATTAAACCACTTGATCAAACTGTTGATCCAAAAGACCTTCCAAAAAATACCAAGCGTACAGGAAGTTTCGAATTTGTGAACACTATCAAAGGAGGTGCTATTCCACAAGAATATATTCCACCAGTTGAAAAAGGTCTCAAAGAAGGTCTCGATCGTGGTATTGTTGCAGGATTCCGTATGGAAAACGTTTCAGTAGAGCTCTACGATGGATCATTCCACGAAGTTGACTCAAACGAAATGGCCTTCAAAATTGCTGCAAGTATGGCAATCCAAGATGCATGTAAAGCTGCTCGTCCGGTGATTCTTGAGCCTATGATGAAAGTAGAAGTAGTAACTCCTGACAAATTCATGGGAGATGTTACTGGATCACTTTCTTCACGTCGTGGACTTATCGAAGGAATGGAAACTCGTGGTATGAACCAGGTGGTGAATGCAGTAGTTCCTCTTTCAGAAATGTTTGGTTATATGACAACACTTCGTTCTATGACCGAAGGTCGTGCAAGTTTCGTTATGGAATTCATCCGTTACGATATTGTGCCACAAAACGTTGCAGATACTATCATCAAATCTCGCGCATAATAATAAAAGTGCAAAACAAAAAAACCAGCCGATGGCTGGTTTTTTTGTTTCTGCTAGATCGTTTGACTTATTTAAATATAAGCGTATAGTTGCAAAAAACATTAACAAATGAATACACAACAAACGCCATTATGGCTTACCGAAAGTATGTCTAAAACAGGACTTACTCTTACCACCATTAATTATATTAATGGTAAAAACACAGTACTACCACAAGATCTGTCTCTTGAAGAATGTATTGTTATTTATAATATGAAAAAAGAAGTTTTTGAAAAAACAACTTTTTTTAAAAAATGGATACAAAATTTTTTGTATGATCCAGATAGAAAATTCAAAAAAACAGAGTTACAAAAGATTGCAAAAGAAAATGAGCAGGCAAAAAATCTGATGTTATCTTATGCAAAAACAAAAGATATAATTTTTGTATGTGAAAACTTTTCTGATTTTTGGGAACTGTTTAAAAAAACAAAATCTAAACAAGAAAAAGAAATAATTCTTGTTGTATTGCGTGAAATAGTAGTTGAACTTTCAGATAGGGATAGGTTGTTAGCATATTATTCATTAACAAAGAATTTCCCTACAGAAAGAATTATTGCAGAAACACTTATTAGTGCATTTCTTTTGAAAAATCCAGATGATGCTCGTTTTATGGATAGGTTTTGGGGGTGTAAGTCTAATTTTGTTTTTTCTACTAGAGATATAGCTAGGCTATGTAAAAATATTGAAGAAAAGAAAACAACACAAATAGATATCGATGTTTTGTTGTCTCTGTATAAAAAAACAAATTATAACAAAGAAATCCTTAAATTAGTTATTACAAAAATCAACGAAGAAGAAAAAAGCCATTATTGCAACCACTTACTTGAATCTATTAAAACAGAAATATCTGATTTGCAAAATAAGAGTAATAAAAAACAATTAGAAAATCTTAAAAAGGAGTATCTTCCTATTGTATATGAGTTATTCCAAAAAGATGTGTTTTCTGATAAATTATCAGAATTATTATTTGTATTACCGATTTTTGATCCTTCAAATGAAATGCTGAGATATATCATGGATAGATTACTTACTAAATATGAAGTGTCATATCAATTTGGTCTTACATATGATAAAGCAAAAAGGATATATGCATATTACCAAAATGATAATGTGATAAATGCATATATAAAAACAATTGGTCAACATAAGTACAAGATTTTTGAAGGGGCTGTCGAGATATTTACTCTTTGTGGGCAAGATCGGGTAATTGAAAAAGCTTTTGAATTTTGTTTTTCTAAGGATTACCACATGTATCCAAACGAGATTATTTATATGCTTAATTGGCTTAAGGAAAATAATAGTACTTTATATGAAAGTGCTATTACAAAAATTTCTGATAATAAAATAATTGAGGGTTTGTGGGGTACTTCATCTGGTGCTGATTTTTTCAAAATTCTTGATCATTTTGTTGTATAGGCATATATTCTTTCAAAGTCGTCTTAATAAGGCGGCTTTTTTAATAATTATCCCAATCATTGACGATTGGGACTTTTTGTGTATAATAAAGAAAAATTATTTATTATGCCCAATGTAAAAAATGTAGTTCCTGTTAGCTCTTTTGAAGAGTTGCAACAAAGAGAAAAAGAGCTTGCTTTAATTAAATCGAGTATGATCTCGAAAATGAAAGAGGTTATTGTAAAAAAGGTTAAAAAGGCTTTTTCTGTAACACAATGTGTTTTACCAGCAAAAATGCCTTCAGCATCTAATAATCCTGATTTTTTTGCAATTAAGTTTCAGGATATACCTTTTTCGATTTTAATTGCCTCGAATACCTATCAATGTATTATTGAGTTATTTGATACAGATTCTCCTGAGAAATATTTCACCAAAAAAGGACGATGGAGTGCTTTTGATCTAAGAGCAAATAGACCTCATTTGTTTAGGGTAGAATATTCTGCAAGTGCGGAAACATATATCGATACTCAAAATCCGTTACACCATCTTGAAAGGTTTAGTCAAAACACTATTGTAATACGGAAATTAGAGGATATATTTTTTGAGTCTTATAAAGAAGTTCATTTAAAAGGGTAGGGGTACTCTAAAAGCCAGTAACTGTAACAATACAGGTGCTGGCTTTTTTTATTTGACAAAGTGTTGTAATTTGCTACTATTAAGGTCACATCGCACATATGCGTTGTTTTTGTTTGCAAATTTTTATTACATAGTTTAATTAGTACATTATATATGGCAGAAGCATTTAATCGTTCAAAGCCCCATGTAAACGTAGGTACCATCGGTCACGTTGACCACGGAAAAACTACTCTTACAGCGGCAATCCTCCATGTTTTGAACATGGCTGGAAACACAGTAAAACTTAAAGGAATCGGAGAAATTGATGGTGCACCAGAAGAAAAAGCACGTGGTATTACTATCAATATTTCACACAACGAGTACGAGACAGCATCTCGTCACTACGCTCACATTGACGCCCCAGGTCACGCCGACTACATCAAAAACATGATTACCGGTGCAGCCCAAATGGACGGTGCAATCATCGTAGTTGCAGCAACAGATGGAGCAATGCCACAAACACGTGAGCACATCCTTCTTGCAAAACAAGTTGGTGTTCCAAAAATAATCGTATTCCTAAACAAATGCGATATGGTGGATGATCAAGACATGATCGAACTCGTGGAAGAAGAAATCCGTGAAATTCTTGAAAAACAAGGTTTTGATAAGGATTGTCCTGTTATCCGTGGTTCAGGTCTTAAAGCTCTCGAATCAACATCAATGGATGACCCATGGGCACAAAAAGTTATGGATCTTGCAAATGCGCTCGATACATACATCCCACTTCCAGTTCGCGACCTCGACAAACCATTCCTTATGCCTATCGAAGATATCTTTTCTATCGAAGGACGTGGAACAGTTGTTACAGGACGTATCGAACGTGGTATCGTAAAAGTTGGTGAAGAAGTAGAAATTGTTGGTATCAAAGATACAGCAAAGACTACAGTTACTGGTATCGAAATGTTCAACAAACAACTCGATCAAGGACAAGCTGGAGACAATGCAGGAATCTTGCTCCGTGGAGTAAAGAAAGATGACCTTACTCGTGGTCAAGTACTTGCAAAAACTGGCTCAGTAAAACCTCACACAAAGTTCGAAGGAGAAATCTACGTTCTTAAGAAAGAGGAAGGAGGACGTCACACTCCATTTATCAACGGCTACAAACCACAATTCTACATCCGTACTACAGACGTAACTGGTGAAGTTAAACTCCCAGAAGGAACAGAAATGGTTATGCCAGGGGATACAGTAAAAATCAGTGTTGAACTCGTTGCACCAGTTGCAATTGAAGATCAAATGCGTTTTGCTATCCGTGAAGGAGGACGCACAGTCGGTGCAGGTGTAGTAACAAAAGTTATTGCATAATCTAGAATCTAACTTGCTCTTTCGAGAAATACTATGGCAACAAAAAAAACAGAAAAAGATGATGTGCAATCACTCTTGCGGATTCGAGTCCGTGCATATGAGAACAAAATTCTCGATGCGTCAGTAAAGCAGATCATTGACACCGCACTTCGCTATGATGGCAAAGTACGAGGTCCAATTCCATTGCCTACTGAAATCAAAAAGTACACCGTGAACCGTTCATCGTTTATTTACAAAAATTCACGTGAACAATTTGAAATGCGTGTACACAAAAGACTTATCGATATTGAAAATCCATCACCAAAAATCATTGAAGCGCTTACAAACCTTTCAATGCCATCAGGTGTAGATATAGATGTAAAAATGCTCTAATAAGTATTTGATAGATCACAAAAAACCAGCCACCCGGCTGGTTTTTTGTTGTAGTAAGGAATATACTTGCGTATATGAAAAAAATACAAATAGTTGCAGTAAGTACCTTTTTATTATTATTTTTAATTACCCCTACTTTTTCTTTTGCAGCAGTAAAAACTTCTACAACTTGTCAAAGTAATACAGTATTAAATACACTATTCCCTCGAGGAAAAGTTTTTTGTGGAAAACAGTTAAATAAAAATATCACTACCAGTATTGGTAATTTTGTAATTTCTCACGATATCGTTTCTGCTACGCCACCAATACCTGGTGCATCAGCTCAAAAAGTTCCAGAAGATACCTTGTATTTTATAGATAAAAATAATTCAAAAAATGCAATTGATTTAAAATACTATACGGGAATAGTCGGCGGTATTGATATGCCTGTTATTACTGGTATTGTTGATCTTCAAGGAAAAGTGTTTGTTTTGTTTAAAACAGGTGCTGTCACACTTCTTGTAGAAAACAATTTTTCTTCAGGTGTTGATAGTAATGGAAGTGTTATTCCAATGGCTGGTGGTCCAATACTTGCAAAAGGAATTAATAGTTCACTGTTTTTGTAAAAAATAAATATGTAAAGCTAGGTCACATAAAAATAAAGAGGCTATTATCGATTGATAATAGCCTCTTTTAGTTTAAGCTCCATGGATCAGAGTCTCTTTCGGGTACCCTTTTTTTCTCATGTGTATATAAATACGTGTTAAGTATTTATAGATTGTTCTCCATTGGGTATCTTTGTTTGTATTGCGAGTTGCAATAGGGTTGAGCACTTCATACAGATGAGCTGGATCTATACCGCATTCTACTACAGCCAAATCTAATTCTTTATAAAATTCTTTAGGTGATACTTGTAATTTTTGTATCCCTTTTTTTGTTTTTATAAACTTATTGATTTTTATGTTTGACTGTAATAATAAATGCCGGTAGTGCCCAAATTCTTCTATGGATTTAAACTTTGTGACATATGGTTTTTTTCCTGCGGGGAATTGATAAAAAAATCCATCAAAAACCTCTGCGCAATGCAATCTAAGAACCATATTCCTGTCCCATTTTTTCAATTCAGTTTTTGAATACTGAATATAGGTAGTTTCATCGAACATATTTATTTTTTATATAAAGTATCATATCAAGATATTTTGTCAAGTACTTCTATTGTATTTACTTGCTAAAAACCAAAAATCGTGTAGAATACCCGTACTTAATAATTTAAGTGGTCCAATGCCCGGATTTATAAGGGTATGAACATAATATGAAATACATTATCGGAAGAAAAATAGAGATGAGTCAGCTTTTCGAAGAAAACGGAAAAGTTGTACCCGTAACAGTGATCGACGTATCGACAAACATTGTTACTGGTCTCAAAACAATTGAAAAAAACGGCTACAGTGCAGTACAGCTTGCAACTGAAGAGCAAAAAGAGTCTCGTGTTGCAAAAGCACAGCTCGGTGCTTTTGGTGGCAAGGGCTACAAAGTAGTAAAAGAATTTCGTACAGAAACAGATCCCACTGTAGAAGTAGGTGCAGAAATTTCTGCAGATACTTTTGAAAAAGGGGATAAGGTTATCGTTACTGGTACATCAAAAGCAAAAGGATTCCAAGGTGTGGTAAAAAGACACGGTTTCCATGGAGGACCACGTTCTCACGGTCAAAAGCACTCAGAACGTGAGCCAGGTTCTATTGGTGGAGGTCCAGGACGTGCCGGAGGTCGTGTGGTAAAAGGTATGCGCATGGCGGGACGAACAGGAGGTGATACAGTTACTGTATCAGGTCTTGTTATTGCTCGTGTAGATCAAGCAAATGGCAAAATCTATGTTCGTGGTGCAGTACCAGGTCGTCGCGGTTCAGTAGTCCAGATAGTTGGCTAAGAGTTATTATATGAAAACAAAAAATACAACAACAAAACCAGTATCTCTTGAAGTTTCTGTATTCAATCAAAAGGGTACAGTAGCAAAAAATAGTACTCTAGCAAGTGAAATTTTCGGACTTCCTTGGAATGCAGATCTTGTACACCAAGTAGTACTCGGTATGCAAGCAAATGCTCGTGCCGGAACAGCCCACACAAAAGATCGTGGAGAAGTTTCTGGTGGTGGTAAAAAGCCTTGGAAACAAAAAGGAACAGGACGTGCTCGCCACGGTTCATCACGTTCTCCAATCTGGGTTGGTGGAGGTGTGACGTTTGGTCCACACAGTGAAAAAGAATACGGACAAAAGATTAACAAAAAGATGCGCGTAAAAGCTCTCTTTACTGTACTTTCACAAAAAGTATCAGATGGAAAAATTCTCTGTCTCGATGGTATAGCATTGAGTGAGATCAAAACAAAGTCAGCGCAAGGTATCCTTGATACTCTTGCAACAATCCCTGGTTTTTCAGGTGTTGCACACAAAAAACATACTAGTGCATTGTTTGTCCTTCCAGAAAGTAATGAATTGATTGAAAAATCTTTTGCAAACCTTCCTGGAGTAACAGTACTTACTGCAGATAAGCTCAATACATTGAATGCAATTACTGCACGAACTATTGTTCTTGTAGATGTCGAAAAAGTATCAGCACTATTATCAGGAAAACAAAAATAATATGGCTAAAACAACAGACACAAAAAAAGAACCAGTAGTAGCAGTAGCTCCGTCAGTACTTGGAAAGGTTATCATTACTGAAAAAGCTGCTCGTACTAGTAAGGAAAATACTTACACATTCTTTGTTGATACAGATGCAACAAAGTCAGAAATTGGAAAAGCTTTCTTTGTAAAATTTAAGCAAAAACCAATCGATGTTCGTACTATTACTTCAAAACCAAAATCATTTTTTCGAAAGGGTCGCCTCGGTTTTGGTAAAAAGACTAAAAAAGCGTATATTACTATCGCAAAAGGTGCTAGTATAGATCTCGCATAATACTATGAAATCATATAAACCAACCACACAATCACAACGGCACAATTCTTCTATTGAATATAGAAAAGTGCTTACTACAGATACACCTGTAAAATCTCTTACAAAAGGATTCAAGCGTTCTGTGGGTCGCAACAATACAGGACGTATCACTACTCCTCATAAAGGTGGCGGACACAAGCGTGCATATCGTGATGTAGACTTCTTGTACAACAAGTATGATATCCTAGCAAAAATTACCTCTGTAGAGTATGATCCAAATCGTACTGCATTCGTAGGTGTTGCTGTGTATGCAGATGGTGAAAAGCGGTATGTAGTACTTCCAAAAGGAGTTACTGTAGGACATTCATTCATCGTTTCAGAAAAAGCACCTCTTGAAGTAGGAAATCGTCTTCCATTAAAAGTTATCCCAGTTGGTACATTTATTTACAACGTGGAGCTCAAACTCAAAGGAGGGGCAAAGCTTGTACGTAGTGCAGGATCATTTGCACAAGTAGCAGCGCAAGACAATGGATACACAAACGTAAAAATGCCATCTGGCGAAGTACGAAAAGTACTCGACACAGCATGGGCATGTATCGGTGCTGTATCTAATGAAGAAAACAAACTTCGCAACTTGGCAAAAGCAGGACGTTCACGATGGCTCGGTATCCGACCAACAGTTCGTGGTACTGCTATGAACCCAGTAGATCACCCACACGGTGGAGGTGAAGGACGCCAAGGTATTGGACTCCGTCGAGGACCAAAAACACGTCATGGTAAGCAAGCATACGGTGTTCGTACTCGTACTCCAAAGAAATACTCAAATACTCAGATCGTTTCTCGTCGCAAGACAAAGAGATAATAATCCAAAAAACCAGCCATCGGCTGGTTTTTTGTTTACAAAAATATTACATATAGTATCTTTATATATATGATTGATTCTGATTTACAAAAAATACTCGCATTTACTCACACGCTTAATAAGGTAAAAAACATTATTCGATTCAAGGGTATGCATGGTTGGGAGAATGTGCCTGTAGGGCGGTGGGATAGTGTCGCTGAGCACTGTTTTAGACTAGGGTTTTTGGTTATCATGCTTGCACCAAGAATAAAAGAAAAGGTTAATGTCGAACGAGCTCTAAAAATGGCACTAGTACATGACCTTGTAGAGATTATTGCTGAAGACTTTAATCCTATTTTTGCTAGTAATGGTGCAGGAGGGCATGCATTTAATGTTGATGCCTATAAAGAAAAGGTTGATCGTGAGCGTGCTGCTGCAAAAATTATTTTTGCAGAACTTCCTGATCAAGAACAGTTAGAATATATGAGTCTTTGGGAAGACTATGCAAAAACAAAAAGTGACCCATCTCATGCAAGTCCAGAGGGGAAGTTTGTATATGCGCTTGATAAAATAGAAGCAGCTATACAAATTGTTGATTGGGCGGAACATGTTACCGAGTGGGATTATACGAACAAGTCTCGTGCATATACGACTGCATGGTCTCAATATGATGAAGTCGTCGCACTATTTAATAATATGGTTCAAGATGAGATGGATCAAAAAGCTGGAAGGTAATTATTTGTGGATAAACTATTTTCACTCTGTATGTATCAGGTATATACTATAGACATATGCAAAGTATGATTCCAGAAGATATGATCCCGGAAAAAAAGCGTTTCTCTGTTGTTGCTCGGACAAAGTCTCTTACAAACGCTGTACGAGGTATTGGTATCGTATTGCGAACACAACACAATATGTGGATACACATGGTCGCTATGACGCTTGTAGTGGCTCTAGGAGTGCATCTCCATATCAATCAAGTAGAGTGGTTCATGCTTATTTTTGCTATCAGTGCTGTGTTTGTTACAGAAAGTATAAATACTGCTATTGAAATTGATATAGACCTTACTAGTCCCGAGTATCACCCATTTGCTCGCGATACCAAAGATGTAGCTGCCGGGGCAGTACTTTTGGCTGTTTTTTGTGCAATTGTTGTTGGTGCAATTATCTTTTTACCAAAACTTGTCTTTTAATTCGATAAGGATTTGACAATATCCTAGGATTTGCTAAGATACTCGGAGCTCAACAAGAGCTTCTTTTTTTCAACATTATGACAAGATCAATCGCAAAAGGCCCATACGTAGACGAAAAACTTCTTAAAAAGATTGCTGGTAAAGCGCCGCTTTCTGCTGGGATAATCAAAACATGGGCACGTGCCTCACAAATAGCGCCAGAAATGGTAGGTTTTACATTCGGTGTTCACAACGGTAAGCAACATATCGAAGTACTTGTTACTGAAGATATGGTAGGGCACCGTTTGGGAGAATTTTCTCCAACACGTAAATTCGCTCGTCACGGAGGTAAGATGCAAAAAGAACTTGATCAAAAGAAAAAGGAAGCTGAAATATCAGCCGCAAAAGCTGCTAAATCAACAGGAGACACTAAGAAGAAATAATTTCTAATATTATGAAAGCAACGCTCACAAACTATCGTCAAAGTCCTCGTAAAGTCCGCACTGTAGCAAATGCAGTAAAGGGTAAAAATGTTGCTCGTGCACAAGTAGAGCTCTCATTCATGCCAAAGCGTGCTGCTGATCCTATCAAAAAGCTTATCTCTTCAGCGGTAGCTAATGCTCGCATGCAAGGTATTGCAACAGAAAACCTTATCGTAAAAACAATTGAAGTAAACAAAGGGCTTGTTATGAAGCGCTTTATGCCTCGTGCTATGGGTGTTGCAAAGCCTATCCGAAAGAAAAATAGTCATGTTACTCTTTCTCTTGCAGAAGCAGTCGAAAAAACAAAAAAGGTAGTTGCTAAAAAAGTAGTAGCAAAAAAGAGTAAATAATATATGTCAAAAGTAGTTCACCCATATTCACATCGTCTTGTAATACTCCGCGACTGGAAGAGTCGTTGGTTTGCAAAAGATGCAAAATACGTATCAAGTCTCCAAACAGACCTTACTATCCGTGCATTTCTTGAAAAGCGTCTCCGTGGGTATTATGTATCACAAGTAGGTATCGAACGTGGTCAAAAGTCTATCCGTGTTATTATCCACACATCTCGTCCAGGTATGGTTATTGGTCGCTCAGGTGAAGG
Organism: bacterium; assembly: GCA_037127795.1. Lineage (GTDB taxonomy): Bacteria > Patescibacteriota > Minisyncoccia > Phycocordibacterales > UBA9973 > UBA4124. Next base: position 3,959 of record JBAXXQ010000003.1, on the reverse strand, counting down.
TGCAACAAAAATCAAGGCTGATATTTTGAAAGTACTCGCAAAGAAGGGAATTACTTTGACAGACGATCTCAAACTCGAAATCGTTGAAGTACCAAATCCAGATGCAGATGCAAAGATTGTTGCATTCATGATTGCAGAAGGTCTCGAAAAGCGTCTTCCATACCGTCGTGTTATGAAGCAGCTCATCGAAAAGGTGATGGCAGTTCGTGGTGTACAAGGAGCAAAGTTCTATGTTGGTGGTCGTCTCGGTGGTGCAGAAATTTCTCGCTCAGAGACACTCAAGCGTGGTTCAATCCCACTTCAGACACTCCGTGCAGATATCGACTATGCTCGTGAAAGAGCAAACATGCCATACGGTGTGATTGGTATCAAAGTATGGATTTACAAGGGCCAAGTTTTTAATAAAGAAGATAAGAGATAAGGCGTATGTTATTCCCCAAAAAAGTAAAATTTAGAAAGTGGCAAAAGAAGCGAACAAAGATGGCAGATCGCGTAGAAACACGTGGTACTACAGTAGCGTTTGGTTCATTTGGTCTCAAGAGTGAATCAGTTGGTCGTATTACATCAAACCAACTCGAAGCAGCTCGTAAGGCAGCATCACGTCACCTTACCAAAGTTGGCCGTATGTGGATCCGAGTATTCCCTGATCGTCCAATTACCTCAAAACCAGCAGAAGTGCCCATGGGAGGAGGAAAAGGAGATCTTGATGGATATTGTGTAGAAGTACTCCCAGGACGTATTTTGTTCGAAGTAGATGGAGTACCAGAAGCAGTAGCACGCGAAGCCCTTCGTAAAGCATCAACCAAACTTCCTGTGAAAACAAAGATTTTGGGACGATAAACGGAAAAAGTAGACAAAAGTTTAAAAATAAGTATTATAGCTAGACACTAATTATTATGAAAGCAACAGAATCACAACAAAAGACAATCAAAGGAATTGTGGTATCCAACAAAATGGATAAAACAGCCGTTGTTTCTGTTACTCGTTTTGTAAAAAACAGTAAGTACCACAAGTATGTAAAACATACTAAGAAGTACAAAGCACACGATGCAGACAACACTGCTGTAGTAGGTGCAACTGTAGAAATGAAACAAGTACGTCCCATGTCAAAGGATAAGCATTTTAGTATCGTAAAATAAATATATGTTGCAGGATGGATCAATAGTAAAAATAACAGACAACGCCGGAGGTAAAATCGGGAAGATTTTCAAAGTGCTCGGTGGTTCAAAGCGTCGCTATGCTGGTATCGGTGATGTAGTAATACTCTCTATCAAAACAGCAGAACCTCGTAAAGCAATCAAGAAAAAAGATGTTTGCCAAGCAGTTGTTGTTCGTCAAAAAACAGCATTCCGTCGCAAAGATGGTTCATACATTCGTTTTGATGATAATGCAGTTGTTATTCTTGAAAAAGGTAAAAAAGAACCAAAGGCTGGACGTATCTTCGGACCAATCCCACGAGAAATCGGCGAGCTCGGCTATCAGAAAATAGTATCACTTGCACCAGAAGTGCTATAAGAGTTTATATATGCGTATCAAAACAGGAGACAATGTAATAGTAATCACAGGCAAGAACAAAGGCGCAAAAGGCAAAGTGCTTGAAGTACTCCGCGACAAAGATCGTGTAGTAGTAGAAGGAGTAAATGTTGTAAAGCGTCACATGAAAGGAAAGGGTGGTGTTGCAGGAAGTATCGTAGAAAAAACTCTCTCAGTACATGCATCAAACGTTATGCTTGTTGACCCAACTAAAGGCACACAAACTCGTATTGAAAAAAAGGTTGTTGGTGATCGTCTTGTTCGTGTTGCAAAAAAGAGTAATAGCCAACTAGCTAAATAAATCATATGAAACACACAGAATCAAAACAAAAGAATACTATGGAAGCACTTGCTTCTTTTGGATACAAAAACACTATGGCAGCTCCAAAGCTTCTCAAGATTGTTGTTGGTACTGGTACAGGTACTCGTATGAAAAAAGATCGTGAGACAAACAATCGTGTTGTTGATCGTCTTGCAAAAATTACAGGACAACGCCCAACAGTTCGTGCTGCAAAGCAATCAGTTGCATCTTTCAAAATCCGTGCAGGGGATCCAGTAGGAGTAGCAGTTACTCTCCGTGGTGCTCGCATGGCACACTTCCTCGATAAATTTATTCACATTGCACTTCCACGAACAAAAGACTTCCGTGGTATCGACAAAAAAGCAGTTGATGCTATCGGTAATATGACTATTGGTATCAAGGAACACACTATCTTCCCAGAAGCTGCTGATGAAGATCTCAAGGATGTATTCAGTCTTGCTATCACATTGGTAACAAGTGCAAAGAATAAAACAGAAGCAACAGCATTCTTCGAACATCTTGGAATCCCATTCAAAAAATAATTTCTATAATAAAAAATACTCTCAATATTGAGAGTATTTTTTATTGTGGTATACTTGTACTATGTTTTTTATTTTACAGCACAAAAAAACCTTTGGTGCATTTTTATTTTTGATTTGTTTCTCCGCAACCATCTCATACGCCACCACCCCTACACCACAAACAATAGACCCAAGCTGTCTCCCTACAGATCCAGCATGCAAGATGGTAGCTGTTACATCATCTGCTCCTCTTGCATATGATACAAACACTGGATCATTTTCTATAACACCTGCATCTGCAACAACTGCAGGATATCTTACTACTACCACCCAATCTATTGCAGGCAACAAAACATTCCTCGGCAATATCTCTGGTATCAACAGTGTCGCATACTCTTTCCCAAATACACAAGGTACAGTAAACACTCTTTTAATAAACGATGGCAATGGCAACCTCACCTGGACTCCTCAAACAAGTCTCGCACTCTGGTCTACTGTTGGCAATGCAGGCACAACTCCAGGTACCAATTTCATTGGTACTACTGATGCGCAGGATTTGGTATTAAAAACAAATAATATTGAAAGATTTAGAATAACTAAAGGGGGAGGATTATTATTTACGAATGGAAGTTTGGGTACTATAAATGTTAATGATTATGGTACTTTGTTTGGTACAGCTTTTTCTACGGGTTCAGCAATAAATTTAACTGGTACATATACATTTGTTGCTGCAAGTGCGTATACATCAGGATCTTCTATTACCGCATCAGGATACGGCTCTGCAGTTTTTGGTGTTGCTGGATATGGTGGTACTCCTGGTATTATGACCGCGTCAGGTGGAGGTGCTTATATTTCAGGATATGCAGACGCAGGTTCTCTGATTGCTTCTGCTCAGGGTGCTCATATTATGGGTGTAACATTAGGTACTGGTAATCCTGTTATTACCGCTTCGGGACCAGGGTCTTTTATACATATCCTTGCACAAAATGGTGGAACAGTTACTGCTGCAGGCTACGGTACTATGATCAGTGGTATGGTTTCTGGTCCAACTAGTTCTATGTCTACATCAGGAAGTGGTACTCTTTCAAACGGGGCTCATGTGTTTGGGGCTGCAGATACCGGGGGTTCTTTAATTGGAACTGCTGCTGGTTCATTTACTAGTGGATATGCAGAAAATAATGGAATAATTCGTGCAGGAAGTACTACTACCCAAATGCATGCAAGTATTGCGCTAGGATATGCGAACGGAGGTTCTATCATCAATGATTCCGATGGGGCACTTGCTGGGGGATATGCGCCGTCAGGAGCAAATGTATATACAAACGGCCTCGCTAGTTTTGTCTGGGGAAGTGGTGTATCAAATGGTACAACCAGTACTGCTGCCGACTATGGATTTGTATTTGGAAAAAATATTTCAAATACTGCAAGCAGTACTATGATAGTGGGATGGGATACTATACAACTTCGTATTGATAATAATGGAGTTGCAGTAAATAAATTCCTTCAAGTAGGGAACTCTGTTATCACCACCGGCACTTCAGTCGCCAAATTCCAAAACGCTGGAGGAACCTGTACGGTCATACCAAGTACTTCAGGAGGTATCA
>JBAXXQ010000002.1:0-74257 GCA_037127795.1 bacterium | reverse complement strand
GCCAAAATACCAATAATTGCAATAACTACCAAAAGTTCAATGAGAGTAAACCCTCGTGTATACGTTTTTTTCTTCATATAGCTATAGTATACCACCAATTATTTAATTTATACCACCTGCAATATTGTAAATAGGCATAAGTACTGAAACGAGCAGTATCCCCACACCAAGACCAAGCATAATAATCATAAACGGTTCAATAAGTCCGATAAGTGTATCTACCGCTTCTTCAACTTCGCGTTGATAAAAGTGTGCAAGCATTTTCAAAATAGAACCGAGACTTCCCGTCTCTTCTCCAATACGGATAATCTGCGGCATAAGCTTAGGGATCTCATCATGTCCTTCAAGCGATGCAGAAAGCGGTTTCCCTCCTTTTACTTGCTCCATAGCGCCAAGCAAAATACCTTTATATGTATCATTACCCACAATTGCAGCAGTAATATCTATCGCACGGATAATAGGAATACCTGAAGAAAGCATAGTATCCATGTTATCTGCAATACGAGCGAGGTACAATTTGCGGAACATGGGACCAAAAAATGGTGCTTTTAATTTCAAAATATCGAGCTCTTGTTGTCCTTTTTTTGTTTTGAAAAATTGTATGAAGGTAACAAGGAATATTGCAATACCTACAAGCAGTAGCCACCAGTAGTGCACAAAAAAATCACTAATAGCAAAAATTACTTTTGTATAAAATGGCACCTGCTGCCCTGAATCAATAATAATTGCAGAGAGTTTTGGTACCACGAATGTAAGCATCAAAACCATCACCAAACCGAATACCCCAATAACAAACCCTGGATACACAAGCGCATGTTTTGTTTTTGAAGTAAGAGCGTATTGGCGATCGAGATAATCCGCCAAGAAACTAAACACTTGTGTGAGCTTCCCACTTTCTTCTCCAGCCTTGACCATGTTTACATAAAAGTCTGAAAATACATCACCATGCTTTGCGAGTGCACCAGAAATAGATGATCCGCTCTGCAAATCTGTCACAATAGTATCAAGCTTTTTTTTCAAAACAGGATTCTCAGTGTTACCTGCCATCAATGAAAACGCTTTCAATGCAGACACCTGTGCTTCAAACAGTGTCGACATTTGTCGAGAAAGAATCACTACTTCTTTGAGAGATACTTTTTCAAAAAAAGAAACTTCATACCATTTTTGAGATTCTTTTTCATTTTTTAAACTAGTTACAATAAGCCCACGACGTTGCAACCCTGCAATAGCAAGTTCTTTGTTTACCGCCTCAATAGAGCCGTCTTTTTTCTCTCCATTTTCTGTGACTGCGGTATATGTAAAAATCATAATATAAGTATAGCAAATTTTTTTGTAATACTAGAGCATGCGTTCAAGATTTTTTGGATTGTTTGAATACATAAATGCATCTTTAACAGTAATCTGCCCTTGACGAACAAGCTCGATGAGCGAACGGTTCATATCTATCATACCGAGCTCTGCACTAGTCTCAATTACTGAATCAATTTCATGAGTACGTTTTTCTCTGATAAGATTTGCAACAGCGGTGTTGTTTATCAAAAGCTCGTATGCAGGTACTCGCCCTCCACTCATACGCGGGATAAGGCGTTGTGAAAAAATCCCCAACAATGAACCTGCGAGTTGTGTGCGGATTTGATCTTGTTTCCCAGCAGGGAATGAATCAATAATACGGTCGATAGTTTGTGAGGCATTGTTGGTGTGAAGTGTAGAAAGCACCAAGTGCCCAGTCTCTGCAGCAGTCACCGCAGCACCAATAGTCTCAGTGTTACGCATCTCTCCGATCAAGATAGTATTCACATCTTCTCGAAGTGCACCTTTGAGTCCAATCTCAAAACTTTCTACATCAAGACCAACTTCGCGTTGTGTGATGATTGATTTCTTTTGTGCAAATGCATATTCAATAGGGTCTTCAATGGTCAAAATATGGCTCGCTTTTTCTGAATTGATAACATCAACCATAGCAGCCATAGTTGCACTTTTACCTTGCCCTACAGGACCTACCACAAGAAAGAATCCTTGTCTCTTGCGAGCAAATTCAGAAAGTATAGATGGAAGATTTAATTCAGCAACTGTTTTTACTTGTGGGATAAGACGAAATGTTGCACCTGGAATACTTTGTGATACAAACGCATTACCTCGAAGACGCGTACTTTCTTTATATTGATATGAAAAATCTAAATCGTGATGAAAAGTAAATGTTGCAAGATTCTTTTCTGTCAGTACAGCAGCCAAAATACCATCAATATCTTCTTTGAGAAGTTTTTGGTGTCCTTCAAGAAAAACTAGCTCACCATTTATACGAAGCGCTGGGGCAAGCCCTGCAGTAAGGTGAATATCAGAACCGTCTTGTTGTAATAGTGTCTCAACAAGTGCGTCAAAATAATCTTTAAATTTATTCATGATCGTGAACAATTTGCAAAACCTGTTCGACCACTTCTGATGGTGTACTATTTGCCTTCACGATATATCCGAGTGCGCCAAGCGCTTTTCCTTTATCTATATCTTCTTGTTGTCCAAGATTAGTAAGATAAATTTTTACTGTTTTTGGAATAAGACCTTCTTTGTTGATTTGCTCAAGCATCTCAAACCCATCAGTTACAGGCATAACAACATCCATAAGCATAATATCTGGAGTATACCCTTCTTTTATTTTCTTTATTGCATCTTCTGCACCATTAGCAGTAGTTACCATGAATGCAGCATGTGTAAAACGTGTCGCATACATATCTAATAAAAAACTATCATCATCAACTATAAAAATATTTTTTTTGTTTTCTGGGGCTGTAAGTTCTGTCATATGTATATAGTATATCGTGTTTATAAAAAAAGGTCTATTAGTTGAAACCAAATACCTCTTGCATAACAATATCCCCTTTTAATGCCTTCAAAAGAGCATCTTCCTTAAGTGTACGCATCCCTTTACCACGACAAACCTTATATAATTCAGGCTCTGTAGGATTTTTGATAATCGCCTGCTCTATCTCTGTATCTACTGCAAACATTTCGAATACTGGAATACGCCCCTTCATACCAGACGGAGATTCTGCTGAAGGTTTTACCTCATACATGGTATTGGGAATATGAAGTTTTTCTACTGCGACAGGATCAAGATCTGCAAATTGCTTTTTAATAAGCTCTGAAGTAATAGCGTCCATAGGGATCTTGTGTTTTGCACTTGGGTGCACCTGTCGCACGAGACGTTGTGAAATAGCGAGAATAAGTGTCGGCGCAATAAGATACGGGTCAACCCCCATATCAATCAAACGAGGTACTACCCCAATAGCAGTATTGGTGTGGACAGTAGACAACACCAAGTGACCAGTAAGAGCAGCTTGGATAGCAAGCTGTGCTGTTTCTTTATCTCGAATTTCTCCCACCATGATAACGTTCGGATCTTGACGCAAAATAGAACGAAGCCCCGACGCAAAGGTATATCCAATTTCTGGCATAACCTGAGATTGTGTTACTCCGTTCATATGATACTCGACAGGATCTTCAAGAGAGACTACGTTTTTCGATTCTTTATCTACTGCATTAAGCATAGAATACAAAGTAGTAGACTTACCAGATCCGGTAGGTCCTGAAATAAGAATAAGTCCATAAGGGCGAGTAAGTGCATTTTTTATCATGGCGAGATGATCTGGCTCAAGCGCAATATCGTCGAGCGTGCGTACTCCCCGCTCAGAGTCGAGAATACGAAGCACTACTTTTTCTCCATAGTATGCAGGAAATGTTGAAACACGAAATTCGATTTTTCTATTTTCAATCATTGTTGCAAAACTTCCATCTTGTGGTTTTCGCTTTTCATCAAGACGCAATTTTGAAAGAATTTTGATACGAGCAATCACTCCATCAAATGCACTCAATGGTAATGTCAATGTGGTATGCAAAATACCATCAACACGATATCGCACATTTACTTTTTCCCCATTATTTTCAATGTGAATATCAGATGCACCCCCTTCTACGGCGTGGTTTATAATAACCGCAACAATTTTTATAATCGGTGCATCTTCGACAATCTTTTCATTCTTTTTTGGATCATCAGCAGTGAGCTCTATTTTTTTATTGTCATCTTTGACTTCTTGGTTTGCGAGATCAAGCTCATTACTAAATTCACTCACCGCTTTATCTGTTTCTTCTGAGACAGATTTATATGCCTCCAAAAGAATACTGAGATCATGTTTTGAAATAAGAAAAATTTTGAAAGGAATACCTTGTTTAACAGAAATGAACTGCAATGCATTCATCGCTTCCATATTTTCAGGCTCTGTAATACCTATAGAAAGTACCCCATCAGTAAATGTGAGTGGTGCAAAATTGTAATGTGTTGCAGATTCTTCAGAAATAAAATGAAGAGATTCTTTATCTTGTTTCTTTTCATCTATTTTGATATACGGAAGTTGATAATATGCAGCTTTTGCAGCTGTTATTGTATCTTCTGAAATACCCACTGCAAGCAATGCTTTGTCTGTATCACCTTCAAAACGACTCTCGAGCTCAGCGAGTACTTGGTTATACTGAAATTCAGTAATAATTTGTTGTTTTAATAGATAATCTAAAAACATTTTTATAACGTATTAAAAGAAATTATATCGCCTTGTACTGTCACATCTCCTATAACAAGAGTTGCGCGAACAAAGTATTGTGTTGCAGGAGTAAGTTTTTTGATAGTTGTAATTACAGGACTTGCAACTTTTATAGCTATAGGAACAGTCACAGAGCCAAGTGCATCTGTAGTACCGTATTCAAATACTACTGTTGCCTTTTGTCCTTTTGCGAGTGGGTCAAAACCAGGCTGTGCAGAAAATACCGCAGAAGTTGTTTTTATTTTTGTAACATCTCCTGTTGTAATACTTGCGCCATTAGCACTTATTTGTTGTGTAGGATTTTGACTAGGTGCAATAGTACTAGGATCTGGTGCATCAGTACCGACTGGTGCAAACGGATTCACGCGTCCTACTACATCAGTACCCAAGATAACAGGGTTATCTTGCAAAGTCTTATACGCAGGATCATTAAAAATAGAAGTATCTATAGAGACACTACGAATACTTGCAAGCGCTGCAGAAAAATCATCAATCCCTACAGTGCTCGTAGTATTGGTTTTTGCTACCGCACCACCGAGCGCACCCCCAGAAGAACTAAGACCTGTATTTGCACTGTTTGCAACAGTAGTAGAAGAGCTCGATGAAGAAACACCAATTATTACAGTGATTACCAAAAAGATTATTGCAACGATTATTGTTATTTTTACTCTTTTGCTCATATATTTATTGTTTCAACCAATATGTTTGTAATGTCACCTTGTAATTAATCAACCCGTTTGCACTTGGTGCATCTTTTGGATTTGTAGAAGGAAGCGGAGTAAAATCTACCTGCTCAATATCAAGCAAGCGAAGATTTTTTTCTAGATCACTTGTAAATGATAAAAAGTTTTTATATGTTCCTGTTGTTTCAAAAGAAATAGAAAACGGCTCATATGGATTTGTCACCTGGTTTGGCTTTCCCGGTGTTTTTGCATCAACAGAATCATCATGTGTCTTATAAGAAACGTTTTGCAAAATAGAAAGACCGTTTTTTGTAGCCAAAGAATCAATCTGGATAATCAATCTGATATTGTGTACATTATCAGGAAGCAATGTAGTGAGATTGTCCAAATCAGTTTTTGAAATACTATTGTACTTACTTATCAAATCTGCACGAGACTTTTCGAGGGCTTGCGCTGTTTGCAATCTGTCTTGACTTGTCGCGATAGACGCAGCCAAATCCTGTCCTGCATGCCACAACGGCAATGTATACATTGATGCAAATCCGATAGTGAGTGTTATAAAAATGATTAATATAATGTATCGCATATTATTGTGGGTTTTGATTAGGAGTATTTTGTAAAAAATTCTCGTACGAAAGATCTTTTGGATCTGCAGTAAAAACCAACTTAAACCCGACCTTATTTGTCTTACTATCTACTTTCAAATCAGAAAAAATAGGATTTTTTATGATAGTACTTTTTGTAAATGCATCAGATTGTAATGCAATCGTTTCATAACTTTTTGCAATACCATTGAGAGTAACAGTCACTATAGATTTTTTGGTTGTATCATCAGTAGTAACTGCATAACTAAAATTGGTATATACCACATTGCGCAATGTAGTATCTTGTAATGTCTTAAATAGCGGTGTCACTACTACATGTGAGGCAAGTAGGCTCTTCACCCCTGCAATACGAGCACTAAGACGCTTCATATCAGTAACAAAATCTGTACCTATATTGTCGCGAGATTTTGCAAGCTGCTGATCGATAGCGACCTTTTGCGCATCAAGACCTTTTTTGTACATATACGCACCTCCGTATGAAAGTACAGAAATAAGTATCATAAAAAAACATAAAAATCCCACAAGTCCCCCACTTGAGCGATGATTTGTGACTACGATATCAGAAGTATCGATTGGTTTTTTGGGAATGAATGAAGTTGTTGGAGCGAATGGTTCCATATATACAACAAGTATATCATTAAAATATAAAAAATGTGCAACTTTTTCTGTGTAAAACGAATTATTGGATGCGGCGAAGTGCGAGTCCGATAGCTGCAGAGAATTCTGGACCAGTTGTTTGGAGAATTCCAGTCAAAAATACCGGTGCTTCAACTTTTTGGAATGGGTCACCAAGTACTACTTCTGCAGAAAATACTTCTCCAAAGTATGGAACAAGTCCTTTTGCCATTGCACCACCACCAGTGATAATAATTTTACTTACGTTTTTGTTGTACCGCTTTTCATATCCAAGAATAGTAGTATTTGCTTCTTGCCCAATAAGAGAGTAATTGAGCTTCATAATATCTACCAACTTAGGATATTCTGCAGATACCGCAAAACCATATTCTTTTTTAATTTGCTCTGCTTTTGCAAACGGTATTTCAAGGCTTCGTGAAATAGCAGTCGTCATATCTTGTCCACCTTTATTTACCAAACGAAATGTCTGCACAATACCATGCTCTACTATAGTAAGCTTGGTTTTTGATGCGCCAATATCAATAATAAGTACAGGGAACAACTCTCGTGAAAGTAGTGCGCGGATATTACTAAACAATTCAATCTCTAATGAATCTGTAGGGAGATTTGATTTTTGCATTATTTCTGTACGTTGTGCGAGAGTTTCGTTTAATGTTGCAACAACAAGAACAGACATCTTCGCTTCCCCACCACTTTCTGCAATCACTCGAGACTCCGTACCAGAATCTTCTCGTTCTGGGATAACATACCAATCGAGAGATACATCGGTCAGTGGTACTGGGATAAATTTTTTCGCTTCAATAGGGATTGCAGTACTGAGAGCCTTTTCATCAATATCTGCAGGGAGTTGTAAAATAAATACAATACTTGAAACAGACGGAATACCCAAGACTACATTGGTACTTGTGATTTTTGTTTCTGCAAAAATATCTTTGAGCGCTTTTACAATTGTTTCTAGATCTGGGTTTACTACTTGTCCTATCACCCCATCTTGCATATAGGGCCCGAGCGCGAGTGCACCATATGTTTCCAAAACTGCCTTCTCACCTTCCTTTTTTATATGTACTACTTTGATAGCAGAAGAACCAATATCAACACCAACAGCATCAGAAATACTATTTCCACCAAATAAAGATTTGAGCCCGTTTTTTATTGTATCTAATAGAGTATCCATAGGTGCTAGTATACCGCAAAATTGATATAATTCCTATATGCTGCAGTATATTTTTGAACTACTGTTCCCTAGCTTTTGTATTAATTGCAACACAAAAGGAAAAATGCTTTGTATTTCTTGCGCAAAAAGTATTTTTCGCGCACTTCCCCATGAGCTTTCTTGGGTCAGACCTCTCTATAATTATCAAAATCCTATAGTCAAAAAAATAATAAAGGATGCAAAATATCACCACAAAACCCAAGGCTATATAGAACTCATCCAATATATTCGCCCAGAAGTATTGAACTTTATACAAAAAAGAGATTTCAAAAACTATATTGCAATCCCCGCTCCGCAACATATCTCAAAAACAAATATGCGCGGATTCAATCAAGCAGAAAAACTAGCACATACACTATTTGATACAAGTTTTATTACTATAGATACAAATATAATCACAAAAATAAAACCCACTACCCCACAAGCACAAATACATACCCGATCAGTCCGTCTCAAAAACACACAATATAGTATGCAAGCAAATAAAATTTGCGATACCGATACGCTCTATATATTAGTAGATGATGTTATAACCACAGGCGGCACCATGAAAGAAATGCACCGCGCGCTTTCCGCGCGCGGTGCCAAACATATTATTGGTATTACTCTTGCGCACTAAAGGAACCGGCGAGATTCGGTCACGAATCACTACATATTTTTATTCATAAAATTCTAAAAATATAAAGTGGCGACCCCGCCTCAGCGCTGTATCGCCTCCCAGGCGCGCGCTTCCAGCTTTCTCATCTTGCAAACTCCAGGCAGATACAAAAAATCACTATCGTGATGATAGTGATTTTTTGTATTGCGGAACCGGCGAGATTCGAACTCGCGAGGGCTTTTACACCCTGCCTCTTTAGCAAAGAGGTACAATCGACCACTCTGACACGGCTCCAATACACCAAACTCTATCATAGATAGATACTTTTTTCCATAAAACAAAAAGCCTTGAACTTAAAATCAAGACTTTTTATAGATTAATATAACCAAATAAACCAGTATATTTTTTTTATTGAGAAGCCCAATGAAGACCTATACTAGTACTAGAACATGGCCCTTTAGTGGTATGTGTTGTACCAGGAATAGGCAAACCAGTACCATACATATCAATATCCATTGAGGTACAGTCACCGGCCGTATTCGTTGCTGTATAATAAAAACGTGCATTAGTTTTTGGAGGATTTGTAATACTAGTAGTATTTTTTACAATATCATAATGAGTTCCTATAACTTTACATGCAGCAGTATCATCCTTACCTATAGAGATAGTCTTCCCTGTAGTTGGATCAATCTCTACATTTTTACATCCACCAGTAGCGGTCTTACTACTTTGAATCCATCTAATACGCTCACCAGCTCGAGGTTTAGGAAGCGCTTTTATTGCGGCAATTATTTCAGGACTTATATTTTGAGTAGTATCCAAAATAGGGGTAGTAACCTTATTTGCTGTTGCTACCAAATCTGAATTATCAATAGGAGAAACCATTATTGTTTTTTGTGCAACAAAAACAGCGATGCCTAATACTCCTAAAATTCCCAAAATCAAATATTCTTTTTTCATTATTACATTAATGTTTAAATTAGTAATATTCTATTATAACATCTTTTACTATATACTACAGACAATGAACACTTCAAAAATACTACATAAAACAACTTTTATATTTGGACTAATACTTTTTATCGGGTCTATCATATCAGCAATACTGTACGGATACCCTCATTTTTATACTTGGTTCGCTGTCGGAAGTTGGCTTATTTTAGACTGGGTTGATTACCACAAAAACAAAACATCTATTCTTGGGTACTTTTATAACCACAAACATCGTATTACATTTTTCTTATTCTTTTTTGTTTCGACAATTGCCGCTTTTGTTATTGATTATGTATACGGAGTTCGCCTTTCAAAAATGTGGACATGGCCTGCATATTCAAATATAGATTTTTTGCGTATGTATATGATCATGAATCTTGCATACATATTTGGTATGTATGAGCTTTATCGAGTATTTCATACATATCTCAAAAATCATATCTCTTCTAAACATAGATTAGTTTTTACCATACCTTCATATATAGAAAAAATAATAGCGTACACTGGCACAGTAGTAGGGATTATTTTTCTTATACTTCCTTTTATTTCATGGCAACACGGCTGGACCTATGAAATGCGATATATCATGCTTTTACCATTTCTTGGTATGTGGCTTATGAGCGATAGTATCACCACACTCAATAAAGGTAGCTCTATTTTTGGAGAAATTATTCGCGGCAATATGTTGCACATAGTGTCCCTAACATTAACAGGTATAGTAGCAACACTATGTACTGAGGTGGTCAATCTCTATGCGCATGAATGGGTGTACAACTATATGCCTTTTCAGCAGCTCAATATTTTCAAAATACCTGTTGCAGTATTTATCGGATGGATACCTTTGATACTTGGTGTGATCTCTCTACTCAATATGATCAAACATATTGATTATATAAAACAAAAAACTAGATAATAATATCTTTTTTCTTTCCAAATAATTCCCAATCTTTTTTGAAAAAGAATTTACAGAGCTGGAAAATACTATACGTAATAAAGAATGCTGAAAGCACATCTATAGAATAGTGAATATGACCGAGCAATACCACAGTCGCAAACATACCTGAGAAAAAAAGGAAGATATACCGGAGATATACACTATCCCAAAACATCAATGCGAGCAAAAATGGTAATCCTGTGTGCCCCGAGAAAAACAAATCATTTCCTGTGAAGATACCATTAAATGCTTCTCTGGTAAAAAACGCAGAACTTATAGCAATATGTGTAGGGAATGCACTGATATGCGTCAGTACGACAAATACTGATCTAATAAGTGTAAACAATGCAACACTTTTTATAATAAATGGTACACGCTGTATTTCTTTTATACCCAAAAATACTACAAACAAAAATATAAATACTGTCCCCCAAACAAACATACCATCGACATCATGCACACGAGTATTACTTAAAATCAAATCAGCTACTGGAGTAGAAGGTAGACTATTTACATACGCACTAGTAAAAAATTGTATTATCAAACTTATACCGAGTAAAAAAAATCCTTCTATAAGAGAATAAATAAAGCGTCTATCGGTAAAGCATTGTTTGTACCACTGTCTCATATCTATAGTGTACTACACATTTTCTTTATAGCCGCTACTATTGTACCGACTGCATTATGGGCGGTATTGTGATCTATATTGGGTATTGAAATAAATTCTGCATGGGGGATTTTTTGTGCAAGTAATACTGCGTTTTTGTACGGCACCATAGAGTCTTTTTCTCCATGCATGATGATAGTCGGTATAGATATTTTTTCTACAAAATACTCCTGTCCCAAAACCAATGATTGGCGGAGTGTATGCATATGCGCGCGAAGTGTCGTATTTCTCATATCTGCGAGATTTCTTCGTATATCCCAATCAGTAGAATTTTTGTGTTTCGCATAATCCACTCGTCCGCGAGGTTTACTTTGAAACGGGAATAGTCCGAGTATTGATGTGAGTATGTCAAGAAATCCTCGCATGTATGTTGCAGAAGGTTCTTCATTGAGGTATATGATTGGTGAAGTGAGGATATTACCTATTACTCTATCTTGATTTTCTTTTATAAACTCGAGTGCAATAAGAGTACCAAAAGAATTACTCACCATGATGCACTGTTGTATTTCGAGGTAGTCTAAAAGTTTTTGTAAATCTTGGGCAAAACTATGTATTTCATAATCAGTATATAAAGGATACTTTTTTGAATTCCCATGCCCTCGAATATCATACATTACAATATTATATTCTTGCTCAAAAAAAGGCTCGTATGGATACCACGCAGAACATGACCCAGAAAGCCCGTGCACAAACACTATAGTTTTTCTATCCTTTACAAAACTATTGGTACGATATGATATTTCATTATTCAAAAAATATTCAGTCATGATGATTCAATGCAAGATAGTACACATCTTCAAGCTGTTCAACACTTTTCATAATATCAAAATTCTTACTATTTTCTAAACTTCTCTCCCCCATAGTCTTTCTCAATTTTTCATCAAGAATCAATTGTAATGCTTGCTCGGCGAGATGCACGGGATTTTTGTGCGCAAATAAAAATCCATTACCATCTACAAAATATCTCGACGCACTCATTGGTGCATCTGCAATAAGTATCGGCTTACCACATGCCATAGCCTCAAGTACCACCATACCTTCGAGCTCTGCAAGCGATGGTAGGACAAAAATATCACTTGCATTGTATGCATGTATCTTGTCTGTTTCGCTCACCAGCCCGAGAAATGTTATATATTCTATTACACCAAGCTCTCGCGCTATAGCTTCCAATTTTTCACGCAAATGTCCACCTCCCACAATAAGCACGTGCATATTGGTATGCTTTTGCAATATATGAGGGATTGCTCGTATCAAAGTATCAACGGATTTTTCTGGAAATAATCTTCCAACAAAAACTAATTTTATTTTTTCTTCAGGGATATTGTATCGAGTAAAAAAGTCTCCTACAGGCAATGGTTGAAATTCTTGCGTATGAATACCATTACTAATCACTACTGCGGTGTGGTCTTTTTTTCCTAAACCGTGCAACAAACTTTTTGCCATTTCTGTTGGATAAATAAGCGCTTCAGACTTGCTATATAGCCAGGCGAGATATTTGTTCCAAGTTTTGTTGAGTGTTGGTTGCAAAAACTTTGGCGCATCCATAAAAAGATTTTCTGGTTGTGAATGTGAGTGCGCGACAATTTTTATCCCCAATGCACGTGCTGCCTTGATAGCAACTATAGCTCCCGACATCGGCAAAATAATATGTACTACATCGATTTTTTCATCGATAAAAACTTTTTTCAATTCTGCGACAGTTGGAAATGCGAGATTCCATCCACCAGATTTTGGTACTGGCAGACTACGGAATCTATAGGTATATACACCATTGTGAATACTGTATTTTTTGTGCTCATCTGAATTTGCTGCAATAAAGATCACATGGTGTCCGCGATCGGTAAGTAGTTTCGAAAATCGCAACGTAGACATTACAACACCAGATTTATTACTCCCTATCGGGTCACAGATCATTGCAATATGTAGTTTTCTTTTTTCCTGTTTCATAATATTATTTTGGGTTTAAATACATATTTTTTTAATACTACAACAGCTACTACGATAATACCAATACTACTTACTACTGCTGCATAGGTATTCAAATATTTTTCTATTGTTATATATGCGTGTCCAAATAATATTCCTATAGCAAGCATTACAAAAGACTGCACCATAGAAATAAGTATGCACGTAGTAAAATATTTTTTATATGGCACATGTGTCGCACCTGCAGCAATAAGCCCCACAAACCCAATACCATGAATAAGTTTCGACATAGTGATTGCTTTGTGGTGATTGTCTGCAAAATATTTTTTTGCACGTACCAGCTTCGCATCATCTACCTTAAAAAAAGAAAGAAGTTTTTTCCCTGTATAGCCAACATAATATATAAGCCCGTCCCCTACAGCATCCCCTACAACCATTATCGGATAAATAATAAACGGATTCATAACACCAAGAGTCACCAAAAACCCAGCAAGTATAGTCACAATAGGACCCTCAATAATTGCTAGTGGGATAAGGATTATATATTTATAGGTAAGTAAAAGGTGTATCATAATTAACTCGTTCGCTTCCCATGGAGCAACATATCGAGCGCGTGCTCCATAGACCCAGCAGCAACAATTGATCCATTATTAACAAAAAATATTTCGTCAGCATTTGCGATAGTATGTAGTCTGTGTGCTATCACAATACGTGTAGTTTTTGCTGGTAATTTTTGTAAAATAGATTGCAACAATTCTTCTGTCACGGTATCTATATTTGCAGTTGCTTCATCGAGAATCAAAACATCAGGGTTGCGTAAAATTGCTCGTACAAAAGAAATAATTTGTTTTTGTCCGAGACTGATACTTTCGCTCATATTATTGATATGCGTATCAAGACCTTTTTCAAAACGTGCAATAAGATCGGTAAGACCCATATCGTCCAATTTTTCCAATAACATTTCATGAGTATAATTTTTATACTCTGTATTTCCATATACTATATTTTCTGCCAGTGTACCATAAAATAGGAACGGTTCTTGCAAAATAAATCCAATACTTTTTGTACGCTCTTCTGGAGATATGGTTTTGATATTTACTCCGCGCAAAAATACTTCCCCATCTGTCGGATCATACAATCTCGCCATGAGCATAGCAGTCGTTGTTTTTCCTCCTCCTGTCGGCCCTACCAATGCATATGTTTTACCTTGCTCTAAAGTAAATGTCGCATCACGAAGCACTACCGCACCATCTGCATACCTAAAATGTACATGATCAAAATGAAGCACCCCGAGATTGCCTTTGTGCATATGTGTATCAGCTGGTGCAACAACAAGATCTGTATCCAATGCAAGAATTGCAGACACGCGATCCCAGCCCGCAAGTGCTACTTGGAAGTTCCCCCAGAGTGCTGCGAGTTGTCGCAATGGGTTATAAAAATTTGTTACATATGAGAAAAAGCTTACCAAAAGTCCGACAGTAAAATGCCCGAGCGAGATGAGATATATCCCATATGCGAGTACTATTATTTGTGCAATGTTTGCAGCGAGTCCATAGAGCGGGATAAAAATATTGTTTGCAATACCTGCAGATATCGCCGTCGCGTAGTTTACTTTATTTACCGCATCAAATTTTTTTACAAAATAATCTTGTCTATGTGCAGTAATAACCACCTTAAAGTTTTCAATACTTTCTTGTATCTCAGCACTGAGATCACCTACACTCGCAAGACTTTTCGCATTTCTTTGTTTTACCCAAACTGAGAGCCCTCTCGTAAGGACAAACATTATTATCGCTGGCAACAATGCAAACAATCCCAATTTCCAATTTATACAAAGTACTGCAATACCTGCACCGAGCATAACAAAAAGACTTCCCATAAATTGCACCAATGATTGCGAGAAAAATGCGTTCAATTTATCAGTATCATTGTTTATACGAGAAATGAGATCTCCTGCTTTATTTTGATTAAAAAATGCAATAGGAAGTTCTTGTAATTTATTAAAAATATTATTACGCAAATTAAATAACAATCTTTGCCCTACCTGACCCATGAGTGTCGTCTGCAGATAGCTCGTCCCCAAAGCGACAATATACATACCGAGCAAAACAAATGCAGAGATATATACTCCATGCATATTTTTGTGAGTTATATAGGTATCTATAGTGTACCCAATAAGCAATGGCGCAGAAAGGTTTATTGCTGAGTTCACCACAATCGCAACGATTGCAATGCCGAGACGTTTTTCTTGACCTTCAACAAGCGGACGAAGCCCGCGCATAGTTTGGAAAAAACTTTTTTTCTCACCAACAATATTTTTTTGTGTATTAAGTTTGTAATTCATATTGTTGTGTTGATTGTTGTGTATCGTACAATTGGGCATATTCTGGAACGACTGCGAGCAATTGCTCATGTGTCCCTGTAGCGATAAGCTCTCCTTCCATCAAAAGAATAATTGCATCATACTCTTCGACTGGTGCAATTTTTTGCGTCACAGAAATAAGCGTAAGATCTGGGTAGTTATGTTTTATATTTTGCAAAATAGTACGCTCTGTTTCTATATCTACACGTGCCGTAAAATCATCGAGCAAAAGCACAGATGGGTTTGTCGCAAGAGCTCGAGCAAGCATGATACGTTGCTTCTGCCCTCCAGAAAGATTTGATCCGCGCTCAGAAATAACGGTATATAACTTTTCTGGTAATGCATCTATAAAATCTTCCAATGCTGCGGTTTGTATTGCGCGCAATAAACTCTCTTCGGTGACTGATGTATTGAATGCAATATTTTCGCGTATAGTAGTATTAAAAATAACACTATCTTGAAATACAAGACCTACTTGTGAATGAAAACTTTGCATATCGTATGCATCTATCGGCGTATTGCCATACAAAATACTCCCACTCGTTGGCTGTATAAGCCCACTGAGCATATAGAGCAATTGTGTCTTCCCTGCAGCAGTCGGACCAATAATAGCAGTACGGGTATTTTTTTTCACAGAAAAAGAAATGTTTTGCAATATAGTAGTATCGCGCAATACCAAAGATACATCTTGTACTTCTATAGAGCCTACAATAGGAGCAATGATACCATCAGTTTTTACAGGCTCTGCAGAATCAAGTACTGAAGCAATACGCGTATACGAAGCACTTGCTTGCGCAATAATATTACTCATAAACCCAATAATAAGTATTGGGAAAATAAGCATTGCAAGATATGTATAAAACGCCGTAAATTGCCCAAGTGACATAGTACCGATAATTACAAAATGTCCTCCTAATGCAACAATTGCAATAGTCCCAAGCCCTGAGACAAATGTAATAAGCGGGATAAGCGACGCAAACAATTTCAAAATACTAAGACCGGTATTTTTTGCTTCAGTATTTACCGTAAAGAATTTTTTGTATTCTGCGTGCTCACCATGAACTACCCGAATAAGCGCAGCACCAAGAATACTTTCATTGATGACCTTGTTGAGTTTGTCGACAATCTCTCTCGTGCGCAAAAACAGTACTCGTATTTTTGAAAATATAAAAAAGAATACCGTAGCAATAACAGGTATCACGCACAGCACCACCAATCCCAATTTCCAATGTATAGAAATAAGTAATATCGCAGCACCCACAATCACCGCAAATGATGACACAATAGAAACAATAGCTTGAGAGACGAACAATTTCACCGAATCAATATCTGAAGTAAGTACTGTGAGGAGTTTTGCAGGATCTTTTTTTTGAATATATGCGTAGTTTTGTTCAGATATTTTTTGTACTACTTTTCTTCGCAAATCTTTTGCAACTCGCTCTGATGCATATGTCTGCACAACACTCTGTATATAGGTAAACACAAATACCCCAATAGAAACAAAAATAAATTCCCAGACAGCAGCATGCATATCAAAAACACCTGCAGTATATGCATCAATATTTTTTGCAATAAATTTTGGTACAAACAATGTCAACGCATTCCCTACAAGGGTAAGTAGTATCAAAAAAACGATGGTTTTTTTATACCCACCGAGCACACTAAATACGCTTATTTTCTTTTGTTCTGTTTGTGGAGCACCATTTCCTTTCATATATTGATTATGCCATAAATATAGATTTATTGCCCGGAAGCCTATATGTAGTCTATACTGATACATATGACAAATATTCACCCACTGTTCGTACACTTCCCGATCGCATTACTTTTTATATATTCAATTATCAAATTACTTCCTACAAAAAAGTATTTTCCTTCTATCACATGGCGTGATATAGAACGGATCACTCTTACTATCGGTGTCCTTGGTGCATTTATTGCATTACAAACTGGTGATGCAGCAGAGCACGTATTCAGACCAGTGCGTAGTATTGTAGAAGCTCATTCAAATTTTGCTGGTCTTGCGACTATCATATATATAGTACTTCTCGTAGTAGAAATTATTGCAACATTACAAGAAAAAAATATGTTGGTAAAAATACAAAGTAATTTTGTACAAAAAATACTCAACTGGTACCAAGCCTTTTTTGGAGGAAAGGTAGTATCTGGAATCCTTGCATTCCTTGGACTTATTGCAATCTCTATAACAGGACTTCTCGGTGGGGTTATGGTATATGGACCAAGTGCAGACCCTGTCGCAGTGCTCGTTCTCAAACTATTGAAACTCAACTAAATTTTTGCTATAGTAGCGAAGTCGTATCCTAAACCAATACGATCTGGAGGATTGGATGAGTGGTTTAAATCAACGGTTTACTAAACCGTCGGGCTTTAATCGGCCCCGTGAGTTCGAATCTCACATCCTCCGCAATACTAAAAAACTTAGTAATTCGCGATTCAGCAGAATCGCCTACTGGGTGACGAAATCTCACACTATATTATTCCTACAAAACCCCTATCTCAATATCCCACGCGTCGTCTTCGAGAATAATTCCCTGCTGTATTTCAAACTTAGGACAAATATGTAAATGAAAATGCTCTACTGATTTTTTCTCCTTGGGTACAAAACGAGACCTCCAACAAAAATACATTTGATCACCATACACAGAATCTTCACTCACAATATGCGCATCTATATATCTATGCTCTACTTCTTTGAGAATACTACTAAGTTCAAAAAGCTCTTCTGTTTGTAATTCTTCAAACCGTGTTATATGTCGCTTTGGTATAAGAAGTGTATGGAATTTTCTATATGGGAATTTTGAATATATCCAATCCCAATATTGAAATCTTTTAATTAAAAGCTCTCCACCTTCGGTACAAAAAGCACAAGAGTTTTTTAAACAAGTTAGGTGTTTTGCGTACGCATTTCTAGGAAACAAAACCTGCACCATAAAGACACAGTATACTCTTATTATTTAAAATTCACCACAAAGCTATACATACCCATACCACATACCCCGCGGAGTGGAACACCAGCTTTTGGAATACCTACATCTATAGTCTCTGTGCCTATCTGAGGGAGCATTTTTTGATAATTGAGCGAGTGTATTACAAGTGCAGATGAGCAGTCGTATGCGCCATTTGTTTGTACTACAAGCTTCGTAGGGATACCTGCTTGTGCAGTAGATTCTTTAGGACTATAGCCGCCACCTGCGTGTATAGTGATATATTGCACACCATCTTTTACAACTACTGCATTAGTATTTGTCGGAGTATTTTGTACCCCACCCCCTCGATACATAAAAATAATACCGAGACCGATAACAAAACCTGATATTAAAATCATACTAGCTTTTTTCTCCATACAAATATTATATAGTAAATAATGGACTAATAATACCGAGACCAGCGAGTCCTGCAAGTAGTGCAAACAATCCCAATCCTATAACCACTACTCCTGCTGATGCAAAAAACAATGGCGCATGTTTTGATTTTGCAAACCCTACAGAACTAAATGACAACATACTCAAAACCGGCAATGTCCCTAAAGCAAAACCGAGCATAATCCCCATTCCTCCCAAAAACGATCCGCTCGAAAGTGCTGCGAATTGCATTGATTGAGTAAACCCACATGGCAAGAAAAATGTTCCTACCCCTATCACAATGGGCGCAATAGAGGTGTGTTCTATTTTTCTAAAATAAGTAAATATACCAGCAGGTAGTGTGATACTGCTTTTTCTAAATACTCCGATAAGATTGAGTCCGAGTACTATCATAATACTAGCTGCAATAAGCCCTAGTATTGCAGAAAAAGTAAAACTAATACCTATAACACCCCCTATCATTCCAAGTAGCCCCCCAAGTAATCCAAAGCCAATAATTCGTCCTACATGAAATAACACAACAGCTCTTTTTGTGTTTTCTTTTTCATCTTGTGCAAGACTTGTAGAAAGAGAAAGTATCAAGCCACCCACAATAGCAAGACAGCTTGAAACAGACGCAATAAGCCCAATTATAAAACTAGTACTCGGTGTTGTCGTACCCCCAATACCAAGATTCAAAATACCTGACTTTTGTAACATAAAAAATAACACTAAAAATACAAGCCCTATAGGGATAGCTGTCCAAAGTATTTCGTATTGTTTTTTGTCTTGTAGTGCGAGAGGTTTTTCAAGAGATACCACATAGCCGTGCTGTTGTATTTTTTGATTTATATCAAAAATAATTTCTTCAGGAGTTTTGTCACTATCTGTATCAATAGAAAGTATTTCTTTTTTGATATGTACACTCGATTTTTGTATATCTGTATTTTCTTGCAAAATATCTTCTATCAAGATTTTACATGATGCGCAATGAGTGCCTGTTATGTGAAAAGTATATTGTTTCATAATTATATTTTTTTAGTTTTAATTCGTAATGAGTTTGATACTACACAAACACTTGAGAACGCCATAGCAAGACCTGCAAATACCGGATTTAATGTTATACCCCATATTGGATATAATACCCCAGCAGCAATAGGAACTCCTAGTATATTGAAAATAAAAGCCCAAAAAAGATTTTGTCGTATACCAGCCATGGTTATTTTTGAAAGCTGTATTGCCTGCACAACCTTTGTAATATCACCACCAAGAAGCGTGATACCAGAAGACTCTATAGCAACGTCTATCCCTGTACCCATAGCAATACCAACATCTGCTTGTACAAGCGCCGGCGCATCGTTGATACCATCCCCCACCATCGCAACAAAAGCGCCATCCTTTTGCAATTCTTTTATCTTACCTGCTTTTTCTCCGGGTAATACTTCTGCAATCACCTCATCGATACCTGCGAGTTTTGCAATATACTGTGCAGCTACATAGTTGTCTCCAGTAAGCATTACTACTTTGATATTTCTTGCATGAAGTTTTTTTACTACTTCTTTTGATTCTTCTTTGAGAGTATCAGAAAGTGCGATAAGACCAACTTGTTTTTTATCAACCTCAACAATAACGACTGTTTTTCCTTGTTCTTGTAATTCTTTGATTTTTGTTTCTTGCGCGTCAATTTTTGATGGCCTATGAATCACAATATGTT
Source organism: bacterium (assembly GCA_037127795.1). Lineage (GTDB taxonomy): Bacteria > Patescibacteriota > Minisyncoccia > Phycocordibacterales > UBA9973 > UBA4124. Next base: position 53,975 of record JBAXXQ010000002.1, on the reverse strand, counting down.
TTCCATCAATTACACCTTGTACTCCCACACCTTCAAGTGCTTCAAAATTTGTAACGCTACCGAGTTTTATATGCTGCTCTCCCGCTTTCACAACAATAGCATCAGCAAGTGGGTGTTCAGAAAGTTTTTCTATACTTACACTTATACGAAGAATCTCTGTTTCTGTCCACGCGCTATCAAGAGAGATAATATCTGTTACTTCAGGTTTTCCTTTTGTAAGAGTGCCTGTCTTATCTAGGACTACTGTAGTAACTTTACTCAATTTTTCTAAAGCTTCAGCATTGCGAATCAATATACCATGCTCTGCACCATTACCGACACCTACAATAATCGCAGTCGGTGTTGCAAGACCAAGAACACACGGACACGCTATAACAAGCACTCCGACAAAAGAAAGTATCCCATACGAAAGCGCACTAGAAAATCCAATAAAAAAACTTCCTACACCAAGCCACACTAGTAATGTAGCAATAGCGATCAAAAGTACTACAGGAACAAATACGCTAGAAATTTTATCCGCGAGTTTTTGTATTGGGGCACGTGACCCTTGCGCATCTTCAACCATTTTTATGATTTGAGCGAGCACTGTATCAGACCCAACTTTTGTTGCTCTACATTGCATATTCCCTTGTTTATTAATAGTCGCACCGACAACACTACTGCCGATACCTTTATCGACAGGGATAGATTCTCCGGTAATCATAGATTCATCTACAGAAGAGCTTCCAGAAATAACCAATCCATCAACAGGAATTTTTACTCCAGGTTTTACAATAAAAATATCTCCTACAACAACATGCTCTACTGATATTTCTTGTTCAACACCATTTCGTATTACTATTGCTGTTTTCGCCTGAAGTCCAATAAGTTTTTCTATTGCTTCTCCAGTACGAAGCTTTGATCGTGCTTCTAGATATTTTCCCAAATGTACAAAACCAATAACTACTATTACTACATCAAAATATGTAGTCTCCAGAAGGTGTAACACTGTGCGCATATACGGGAACATCATAATCAACACACTATACAGGTACGCAACACTCGTCCCTATACCGATAAGTGTATCCATATTTGCAACCTTATGTTTTATAAAATTTATTACTCCTTGCAAAAACGGTCTACCAATCCAGAACAGTGTGACACTAGATAGTACAAAAAGGACACTATTAAAAAGCATCATTGATAGTGGTAATGCTGGCACAAAAGAAAAACTTTTTGATACAATATCCCAAAGCATAAGTAAAAATACGAATACTGCAATAGGAGTACTATATACAGCTTTTATTTTCATATCGTGCAAGTGTTTTTCTTTTTCTCCATGTATGGATTCTGTAGATTCAAAACTGTACCCCAATACTCCAATAGTATTATTTATATCGGTTAATGAAACAATATCTTCAGCAAAAGAAAGCTGTGCTTTTTCTGTACCAATTTGTACAACAATATTTTCTACACCAGGAATTTTTGAAACTTTATTGGTAATAATAGCTGCACAACTTGCACAATGCATACCTTTTATTTTGTATGTTTTTGTAATGCTCATATATATAGTATATACCAGGCTATATATAGACATATAATAAAACTATGCTAGTATAAAAATTATGCCTGGTATCAAAAAATTTAAAGGATTCAAAAATTTCATAAAAAACCAAGGGATTGTCGGCCTTGCTGTCGGTTTTATTCTTGGTGGTGCTATATCAAAATTCGTCACTTCCCTCGTAGTAGATATCATCAATCCGATATTGCATGGATTGCTCGGTGGAGTGAACGATCTCGATACAGAAGTATTTCATGTAGGACACGCTGCAATACATTACGGTACTTTTATAAACAATGGTATCGATTTTATTGTTATCGCATTTGTAGTATATTTTGGTGTTTCAATATTTAATATCGATGAAGAGCAAATTGGAAAAGTGGATCTTGGAAAAATCGGCGCACTAAATGCAATTAAAAAATAATCTCTTATAAAAAAACCGCCCCCGTCAGCTGACGGGGGCGGTTTTTAATTATTTAATCTTCTTATTCTTTTTGAGTAACAAGAGTACAAGAATAAGTACTGATATTGCAAGAAGAACGATTATTCCGATAAGTACGTATATAAGGGTGAAGAGATCAGATACTTTGATCGATATGGTCTGAGTTGGTGCAGTCTGTACTACAGGCGCAACAGTTGGAGTGATTGGAGGAAGTGTTTCTGTTGGTGTTACTGTAGCTGGAGTCTCTGGAGCTGGTACTACCTCAACAGGTACTTCTTTCTTTGGTGCAGCAGTGATAGTAATAAGTGCATTTGTTGTACCATCAAATACATCTGTCGCATTGCCGTCGTTGAGCAATACTTTTCCAGAAGTAACTGTTATACGAGCACTACCTGGTGTTTTTGCTTTAAAGGTAATACGCCCTACTCCACCACGAGGACCATTGTATCCTGGAGATGGTATCCCTGCAGAAAATGAAACTGAGTTTTCTGTACGAGAAGGAGACCCTGGTGTTTGTAATGAAAAAGTTTTTGCACCAGCAACAGATACTACTTCGAGTAAATCAGATGGGAAGCTTACCGTGGTCTCTGCAGCATTTACCGCTTGGCCTTTTGTATTTACTTCTACAGATACACTAAAGGTTGTTCCCTCAACAACAGACTTACTACTTGGCGCGATAGATATAACAGCAGCATGTACTACAAGTACTGAAGTAAAAAAGAAAATTGATATGAGTGTAAAAAATTTTTTCATAAATTATTTTTGTATCTTAGTAAGTATACGACGGAGTGTGGTGTATCGCAACAACAAACCACACACAAGTATACACAACAGTATTATTGCAAGCCAATTTGGAATGTATGCAGGATAGTACACTGTCTCTGTACTAGTATTACCTGCAACATCACGCGCACGCACAGTAATAAAATTACCAAACAATGGACGATTTATTTTGTATGGACTTGTCGCTGTATGATAGAACCCAAAGTACCCACTGCGTACTGCATATTGCGCGATACCACTTGTTTTATCTACCCCAGAAAAAGATACGAATGCATTACCACTATATATAGACATGTCACTACTTATATATGCAGACAAAATAGTGGGACTAGTACTATCTATTTGTACTCTATATACCCCCGCTTCGCTCCATCCTGAGCCACTCTTCATAGCAAGCTTGAAATAGTACACTCCATCAGGAATATGCTCATACAGTACATCACCATTTGTCTGCATTGGGGTATCGCTTGGGATAAGCTCTTGATTGGTACTGAAACTATAACTATACACACTATCTTTTTGCATAGTGAAATGAATTTTGACATCGTGATCTTTGTACCAATTAGTCTGCATAGGATTTGTATTAGAAGATATAGTGGCGACCTTGCCGCCTTCTGGGAGAATCATAAAACTCACAGGCTGCATAGAGAGCTCTTGCTCTGTCCCTGCGCCATTATTTATATATACGTGCGAATTTTGTATAGTATTTGAAAGAAATGAACTTCCAGCACTTTGCGCTACATAGGTAACACGAAGGAGTGATATATGGTTGCCTGTTATACCATCAGGGAACCCTGCAACAAAATGTATAAAGCCATCACGTACCACACTAGGACTTTCTGCCCAGATACTTGCCGCAGAATTTCCAGTAGAGATATTGTCTACGCGTAATGTTTTTGCATCATAGTGCAATGTCGCATCGACGACATTTATTGGCGCGTCTTGGGTATCTATATAGTAATCAATAGAGACACTATCGCCAACATATATATTTTGCTGCGCTGATCCGACAGAAAGCACAGCAGCATGTACACGAAATACACTACACAAAAATACTATAAGTGTATAAAAAAATATGGTATATAATTTTTGTTTTTTATCCTGTCCAGTCATATAGTAATATTGAAAAATCTTTTGAGTCAACAATCTTATCTTTATTTATATCTGCTTTTGAATTTGCAGGAGGTGTTTTGTGCCAGTAATACAAGAGCATACTCAAGTCTGTAATATTCACCTTCTTGTCGCAGTTCATATCACTGCGCCCACACGTAGTATTTTCTTTTATAGTTTTATCACCCACCGTGAAGCCGACACTCTGACTGACATCAGTCACTTGCGTGCCTTTTATTTGTCGAGAAAATGTCACGTGATCTCCAAGCTCGAGGAATGATGTATCAAATTGCTTGAACCATGCACCGACTTTTGACGCACTCACCTGCTCAGTGAATTGCTGCGCCGAGTGCACATAAATATTGACCTGTGCATTCGGCGCAGCAGTACCAAAAATCCCAATCGGATCACCCTTTTTCACCGTACTACTATCTACCCCAATAGTTGGCGCGAGGAATACATTGTCGATCTCGGCAGTCACTGAGTCAGTAAGTGTCATCGGGAAGCTATACGCACTAGATTTTTTTCCATTTGAATCTGTCGCATATACGCCAAATGTATACTGCGCTGCGACGAGATTATTTATAGTAATAGAAAACAAAGCCCCCATATCTGCAGTAGTCACCGCTTGTACTGCACCATCTTTGAGAATAGTCACTTGCGCACCAGGGTATGCAATACCTTTTATAATAATAGCTGCATTACCAACAGAGCCAGTATTCGAAGGACCACCTCCTCCACCGCCTCCACCGCCGCCGCCAGTACCAGGATTTATAGTAGCCGCTACTGGTTTTGTAATTAGTACATTAGAAAAAGAAAGTACAGCCCCACCAGGAGAAACTGCTTTTATGATTGCATAATACTGCACACCATTGGTAAGTCCTGGTTTTACAAACGTAGTAACACTTTCTACATTTTGAAATACATATGTCCCTGGCGTAGTACCTATACCGAGTTCATATGAACCAACAGTCGCACCCAGATATGTCTGCGGCGCAGTCCATGAATACGTTATTTTACTATCTCCTGGTTGTGCTGTCGCAACAAACGATTTTGCTGTCGCATAGTATTGGAACCCACTCCACACCTGGAATCGAGCAGAGATAGACTTCCCTATTACACTTTGCCCAAACGATTGCCCAAGCCCAAAATTGGTAGATTTTATTTGCGCAAAACCACTAGAAAGAATCGGATTCACAATAGAAAAATCTAATCCCACGATACTTGTTGCAGACACTTGCGAATAAGAAAAAATTCCTATTCCCAAGACTACTATATATAGAATTTTTTTATATACGTTTTTCATATTATGGGGTGGTTGTTGTTACAGGTGCTGCTACTGTAGGTGCTGGAGCAGAATCAGTTGTATTGGTTGGGGCTACTACTGGAGCAGAACTAGGTGCTGGATCTGGCGTAACTGTAGTTGTTACTGATGGAGTACTAGTATCTGTTGTGCTTGGAGTAGGACTTACTACGGGTGTATCCGGAATTGTATTTGGGGTTGTCGTAGTAGTCGGTACAGATACTGCAGGTGTTGGCGCAAGCGGCACCACTACTGGTGTATCACAAGGACCAGGATTTTTTACCCAATCACCATTATTGATTACTACACAGTACAATGCGCCAGTTGTTTGATCTTTCATTTCGATACCCTTGTCTACATGTATAGTATCGACAAACAAACTCTTGAAATGCGCCACCCCGTCGATCACATTTGCATTCATACTTGCAAGTACTCCATCAAAAGAATTTGTACTAGGTGTTGCGAGTGCGAGTATTGTTTCCAATTTTGAAACACGAATATCCATATCAGAAATTTTCTTTTCTTGATCATTGAGTCCTTTTACTACGTACGGCATAAGTGGTGCATATGAGAGCGACTTGTATCCTGTATTTGGATCTGTATTTACGAGCTCTGGAAATACTTTTTCAAAATCTTGCGCGATGAATCCAGCAATAGCAGACTCACTATCTGCTTGCCAATTATATCGGAAGAATACTGGATTGAGCATACCAAGCTTTGCAAGCGCATCTGCTGCAGAAATATCTGAGATATCATGCTTCAAACGAATATCAGACGCACAACTCCATGAGCCAGTCGTTGTCGAGAAGCTACAGTTGTTTCCACTGGTCGTACCGATATTAACTACAGTAGTATCACCACTTGCACCCATAACAGAGAGACGATTTGTCGGAATACCATTGATACCCACATTTCCATTTGCCCCTACAGCAAACATGCTCGTTCCTCCCATTTGCAAATCCATTAAATTAGCATTAGTTCCAGCTACTCCAGCACCACCAGACCCATTTGTCACATTAAGGAGTATAGCTGTCGGACTTCCTGTTGTATTCCATTTTTGATTAAGAGAAAGGAGTGAACCAGCACGAGAACCTGAACTAGCAGAAATAGTATCGGTAAACGAGTTCATACCATTTGAAGAATAAAACGCATACAAGCTTCCTGTTGATGATGTAATAGTAGGCGTAAAAGAAAATCCAAATGCACTTCCTGAATATGTACCAGTAAGGTTTATTGTAGGATAAATTGCAACACCATTAATCACATTTGAGCCAGAAGAATTACCCCATGATCCATTACCAGCAAATGCAGAACCAATTCCTAAGCCACCATTCATAGTGAATCCACTACTTGCAACAATGCCGTTTGGTGCCTGAACACTACCACTCGCTGGCACATAGAACTTCGACACTCCTCCCACTTGCAAATCAAGAAGTTTTGGCGTCCCTGTACTTGCAGTGTTTGTCACATTCAATTTAATAGCAGTTGGTGCTCCTGTTGTATTCCATGTTTGTGTAAGATTAAGTACTGAGCCAGTAAGTGACCCACTACCAGCAAGAGTTGTATCTGCAATTGTCACTTTCTCTGTTGCTGTTGCCGTAGTACTGAATCCAAAGTTTCCAGTACTATTCATATTCATACCTAGTGTGATATTAGTACCATAGCCTACATAACTTGATGATAGTGAATTTGTTGTCCATAAACCAAACGCTGTATTATTATTTTTAATAATAGGCTGATTATCTTGTCCGTTTGTTAACCCTACAAAAGCACCACCTGCTGATATTGAAGAACCCGCAACGACATACCCATCATATCTCACACTAAACTTAGAATACATTCCTCCTCCGCTATTGTTTGCCTGCAAATCAAGGAGATAACTTGAGGTAGCGTTACTTGCAGTATTTGTAACCGCCAATTTTATAGCAGTAGGTGAACCTGACGTATTCCAAGTTTGTGCGATATTTAACACCGATCCAGCAAGTGATCCACTACCGGCAAGTGCAATATCTGCAATATCAACTTTTGCTGTTGGAGCACTTACACCGACACCCAGTGTTCCATTTCCAGGATTTATAATAAGGGCAGAATTACCAGCAATTTGGACCGCAGCACCACTTGGATTAATAGTTAAGTTTCCAGTTGAAGATGTTGTAAATGCGGTATAGTTTGACGCGTCATATCCAAGACGAAGCTGTTCACCAGTAGAAAGAGAATGTAGTTTTGCAGAAGGTGTCGCAGTACCTACTCCCACATTCCCTTGGAAATAGTTTTGCGCAGTATTGTTTTGATAAATACCGTATTGAGTAACACCAGTAAATGCACCAGGAACATAAGTATCATTTATATAATAACTTGCCAAAATATCATTTGTTGCTGCTGCGGTAAGTGCAACATTACTATAGAAACTAGATGCTTGCCCAGAAACTGAGGTACGCGTACCCGCTGCATTTATTCTACCCAACGAAGCACTAAATGTAGCCCCACTGTTGACACTCAAACCTCCCCCTGTTGCATTTGTAGTTGTAATTTGCAAGTCACTATACGCTCTCATCTGCATTGCACCATACGGCAATACAGCCTGAATCCACGATGAAGGTAGTGTTAATCCAGCACCCACAAATCCAATAAGAGGGTTTGTACTTGCATTTGGGTATGTCCCACTCGTATCAATAATAACCCCTGATCCATTATTATATGTTGAGTTTGAAACAAAGAATTGTGCATTAGACGGACTATATGTTGCAGGACCAACGATAGTATTTCCATTACCACTCACCGCAAATCTATTTCCACCGACGAGTGTATATGCCGCATTGGTATTTGCATTTGTGATCGCAGCTGTTGTCATACCTGTATCTGATGCAATAGCAGAAATAGCAACAGTCTGCCCACCGATAGTGATTGTGTCTCCGACTTTAAAGGTGTTTGTAAATTGTGTACCAGTACCAGTAACAGTTGTACCGCCCGCAGTGTTGGTAACAGTACCCGCACCTGTTGTACGTTGAGTTACTTGGAGTAATGATGTAGGAGTGTTTGTACCAATACCGACGCTTCCTGTGTTTGCCACAGAGAAGAGCTGTTGCGCAAGCGAGTTTTCTACATACAATGCATTGGTACCTGTATAAGTGTTTGAAGATGTATCAGAGCTTTCTCCACGAATATGCAATTTACCTGAAAGGAAATTGTTTGTTGTCGGAAGTCCCATACCAACACCACTACCAGATCCTGAGACAAACAATACATTGTGATATGCTGCTAAAAGCATATTTCCACTATCAGTTGTTGCAGAAATATATTGAAATACTGTTCCATCACTTGATCGTGTCCAAGAAAGTCCACGACTTGTAGACGAAGCTGCGGAATCCGACAATACAAGACTTGAATTAGCAGTTCCGCTATTTAATTCAATTTGATATCGAGGAGTACTTGTTCCAATACCCAAATATCCACTGCTATTTATAGTAGACAAAATACTTCCGGTACTACTTTGCCACTCTTGGAGGTTTGCGGTTTGACTTGCTACACCCTGTACGATGAGACCTTTTTCAATATTTGATCCAGCAGTGATATGGAGTTTTGCAAGAGGAGAAACGTGGGTCGGAGAAGTATTTTGTAAAACAAATGAAGCAATAACCACATTATCAACACCAGAAACTGCTGTGACATTTATTCTAAAATATCTATATGATTGAGATGACGAAAGAGTAAATGTACGTATTTCACCCACAGCCCACCCTGTTTGACTCGCCTGTGTGTCGAGAGTTACTTGCTCACCTCCCCATGCACCCGTAGTAGAACCTTCGAGAGTCCATGTTTTTGGTTGATTACTAGTGTAGACAGGATCTACCTGAATTTGATATTTATTTATAGTTGTAACACTTCCTAAATCAATAGCAAGCCAACCTGATCCAAGTACATTAGATTTCCATGTTGTTGAAGAATTATTATCAAAAGCGTTCCACGGTGCACCATAATTAGTACCTGATGCACTAGCTACATACGGAGACGGACTACTATTCCCGGTCATAACAACGCTTGGATAACTTGACCCCGATGAAGAACCTCCAATTGCAAGACGTTGTGTTGAACTATCCCAATAGTAGTTGTTATTGTCTTGTGACTCTAACCCACCCACACCTGCAAAGAGTACTGAGCCTTGAGTGAGTGATGAGTTTGTAATACTTGTCGCAGTGAGTGCACCAGAGATATTTATAGGGTTTGAGAATGTAAATGCTGGAGTGCCGGTGCCAGTGAGTGCGAGAGTTGCATTGCCAGTGCTACCAATAGTAGTAGACATGTAGTTTGAAGCATCGTATCCGAGGCGGAGTTGTTCAGTAGTACCGAGAATGTGTGTTTTTGCTGAAGGTGATGTTGTGCCAATACCGACATTACCTGTTCCTGTTTGAATAAGCATTCCACGACCAGCTGTTGAATCTGTAACCAATTCCAAACTTTTTCCAGAAGTAGAATATATCGCGCCGTTCGTACTACTTGTAAGACCCGCACCTATACCAACTCTTCCATTTCCCCCAGTAATAGAACCTGTCGCAACAATAGTAGCACCGGTATTAAAAGTACCACCACTATCAACATATGCTTTTATACTTCCACTACTATCCTGCCACTCCTGGAGGTTTGCAGTTTGAGAATTATATCCTTGTACGATCAATCCTTTTTCTGTCTGTGAACCTGAAGTGATATGAAGTTTTGCAAGAGGTGCTACGTGTGTTGTTGCAGTATTCTGAAGATTAAATGCACCAATACCAGTATATGAACTACTACCATTGTTTGCACTAATGTTTATACGATAATATCTATATGTTTGAGGTGTTGAAAGGGGATATGTTCTAATTTCTCCTAAAGACCAAGCAGTTTGATTTGTTTGTGTATCAATGGTTACTTGCTCACCAGCCCATGCACCAGTTGTAGAACCTTCAATAGTCCAGTTTTTTGGCATAGAACCAATACCTATGCCCATCGGATTTGATGCTTGTACTTGATATTTATTTATTGTTGTCCCAAGAGCATTACCTGTATCTAGAGCAAGCCAACCAGAAGTAGTCCCAACAGCCCACGCAGATGAAAGGACTCCATCAAAAGCTCTAAATGATTCATACCCACCAATTTGAGAGCCGCTAGACGTAGCCACATAAGGAGATGGCAAGCTGTTTGTAGTCATTGAAGAAGTTGGATATACAGTCCCACCTAAATACCCTCCAATAGAAAGACGATTGTTTACACTATCCCAATAGTAGTTATTGTTATCCTGACTCTCTACTCCACCCGCACCAGCAAAGATTACTGAGCCTTGGGTGAGGGATGAGTTGGTAATATTTGTCGCAGTGAGTGCACCAGAAATATTTACGGGGTTTGAAAATGTAAATGATGGTGTACCAGTACCTGTAAGTGCGAGTGTTGCGTTGCCTGTACTACCTACCGTTGTTGTAAAATAGTTTGTCGCATTATAGTTTGCAGAAAATTGTGGAAGAGTGTTAGATATAGATGTCACCATCCCCATATTATAAGTATTAGGATCGTTAAGAACTGATGTACTCATTATAATATTACTACCTCGACTAGTTACTATACCTCCATTTAAATTTAATCTTGCATTACCTCCAGCAAACAAAGAAGCCTTAATAACACCGCTATCATATAAATTTAAATTTCCACTGGTACCTCCGTATTGATTAGAAAAATCAGCAATTTTATTAAATCCTCCACGACTTCCATCTTGTGCATCAAATACTATTGACGTTGTTGCATTTGCTGATGTTCCTTGAACTGGCAACACATACATACGAGCATCAACTTGTTGTGATACACTTCCGTTTACATACCATCCCTGCCCGCTCATACGTACAGCTGGAGATATTTGCATTGCGTTGAGCGCACCTGCAGTGTTGTTTTCTAGCGCAAGACCACTTGTTGTTGTCTGTGTTGTACCGAGCGCATTTGTTGCTACATCGAGCATAGACGTAGGAGATGTAGTACCTACTCCTACATACCCTGTCCCTGTCTGAATAAGCATTCCGCGACCAGCAGTTTGATCGACTACCAATTCCAAACTTCTTGATTGTCCTGATTGTGTGTAGATAGAACCGTTTGCTCCATTAGTTAAACCACCAGACATTATAATTCTTCCATTACCACCAGTAACAGTACCTGTTGCATAAATATTACTTGATGAAGTAATCTGACCGAACGGATCAATATATGCCTTCACTGCACCAGTACTATCCTGCCATTCTTGAAGGTTTGCAGTTTGACTTGCGTATCCTTGAACAATCAAACCTTTTTCAGTCTGTGAACCTGAGGTGATATGGAGTTTTGCAAGTGGTGCTACATGAGTTGTATTTGTATTTTGTACATTGAAACTAGCAACCTCAAGGTAGTTAGTAGCGCCATTGTTTGCACTCACGTTTAATCTGTAATATCTGTATGATTGATTTGACGAAAGAGTGTATGTGAGAATCGCACCCCCTGTCATTAAGCCGGTTTGGTTTGTTTGAGTATCAAGTACTACTTGCTCACCTGCCCATGCGCCAGTTGTAGAACCTTCGAGAGTCCAGTTTTTAGGGTTTACATTTCCTCCACCAGAAGTAGCTTGTACCTGATATCTATTTATTGTTGTAGTACTACCCAAATCAATCGCAATCCAACCGGTTGGATTATTAACAAGAGATGCCCAAAATGTTGAAGCGTTTTTATCAAAAGCCTGATATTCTGGGTAACCTCCCGATACAGATGAGGCACTTGCTACATAAGGAGATGGTAGATTATTTGCAGTCATTGCAGTTGTCGGATATACAGTCCCGCCTAAATACCCTCCAATTGCCAACCGTGCATTGGTACTATCCCAATAGTAGTTGTTATTGTCTTGTGACTCTAACCCACCCACACCTGCAAAGAGTACTGAGCCTTGAGTGAGTGATGAGTTTGTAATACTTGTCGCAGTGAGTGCACCAGAGATATTTATAGGGTTTGAGAATGTAAATGCTGGAGTGCCGGTGCCAGTGAGTGCGAGAGTTGCATTGCCAGTGCTACCAATAGTAGTAGACATGTAATTTGCTGTGTCATATCCAAGGCGAAGCTGCTCGGTAGTAGCAAGAGAGTGCAATCGTGCTGAGGGAGAAATAGTACCAACACCTACATTATTATCAAATGTATACGCTGTAGCAGTTTTAAATTGCGCTTGATACGTACTCGCATATGTCGTAATTGCATATTTATTTGTTTGATCGTATGAGAATACCCAGTTATCCAAACCGGATCCACCAGCAAGAGCAAGTAAATTATTTGTATTAGGCCCCCCATTCCTAACTCTTGTAAAACCTTGAATATTATTACTATATGATTGGTAATTACCTGAAGAGTTTCCCCCAATCCAAACACTACCTGCAGAACCTCCTCCCGCAGTTGCCCCAGGAAGTAAGTACAAATTTCCTCCTGTGTATCCAGTCCCAGTAGTAGCCCCCGCAATAATCGTCAAATTACTTCCATTACTGTTTGATGATGGAGCATCTATAGATATAGTATGACTACCATATCCAAACCCTATATTTCCCGCGGGGGTCATATATGACAATATACCCCCTGCACTATCCTGCCATTCTTGAAGGTTTGCAGTTTGACTTGCAGCACCTTGTACAATGAGACCTTTTTCCGTATTTGATCCAGCGGTGATATGGAGTTTTGCAAGCGGAGAAACGTGAATAGGTGAAGTATTTTGTAAAACAAATGAGGTTATACCTATTGTAGGGTACCCATTAGTTGCAGATATATTTATACGATAGTATCTATATGATTGTGCTGATGAAAGAGTGAAAGTTCGTATTTCGCTTACAGTCCAACCTGTTTGGCTTGCCTGAGTATCAATAATCACTTGTTCCCCAGCCCATGCACCTGTAGTAGAACCTTCGAGAGTCCATGTTTTTGGGGTCGCAGAAACAGTACCAGCACTATTTAATGCTTGAATTTGGTATTTATTTATTGTTGTCGTACTACCTAGGTCAATAGCAAGCCAACCAGTACTTGCAGTATTATTCCAGTTTGTACCACTATTATTATCAAAAGCTCTATAGGCTTCAAACCCTGTATTAAAAGTTGAGGCACTAGCCACATAAGGACTCGGAGTACTTGCACCTGTCATTGCAACACTTGGATAACTTGCACCTGACGAAGAGCCACCAATTGCCAAACGCGCATTAGTGCTGTCCCAATAGTAGTTATTGTTATCCTGTGCAAGTGTTGAACCATTTGCAAAAACAACAGAGCCACTTGTAAGGGCTGGGAGACTAAATTTATTATTGAATGTATTCCAATCAGTACTTGATACAAAACCATCGGTTGTACTATTTGCCTGATTGATACCGACTACCCCCGTACTACTATTGTATGTGAGTGGTGTACTAGCTACAGATATAGCACTTCGTGCACCTGCGGTGGTGATATAGTTTGCATCATTGGTAAAACTCGATACTGCAGTTGGAAATGTCCCAAGAGACAAGTCTCCACGGAGATATTGTGCAGTAGTGCCGAGTGTGATGACATTTTGTTTTGCATTGAGTGCATTTTGGAGGTCTGTTTGATTTGCAAGAAGTCCTGTAATACCACCCCATGAGACACCGGTGATATAGCCAGCGTTATTATTTAATAATGAAATATTTTGCCCGGTGAGTGCGCTTATTGCGCGGGCATTGGTGAAATACAAATTACTTCCTTCATTCAAATTTGTTGTAGTAAGTGCGTTAAGATTTGAGATATATCCTGCGGGGTTGGTCGCATTGTATGGTGTGTAGCCGAGTGTATCTTGTTTATTATTAAAGGTATTGTAATCAGTAGCAGAAAGCTGACCGTCTTGTGTACTGTTTGCATATTGCAAAGCAAGCGTTAGTGTCGGCGTAGTCCCACTATTTGAAACACTCCCTGTGAAGCCGTTACTGTTTGTAAAAGCAAAAGAAGTCACTGTCCCACCTGGATTGGTACTAGTGATAACAAACGGATCTATCGCAGTACCACTCCCGGTGATTGAGACATTGGTACCAGGAGTTACGAGGCCGCCAATATTTGAAATAAAATTACTTGGGTTTGTTGTGTTGTATGGTGTATAGCCAAGCAATGTCGCAACAGAAATATCTCCCGCACCGAGGAGAGAATTTGAGTTTATTGTTTTTATATTAGTGCCAGAGATCAATACATCTTGTTTGTTGTTGAAGGTGTTGTAATCTGCCGCTGATACAAATCCTGCATGTGTACTATCTGCTTGTGCGATAGATACTACTCCAGTACTAGTATCGTAGCTCAACGGTGCACCTGCTACAGATATAGCATTGCGCGCACGAGTATCGGTAAAATATTTATTCAAACTTCCTTCTGCGAGACTATCTGTAGTCTTTGTCGCGAATGCAGTATCAAATGGGATTTGGAAGTTTGATAAATGAGTCGCATTGAGATAGTAACTACTATCGTACCCACCAAAATTTCCTTCCCAGTTCCCTGTTTTTACAAAATAGCCGTCTGCAATAGGATCGCCATGCCATACACCGCTCGATACAGTACCGAGACCTACATTGCCGAGTGTAGAAATACCATTTCCTGAGAGATTGATCTCGCCATTACTTCCCAATTGCAAAAGATTGTTTGCGCCAGTACCAGGGGTGAGGCCCTGCAGTGTCTGTGCATTTATCGCATAGCCTGCTGAAGTGATTTGCTGACGAGGACCAAGCGTCTCGAATGTCGTACCATCAGAAGAAACTTCTATTTGCAAATAGACATTGGCATTATCTTGGAAATTGTAGTTGAGTGTATCTGGGTAGCCGTTCGCAGTATCACCGATGCGGACATTGAACACCCCATCAGTGACCTGCACAGAATCTACGCCAGGATTTGCTGCAGGCCAAAGCTTGGTACCAGCCCCCACTACTGAATTGTCCCAGATAGAAAACTTGAATGCATAGAGTGTGCCTGCGCCACCGAGCAAGTTACCAGAGCTATCTGTAAGTCTTCCTTGGTAGCTGATAATACTTGGGGCTCCTGTGATAGCGAGAGTTGTACTTGGTACGACAAAAGAGAGTACAAAAATGTACAAAATGAACGACGCAAATTTTTTAAAAATATTTGCTCTCATGAAACGACAAACGTCCCTTATATTTTACTAGAAAAAGTAAATTAATGAAAGCTTTTTTTGTGGATTACGAGAAGTTTTTTACTACACTAGAAACAAGCTCTACTATACCCGCGTCCCACATCGAAGGAATTATTTTTTCGGGTGTCGGATTTTCTACAAAATCTGCGAGTGCTTGCGCAATGATACTAAACATTTCATTTTTGAATTGTGGAATATTTGCTTCGAGCATGCCTTTGAATGCACCTGGGAATACGAGTGAGTTGTTCACTTGATTTGGAAAATCACTGCGGCCAGTAGCGACAATAAATACACCAGACTCTTTTGCTATGTCAGGCATTATCTCCGGAGTTGGGTTTGCGAGAGCAAAAATCACAGGCTTTGGCCCCATAGAACGGACCATATCAGGCGTCAAAACCCCTGGTTTTGAAAGGCCAATAAAGATATCTGCGTCTTGTACTGCCATAGCGAGGTCTCCTTCTACGGGAGATGCACTACTACCATTGAGAAGTTCTTGTTTTTCTTTGGTTATGTCTGTGCGACCATCAAAAATTATTCCTTTACTATCACAAAAAACAATATTGGTAATACCATATATCAAAAGTAGTCGTGCTGTCGCTACTCCTGCAGCACCAATACCACTGAGCACCACTTTCACTTCTTCTTTTGTTTTGCCAATAAGCTTGAGCGAATTGATTACTCCCGCGAGAGTCACTGTCGCTGCACCCCATTGATCATCGTGCATTACAGGAATAGATAATTCTTTACGCAAGCGCTCTTCAATTTCAAAACAACGAGGCGCTGCGATATCTTCGAGATTGATTCCACCAAACACTGGTGCGATTTTTTTTACAATAGAAATAATTTCTTCAGTATCTTGTGTGTCGAGACATATAGGGAATGCATCCACTCCAGCAAACTCTTTGAATATTGCGGCTTTGCCCTCCATCACAGGAATAGCAGCGAGCGCTCCGAGATTGCCAAGCCCTAAAATAGCTGAGCCGTCTGAGACAATAGCAATAGTGTTGCCTTTGAGTGTGTATTCACGAGCAAGGTTTGGATCGCGTGCAATCTCACGAGATACTTCTGCGACCCCCGGACTATACGCGAGCGAAAGAATCTCTTTTGAATCAAGTCGTACCTTACTTACTGTCTCGAGCTTTCCTTTATTTTTTTTGTGCAACGCAAGTGATGCCGCATATATATCTGTATTCATGTATATAGTATACGCTATTGCTTTTGTTTTGGTGCAATATATACTTATAGCTATATGACAAGCATACAAACAATCATTCAAACACTTTTGCAAACGATCTGGGCTTCTCTCTTGGTACTTGGGTGGGTAAAAGTAGTTATCGCTGTTGTTATTATCGGTATTCTCTCACGAATACAACCACTACTCGGCCTCCTTGGCGCAATACTTTTTATCGCATATTTGATCCATTGGATTTAAAAATCCTCTCTGTGGTATAATCGCTCGTATTAATAAATTAAAAAAATAAGTAAGATAATTATGTTTAATTCAATTGTTAAAAAATGTACATGGGTAAATAACGACATAGGGCTCCTTGTACTTCGCATCGGTTTTGGTGCAGTATTTATTCTCGCAGGATGGGAAAAAGTAAGTCACCTTCAAATCACTGTAGGTATGTTTGCACAAATGGGCTTCAATGCATTCTGGACATACATCGTATCATTCACAGAACTTATCGGTGGTATCGCTATTGTACTCGGTGCATGGACACGCCTCGCAGCTGCATTGCTCGCTATTACTATGCTTGTTGCAGTGTATGTAGTACACAACAATATCAACATGGTAATGACACCTTTTATCCTTTTCTTCTCAGCACTCTCACTCTTCCTTTCTGGAGGTGGCAAATACTCTCTCGTAGCACGTATTTGTGGCTGTAGTACATGCCCTGCATGTATCGATGCAGACGTTGCTCCAAAAGCATAATTAGACGATATTTCTTCTATATACCTCAAAAACCCCTTATATTAAGGGGTTTTTGTATGATTGACTTTTAATTGAAAATATGCTATTATATACTTATAACAAGTTCTCCACAATAAAATAACAATTATGAAAAAGATTATCTTCTTCTTTAAGTATTCTACAGTTTGCAAAAAACTAGTATCAATATTTTTAATTTCTGTATTTATAATCGGATCAGCTAGTGATTTAATTTCTCTCTATATTACAAATACAGAGACAAAAAAAATACTACACATTTTCACCATTCCTTTAGTAGGAATAATAATCATTATGGGAATGAGTGCCGGTTTGTTTATTTGGTATAAATCAAAAAACGAAAAAAATTCAGAAATTAGAGCATTTATGAAATTTGCAGCATTTTTTGTAACTCTCCCTATTGGAGCATTCATTGCCCAGATGATTATATATCCATTACTGGGAAATATTAGCTACCATGGTCTTATTAATATAATACCAGACGCATTATTTTCAGTTTTATATATAATGGTTTTTTCATGGGTAATACAAAAACCTGTAGAGTACATTAGATCAATTTAATTAAATCCTTCCAGGAAGGTGGCCGGTTTGTGTTTTAAAACACAAACCGGCTTTTTTAATTACCTGTATGACAAAAAACACTTTTTCGTTTATAGTAGCACTATGATAAAGAACTATCTTATTATTTTTGGCAAAATACTCATTGTGGTATTTGCACTTATCGGCCTTGCAACTACAAGCGTCTATATCGGTATGCATTGGGGCGTATTTAATGTCCGAGGGTCAAGTGTCGAGCGTGATAGTTTTTTCAAAAGTGCTCAAAAAACTTCCGTAAAAACTACTCCTTGCAATGACACAAGTACTGTCTGCGATTGGGACCAAACACCAGAATGGAATGTCGTACAAGCAGGACTTATCAAAGACAAAGATATTATTACTCGCGTCTCACACGAGACAGGTGTTCCCGCTCGACTTATTATCTCTACTGTGACACCAGAACAACTACGCTTTTTTACTTCAAATAGAGAAAGTTTCAAAAAATATTTTGAACCATTAAAAATTCTCGGCTCTCTTTCAAAATTCTCACTCGGTGTTTCTGGTATCAAACAAGACACTGCGACTGCTATAGAAAACCATCTCAAAGATACCCATAGTGCATTCTACCCTGGCGCTGACATGGCGAATCTCATCGCATACAATCCTACTGATATACACGATACAGTACTCTATGATCGTCTTACCGATGCACACAATCACTATTACTCATATTTATACACGGCACTTTTCCTCAAAGAAGTACAAGCACAGTGGAATAATGCTTCTCTCGGTGATGCACTCACCCCTGGTATCAGTATTACAATTTTTAATACTGGCTTTGGAAATTCAAATCCAAATACCAACCCTATTATCGGTGGATCTACTATCACGCTCGGTGGCAAAAACTACGCATTTGGTGAGCTTGGCACCCTTATTTACAACAGCGACGTATTGACGGACTATTTCCCAAAACAATAAGCCTGTGATACACTGAAACCCAGTAATGTACTACTTAATACCGTACGTTGCGTTTAAACAAAACAAAAAAAATTCATGTTAAATAAAGTATTCGTTGGAAGCTTGCCTTTCAAAACAGACAACCAAGCATTAAAAGACTATTTTGCTCAAGTTGGAAACGTTACAAGTGCAAATGTTATTTTTGATAAAATGACAGGCAAATCAAAAGGTTTCGGTTTCGTAGAATTTTCTACAGAAGCAGAAGCACAAGCAGCTGTTTCAAAGCTCAACAACACAGAATTTGACGGACGAACAATCTTCGTAGATATCGCTCGCCCAAGTGAAAAGCGTAACTAATTAGGTACTCAATTCATACAAAAACCTCCCCTTTTGGGGAGGTTTTTGTATTGTGGAAAGCCTCGCCACCATATCTGATATACTATATACATGGACTTATCAAATGCTGCAGTTGATAGTCTTTACTAGTAAATGTAGCTCAATATACACAATATGAAAAAACAACTTATTATGTCTCTTGCAATTCCCGCAATTGCATTTGCTGCTCTCACTACATCATACGCACAAGATGCAAATACAACAGCAACTCCTGTAGTAATTTCTGCTCCAGCAACTACAACAGTACCAAAAGCAACAGATGATGCTGCATACGTAGCTGCAAAGAAACTTGTAACAGATGATCGTGCAACTCTCAAAGCTGATCGTGCAGCACTTATGGATGCAAAAAAAGCAAAAGACACAGCAAAAATTGCAACACTCAAAACAGCTATCGTTGCTGATCAAGCAAAAATCAAAACAGATCAAGACGCAATGAAAGCTGCACTTGATGCTGCAAAAAAGGTTGCCTCTGATGCTCGTATTGCAAAAGCCGCAGAAAAGAAGGCTGCACAAGAAAAAATAAAAGCTGAGAAAAAAGCAGCACTTGATGCAAAAAAGAAAGCTATTGCTGATAAAAAAGCAGAGCTCCAAGCATTGAAAAAACAATAAGATATTGACCTCTTAGACAAAAACCTCCCTGGTAACACAGGGAGGTTTTTCTATGATATACTAGTCACTCTATGAATCCAGAAGAACTCTTACAAAAAATAGAAAAGCTTGAACAAGAAAACCAAAACAAGCGTGAGGTGATGTCTTTGGTCGCACATGAGCTCCGCACATCACTCACCGCACAAAAATGGATGCTTAGTATGTTCCTCGATAGTGATTTTGGTCCTATTACTGACGAACAAAAAAATGCATTGACGCAAGGATTTTCACAAAACGAACACCTTATCGAAATTGTTACTGATTTGATCAATTTTAGTCAAAACGATGATATGCATATTTCATACAATATTGTTGAAGCAAATCTTGTATCAGTAGTCGATGCTATTATTGCAGAATTTTCTAGTGAAAGTTTCAAACGCGGTGTCCCTATTTTGTTCACCAAACCACAAAAAGAAATTATCGCACATATCGATATAGATAAGATCAAAATCCTTCTTGAAAACCTATTTAGTAATGCACTTAAATATAGTAACAAAGGTGAAGGTGTCGAAGTAGCGCTTACACAAGATACAAAAAACATCAATATTATTGTTCGTGATCACGGTATTGGTATCCCAGAAAAAGAACAAGAACAACTCTTTGGTAAATTCTTCCGTGCAACAAATGCAAAAGAAAAAGAAAGTGTTGGGAGTGGTCTTGGGCTTTATACTGCCTATATGATTGCAAAACATCACAATGGGACACTTCTCTGCCATAGTAAAGAGTCTATAGGGACTACGTTTACCCTTGTCCTTCCTAGTACAGTTTCTTAGGGCAATATGCTACAATAGCCTATATGAAAAAATTACTTATTGTAGAAGACGACACATTTCTCAAAAATATGGAAGTTACCAAGTTCAATAAAAAAGGATTTGATGTAACCTATGCCTCATCTGAAGAAGAATTTGATACTGAGCTTAAAAAGGATCCAGAATGTATTTTGCTCGATCTCATGCTCCCTGAAACAGACGGCTTTACCCTTTTGACCAAAGCTCGCCACAACGAAGCAACCAAAAATATTCCTATTATCGTATTTTCAAATCTTGGCACAGCTGCTGATATAGAAAAAGCAAAAAATCTTGGTGCAACAGATTTTATGATCAAAGCCCAATTTACTCTTGATGAAATTGTAGAACGAGTCCAAGAACTCTAAATCTCATATGGCGCTCAATATCAAGACACCACTTACTACCTGTCTTCATATCAAGCCAGATATCAAAATAGGTCTTACAAAACTCGGCCTCCATACGGTCGGTGATTTGTTGTATCATTTCCCTACTCGCTACGCAGATGCAAGCGAGTATGTCTCTATCGAGCACGCAACTACTGATACACCAATCACCATTCACGGCACTATTCAAAAAATCCAAACCAAAAAAACATTTACATCTCGTATCCCTGCGACATACGCAACCGTCACCGACATGAGTGGCTCTATCGAAGTACTCTGGCTCAATCAACCCTATATAGGCAAGATGTTTTCTGTTGGGCAAAATATTGCACTCTCTGGAAAAGTAAGTGAAAAAAATGGTAAATTCACCATCATCAACCCTACTATACAAAAAGAAAAAGTACTCGCCATAGATAGTATTGATTCACTTTTTGCTACAACAGACACGACAACACTGACCCCAATATATAAAGAAACAAAGCATGTTTCTAGTTTATGGATCACCCATGCAATAGCAAAAATCCTCCCGCAAATGCAAGACATTCTCGATCCTATACCTCAAGAATATCGCGAACAATACTCTCTCCCACCCTTATACTCAGCACTTATTTGGATACACACACCCAAGACAAAAGATGATGCACTCATTGCGCGAAAACGATTTTCTTTTGAAGAATTATTTTCTATACAAGTTTCATTTCAAAAAGAAAAAAAGAGTTTACAAAAACAATCAGCCTATCAAGTCATCGCTGATGATAAAAAAATACAAGACATTGTATCGCGTTTTCCTTTTACTCCTAGTGATGCTCAGGCTCGCTGTATTGCAGATATTGCAGCAGACTTGATGAAGGATTCGCCTATGTCTCGCCTTCTCGAAGGTGATGTAGGAAGTGGTAAGACCGCTGTCGCCGCTGTAGCTGCATATCTGACTAGTATGTCTCGCCCGGGTGTAGACGACAAAAAACAAAGTTTTGGTAATTTACAAGTTGCGTACATGGCTCCGACAGAACTTCTTGCAACACAACACTTCGAAAGTTTTGTAGAAATGTTTGCACACACAGGTATGCAAATAGCACTTATTACCGGAAGTGGCTGTCGCAAATTCCCTACCAAGGTCGCATCGAGCCAGACCCCATGGACCACTATTTCAAAACCACAACTCAAAAAATGGATTGCAAATGGTGAAATTCCTATCGTCATCGGGACCCACGCATTGATTCAAAAAACACTCGTATTCAAACATTTAGCACTGGTGATTATCGATGAACAACATCGCTTTGGACTCGCACAGCGTCAAGCATTGGCAAAAAAAGATACACACTATCCGCACTTCCTTTCGATGACAGCTACTCCTATCCCTCGCTCTCTCGCACTCACTGTCTATGGTAACCTCGATCTCAGTGTCATAGATGAAATGCCTAAAAATAGAAAGCCTATTATCACTAGCTACGCGACAGCACCAAGTGAAAGAGAAAAAGCATACGAGCATATGCGCAGTCTTCTTGCAGAGGGGCGCCAAGCATATATTATCTGCCCTCGCATCAATGAATCAGATCCAGAAGATGCACAAGTAATGATTATGAAGTCTGTAGTAAGCGAAGCAAAACGTCTCCAAGAGTATGTATTCCCTACATACCGTATTGGTATACTCCACAGCAAAATGACCAAAGAAAAAAAGGAAGCAACTATGGAATCTTTTGCTGAAGGACATATCGATATCCTCGTCGCAACATCAGTGGTTGAAGTTGGTATCAATGTACCTAATGCAACAAGTATTATCATCGAAGGTTCAGAGCGTTTTGGACTTTCGCAATTACACCAGCTTCGCGGCCGTGTTATGCGTAGCGCACACCAACCATACTGTTATCTCTTTAGTGAAACAACAAATGAAAAAAGTGTGGAACGTCTCAAGCGATTCTTACAAGCAAAAAACGGTTTTGAACTTGCAGAGTACGATCTCGATATGCGCGGCGCAGGAGAACTTGTCGGTAGTAAACAATGGGGTATGAGCGATATCGGTATGGAATCATTAAAAAATCCTCGCCTTGTAGAACTCGCCCGAAAATCTGCAATTGATATTATAGAGAAGAATGAAACACTCGAAAACTACCCAGCACTACTCGAAAAGATTGCAGATATAGGAAGACTACACTTTGAATAACAGGTAATAAAAAAGACCTTCTGTAGAAACAGAAGGTCTTTGCCTTAAGAAGAACTTAAAACATTCAATAAAACAAAATGAAAAAGATTATTTGAATATAGTACTTGATACCATATTCTTCGCATCGATAAGATACGAAGAAAACCAATCAGTAGTACTAAGCCCAGGTACTGCATTATGTCCTGCAGCGCTTGCGTCACTAAGTAATAAAGCTGGAACTGTTCCATTCAAAGAAACTTGAAATTGCTTAAGATACGAAACATAACTTATGGCACCAGGATTCACATACTGCGCATCCAACACAAGATCAACACGAACACCACTACCGTTTGTATTAAATCCAACACAAATACCTTTTAAGATATATTCTGTTGAGCTAGATATCTGAGACTCTTCAAGTCCAGACATATACGTTACGGTGATTGCAGTGGTTGTCGGCGTAGCATACGTAATAGTATCACCGTTTTGATTGGTGAAATAAACTACATTTGTAACATTAGTATTACCTTCAAAAAATTGTAGTGGAATCTTGAGAGTATCTGTACCTTTTTGATTCCATGTAATTTTGTAGGTAATTTGTTTTAATGTACCTGTACCTCGTATCGTCATATCGTATAACGACATAGCAACACCTGGTGTAATTTGTTTTGTTGTGTTATTTCCTGTTATTGAAAACAAGGTTTTATACACATACATACCATTACCAGCATAATCATTTTGATCAATAATTGTTTTACCAAAATTATCTACATACGTAGCAGTTGTTACAGTAGTTCCTACCATAACACCTGTTTGAGATGAAATAGTATTTAATTGCATAAACACCATTACTGAATCTGTAGTATTTTTTAGAACCTTAAAATTACTTACAGAAATTTTTGCAATACCATTTGCAATACTTCCTGTACCCAATTTAGTTCCTTTACTATCTTGTAAGATAATACTACCTACCATTGCAGGGTTTGTCACAACAACCTCCATATATGAAGGACTGTAATCTTTACCAATAGCAGAAATCATAATGCGAGTACTTTCAATTGTTTGTCCTGCTTGTACATTTTTTGTAATAGGAGTATTTGGTGATACGGATACCAGCAAATTTCCATTTACAAAAATATCTTTTACAGAAGCATTACTTGTTGAAGTACCATACGAAGTTAATCCATCAATACTATTACAATCAAACATAAGAATGGTTGTAATAGAATCTTTGGTAGCACTGCTAGTAACGCGAGCATATACATTCACTGTATACACACCAGGAAAAGTATTTTTCCCCCAACTAAACAAAAAGTCTTGTTGCGTATTCGCTCCCTGGTTTCCATAACTACTCAACGGTAAGTTATATAAAACATTTCCGTTTTGAATAATCGTAGCAAACACATTACTTATGTTTGTACTACTTGTGCCTGTTATCAGCGCATGTACGTTACTAACGTTTGCAGAATCTACTACTGTATAGGTGTAGTTTCCCAGTAATACCGTATCACCAGTTGAGACAGTATTACTTGACTGATTTGCAACAATTGTTGCTTTTGTTTTTTCTACCGGAGGTGTTGTACTCCCACCATCTGCTGTTTTTGAGCAGGATGAAATACTAATTGCAACTACTGCAAGACTAACTAAAGATATAATAATCTTTTTCATAATGTATTATTTTGTAAATGAATTTGAGCAATATGCTCGTTTTTTTTATTTATTGTATTTGTACATATAATAGCATATTTATATATAAAAGTCAAGTACCCTATTTATTATCTTTAAGGTATTAAAAAACAGCCTATTTTACTGACTTTTGAGCCTGACTGAGGCGAAAATGAGGATATTATTCAGCAGAATAATTCCGACAGGAAAATAGGTTGTTTTTTAATAGTAGAGGACAATCTGCCCCACATATTGTCCGCCTTCATGGATTCGAACCATGGACATCAGAGGTATAAGCTCTGCGCTCTAACCAACTGAGCTAAAGGCGGATTTATTATATATATTATAAAACTGTTTAGATAGCCAAAACAGCTAAGGGCGGATTTGATTACCAAAAGTTATGATACACTATCTCCATATGAATATCAATGAATTTGTTGCCAAAAAAATCGGAGAAGTTGTAGCGTTTTGTACTGTAGGAAATGACACCCTAGAAAAAGGAGGTGACGCATTACGACTCCAGCTCGGCGATGAATTCGTCCTCGATATCCAAGAAAAGAATACCCTCTACAAGCAAGCGCTCCTCGATATAGCGACAACTAGCGAGATGTTTGATACTACTCATACCAAAGCACTCAAGACCGGCGAAAAGCTCACCACCATGCGCGAAATGTATATTGGTGATCAATGGCACAACCCTATTGAGATTTTTGAATGGAGTGGTTTTTTCTTTGGTGCCGCTATTGTACACTTTGCTCTTGTGCAAGGTGCCGCAGAAGCACTCAACCACGAGCAATTACTCGAGCTTAGCAATGAAGCTATCGCGTGGCACTATGAATGTTTAGAAAAAATTGAAAGTAAGCTTGCAGAAGTCGGAGGCGACCGCGCGTTTTAATCCACTTTCTTTTTGAGAGGAATACCGTGTGCTGAGATAATATCTTCGTATTCTTTTTGTTCAAGCGTTTCTACTTCGATAAGTTTTGCTGCAATGATATCGAGCACGTGACGATAATCAACAAGTACTTTTGTTGCGCGATCACGAGCTTCTTTCATCATTCGTTCTACTTCTGCATCAATAAGGTCTCCGATCTTTTCTGAATATTCTCTACTGTTGCCTGTCATTGGATTACGAGTATTTTGCTCAAGTGCTACTGGGCCGAGTACATCACTCATCCCCCATTGTGTCACCATAGCACGTGCGAGATTTGTTGATGTCTGCAGATCACCAGATGGTCCTGTAGTAATATCACCAAATACCAATTGCTCTGCAGCGTATCCTCCCATAGACATAGCGAGATCATCGAGATACTCTTTCTTTGCAGTGAGGCGCTTTTCTTCCAACGGAAGCTTCATAGTAAATCCACCAGCAGAACCACGCGCAATAATAGAGATCTTGTGTACTGGATCTGCATCGGGCAATACTGATGCAACAAGCGCATGTCCTGCTTCGTGGTATGCCACAATATCTTTTTCATGTTTTGTAATAAGGTGACTCTTACGTTCTGGTCCCATCATTACTTTTTCAATTGAACGCACAAGATCAAATTGTGCAACCTTTTTTCTATTTTCACGTGCTGCCAAGATAGCACCTTCATTCATAAGAGAAGAAAGATCTGCACCAGAAAATCCAGGTGTTCGCTCTGCTATCACTACGAGATTCACATCTTCAGCAAAAGGTTTTTTCTCTGCATGTACTTTCAATATCTCTTCACGATCACGACGATCTGGAAGATCGAGCGTTACTCGACGATCAAAACGCCCTGGGCGAAGCAATGCAGGATCGAGCACATCACTACGGTTTGTCGCTGCCATAACGATCACTTTATTGTTTGGTTCGAAGCCATCCATCTCCACAAGAATTTGGTTCAATGTTTGCTCACGTTCATCATTTCCTCCCCCATGACCACTTCCTCGTACACGTCCTACTGCATCTATTTCATCAATAAAAATAATTGCAGGTGCTGCACGCTTTGCCATTTTGAAAAGATCACGTACACGACTTGCCCCAACACCGACAAACATTTCTACGAATTCACTACCAGAAAGATGGAAAAATGGTACCCCTGCTTCTCCTGCTACTGCACGAGCAAGCAACGTCTTACCAGTACCTGGTGCTCCTGCAAGCAATACTCCTTTGGGAATACGTGCACCAATATCAAGAAACTTTTTTGGATTTTTCAAAAAATCTACAATCTCTCGCAACTCTTCTTTTGCTTCGCGAGCACCAGCAACATCTTTGAATGTTACTTTATTGTTTGCATCATTAGGATCTGTGATACGAGCTTTTGATTGCCCAAAAGTAAATGCTTGCATACCAGCACCTTTTGCTTGGCGTGTGAGCATGAAGAATAAAAAGATGATTACCCCAATAGGAAGGATGATTGGCAATGCAGTACCCAAGAAAGACATAAAGGCGCTTGGCACTACTACACTGATATCTACTTTTGCCAATTTATCTTGCGGTACTCCATACGCATTCAATGTTTCCACTAAAGATCCATTTGCTTCTTTTTTTGAAGTAAGGTGTGTGCCATCTACTTTGGTAATATCGAGAGATTGATCATCCACTGAGATAGTCTTTATATCTCCCGCTTGGACCATGCGCACTACTTCAGAAAATCCTATAGCAACAGGTCTTTTACTATAGTAATCAGACACCCCGCTAAACAATGCAACAATAACAGCAAATACAAGTAATGCTGAAAAAATGTATGAAGTAATAGGGTTTTTGCCGGGCATTTTCCCTATTGGTTTTTTTGTTTTCTCCGGAGTAGGAGGAGTTGTTGGTTGCTTTTTTGACATATCACACATTATACACAAAAATGCTACTATATACAGTGATATGGAATATATTCGTAACAAAAAAGCAGGGCTTGAGTACTCTATAGAAGACACCATCGAAGCAGGGGTGGAATTTTTGGGTACCGAGGTAAAATCTGTAAAAGCGAGTCGCGGGAGCCTTTCTGGCGCATATGTACATATAGTAGGTGCTGATGTAGTACTCCTCGGCGCACATATCCCCGCTTGGCAAGAAAAGAATGTGGTAAACACTTACGATCCATACCGTACCCGCAAATTACTCGTACACAAAAAAGAAATTTTGTACCTCAATAAAGTCCTTCACACCAAAGGCTTTGCAATTATCCCACTTTCATTGTATAATAAAGGAGGTAAGATCAAGCTCAGTATTGGTATTGCCAAAGGTAAAAAGCTCTCTGACAAAAGAAACACACTGAAAGAAAAAGCAGCAAAACGCGACAGTGATCGCGAACGCGCTGCTTTATAAAACAAATTTTATGCCCACTAAAGGGACAAATTTGTTTTACAAATTTGGGGATGCACAGGCATCGACATGTATTGCGCGCTATATATGCGTACCAGAGATGGTTGTATCTTCTGTAACTATCAACCACACCGACAACTGCAAACAGTTCAGGTTCAGTAAAGTCTCCATTTGCTAACGCATTTGGCTTTGCTCCAGCATTCGCCTAATTTAGGTCAATCTGGTGTCAGATTCTTGGATGCTCAATACAAGAACACTGGCAATATTTTTTTGAGTGTAGGCAGTCACCCTCGTCTTAGGATGACACCGAACACATAAAGACTCGAATATATCATTCCTGTACACGGGGCACTGATATATTTTAAAACAATATACATGTACTACGTACGTAGATGTATATATCGGCAATACTTGCACGGGGGTTCGATTCCCCCCATCTCCACAAAAATAACGAGCGCAAAGCGCGACTATATTTTTGTAGGACTTCGCCTTGGCGAAGTATCACATATATAAAAAACCGTAGTTTACATACGGTTTTTTATATACAAACTACAAATTTCTTTTTACATACAAAAAAAACCAGTTGAAAATTAATTTCAACTGGCCCACCCCTGGTGTTTTTTATGCCGCATGTCTTTGTGCAATAGCTTTTTCCTTAGATCTTTTTTCCCACTCTCCTAGAGAGCGGTAATATCTGCGATCTTTATTCTGAGCTATCGTCTCAGCAGTTTTCTTACTTTGCGATGTCTGGATTCTATTATGGTGTCTGATTTTAAAAACCGGCACTTCATTTTGTTCAGCAAATGGATCAAGAAAGTTAATATTTAGCTCTCTTTTTTCCTCGCAAGTAAAAAATATTTTATTTGCAGTAACTGTCGCTGCGTTAAAAATTGAATATAACATGTTTTAGTATTTGTATATATGATAGCATATTTATATATATTTGTCAAGTACCTTTAGTATCCCCTATAAATAGTAATACCGTTCCAAGGATTAATCCTTGGAACGGTATTTTTTTAGGCAGCCATAAGAGCTCGTGCATTGTTATGCACATTACAAAACAATGTGCGTGCCTTGTCAGACTGATTGTCTTGTACAAGTGCATGATACTCAAAATTTGACTCTTTGATTTTATTTTTTTCAAAAAGCCCTCTAACAAACTCTTCTGGTTTCTTGATCTTAAAAAAACCATCCACCTCTTCAAAAAAAAGATTGAAGAATTCTTTTTTAATTAAAACATTCTTGGCTACTCCAAGAAGCTCTTTCAAAAAATTGTACGCTCCGGTTTTTGTATAAAACCCGTTCGCATCATTAACAGTAAACATACGCAGCTAATTTTGTTTGTTGAACAATATTGTTATTTAAAAACAATACTACCAGGTATATACACAAAGTCAAAATATCTTCACATCTTAAACTTGACTTTATTTTATAATATGCAATAATAGAAAAAAATATTATTGTATGCTTACTAATCAAACAGAAGTGCGCAAGACGGCACAGAAGTCAGAACAAGAAAAACTTGAAAGATTAAAGAAGGGTGCATTTTTTGTGCCTATCGAAGAAATTTTTCAACACCACCCAAAGCAGTCCTCAAATGAAAAAGAGGCTGAATTGATAAAAAGTAAATTAACAGGAGGAGAAATTTTTAAGTGTTTAAGTAAATACTTAGAAAAAAATCCGCATCATGACTCGATTAAGATCAGCCATCCATGCTTCAAACATGCAGGTTGGAACGATCTTGCCGAAGAAGTGATTATCGTTAAGACGAAATTTCGTATTCCTGCAAGACTGGGAATATCTGGAGACAGTCTATCTGGATATACCATCTTAGAGAGAAAAAAGACTGAAGACTTTATCAAGGGGTATGTAAAACTTGAAGAGCTTATCGCTTAATTTCTGGTATTAGCAATCAAAATGGCACGGGCCGGGCCTCCTTTTCTAAGGAGGTCTTTTTTATTTAATCCAAATCTTAGTGCGATTGATATGGTATGCAAGCGCTGGGGTTTGGAGCATCTCTCCTACCCTACGAGCAAGGGTGCGCATATATGCACCTGTTGAAGCGGTGACTTGTATGCGGACTACTGGTATTTCTATATCACCATAATTTTCATATATTTTTTGCCATGCAGACAAAATAGCCTGCTGCCGAAAATCTCCTTGCACTTCTCGTATGATCTCGTACGATTCATCGAGGAGCGTATGTATTTTTTTATATGTAATAGAGAGCAACAATACATCAGAAAGGATTACTTCCTTTTCTGGTACTACCACTGCGTCCCCCGCTCGTGCAGAAACCCAAAGTGGAACACCTTCGATAGTCTTTGAAGAATACTCTGGATATGCGAGTGTTTTTATTTTTTCTATTTCTGATACCGCATCTTGTATTTCTTTTTCAGCATACACACCTATATTCATGTTTGAAACAATACCGAGCATGTCTCCAGTGTCAGTACTGATACCGAGCAAGATATCTAGTATGTATGTTTTATCAAAACCGAGATAATCGTCTTTTTGTTTACAATATTCCCCAGTGAGTACTAGCATGTCGCCTTCGGCCATAGGGTCGAGACGGCCGGCGTACGTCATCGGTACGCCGGCCGGTACCCCATATGTACCCCGGACCCGCTCCAAAAACACCGCGAGGGTTTCGCCCGGCTTTTTTGATGTAGTAATTATTTGACTTATATCAGAATTTTTTCTATAATACTCAGACATTTAAACACTATACTTATTTTGAAGGAACGAATCAACAAACAAATCCGCGCGGAAGAAGTTCGCGTTATCGACGAAGAAGGTGAGAACCTTGGTGTTTTGCCTATTGCAGAAGCATTAGCAAAAGCAGAATCTATGGGGCTCGACCTTATCGAGATCACTCCCCAAGCCAAACCACCTATCTGTAAGATAATGGAATACGGCAAATATCTTTATGAACAAAAGAAAAAAGCCCAGAAAGCAAAGTCTGGTGCAAAACCTTCTGAAACAAAAGCCATCCAAATCAAAGTAGGGACCGGAGATCACGACCTCGAAATGAAAGCTCGCACCGCTTCAGCTTGGCTCAAAGAAGGTCACCGGATAAAAGTTGAGCTATACCTCAAAGGACGCTCAAAAGGACAACAAGATGCCTTTCTACGAGAAAGACTAGACAGGGTCTTGCATTTTATCACAGAACACTATAAGATAGCAGAGCCATATAAACGATCGCCAAAAGGATTGGCAGTTGTTATAGAAAAGGATAAAACGGCAAAAAAACCATAATATGTCAGTAAAAACAAACAAATCATATACAAAACGCCTTAAATTGACACCAAGTGGCAAGGTTTTGGCACGAAAGCCAGGATTTAACCATTTTAATGCAAAGCAAAGTCGTACAACACAACTTGCAGGCAAGAAAATGGTAGATTTTGCTATAAAAGCAAAGGATCTTGGACGTTTTATCCCCCACCAATAATTTTAATAGCATTTCAATAGATATACATTTATGACAAGAGTAAAAGGAGGACAAGTAGCACTCAAACGCAGAAAGAAAGTACTTTCTATGGTAAAAGGCTACCGTTTTGGCCGCTCAACAAAAGAACGACAAGCAAAGGAAGCAATTTCTCATGCTGGAACATATGCCTTTGCACACCGCAAAGACAAAAAGAATGACAAGCGTGCACTTTGGGAAGTACGTATCAATGCTGCAGTTCGCACTCTTGGTATGAGCTACTCAAAGTTCATCGGTGCCCTCAAATCACACAAGATTGAGCTCGACCGAAAAGTGCTTGCAGATATTGCACACACAAATCCTACTTCTTTTGCAAAAATCGTTGAACGCGTAAAATAATCATCATCTCCTATACAAAAAACCTCTACAACTCGTAGAGGTTTTTTGTTGTGTATTACATAACTATATATACTTGACTTTTATATATAAATATGCTATTATATATACAAATTACATTTACAACAAAATAATTACAAAAATGAAAAAAGTAACAAAAGTAGTCGCTTTTGCAGTGACTTTAATCCTTGCAATTACTACACTTTCCTATTCTGGGAAAGCTCAGGCGCCAAATATTCAATGGCAGAAAAAAATTGGATTAAACGGAAACTCAACAATAACCTCACAGGTTATACAAAAAAGTAACAATCAATATGTTTCGATTGAGGAAGTTTTTGGGCCTATCTCTGGTGGTATATATTTTACAACAAGAGACTCTGTGGGAAATATTCAGATGCAAAATATGATACACAATACAAGTTGTGTTGTTATGGCATTTACAAAAACATTTAATAATGAATATCTTATTGCTGGAGAAAGTTTTATAGGATTAGGTGATGCCTGGGTTACAAGAATTGATAGTGTTGGAAATATATTATGGGAAAAAAGTTTGGGTGGCTCAAAAGAAGACCTTGTTTGGAGCATTATTGAAACCACAGATCACAATATTGTTTTTGCTGGAACTACAAAATCAAACGATGGCGATGTTTCAGGTAATCACTGGAGTAATACATCTCAATCATCTGATATGTGGATTGTTAAACTTACAGGATCTGGATCTCTTATTTGGCAAAAATGTGTCGGTGGTGACAGTGCTGATCAAGCATATTCTATTACAGAGACGATCAGTAATGACTACCTTGTTGTTGGGTCAACACAAGGAGACCTACCAGGTTATCACATATGGAGTGGTTTTAAGTGGTTAACAGATGGTGTAATTGTTAAAATTGATTCTAGCGGAAATACTCGATGGTTAAAATGCTTAGGAGGAAAAAATAATGATGAACTACGTTCTGTAACAAAAACAAATGATGGAAATTTTATTATCGCAGGAACAACGTCATCAAAAGACGGAGATCTTACAAGTGTATACACTGGGACCCCTAATGAGGATGGTTGGATTATTAAAATTAACGATACTGGTAATATTATTTGGCAAAAGTGTTATGGATTTTTTATAAAATACATAACAAAAACAAAAAATTCAGACTTTATTACTATTGGTCTTGATAGTGCTGCTAATTACCAATGT
The DNA here is from genome assembly GCA_037127795.1 of bacterium. Classification (GTDB taxonomy): domain Bacteria; phylum Patescibacteriota; class Minisyncoccia; order Phycocordibacterales; family UBA9973; genus UBA4124. The sequence goes on along the minus strand of JBAXXQ010000002.1, from coordinate 20,884 downwards.
GTTAAAATTGATTCAACTGGATTACTACAATGGCAGAAAAGCATAAAAGATTCAGTTTATGATAACGCTCTGAGTGTCTTAGAAACTTCAGATGGTGGATATTTATTATCAGGAACTTCTGATAATAAAGGAATGTCCCAAATTCTAATTGTAAAACTTTCACCTCAAACAGTACTTGCTTTAGATAGGCTACACCTTAATGCCGTACTAGAAAAAGACATTGTACAACTACACTGGAATTCTACAGAAAGAGTAATACTACAAAGAAGCTCTACTGGTACAGATTGGGAACAATTAGTGCAAACAAGCACTACAAGCTATACAGATGAGAAACCATTAGATGGCATATCGTACTATCGATTAAAGGTATTAGAAAATGATGGAAATTTTCACTATAGTAATATAGAGAAGATATTGTATCACCTCAACGAAATTAGTGTGTATCCAAATCCTGTACAAAGTAGTTGTACTATCTCTGGAATAAAATCTGGAGATATAGTACAAGTATCTGATATGCAAGGAAGGGTACTTTTTTCAAAAGTTTCTTTTGATAGTATGATGTGTGTAGACATGTCAGCATATACAAAAGGCCTTTATGTAATTAAGGTAAATAATCAAAGTACAAAAGTAATAAAAAAGTAATGTAGTACTACAAAAGCCCCGATATTCATGTCGGGGCTTTTTTTATTTCACCAATTGATGAATCAGGCCATCGGCAAACATATCCACATCAAAGTTGTTTTGTTCATTAGTACATTCGCTCTGTTGTGGCTCGTCATAATTCATACATTGCACAGTGCGGAGAGTAAATGTCGTAGTTGCGAGTTGTTCCCCCACCTTGGTCTTGTATGTGTATGTCGTATAGGTACTACCCGCTGCACCCTCTGCATCTTTTTTTATACAATACATATTTCCCTGAATATCTTTTTGTGTATCAGTACAACTAAATGCTTTGTTTGTTGTTGTCACTTTTGGTGGCCACACACTTGCCCCGGTCACATACTTTGTAGCTAGTGGCTGTGTATAATCCGTAGGAGGAACAGGAGCAGACATTACCTCATCTGTATTCACCACAACTTCACTTAGTGTTGTTGTTTGTGATACTGATTGTGCTTTTGAAAGTTTTATTTGTAAAATAGCAAACCCTACAGCTGCCACAATAGCAAGTACAATAAATATTATCGCGAGATATACCAAATATTTTTTCTTCATGTATATAGTATAGCAAATATATCTATACAATCGGATCAACAAGCTCTCCGAGGAGGTTTTGGAGATCGAGCGGCTCGGTCACCATTTCTACCATGCCATCATTTTGGACAGTCCAGGTATCTTTGGGGCGATCAGTATAGAGCTCGACGCCATTGTTGTCTGGATCACGGAGATAGAGTGCTTCTGAGACACCATGATCTGCAGCTCCTTCGAGACGAAATCCTGCATCAATAAGTTTTTGCAATACTTCTGCCAATGCGCGACGACTAGGATACAAAAATGCAACATGATACATCCCTGTGTGCCCTGTTGGCGCAGGAGTCGCATCGGTACCCGCCCACGTATTGAGCCCTATGTGGTGGTGATATCCGCCCGCAGACATAAATGCCGCAGACTCCCCATATCGTGCAGATATAGTAAAACCGAGCAATTCATAAAACGCTATTGCGCGATCAAGATTTGCGACGGTGAGATGTATGTGTCCGACTATGGGATGATTGTGTGTATGCATAGCTATAGTATACACCCGAGCTAATACAACTGAAGCTCTTTGCGATATGTTTTGTATTCTGGAATAGTCTTTCCGACGAGATCCCAAAAATCTTGCGAATGGTTCATCTGTTTGAGGTGACACAATTCGTGTACGACAAGATAGTCCACCAAGTATTCTGGAAGAAATACTATTTTGTAATTAAATTGAATAGAGCGATGTTTGGTACAGCTCCCCCAGCGAGTAGCTTGATTGCGTATAGAAATATTTTGTATAGGAAACTGATATATCGCATTCCACTGTGCGACTTTTTTTGTCGCGAGTATGAGTGCGTCTTTTTTGTATTGTAAAAAATCTTCTTTGGTATAGTGTGCAAGATATTTTTTGGGACGCGACAACATCTCTTGTTGTTTTTCAAAAATCCATTCTTTTTTTGTGTGGACCAATTCTGCAACCTTTGCATCAGATACGCGACGAGACTTGGTCACTACGATATGCCCATCTGCATGAATAGAAATTTTTACCCCTCTCGCTCTCGCGTGTATCTTGATACTGTATTGTAGATCTCCCATACTACCTATTTATATATGTCACCGTGAACTGCAACACTGTCGCAAAAGAAACCCACACCAAGTACGGGATCTGCATATACGCCACCCAGTGTATGTACGGATATACTACATACATAGCCCAGACGAGACTGATAAGGACAAGGCTGATATCGAGCGCAGCAAGGAGATTGTTTTTGAGTTTGAATTGCAGTGTCGTAAATATTGCATTACAGAAAATATTGATCCCAAAAGGAAGTACTACCCAAAACGGTATCAAACCCCTTCCAAAAGCCGTAAAAACAGCCCCAAATGAGATAAAAATGAGAATATAGAGGAATGTCCATACCGGGCCAAAAAGCCATTGTGGAGGCGCCCAGGACGGTTTTTTGAGGGTTTTGTACCAGGTATATGCATTCTTCTTTTTCATATACTTAGTATATCATCAAATCATACTATTTGACGCTCAATAAAAAGTGGTATATTATGTAAATACAAATGTCCTTAGGGATTTCTCCTCTCACGAGGAGGGAAAAAGTTTCAGAAAATCACAATAGCAATGTTGTGATTTTCTGTTTTATGATCTCAAATTCTTCAGTGCCAATATATCCTATTTTTTCTTGAAATCTTTTTTTATCCATCACACGAGCCTGTGAAAGAATTACAAAAGAACTATCTTCATGATCTTTGTGTTCCCCGGTAAAATGCGCTTGGGTAAATTTATAATGAAATTTGTTTTCTTCTTTTCCTTTAGTTGTTAGAGCTACAGTAAAAAATAAATTCCCTACTTTTTTCAAAACTAATACCGGACGAGTAAATTCTTTTTTACCATTTTCTTCATACCCAATATTTTTTCCCATTTTCGTAAACCATATTTCACGAGGCTTTATGAAAAAGTCTGTAGTATTATCAGCCGCATGAATATTTTTCTTTTCGCTGTTCCACGCATCAAAAATATTATATTCCTCCATACCCAAAGTATATCACTCCTTGTTATTCAAACTCAAAGCCTCCGCGATGCGCTCTTCCATTATTGCGCGGTCTTCGAGCATAGACTCCGTCGCCGACATATACTTGAGCGCTATGTCTTTACCGTTTTTGGTATAGGTAAATGGATGACACTCAAGCGCAGTATATTTTTGCACCAATGCTGCATCACTTTTGAAATACAATTCCCCACCAGCGACAAATGCCACAATACTATCCCCGACATATATCCCCACCCCTGAGAACATTTTTTTGGTACGAATATCGGGAATATGCCCGAGTATGTCGTAGACGATATAGTCAGTAAAAGAGTTGTCTTGCATTTATTTTTTAATCTTTTTTATTATTACCTTTTTTGGTATTTTTATTTTTTTATTATAAGAAATAGTGTGTTGTATAACCTCTGAACTATTCCCTGTTTTTGAAAAATATTTGAGATATACCGTATATGTACCAGGAGTATGCGGTAGCTCGTATGTATAGGTATCGGTGCTTTTTCCATAAGGATGAATAATCCCTCCAGCAAAATGCGCATCAAGAGATATCGCATACCCAGACACTGTCGCAGGATCTGCATTAAGCGCAAGAGAAACAGATGGATCTTTTGTTTCAAGCACTCCTTTATTCAAAATAAAATCAAGCGGTTTTGTATCAATCGATGTCGCACGCACACTGTTGTACGCACCACTATGTCGTATAGTATTTACAGAAAAAGAATTAGAATTTGTCTCAGCAAGGAAACCAAGTTTGTGTATTGTACTACTGAAAATATTTGTCACCCATATAGAATGACCATCAGATCTTGTACTATATGGAAAATCTCCCATGCCGGTATATGTCGTCATCGTACCATCAGTATTTACTTTTGTAATACTTCCCCCATCAAAGTTTGCAAGCCACATACTAGTACCATCAAAAGAGATTCCATATGGACCGGCACCTGTCCCTGCGTATGTATTGGTACTGTGTGTTGTTGTATTAATATTTGAAACAGTATTACTTCCAAAATCTGTCACCCACATACGAGAGCCATCATATGCGATAGCAAATGGATTACTTCCTGCATTTGCCCATGATGTCGCTATAGTACCGTCTGGTGCGATCATAGTAAAAGAATCATCATCATAATCTGCGGTCCACATATTGGTACCATCAAAAGCAATACCGTGTGGATGTAGTCCTGTCCCTGTATAGGTAGTCATTGTACCGCTAGGAGTAACCTTGGTCACTGAGTTATTTCCAAAATCAGCGGTCCACATATTGGTACCGTCAAAAGCAATACTATTGGGATGGTGCCCTGTACCAAAATATGTATGCATCACCCCACTAGGACTTATCTTTGTCACAGAGTCTGTATCATAATCAGCAGTCCACATATTGGTACCATCAAAAGCAATAGCATATGGCGATCCTCCTGTGCCTGTGTATTTTGTAATAGTACCATCTGGTGCGATCTTACTCACCGCATTATCATACGTATCTGCAACCCACATATTGGTACCATCAAAAGCCATTTCTGAAGGACCACTTCCTACACCAGTGATTGTAGTATTTGTAGTGAGCGCGTGTACGGTAATAGTATTTCCTGTTGATTGTGTATTTGTATTTGGTGTATAGAGCGCCGTGTATACGAGTGGGTTCCCTGTATTTACCAAGTTTGTCACCACACCACCAGTAGCTGCGATATCCCCAAGAGTGAAGCTTCGCGGCGCATCAGAAAATGTAAATGTAACACTTGTCGTCTGGCCACTAGAGAGCGCATAACTTCCCAATGATATAGCGACAGTGGGGCTCGCAGCAAATACTTGCCCACCCATACAGATAGTAAACAAAAAAATACAACTCAAAATAATTTTTTTCATATATGTGTACAAGTATATCAAGTATGTATTTTTTATACTAGAAAATTTTTTGTGCAGCCGGCACTTTTTTTATTTCTCAAAATCCGTATACTAGAGCAATGGATGATATAGAAGAAGTAATAATTCACAAAGACGCGTATGGCAATACTCTTGCACATGGCGACAGTGTGACCGTAATCAAAGAATTAAAAGTAAAAGGAAGCAACCTCACCCTCAAAAAAGGGACCAAGATCAAAAACATTCGCCTCTCAGACGACGAAGAGCTGATCGAGTGTAGCGCCGAAGGTGTCAAAGGCCTCGTGCTCCGCACCGAATTTCTCAAAAAAGCCTAATGCACAAAAACCGGACAAACAGTCCGGTTTTTGTGTTCTACCCCACACTCTTGATATACAGCTGCTCTACTTTATTACGAGCCCAGGGTGTCCGTCGGAGAAATGTCAGACTAGACTTGATACTCGGATCATTCGCAAAACAATTGATCCGTATCCTCCTACTCATCTCCTCCCAGCCATACATATCGACAAGAAACACAAGTATTGTCTCTAGCGTTTTTCCTTGAAGTGGGTTGCTGGGTTGGGTGGGCATATTATTTATTTTCTAGATATTCTGAAATTCTTACTCTATCTTCATTTTCCTTATCACCTTTAAAATATACCTCTATATAAATAAATTCTATAGTATTTGCATGGTATGCATATATAAGTCGGATAGTACGACTTCGTAAAGAAGCACATTGAATACGAACTTTTACAATTTTTATATCTTTCTCTGAAGAAATTATAGTAAAATTTTTTCCTATTCCTGTGGGAGATGCTAATAATACTTGTTTGATATCTTCTATATCATTAGAAACGCTTGGATATTTTTTAGAAAGCCTTTTTAGCTCTTTTTGGTATTCTGGTAATTGATGAAACTCGGGCATATATAATTACTCACTATCCACCACAGATGTTTCATCTGGACGATAAAATACATGCCTATAATTTAAAATATCTTTTTCTTTTGCTACTCGCCATGGAGTATCTATATGAGACATATCAGAAAGTTCTCGAGCGGTTTTTGTTGCAAGACGATCAAGCTCTTCGTCTATATGTTGCAATTCTTGTGCTGTGAGTGTAGATACATTAGGAGAATTAGTCGTAATATATTTCTTTTGATCATATTTGAAAAACTTACTTTGCACTTCTACAAGCTCACCAGCATGTTCTAAATCCCTTGCAATCTTTGCAAACGAAACAGGACTTGGACCATGAGTGTTTTTTATATAAGTAGCCCCCATCAAGTATTCTTGATATTTTTCATAATAATCGAAATCAATAAAATAAAGTAATTTATACAAAGCGGTCTGCCCAATATTTGGACGACTCCCTACCTTACTCACTATATACAAAAGTACCTGTTTAAATTTATCAATATTTTCTTTTGGTACAGATACTTCATATATAGTATCTTCTTTTATTTTTTTTTCTGTAGCATTTTTTTCAAAAGCTTCAGTAGAGACACCAAACAATTGCACCAAAAGCTCTTTTTGCTGTGCGGTAGGTTTACTCAACCCGTGCTCAAGTTTTATATATGTAGGACGTGAAATCCCCAACGTCTTTGCTACTTGTTCCTGAGAAAGCCCTGATATATTTCGCTTATTTTGAATCCATGTAGACATATAGAGATATTAACACAATCCACAGATATTCACAAGTTGACAGTATTTATTGTAAAAATGTATTATTATCCTATCGGACTAGTCGAACCGATTAATAAAACAATAAATCAATATGGCCGAATACTTAAAATCTATCACAGCAGGTATTACTGAGGGGTTAGTTTCTGGTTTACAACCAAAATCAAAAATTGAACACCTATCAACAGATGGTGGTAGTATGGAAATTACTGGTAATTATTCTAGTGTTACAAAAAATACAGGAATACATTTAACAGGAAATGCACAAATTAAAATTACGGGAAATGCAAAAATAACCCAACAAGATTAATTAAAAATATGAATAAAAGAGTATAAAAAAATCCTTTATAAAAAGGATTTTTTTATACTCTTTTATTCTAAAACCCTAACCACTACCCCTTGTACTTTCAAATCATCATATTCAGTAAAAATACGATCTTTATGCTTTGGGTTTGTAGAACACGGTCGAAGTATTACATTTCCTTCTGGGTCGCGTCGATATTCCTTTATAGTTGCATCGTCACCAATAAGCGCGATAACCTTGTTCCCTATTTCGGGGTGGTAGTCCTTTCGACAAAGCACAAGATCTCCGTCATGTATTCCAGCTTTATCCATAGAATCTCCGTCTGTTCTAAGTACAAAATATTTTGACCCCTTTGAAACAAATTCTTCTGGGACATCTACCATTTCTTGTACTGTAGAATCTGCAAACATCAACTCTCCACAACCTACAGATTCATATAGTGGCAAGCTAACCATTTTTGTATATGGTGACTTTATTTTTTCTGTTTTTTCCTCTTTTACCTTTTCTTCTATTACAGGTTTTTGACTTATAACATCATTAAAATAGTTTCTTAAACTTTCATCACAAATATACATATATGTTCCCATGATTCCACGAGTAAGCAGTGTCTTGTAAATATTTATAATATATCGCTCTAATTCTGAAGGATCAGAAATACCATTTCGTCCATTAGTATCAAAATATTTTTGCTTATCAACCACAAGCTTTTTATTTTTGATATCATATGAGAGTTCTGGACCAATAATCACGCCTACATAGTTTAAGTCGTATCCTTGTACTGTGTGAATACACCCCACCTCATTTATAGCGTTTGACGAGTTTACCCAATCTTGTGCTGTAGAATTCCAAATAAGCTCTAATCCATTTATTCCAATATCATATTTTTGCTTTGAACTACTTCCAGGTTTTGTATGCCATGGCCATGCGTAGCCAGCCACAACACGGGCAAGCTTATGTTTTTTATCTTTCTCTTTTATCTTATCAACCATTTCTTGTGCTTCATCAAATATTTGAAAGTCATAGTTTGAAAATGCTGTGTGTTTTGGTTTTTGTAAATCAAAAATATCTTCAATAAATTTTATATATTCTTCCCCAGCTTCAACACGCATTTGAGAATTAAGTGTGTATTTTTTTGCATTGAGTTTTCTAAAATCTTCTGCACGAATATCTGCTGGTTTTATACTCTGATTTTCATCATAAAAAAATACTTGGTGTTTAGAAGACTTCATAATCCAATCAAGTTGAGTTCCCTCATTATCCAAACCTAATCCTTTATTTACAGTATCATACGCACCATACCCCATAATCCCTTTTCGTCTTTGTAGTCTATGTGATTCATCTACAATCAATAGATCATACTGTTGTTTTACAACATCGTTTGGACCAATAACCATATTTGATTTTAATCCTTTTATTTTTGAAAAAACATTTCGTATTGTTTTACGAAGTGAAGCCATAGGTACAACAAGTCCAATATTTAAATTTTTTGTTTCTTCTTGTTCTTTTAAATACTTAAAAAGATATGTCGCAAGAATAGTCTTACCTGTTCCCGGTTTTCCATTTACAATAAATGTATTTATTTCATTTTTCTTAATATCTTTATATATTTGTTTTGCAACAAGGAATTGATCTTCTGTTAAAGACTTATATGGTGAGTATTTAAATAGATCGCTATTTTTTAAATCAGCAAGAGTGTTTTGTACAATCCCCTTTTCACGAAGACGATCCCATGCGATTTCAAATTTTGTTTTATATTTCTGTCTGTCGTAATAATTATGATTCTTTAAACCACCATTACCGTTTTGTAAAATAAATTTTCCATCAGCGGATATATATTGAATAAGCCAAGATTCTATATCAAGCGCAGCAGAAACATTAAATTCCTCGTCTGTAATTATGTGAATTTCTTTTAGTTTTTTTCTTTCTGGATTTTCTACGTGCTGTTTACTTCTAAAATAAGCATTTACAGTTTGTCCTATATACACTTCCTTTTTATCTTCGATAACATATACAACAGGCCAATTTCTACCAAATTTATAGTCTTTGATTTGATCAAAATTATCTTTATTAAAAGGAAAGGTTTCTATCTTTGACATATCTTACAGCTCAGTATATTTCTTATGACTTCCTTTCGCTTTTTTTACTGGATATTTTTTTGCGTTTTCTTTTAGTTTTGTAAGAAAAGCTTTTTCTACATCAATATCTAAATCATGAGACATCAAAAGTACCCAATACAAAACATCAGATAATTCTTTTGAAATTTCTTTTTTATTCTGTTTTACATGAATAGTCATTTCCTCTGGTGACTTCCATTGAAAATGTTCAAGTACTTCATTTGCTTCAAGAACCAAAGATATTGAAAGATCTTTGGGGTTGTGAAATTGCTTCCAATCTCGCTGGTCTCGGAATTTTACCACTTTATTAGTAAGCTCTTTTATGTCAGCCATATATAAGAATTCTACCACAAAACCAACAAAAAAAGCCCCTTTTCAGGGCTTTAGATTTGGGTCAAAATTTCGGCTTCTCCTGCTTCATTTATGAGTACCGTGTGTTCAAAATGGGCGGCGCGAGAGTGGTCGTCTGTGACGAGGGTGTAGCCGTCGCGGAGCTCGAGGACGTCTTCTGAGCCCAATGTCATCATAGGCTCGATAGCAATGACCATACCAGGGACGAGGAGCTCGCCCTTACCTTTTTTGCCATAATTGGGAATATATGGGTCTTCGTGGATGTGGCGGCCGACGCCGTGGCCTGAAAGGCCACGGACAATACCGAGCCTATGTGGCTTCACATAGGCTTCTATTGCAGCCCCAATGTCCCCTGTACGGCTTCCTGCTTTGATCGCATATATACCCGCATAGAGTGAGTCTTCGGTTACTTTCAAAAGATCCATATCGCGCTTTTTTACTTTGCCCTCTGCAGCGCCAATACCGACACTCGTCGTATAATCTACAAAAACTCCTTTGTATTTGAGTACGGTATCAAAAGACACAATGTTGCCATTTTTGAGAACGCGATTCCCTGGTATACCGTGTACCACTTCGTCATTGACCGAGATACACATAGTCGCTGGATATGGTTTGCGAGCACCTTCGGGCTTGTAGCCGAGGAGTCCTGGTGTTGCACCTGCGTCGCGAATCTTTGCTTCAGCGATCTTGTCGAGCTCGCCAGTAGTCATACCCTCGCGAGCCATACCCGCCACTTCTTGCACAATACGAGCAAGTATTGGGCCAGCCTCGCGGAGGTGTGCTATTTCTTCTGGGGTCTTGATATATATCATACTTATATAGAAAGGTGTGAAAGAATTTCTTGTTGGACTGCTTCTACACTTTGTTCACCATTGATATGATGAAATTGTACCAGTGGAGAGCTCTTGAGCATATCGACTGCCGGCATCACACTTTGATAAAACCATGCAATGCGACCAGTGATCTCTGCCTCTGTATCATCTGCGCGACCACGAGCGAGGAGCTTGTCGCGAGCCCATGCATCGCCAACATCGATATAGAATATATGTGGGTGCCAATCATAAAATGAAATAGCAGAAAGCAATGCAGGGACTTCTGCAGATACGCGAGGGGTACCGTCGAGGAATACATGCCCTTCGCCAGTGTATCCTTCTATGAGGACATGGCTCCATGCATGCACGCCGAGGAATGCTGGCGGCAATACACCATCATCGATATATTGTTTTGTCTTGCGAGAAGTGAAAGATTCTCCTTCTATAAGCTCGCGAAACTTCTCCCCTGTTTCTAAGTGAAAAATAGTATCGCTCGGATGAAGGGCGCGAATAGTCTGCTCAAGTAGCTGTACTTGTGTCCCCTTACCAGAGCCGCTTTGTCCAATAAAAATATAAACAGTGTTTGTCATAGAGATAGTGTATCATAAGAAAAAATTCCGCATAATGCGGAATTTTTTCTTATATTATTCTTGCATTGCAACTTGTGCGTCAATCTTGCGGATAAGATCGATAACCACAGAGACGGTAATCAAGAGTGATGTTCCTCCGACTGCAAATGCAGTGATACCGGTAGTACTACGAACAATGAGTGGGAGTACTGCGACGATACCAAGGAAGATAGAACCGACAAGTGTAAGCTTGGTCACAATATCTGCAACGTGCGCACGAGTAGATTCTCCAGGACGAATACCAGGGATGAATGCACCATTCTTTTGCAAATTCTCTGCCATTTGTTTTGGATCAAATGTAATAGCAGTATAGAAGTACGTAAAGAATACTACGAGCAAGAAGTATACGATCGCATATTGCCAGTTACTTTGGAGGAAACTAGTAAGTGCGTGTGATACTGCAAGCAATTTTGCTGAAGTACTATTTGCAAAGAAGTTTGCGAGGAATTGTGGGAACAAAAGCAATGATGATGCAAAGATGATTGGCATTACTCCTGCTTGTGTAAGACGAAGTGGAATGTATGTTTCGTTTGATCCAAACATACGGATACCACGAGCTTGACGAGCGTAGGTTACTTCTACAGGGCGTTGTGCTTCGTAGATATATACTACTCCTGCGATAACGATAAATCCGAGTGCGAGATACAAGAGTGTAACAGGAAGCTGATCTGCAGTATAGGTAAATGCAAATTGTGAAATCTTTTGTGGGATAGTAGCCACGATACCAGACATAATGATAAGTGAAGTACCGTTACCAATACCGAATTCATTGATGAGCTCAGCGAGCCACAAAAGCAACATTGATCCAGCAACGATAATGATTGCATTTCCTACCAATGCGCCGAGAGAAAGTGTATCAACTACATTTTGTGTTTGAAGATAGTGCAAAAATGCAATACCTTGGAAAAATGCAATTGGCACAGCAATCAAACGAGTGTATTGATTGAATTTCTTGCGACCAATTTCACCAGACTCTTGCATGAGCTCTTTCAAGCGAGGCCACATCATAGATGACAATTGCATAATGATAGATGCGGTGATATAAGGACCCACCCCAAGCATAACGATTGAGAAGTGTGAGAACCCTCCCCCTGAAAGGGTGTTGAAGAGTGTGAGGAATTGATTACCAGAGAAAAACTGCGCGAGACGACTCGTATCAATACCAGGTACTGGAATCACTGCGAGCACTCTAAAAATAGCAAGCACTAGTACTACAAACAAGATCTTATTACGGAGAGTTTTATCGGTGTATAAGATTTTTAGTTTTTTTAGAAATGATTGCATAAAATTGTTTTCGTTAGTTTACTTTTCCACCAGCAGCTTCGATTTTTGTTTTTGCTGTTGCTGATACAGAACATTCGTAGAATGAGTAGGCACCAGTGATTTTACCTGTACCGAGGATTTTTACTTGTGGCAAAATTCCTTGATGACGTTTGATAAGACCTTTTGCAAACAATGTTGAAGGAGTGATACTTGCACCCTTTTCAAAATTCATTGAAATGATATCAAGGTTTACTACTTGTGCAGTGAGGCGGAATGTCTTGTTGATATTCTTTCCACGGCCACGAAGTTTTGGAAGTTTCTTGATGATATCACGGATGTGTGGACGGATACGGTGACCAGAACGAGCTTTTTGTCCTTTTGTACCGCGACCAGCTGTTTTTCCACGTGTTCCACCACGACCGACAGTCTTTGCTTTTTTATTTTTTGTTGTTGGTTTTAATTCGTGTAACATATAGGTTTACTCTTTTTTAGCTTCTACTGCTTCTGCAACAGGGGCTGCTTCTACAGGCTTATTTGCAAAGTTGTAAGGAGTTGAGATTGGACCAAATGCTTTCATTACGGCACGAGCAGTATTGAGCTTGTTCTTACTTCCTGAAAGTACTTTTGCAGATACATCTTTTGCACCAGCAAGTACGAGGAGATCTCGGATAGCTGCACCAGCTACAAGTCCTTTACCTTTGTTTGGGAAAAGTTTTACTGTTGAAGAACAGTACTTTGCACTGATTTCGTGAGGGATAGCATGTCCTTGGTTGAGCTTGATTTTGAGCGCATTCTTTTTTGCATCTTTCAATGCTTTTGCGATAGCAAGTGCTGTGTCATTACCTTTTCCAGTACCAACACCAACAACACCTTTCTTATCACCGATAAGCATAGATACTGCAAAACTCATACGACGTCCTCCAGCTACCACACGAGTAACACGGCGGATTTCGAGAATCTTTTGATCAACATCCTTTATAACAGGTGCTCGATCAGGACGACGTGGACGTGAGTCTGGACGTTTGTCTCGTGGTTGTGATTGTGTTTTTTGTTCAGTCATATATTAAAACTCTAGGCCTTCTAAACGAGCAGCATCTGCTAAAGCCTTTACGCGACCTGCGTATTTGTAGCCGTTTCGATCAAAGACAACAGTAGAGATATTTACTTTCTTTGCGAGAGTTGCAATTGCCTTCCCTACCAATGTAGCACGTTCTACTCCGTTTCCTGATTTGAGATTCAAATCGTTTGCAGCAACCAATGTACGAGCTTTTGTATCGTCAATGAGTTGTACATATACGTGAGTATTTGAACGAGTAACAGTCATACGTGGACGTACATCTGTACCATTGATTCGTGAACGAATCTTTTTCTTCAATCGCATTTTCTTTTGTAGTTTGTTTTGTGTAGACATAATTGTACTCGTTATGCGGTCTTCTTACCTGCTTTTCGACGGATAACTTCGTCACTGTATCGGAACCCTTTACCTTTATATGGTTCTGGTTTCTTGAGTGCGCGAACAGCTGCAGTAAATTGCCCTACTTGTTCTTTGTTGATACCTGTTACAGTAATATTGTTCTTTTCTGCAGTAACAGTAAGCCCTTCTGGGATTTTTACTATTACGGGATGAGAGAACCCTAGTGCAAGGTGCAAATCGCTATTAGACCCATTTGCCTTTACTTCACTTTTGAATCCAACTCCTTCAAGAATCAATTTCTTTACGTATGGAGCTTGTACTCCAGCGATCATATTCTTCACATGTGAAGCGTATGTTCCCCAAAGAGCACGTGCAAATGGCTCATCCACTGCTGGTGCAAAAGATATAACATTGTCAGCGATAGTTACTACTACAGTATCAAGAAAGTTTTTTGACAAAGTACCAAGTGGTCCTTTTACAGAAAATAGTCCGTTCTCGAAAGTAACAGTAACGTTTGCTGGGATGGTGAATTGTTGTTTTCCTACTCTACTCATATATATAACTCTACCAAATACTACAAATAACTTCTCCTCCGACCTGTTCTTTGCGTGCTTCTGTGTCACTCAAAATTCCTTTTGGTGTTGAGAATACATACATACCATGCCCATTTTTGAATGAGTGGATTTCTTTTACTCCTGCGTACATACGACGTGAAGGCTTTGATACACGAGTAACATCGTGGATCTTTGGACCTTGTGCGTCAAATGCGAGAGTGAGTTCCAAAACTGCAATGTCTCCTTTTTCTGTCTTCTTTTGTACTGAGGCAACATAGCCGTGTTTCAAAAGACATTCTGCAATAGAATGCTTGATACTAGAAAATGGCACTACAACTTTCTCTTTTGAGATCATTGCTGCATTTTTGAGCGATATTAACATGTTTGCGATTGGGTCTGTCATATAAAAACTACCATGATGATTTACGGATACCTGGGAGCATTCCTTCGTTTGCTAATTCGCGGAAGCAGATACGGCAGAGATCAAAATCTCTCATATATCCATGTCTGCGGCCACACTTAAAACAGCGGTTAACCGCTCTTGTACTAAATTTTGGCGTCTTTTGAGAACGCGCGATAACTGATGTTTTTGCCATAATGATTATTAGTGCACTTGATTAAGAGTATCGCATAATACTTTTTTTGCATCTGTTGCAAAAAGAGGACTATGGACTTCTTTTAGTGCGACTGGAAATATAGCAGAATACTGCTTTTTGGTCAAGTAATATATGCCTTTATATGAGAAAAAGCCCTGCAGATATACATCTACAGGGCTTTTGTGTGAAAAACAATACCATACTAATTTGCAGCCGACCCCATAAATGTCTCATACGATATATTTTTTAGGTCTTCTATAGCCGCTTTTTCATACGGAGATTCCCCGCATTGGCCATACACCACAGCAAATTTGTACTTCACATGTTTGTGTGTAAGTTCTACCGGCAGATAAAAAATCGGGTCTTTTTCTATTTGAACCGCTTTTGCAACATCCTCTTCTGACAAAAACGTATGTGTCCCCGTAGGAGATATCCCCTGTTCTGCGCATTCATCAAGAAATTTTTTCTGCCATTCTTCTTGCTTATTTTTAATATTTTCAGATATTTCTACTACCTGTGAAAAAATATCAGCAAACTCGGCAAAACGTTTTTTTGTGTAAATCCTCACGTCAACCCCTTCTTGTACAAGACTAAAAAAATCAGGATCAGCAGCGGTATACACCGGCCAATGCGGAAATGTTTTCTTGAGATTTACCAAAAGCATTTGAAATTCTGGTGGTAATTCTGGAAATACAGCAAATGTATTACTCATTTCCATCTTGCTACCCATCGTAATAAAATTTTGATCTTTCATAGCAAGCATGTATAAATAATATGGGTCATTATACTCTTCCATAAAACTATCAAAATTATGCTTCGCTTGTTGTGTATCAAGTTTTAGTAAATAACCACTATCAAATGCAAGACCAATACTATACGGATCACTAGCACCTTTCCCCCAAAAAGAAGGATTGTCATTTAGTTCAAAATAGATAGGTTTTCCAACCCATCCTCCCCAACCAGGATTCCACCAATGCCTTAAATAATTATCCCCGAGAACATTTGCTTTTGTCATACAAGGAGATACATGTTCAAAAACTTTTATAAAAAAGAAATTGTCTATGTTTAAAAAAAATAGGTGTAAACTACCTTTTTCATCCATGTTTTCAAGCCGGATAAGCTTGCACTTTTTACACACAGTATCAAACAATTCTTTCGGTACAATAACAGGTTTTGGAAAACCTTTTTCAGTGAAGCGCAATGCGAGATCACGAGCAGCTTCTTGCCAATCAAGGATTGCTTGCCTTTTTACAGACAAATCAAGATCCTGCTTCTGTACAGCATCAAGCTGCACTTTGTGTCCAAAAAGGAAATGGTCCTGCTTGGGTAGATCCAAATCCTCCACACGAGGGGTAAGATCAATGTTTGCAAGGGCCCAATGAGGCGCTTGCTCTAAGGCGGCTAAAATTTTCATATTTTGTTGTTTTTGAGGTGAACATTTTTTTGTGATATTACAACATATTCACCATATAGTATACATTGACTTTTTGTTTAAATAGTATATAATTGCAACAAATAAATTAACAACCGAATATGATAAAAAAAGTAGTGGTAGTAATCGCCCTCCTTATGATTACAACATTGCACGTATCTGCACAATGCGATACGGCAGATATAGTACAAAATTTTTGGGATAGTTTAAACGCTCACCCATCATCTATCAGTACCGAACGCGCAGTGACACTCATGGAGTGTAAAGATTCCTTTAGTGTTATAAAAGATGAGCGTGGAATTTATCCGGAAAAGTTTAATCTTTTTTCAATGATGCACTGGAAGCTAAAGATAACACGAACTATTCTTCATTATAGAAATGGATGGAAGACACATATGTGCAAACCTCATTATTTTGAAAAAAATAAATTTTTGATTGCATGCCTGTGTGGATATAGTGTGTTATTTTTATTACTCATCTGGCACGCATTTCACCAAAGAAACTATCTGATTAGAGAGTTGCAAAAAAGAAATGCACAACCAAAGTTGTATAATTCAAAAGAAGAACTTCTTAAAGACTACCTGGAAGAAGAGTCTTCATCGAATTTTGGAAAAATGGAAACTTTTTTCTATCCTATTTCTTTATTAGTAATAATAATTATTTCAGGAGTTCGTTATGGTGGAGAAGAGCAAATACTTCGAGGAGGGTACTATCATCTTTCATTGATTTGTTACACACTGTATTTTTCTATAACATCACTGTTGTTGCGAAGAATCATAACATGTTGGGGTATAAAAAAAATTAAAGCTCTTTAATTAAAACATGAAAGCCTGGAAACATTTGTTTCCAGGCTTTTTTTACCTTTTTTTACAAGACAATAGTTTAATTATTGTTTGCTGTTTGGATTTATTAAATCCCAGCCAAATAGACCCTCGATGGTCTTTTAGCTGATTTGCAAAATCTCTTGCAAGATCCTGATCTTCATCTCTGATAATGTTTTCAGCGACAAGATCAATCTTTAGGGAAAGCGTTTCTGCGAGTTTTTGTACCTTTAATACATTAGTAAAAACATCAAACATATATACTGTTTCAGCGTATATGTTTTTGTCTTTTTCAATAGCATCAAAAATATTATAGAAGTTCCCCTCTACCAATAAATATTGATACCTCTTTTCCAAGAACAGAGAAAGCTCATACGTAAATGCATGTAATACATTTTCGGAAAGCTTTTCATACTCTCTAAAAAAAACCAGTGATGTTTTTACTGAGTCTCCCCCCTGGGGATCCAGAATCCGTACATTCAAAAGAATGTTGGATTTTTTTAATGTACTAATTTCTTTTTTTTGAACCCAATGATGGGATCCAAAATAAATTGCTACCAGGACACTAGCCCCTACAATGATTAAAACCATAATTATATTTTTTCAAACAATACACAAAAAATGTATATTTGTCAACGTTATCGTGCGAGGAGTTTGTCGAGTTGTCCTTTGGTGATACAGGTTGCGCCTGTAGTATCTGAAACACAAATCTTGGTTGTATCTATCTCTCGGACAAAGAGTTTGTTGATACCATTGTGTACATCTGCGAACCATGCAATCAATGCATCCTTGAAGGTGTTACCACTATCCCCTTTGAGACTTGCGAGACCTTGCATTTGTATATCCATCTCTTGTATAGCTTTGATAGTAAATGGAATGAGTACTGTTGGAGAAAGCAGTTTGGTACCAGTAGATGGATCAGTAGATACTGCTTGTGGGAATATAACTTCTACTTGTTGTGCGATGAATCCAGCATAGGTAGGATCGGTGTCTAGTTGTGTTTTCCAGTTGTAGGTTACTGGGTTGAGTGATAATACTTTTGCAAGCATACCATCGGGGATTGCAGTAATGTTTTTCTTGAGAGTGATATCTGAAGAACACGCAATACCAGTACCGGTAGTGATAGTACATTGAGTACTACCTGAGCCTTTGATGACAGTACTATTGATTGGGTATGAGCTTGAACCAATCATGAACTGGTTGGTTGCTGTATTGATTGCATTAGAGCCGATGGCGATACTATTTGAATAGCCGCCAGTATTAGTACTTGTACCAATAAGAATTGAATATCCACCTGAAGTATTATCAACAGAGTCGTTATACCCAGCATTGGCACCTATAAAAATTGAATTTCGAGCATTTGCTGCATTATATCCAGCATTCATACCAAAAGCATTAAGGAGTTCTGCATATCTTGCATTCATACCAGCTTGATACCCCACAATTGTAGAATTAAGCGAAGCATAATACCCAGCCTGTGTTCCAATAGCAACAGAATTATATTCTGATTGAGGACTAAAACCAGCTCGATATCCCAAAAATACAGCACCTTGAGTATCAGGGGTTGTTGCTGAATAAAAAGAATTATTAGTACCATCAAACTGTAATAATGAAGAGCTCGTATTAGTAATAGTTGTCGTACCATTCCCATTATTAGATATACTGATTCCTGTCCCTGCTGCAATAGTTTGTGCGGTAGCAGTATTACCATTAATTGAAGTAATCCCTGTACCACCTCCCACTGTACTCCAACTAAGGTTTCCATTTCCATCATTTACGAGTGTTTGCCCTAATAAACCTTGTGAAGCTGGGAAGGTGTAATTTACATTATTGATTGAGAGAGCAGAAATTGGGTAACCACTTGAACCAAGCATAAGCTGGTTTGTTTTTGTATTAGTAGCACCTTGACCTATAGCTATACTATCTATA
The DNA here is from genome assembly GCA_037127795.1 of bacterium. Classification (GTDB taxonomy): domain Bacteria; phylum Patescibacteriota; class Minisyncoccia; order Phycocordibacterales; family UBA9973; genus UBA4124. The sequence continues at coordinate 1,888 of JBAXXQ010000002.1, read as the reverse complement.
TACCCACCAGTTGAAGTACCGTTACCAATAAGAATGGCAGAGTGACCATAAGAACCAGAGTAAGAAGTATTAATAGTATCACCTTCTCCCGCAGCATTTCCTATAAAAATTGCATCAGCGGCATTGGTTGCATTTTGACCAGCATTTCCTCCGATAAAGGTTGAGAAAGCAGCGTTGGTTGCGCTACTACCAGCGTAATTTCCTAAAAAGATTGAATCATTAGCATTATTTGCATAAAATCCACTATTTTGTCCTATAAAATTTGAACCACTGGCACTTATCGCACTATAACCTGCTCCGTTTCCTAAGAAATTTGAACCACTAGCATTAGTTGCACCATACCCAGTACCTGCCCCAAAGAAATTAGAATGGTGCGCAGAAGTTGCACCAGCACCAGTATTTTTACCAATAAAAACAGAATCGACCATATCAGCACCACCACCAACAATAAATGCATCTACTGTATCAAGCGAAACACCTCCTACTGTCTGCCAAGTTAAATTCCCACTTCCATCATTTACTAATGTCTGCCCAGATGAGCCTTGTGAAGATGGGAAGGTGTAGTTTACGTTATTGATTGAAAGATCAGAGATTGGGTAACTACTTGAACCGAGCATAAGTTGGTTTGATTTTGTGTTTGTTGCAGTTCCACCAATAGCGATACTGTTTGAATAACCGCCAGTTGAGGTTGATGGACCGAGGAGGATTGAGAAACCATTGTTTGAGGTGTTGTTGACGTTATCACTTTGACCAGCACTTTGACCAAGAAAAATAGAGTTATACGCACTAACCGCATTATAGCCAGCCCAAGGACCTAAGAAAATTGAAAAGCCAGCATTAGTTGCTTGGTACCCTGCATATTGTCCAAAGAAGTTTGAATTTTGTGCACTAGTTGCACCATATCCAGCACTATTTCCTAAGAAATTTGAATCATGAGCGTTTGTGGCACTATTACCAGCGCTAGATCCAAAAAAGTTTGAACTAGATGCAAAAATTGCATCACGACCGGCATTTGCACCAAAGAAATTTGAGTTATTTGCGGCATAAGCATTATTTCCAGCACTAGTACCAAAGAAATTCGATGCCTGTGCCCCCGTAGCTCCTTGCCCAGCACCTATACCTATAAAATTTGAAAATAAAGGATCACTACCTCCACCTACAACAAAACTATTATTTCCATCCAATGTCGGTGTTGTTGACCCTCCCCCAAACGCAGTCCAAGAGCCACCTTCATTTTTGTATTTCATGGTACCATTGTCATCTTTAAATCCATAACCCAAGTCACCGGTTTCATAACCACTACTTCCATAAGAAGAATTTCCATTTATAAAATTAATGTAGGCATTCTGACCACCAGTCTCAACAAGAACAAATTGACGTATTGGGTACTGATTTGACCCCACCATAAATTGATTAGTGGCGCTGTTTGTTGCTGATTTACCAATCGCAATACTATTTGAATAACCACCTGTTGAGGTTGAAGGACCAAGAAGGATTGAGAAACCAGAGCTTGAAGTATTATCAACAGTATCACCATATCCAGCATTAGTACCGATAAAAATAGAATTGGCAGCATGCGTCGCACCATCTCCAGCCCCAGAACCTAAAAATATAACTTGTTGTATTGCATATGCATGAAACCCTGCATGAGAACCTATTAAAATGTTATATGGACTTGATGCATTGATACCATCACCAGCCCCTTGTCCAAGTAGTATTGATTGATATGGGCTATTAGATGATGCTATATTTGAAGATACAGTATTCGCAATCAAATTTCCTCCACCATCCAAACTCAACCCACTCGTCGCACCACCCCCACCAGTAATAGCAGTCCAACTTCCTCCCACATCTTTGTATTCCATCACACCGTTATTGTCTCGGATAC
>JBAXXQ010000001.1:0-580599 GCA_037127795.1 bacterium | reverse complement strand
GAGGGTTTACTCTCATTGAACTTTTGGTAGTTATTGCAATTATTGGTATTTTGGCTGCAGTAATACTTGCATCTTTAAATACTGCACGAAGTAAGGGGGGAGATGCTGGTGTGAAGTCTCAACTTGCAAATATGCGCGGACAAGGAGAAATTTATTATAATAATCAAACATCTGGAACCTATAGTGGTATTTGTGCCTCTACTGGTACTGGAGGACTTGCCCCTCTTGTAACAGGAGCTACAAAAGCAGGAGGTGTTGGTGTTGTTTGTAATGATAGTACTGGTGGGTGGGCTGTAGCTGTACAATTACCCGGAGGGACATATTGGTGTGTAGACAATGCCCCAACTTCTCGAGGAAAAACTTCTGCAGGAACTGCCTATAATGCTGTCTCAGGTTCTGCTTCTGCAGCACTCCTTACAACCACTAGTACTAGTTGCAACTAGGTGGTTTATGATATAATTCTAGATGTTACAAAGGAATTTGTAATAATCGATTATTCACATTCAAATTAATAATTTTTAAATATACGTTCTTATGAAAAAAACTTACTCAAAAGGTTTTACCTTGATTGAATTGCTCGTAGTTATTGCAATCATTGGTATCCTTGCTTCAGTTGTTCTTGCATCTCTTAACTCAGCTCGTACAAAAGGTGCAGATGCTGCTATCAAAGCAAACCTTGCAAACGTTCGTGCACAAGCTGCCTTAGTATATGATGCTCAAAACTCATCATACGGTAGTACTGATTCTGGTATTGTTGTTAACTGTACAAATGCAGCAAATACCTTATTTAACAACTCAACTGCTTATTCTGCTGTTATGCAAGCAAATGGTTCATCACAAAATGTTGCGTGTGCCTCAAATAGTGGTTCATGGGCAGCAGCATCTCTTTTGAAATCAAATACAAGTCAAACATTCTGTGTTGACTATACAGGAGCAGCAAAAGTTGGTACTTTTAACGCATCAAACTCTGCTATTGGTAGTAGTACTGGTAATTATTCTTGTAATTAATCTTAAGAGCTTCAAAAACCCCCTTAATAGGGGGTTTTTGTGTTTTTAAAAGCGTGTTTGCAATTAGCGTCTAAATGTGAAAGAATGATTGATATATATGAATATTTTCCGAATAAAAACAGCCTACAAAACAGTCGTTGATACAATACAAAAATCTCCTTTTATTTCTAGTTTACTCGTCTTTACTTTTTTTGCGACTTGTTTTTCTGTAATGTATATGACTATCCCAGAATTATCTTCGGGAGATGATCATTACTTTCATTTTAGATTTGCATCACAATTGCTCGACAATGGATTTTGGCACTCATTTCGCAGTTTCAAAACTATTTATTTTTCTGGTATAGCGCGTGGGGATCATTTTTTGTATTACAACTTTTTGTTTTATGCAGTACTTATTCCTTTTACCTATATCACGCCGTTATATATCGGGATTAAATTCTACGCAGTATGTATCCTTGCATTAATTGGTACTATTTTTTATGTGGTATTTAGAAAAATGCATATATTGTATCCATTTTTGTGGGCATTAGGATTTTTTGTTGTACTAGGGTTCGGGTCTTTTTATAGAATATTTCTTTCTCGGCCATTTGTATTTTCTCCTGTGATATTAGTATTGTTTACTATTGCACTCCACAAAAGAAAATATTTTTGGATATTTGTGTGTGCATTTTTGCCATTGTTTTGGCATACTGCGACATTCTTTGTCCCAGTACTTATTGCAATAGTGTATCTTTTTGCATATTTTTTCTATTATAAAGTATTCCCTTGGAAAGAATTTTTGTATGCAATACTCGGTACTAGTACTGCAATAGTGCTCACATTGTGTATTGATAAAGGATTTTTTATTAGTATAAAAGAAAATCTTTTTGATGTGTTGGCAGGAGTGCTACATACTTCAGCAAATAAACCAAATATTAGTGTAGGAAACGAAGTGTACCCAAAAAACTTTTTTGATTTTATTAATCAAAATGTATTATTGAGTAGTATATTTATTTTTTCTGTTGTTTGTTATGTGCGAATTTTTTGGTCAAATATAAAGAATAGATTTTCTTTTGATAATAAGAAAAAAGATTTGGAAGTGTTGTTATTGGTATTGTTTGCGGTGTCTTGTGTATTTATTACTGCTATACCACTGATGAGTAATAGATTTACCGATGTATTCATATTCTTTAGTTGGGTGTTTATTGTACTCGTATTAAGTAATGTTTATGCGCTATTTTCACCAACAAATTCAAGTATAAAAAATATAGTACGTTCTGCATTGGTTGTATTTCTTTTGTACTTTTTCTGTAATAGTTTACTGCAGCTATATGATAGTTTTGCAACATCGGGAAGTAGACCAGAGCAATTTAGTGCTATAGGTGGATATCTCAATGATAATCTCAAAAAAGGGGATATTGTATTTGATATGGATTGGAGTTGGTTTTCACAATTGTATTATTATGCACCACACCAAGACTACGTGATAGGACTTGAGCCAATGCTTACATATAAATATGATCCTCGACTATATTGGCTTTGGCAAAATATAGGACGTGGGTATGTATGTGACACGGAAAACTGTCCTACTACTGTACAAGCACAATCAAAAGCGTTTGGTAATAAAAAATTACGAGACGCATGGGTACTAGATCAGGGTAATAGTATTGCTGATACTATTAGTACAGATTTTAAAAGTAATTATATAGTATCTGCATCAATGTACAGTAATTTAAATTATGTACTTGATAATAATAAAAGATTTACCAAAGTTATTACCACCGATGATACATATTTCTTGTATAGAATAAATCTTTCTCATAAATAATATGCCACAAAATAAAAAAGTATTAGTATTAATATTAGCGTACAATGCAGAGTCTACTATCATAGAAGTGCTTAATCGTATTCCATCTGAAATACTCAAAACAAGTGATGTTCTTGTTGCTGATGATGCCTCACAAGATAACACTGCATTGTATGCAGAGCAGTATGCACAAGTAAATAAATTACAAAATATTACTGTTGTTCATCATGAGAAAAATAAAGGATACGGGGGGAATCAAAAATGGTCATATAATTATGCAATAGAGCATGGGTATGATGTGGTAGTTATGGTACACGGGGATGTGCAATATGCACCAGAATATATAGGGACTGTTATTGCACCTATAGTACAAGGTGATGCTGATTTTGTATTTGGATCTCGTATGACAGGAGCACCGCTCAAAGGGGGGATGCCATTGTACAAATATGTAGGTAATAAGTTTTTAACCTTTGTTGAAAATGTTGTTCTCGGTACTCATTTATCTGAATTTCACTCAGGATTTAGAGCGTATAATGTCCATGCATTACAGACTATCCCTTTTAATCTATCTTCAGATGATTTTCATTTTGATTCTGATATTATTATTCAACTTGTTGTAGCTAAGAAAAAAATTAGTGAAGTAACAATCCCTACATTTTATGGTAAAGAAATTTGTTATGTAAATGTGGTTCCGTACGGCTTGAATATTTTAAAAATTCTTGGGCAATACATTTTAACAAAGACAGGTATCAAAAAATTTGCTAAATTTACTATATGAATTACACATTAAAACCTTTTTTGTATAGTAGTCACTCAAAGATAATAGATCTTGTAAAACCGAATACAAAAGTTTTGGATATTGCGTGTGCTTCAGGGTACCTTGCTTCTTTTTTACAAGAAAAAGGTTGTACTATTGATGGTGTTGATTTTGATGATGCATATATAGAAGAAGCAAAAAAATATTGTAATGCATATGTGCTTGATATAACAAAAGAAGATGTTGTTGGGATGTATGATGTAATTATTTTAGGGGATATATTGGAGCACACTGTTGACCCAGAAGGTATTTTACGAAAAATACAAAAAAATCTTACTAAAGATGGGTATATTATTATTTCAACTCCCAATATTGTAAATATATATGCGCGTATAAAAATTTTGTTTGGTAATTTTGATTATGCAGAAAAGGGGATTTTTGATAAAACACATGTACATTTTTTTACCAGAAAAACATTACGACAAACTGTTGATAGTGCTGGGTACGATATAGAAAAGATGGAATATACAATCATACCGGTACAATTAGTTTTTAAGAAATTACCAAAAAGTATTATTAATAGTGTTGCGCATATACTATACGGAATCACTACTATATGGCCAACATTATTTGCATATCAATTTGTTGTAAAAATATCATGCAAAAAATAATACAAAATAAAATTGTTCGGTATATTTTTTCTGGAGGGATAAGCTCTGTTAGTGTTTTTGTTTTATTATATGTTTTGGTACATACCTTGCATATTTGGTATTTATTTTCTTCAGTAATAGCGTTTTGTTTTGGTATTGTTGTTAGTTTTTGTTTACATAAGTTTGTAACCTTTAATGAACGAACAAAAACAAAGATTTTTATACAATTTCTTATTTTTTTCTTGCACAACCTTGCTATGCTTGGGGTGAATACACTTTTGATGTTTGTTTTTGTAGAAGTTTGTAAGTTTTGGTATTTGGGAGCTCAAATAGGTATAACAGTACTTACTTCTTTTGTAAATTTTCTCGTATTTAAAAAGGTTATATTTCACACTAAAACAAAGAAAAAGACTTAGGCATACAGATGTAATTTGTCTTGTATGCTCTGCTACACGTGATATACTTAGTACATGATTATTTTCTTACCACTTTTTATTTTTGGGCTTGGATTATTGGTTGGGAGTTTTTTAGGGGTAGTTATTGTACGGTTTCATACAGGGAGAAGTATTGTGAAAGGGAGATCAAAATGTGACCGTTGCAATCGCACCTTGGAGTGGTATGAGATGCTCCCCGTGGTATCGTTTCTTGCCCTCCGTGGAAAATGTCGCACCTGCAAACTCCATCTCTCATTTCAGCATCCTATAGTAGAGTTATGTGTAGCAATTTCTTTTGTGCTTTTGTATATCCACACAATACTACTCGGACTACCACTTGCTCTTAGTGTTTTGTATTTTATCTTTAGTGCAACTGTTGCAAGTGTGTTGATTGTTGTATTTGCATATGATCTCAAGCACAAGATTATTCCAGATAGATTGGTGTATATTCTTGGAGCTCTTTCGCTCGGTATGATTGCATTTGTTACATACACTGCACACAGTTTCATAGGTCTCGGTGATGCACTTATTGCTGGTCCGCTTGTTGCAACACCATTTTTCCTTATATGGCTTATTTCAAAAGGGCGCGCTATGGGCTTTGGTGATGTGAAGCTTGCATTGGTATTGGGATGGCTCCTTGGTATACGAGCTGGAGTAGTGATGATATTCGTATCATTTTGGATTGGGGGAATTGTTGGGCTATTTCTTTTGGCACTTAGTAAAAAACATTCACTCAAATCAGAAATTCCGTTTGCACCATTTCTTATTATTGCAACAGCGCTCGTAGTGTTGGGATCTTTGACGCAATATTCATTTTTACAATTATGGTTTTAACACATACCACAAAGCAAAAAGGATTTACTCTTGTTGAGATGATAGTGGTCTGTGCTATTGTGGGTGTTATTTCTGCTATGGTGATGTTCAATTATTCTGACTTTAGACAGTCTATAGATACGAGAAATCTTGCAGAAGAGCTTGCGTTGACGGTACGTAAAGCACAGACATATGCGACCGGATCACAAGGAGTATTTGATACAGATGGTAATAAAGTAAATTCGTTCGGTATGGTTTTTTCTACAGATACCAATAGTGGTGGAGGGTTTGCGCCTAGTGCAAAAAACTTTACATTGTTTGCAGCATTACCTATAAGTGCTCGTGGTTCTACCGTGCAGCAAAATTCATATAGTTTTAATTCTGGGGATACTTGTAATCCTACCAAAAATGGTATATCTCTTTCAACAGAATGTTTAGAATCTTTTGCAATTACCTATTCTGCATCTATTTCAAATATAGAATTTTATGATACCAATAATGGTTGGGTTAGCTTGCCTGCAACTGCATATGCAAGTGTTATTTTTAATAGACCTGTACCAGATGCGTATATTTGTTCAAATTCTGGTGCAATGGGAAGTCTTTGTAGTAATCCTGCTTCGGCAGTACGAATTACTATTACTTCACAAAATGGTAAAATACAGAAGTATGTTGTTGTGTGGAATACAGGACAAATTTCTGTTGAATCTGTCCCTCCACCACAAACAAATACAGGTGATTTTTTACCATTACCAACAGGTACAATAGGTAATCCAATAAAAGGAAGATAGTATATGAAAAAAAATATATCACAGCAAAATGGTTTTACTCTTATCGAACTTATGGTTTCGATAGCTATTTTTACTGTAGTTGTTGTTTCTGTTATTGGTTCTGTGTATACCGCCAATGCCTCAGCTCGTAAGGTACAAGCTACAGAAAACGTACTCAATAATGCAAACTTCGCTCTTGAATCTATTGTGCGTAATGTTCGTACAGGAACTATTATTGGTTGTAATGATACAGATATTGTACAAGCACTGCCGGTTGATAGTTATTATGGTAATGATAATTGTGCAAACGGACTTTCATATGCGCAATCTATTACTATACACAGCTCTCTTGGAAGAGACTCATATATAAAATATACCTGGGATAGTAATTTGAATGGTATTACAAAAATGGAAGTTCCTGTAACAGGTGGTGTTATTGGTTCATCGTGGAGTGATCCAATTTCTGTTACTGCACCAAGCGTTGTTGTTTCTAGTCTAGGGTTTAATTTTGTAGGGATTACAGACCCTACTCGCCAACGAGGAGTCGGAATAGTATTTTCTGGATATGCGTCGACAGATACCGATCAGACACCTTTTACTATTCAGACCTTTGTGTCACAGAGAAATTTCCAATAATATGAAAACACGAGGATTTACATTAATTGAAATGCTAGTAGCGGTAATGATACTCACTTTGTCTGTAACAGCACTTTTGTCTGTATCTGCAGGTACAGCAAACTCTGTACGATATTCAAAAAATAAAATTATCGCGACATGGCTCGCGCAGCAAGCACTTGATACTGTTCGCAATAGTCGTGATACTGCTATGATACAAAATCCTGATCCAACAACGAGTGATTGGTGGAGTACTTGGGTATCTACAAATCTCGGTATTCCTGGTGGAACAAAGTTAGTAAATGGTCATCGTGTTTCGACTTCTGGAACTATTTGTTATTCACCATACGGCTGTTTTGTTCCAGTACCCTCTATTATGAATTCAGGAGACTATCCTGGTGAAACTGCTCCTCCTCAACTTGCTAGTCCTTGTTCTGGGCCTGGGGCATGTCCTGTATTGGTATATAATCAAAATGATACACAGTATGAATATCCTATGGGTAAGTACGGCCCTGTTGCAACCAATGGTGGTTTTACGATACAAATGCAAGTATCTAATGGTGCTGATGCTGATGTTATTACTGTTACAGTAAATGTAAGCTGGCTTGATGGTACGGCTACGAGAAATATTTCACAATCAATAATGTTAACTAATTGGCAATTATGATAAAAAAAATACCACAAAAAAATACAAACGGTTTTGCGCTTCTATATGCAGTGATTATTGTGAGTCTTATTTTATCTATTACGGCAGGTATTTCAAATATTGTATTCAAACAATCAATGCTCGCAGGGCTTGCATTTGATTCTCAAGTAGCGTTTTATCAAGCAGATAGTGCAGTGGAGTGTGGTATGTATCAGCTTTTAAATGCAGATGCAGGATATGATCCATCGATGCCTATAACTTGTGGCAATACTGTGTATGTACTCGACTCTGTTGATTCAGATACAAGTAAATGGACATATGCAACCTATGTAGCAAGTGATACGTTGGCAAGTACTCCTTGTGCAAGTATTTTTATTGATAAAAGAGATCCTACAAAAACTGTTATACAGGGACATGGATTTAATATCTGTAACACTGCAAACCCTCGACATATTGAACGTGTATTACAAGTAACGTATTAAGTATATGGAACATATTGACCGAATGAAACAATTGCGAGCGCAAATTGCATCTTATGCAGATGCGTATTATGTGCACGATGCTCCTGTGGTAGAGGATGCAATATATGATTCATTGGTACAAGAATTAAAACAACTTGATGCACAATATCCAGAATATGCAGATTTGAATTTTGCTATATATCGCGTCGGAGGAAAACCTCTTGATGTATTTTCAAAAGTAGAACACAAAAACCGAATGCTTTCTTTGAATGATATTTTTTCTACTGAAGAGTTATTTACCTGGCAAGAACGGTTACAAAAAATCACCTCCCTACAAGGTGCACATTTTTTTGCTGAATTAAAACTTGATGGGCTTGCTATTTCGCTTATATATAAAAAGGGTATTTTGGTACAAGCGGCGACACGCGGAGATGGATTTGTGGGGGAAGATATTACAGAGAATGCAAAAATGATACAAGATATCCCACTTTTTTTACCAGCGCCATTTCCAGAATATATAGAAGTTCGCGGGGAGGTGATTATGCAAAAACAAGTTTTGGAAATGCTCAACAAAAAGCAGCAAGAAAAAAACGCTCCTGTATTTGCAAATACACGTAATGCTGCAGCTGGGTCACTTCGTCAGCTCGATCCGAATATTGTAAAAGATCGCCATCTTTCTTTTTTTGCATACGATGCACTCGATATACAAGATACTAGTATTGAAACACACAGTGCAAAACACGCATTACTTACTACACTTGGTTTTCCAGTTTTACAAAATGATATTCGTGTACAATCATTACAAGACTTACTTCCATTTTTTGAAACTATTGCACAACAGCGTGAAAAATTACCATTTCATATAGACGGTATTGTGGTATGTGTAGATGAGCTTGCTATACAAGAAAAACTAGGAATAGTAGGGAAGGCACCACGCTTTGCTATTGCATACAAATATCCTGCAGAAAAAGCAACGACTACTGTTGTTGATGTAAGTTTCCAAGTAGGTCGCACTGGAGTACTAACTCCGCTTGCACACTTTGTCCCAACACTTGTTGCAGGGTCTCGAGTTTCAAAAGCGACATTACACAATTTTGATCAAATACATCGTCTTGATATTCGTATTGGCGATACTGTGGTGATACAAAAAGCGGGTGATGTAATACCTGAGGTGGTACAGGTACTTACTGATTTTCGTACTGGGAAAGAGCAAAAAATACAAATACCTGCTACTTGTCCTGTGTGTGAAGAGGTTGTTGAGAAAAAAGAGGGGGCTACTGGTACAGAAAGTGTCGCGATTTTTTGTGTGAATCCAGAGTGTCCCGCAAAGCAGATACGAGGGATAAATCATTTTGTGCAAACAATGCAAATATATGAAGTAGGGCCAAAGATTATTGAGCGTCTCCAAGAAGAAGGGCTTGTCAGCGATATTGCAGATCTATACGCACTTACTGAAGCCGATCTTAGTGGACTTGAGCGTTTTGGAGAAAAGAGTGCAAAAAATATTATTGAAGCAATTCAAAAAACTATACATCCACCACTTGATAGATTTATTGCGGCGCTCGGTATTACACATGTAGGAGTAGAGACTGCGTATGATCTCGCAAAACATTTTGGTAATTTTGAAAATTTTATGCACGCAGATGATGATGTATATACACATATAGAAAACATTGGTCCCGCTGTTGCGGCATCGCTTGGTGTATACAAAAAACAAAAATCAACAATAGTTCTATTGCAAAAACTTGCAAGTCTGGGTGTAGTGCCACAGGAGTTTTCTGGTATTACACAGCAAACAGCAATTTCAGGAAAAAGTTTTGTACTCACAGGGACACTGCCAACTCTTTCTCGTGAAGAAGTAAAGACAAAAATAAAATCTCTGGGTGGGTCTGTATCTAGTGCAGTTTCCAAAAATACCACCTTTTTGCTTGCAGGAGAGAACCCTGGATCAAAATTTGCGGAAGCTGAAAAGCTTGGTATTGCTATAATTTCTGAGCAAGATTTTCTACATATGATTTCATAAAAAACTATATTGTATATTTATTTTTTCTATGATAGTGTTGTAAAAAAGTACTATTATGAAAAGAATAAACATCTTACTGTATACCGGTTTGGTATGTCTTTTATCTGCATGCACATCATACGTATATAAGAATACGTATGAGAAAAACATATTGGTGTGGCGAGGTCTTGTCCATGAGGACACCTTGCCTGTAAACGGTTTTCTATACGTCTCAAAAGACGGGAAGCGGTCTTGCACTGTATATTTCACGAGAACAACAAGACATAAATCAAGGTTTGTGCTTGCTACAGAGGTTGATGAGGTAAAATACAGAATTCCTATAGAATATGAAATGTATGTTATCGATTCAGTACAAGGGTTTTCAAAAAACCATTTGTTATTTGCTGATACCTGTAGAAGTATTGCGGGTCATTTAAACAAGGGGTTATCTGCTACTCAGGCAGGATCTTTTACTAATTTCATAATTGAAGCGTTGAATTCTGGGGCTGATGGTCCGTACGCTTTTATTGTGGCATTACAAAAACAAAGAATATTATGGACGTATTGAACGTAAAAAAGCTTTCTTATTATGGAAGCTTTTTATTTTGGTTTTTATTATTTTTGTGATAGTCTAATGCAAAACAATTAAAATGAAAATAATAAATGTAGTAGTTCTTTTATGTAGTATTTTTGCAATTATTGGATGTTCTTCTATGAGAAGTAAAAATTTTGAAGATTGGAAAAAAATTTCTAATGACAAATATGCTCCGACAAGTATCATGTATATCTCAAAAGATAAAAAAGATTCTTGCATAGTGTATGTATTGCGATCTTTGTACCCTGATACATCATTTACTCTTATGTCCGAAGTAGATCGGTATACTGATACTAGTTTTGTATCATCGAAAATTTTTGTTGCTCATTTTTTGAGTGGTTCAAAAAAGAGAATGATTAGTACTCCTGTAATAAATTTTTCTCAAGCCGCAGATTTTACTTATATGCTCCAAAAAGAATTAGAAAAGGGGAGTAAAAATACCGATGCATTTATATGTGCAATGAAAAAGAAAAAAATGATTTAAAAAAAGCCCCGACATGAATATCGGGGCTTTTGTAGTACTACATTACTGTTTTATTACTTTTGTACTTTGATTATTTACCTTAATTACATAAAGGCCTTTTGTATATGCTGACATGTCTACACACATCATACTATCAAAAGAAACTTTTGAAAAAAGTACCCTTCCTTGCATATCAGATACTTGTACTATATCTCCAGATTTTATTCCAGAGATAGTACAACTACTTTGTACAGGATTTGGATACACACTAATTTCGTTGAGGTGATACAATATCTTCTCTATATTACTATAGTGAAAATTTCCATCATTTTCTAATACCTTTAATCGATAGTACGATATGCCATCTAATGGTTTCTCATCTGTATAGCTTGTAGTGCTTGTTTGCACTAATTGTTCCCAATCTGTACCAGTAGAGCTTCTTTGTAGTATTACTCTTTCTGTAGAATTCCAGTGTAGTTGTACAATGTCTTTTTCTAAAGACGCACGTAGTGCTACATCAGAAATTGCGAGAGTACCTTGTATGATACTAAACGTTGTGTCTGATTCATCTGAAGCATTCTCTCTAAAGAAAACATTTGATATTGTGTTGGAGGTTGATTGAGAGCGACCAAATACTATGTCAGTATAATAGTGCCCATATAACATACCTATTTTATAATGATTACCATAGAAAAAATTCATACAAGGAGAATATCCCTGTTTTACAGGATCCGGTATGGTATATACAAAAGATCCTGAATTTGGAATCGTTACAGTACTAGGAAGGCTACAACCACTTGTGATTAGGTTGATACTATCAGAACTTAAATAGAAAAGCAGGCTATCTGTTGTTGGAATATTTTTTGTATTCCAAGTAATTAAAACCTGTTGACCTGGAGTATATACTCCGCCATTGTTTAACGATGTAATCGTTATTGACGGCACTGAATCTAAAATAGTAAATACATTACTGATCCCTTCTATAAAGAATGTAGAATCTCCTGTTTCCATGTGTATCACATAATTACTATCGCTAGGAATATTGTGTGGAATTTGAATCAATGTTTGCCCATTGTTTATTGCGTATGAATGAATAAGGTTTGCATTGTGGTAGCCAAGAGAATCTTTTATTGCAAGATCTATACTCATACTATCACTTGGTTTAAGTCCTATACTTATCCAGTCTATAACTATAGTTTCTCCAGGATAAAATATTTCCCCAGTATTTGGTGAAATTATCTGAAGAGATCTATAAATAGGATTAGGTAGAATGGTGAAATTTGCATCAGAAGAATCCTCAATTAAATTATTTGTTGCAGTATCATAATATGAGATATTTATCTTAAAATGATTACCAAAAGGATAACTAAAGCAAGGTTGTGCGTAAGTAGTAATATCTGGTATTACATAAGCGAAAGTTCCAGTATTTGGAATATTTTGCCAAGCAATTCCACAATTAGATGTTAGTTGTGTAATACTATCTGAACTAAGATAAATTCCAACACTTTCACTAATAGGTATATTTTTCGTACTCCATGTGATCGCAATAGTGTCACCTACATTATAAACATCTCCACCGTTTGGTGAGGTTACTGTAATAGAAGATGCTGATGGTATTCGATTTACGGTAAACATTCCACTAGATCCAATTCCGTTGACCTGTGAGTGCAGATAAATACTGATACTATAATCATTTCCATAATGCCAGTTATTTGAAATAATAAAAGTTTCAACGCCGTCATTTAGTGTGCCTGATGATGGTGTCAGCATAATAACACTACCTGTACCAAGATGGCTATATACCCCTATATCTACAAGATCTGTAGTAGCGATATTTGTACTTGTCCAAGTAATAGTAATACTATCTCCTTGTTTATAAACATCACCTGTTTTTGGTGATGTTATTGTAATACTTGGCGCCTGAGCTTTCCCAGAATAGGGAAGCGTAGTAATTGCAAGGATTAAAGTCACTGCAAAAGCGACTATTTTTGTTACTTTTTTCATTTTGTAATTATTTTGTTGTAAATGTAATTTGTATATATAATAGCATATTTATGTATAAAAGTCAAGTATTATATACGGATATCTTGTCAAAGCTTAATATATATGGTATTTTATTAAAAATTTTTTAAATGAAAAAAGTATGTTTCGCGCTCATATTAGCGCTCAGTATTTCAAGTGTTTTTGCTCAAGAACGATCTATGTGGCAAAAACTGGCACAAGACAAAGATGTTCGTTGTCCGAGTAGTGTTACTGTTTTTTCCAGAAATCATAAGGATTCCTGTGAGATAGTTGTTGATTGCACTGTTTCCGGTACTTTCAACCTTGCAACACAAATACTGGATTCGTTCGGTATTCCTAAAAATAGAATATTCACTTATCTGTATAAAAATAATATTAGTAAAAGGATGATTGCATTTAATATGTATTTTCCAACTGGTGTTACGATTCAATACATGAATTATGAAAAAGTAGAATATTTTATAGGCAAAGTACGAGAAGCAGTAGATGCCGGTTTAAAAAACGAACGAGCGTTTATGTATGCTGTGCTCTGTTTGTATGTGACGCGATAATTTAAAAAAAGCCCTGATATCATATTTTGTATATCAGGGCTTTGTAGTATTATGATTTTATAAGTTCACCAGCATACCATTGATAATTGTATGTATGGTCATCAGATTTTTTTTGATCCACTGATATAAAAAAATCATCGTGATGGTTGAAAAAATCAATTCTAATATATTCATTTTTTTCAATTTTCCATAATAAAAAATTATCATAATCATAACAAAAACTAGGATTTCTATAGTTTATTGTTGTTTGTGCATATGGATTGGGTTGTAAATTATATTTTTTGTATAACGCATCAACCGAATTCATATTCATTGAATACTCGGGCTGAAAAAATGCCATCTCTACATTTTCAACCCCTTTTTTGTTTTTAGAAAAATGTTCTTCAATTTTTGGAAGAAAACTTTTATCGTTGATGTTGGCACATAGATGATTTAATGCCTTGGTGTAGTCTACTTGTACTGTACAAATATACAAAGAATCTTGTTTTCTGAAAGAAAAAATACTACTTGTCATATTATTTATTATTTTTTGCATACTATATATTGATACATACAAAAGTCAAGGATATGGAATATCGGATATAGATTTGCTATAGTGTAGCTATGGAAAAAAAGACATTGGAACATCTCGCGACATTGGCGCGATTACGTATACAAGAAGATGAATATGTAGAGCTTGAGACACAAATAGGTGCTATTGTATCGTTTGTTGATCAAGTAAGTAATCTCTCTGTAGAACAAAAAGCACAAAGTATTGGTGCTGTTTCAAATGTTGCACGTATTGATGAGTCTGTATTGTATCCCGATGCAGTTGGGCTCGTAGCTGCAAGTACAAACAATGATGGGTCGTTTATTAAAGTACCAAAAATTTTATAATATATGGAAACTATTTCTTCACTACACAACAAGTTACTCAAAGGAGAGATCACTGTACAATCTCTTGTTGCAATATATATTGCAAACATAGAAGCAACAAAAGACCTCAATATTTTTAGAGAAGTATTTGATATACAAGAGCAAGTTGCTATTGCTGAAAAGAAATTTGCTGATGGTACTGCGACAGTACTTACGGGGATCCCTATTGCAATAAAAGATAATATTTTATTTGATGGGCATCACGCAGGTGCAAGTTCAAAAATTCTTGAAGGGTATGTTGCAAGTTATGATTCGACGGTAATTGCAGAATTGAAAAAACAAGGAGCGATCATTTTGGGTCGTACGAATATGGATGAGTTTGCTATGGGAAGTTCAACAGAAAACTCAGCATATGGAGTAACCAAAAACCCAATAGATCCGACACGTGTTCCTGGTGGGTCTTCAGGTGGCTCTGCGGCTGCTGTCGCTGCAGATTGTGCAGTAATATCACTAGGCTCAGATACTGGAGGGTCTATTCGCCAGCCAGCTGCATTTTGTGGACTTGTAGGACTACTTCCAACATATGGCACCGTGTCTCGTCATGGGCTTATGGCTATGGGAAGTTCTCTAGATGTTATTGGTCCTATGGCGCATTCTGTAGACGATGCAAAAGTTTTGTATGATGTAATTGCGGTATATGAAAAACGTGATGCAACATCAGTACCACTTGAGCTTCGTACCAAACATGCTGATTTGAAGAAAAAAATCGCAGTACCAAAAGGAGTATTTTCTGGTGAAGGTCTCGATCCTGAAGTAAAAGAAAATTTTGAACATATTGTTGCAAAGTTTAGAGGTGAAGGGTATGTCGTAGAAGAAGTAGATTTGGAACACTTTAAAGATGCGCTCGCTGTGTATTATATTTTGATGCCTGCAGAAGTTTCTTCAAACCTCGCTCGTTTTGATGGAGTACGCTATGGTCCACGACTTGATAAAAAAACTCTTTCAGAAATATATACTGATACTCGTGGAGAACTTTTTGGAAAAGAAGTACGACGCAGAATTCTCGTAGGGACATATGTACTTTCTCATGGATATTATGATGCATACTACAACAAAGCATGTGCATTGCGAGATATTATAAAAGATGAGTTGCGTACCGTGCTTGCACAATATGATGCAGTATTGACTCCTACAACACCAAGTCCAGCATTTAAAATCGGTGAAAAGGTAAATGATCCACTCGCTATGTACCTTTCAGATTTGTTTACAGTGCCTGCAAATATCGCACAACACCCAGCAATATCAATACCTTCTGGTGTTACCAAGTCAGGACTTCCTCTCGGAGTGCAATTCATCGGAGCACAATATGCAGAAGAAATACTTTTTGCACTTGGCAAAGTGGTAGAAAATATACGATAATGTATATATGGGAGCAACAGCAAGTATTCCGCAACAACCAATCTTCGTAAATCTAGAATATATATTCTTTTTGTTTTATCGCGCGACTGCTGGATTTTTTAATTATCTTTTTTCTGAAAACTTTTTTTATCTCTTAAAAATAATTGCATCACTTCTCGTGATTGCGCTTATTACAGGTATTTTGTACTTGCTTGTATTATTGTATGAATTGCAACACCCTGCTGGTACAAAAAAAGTTGCTGCAGAAGAAGCTGTTGCTACAACGGCAGGTTTTGATGGAGCTCCGGTAAAAAACGAAACATGGGAACATATACGATCTCGTATACTTTCTGATAATACTAGCGAGTGGCGTATTGCTATTATTGAGGCGGATATTTATCTTGATAAGTCTCTCGACTTACAAGGATTTTATGGAGATACATTGGGAGATAAATTGAAAAAAATAAAAGAGACACAATTGCCATCTATACAGCTCGCATGGGAAGGGCACAAAATACGAAATCTTATTGCGCATGAAGGCGCGGGGTATGTACTGACACAGCCAGAAGCTCGTCGCGCATTGTCATATTACGAAATAGTATTTAGAGATCTTGGTCTGATTGACTAATACGGCCTCTTTTTGTATACTGCAAAAGTACTGATATCGCGGGGTAGAGAAGTGGTATCTCGTAAGGCTCATAACCTTAAGACACAGGTTCGATTCCTGTCCCCGCAACATTCGACAGGTGACATGTCTAAAAACTAGTTGCCGGTTGAAAAGAAGTCTTGTCGGCTTGTAAGTAAAACTTCCATCAACGGCGTTCGGATAAATCGCAAATATATTTGTGTTTACTCCTCACTTGTTGATGTAAGCAGAGCTTCCGTCGACGAGTGAGACAATTGCGAGCGTGCTCGGAATTGCTCGAACGATGTCGGCGTAGCTCAGCTGGTTAGAGCGTAGCACTCATAACGCTAAGGTCGGTGGATCGTGCCCACCCGTCGACACAATACAGATACTATGATATCGTATCTGTATAAAATAATATTGCAGACGTAGCTCAACTGGTTAGAGCACCCGCCTGTCACGCGGGAGGTTACGGGTTCGAGCCCCGCCGTTTGCGCCAAATATAAAAAACACTTTTGTGAAAGCAGGAGTGTTTTTTATTGTAGGTATATTATAAATACAGTACAATGAAAACATTATTCGAATAGTATAAATTATTGACAAAATCTTATTAAGATTTATGATGGGTTTAAATTAAAAAAGTTCGTTATGATTGAAAGAAAAAGAAATGAAAACATGTTAATGACAAGGTTTGCTACGGCAGACGTAAAAGAATCTTTGAAAAATGTAATCACTCCGCATGGTTGGACTTTTGAAAAAGCTATCCAGTCTGGTGTTGATAATATTGATTCAAGTATTGGTGTATATGCAGGTGATCCTGAATCATATAGTATGCTTGGTATGCTTTTTGATCCTGTGATTAGAGAGTATCACAAATACGATATGGGTGGACATAAGAGCGATTTTTCTCTTGAAGGGCTTCCTATAGAGAATTTAGATCCTGAAGGTAAGTTCGTAGTCTCTACTCGTATTAGAGTAGGTCGTAATTTTGCAAAATATGCATTTCCGACAGCTATAAGTACTGAAGATCGTAAAAATCTTGAAAAAGAAATAGTATCTGTCTTAGATACTCTTCCTGATGGACTTGCTGGACAGTATTTTGGACTTGCAACAATGTCTGATGATCAACGAAATCAAATGATTCAAGATCATTTTTTATTTAAACAAGGAGATAGATTTTTGGAAAGCGTTGGTGTTAATCGTGACTGGCCTGATTCTCGTGGAATATTTTTTTCTGCAGACAAAAAGTTTTTAGTATGGATTTCTGAAGAAGATAGTATGCGTATTATAAGTATGCAACAAGGTGCAAATATTGCAGAAGTTTTTATTAGACTTGCGACAGCGCTTGATACCATCAATACAAAGATTTCTTTTGCATTTGATGATATTCGTGGATACCATACAACATGTCCAACAAATCTGGGTACAGCAATGAGAGCCTCTGTTCATATTAAAATTCCAAAACTTTCTATGCAGGAAAATTTTGAAAGTATTTGTAAGGGTCTAGGTCTTTCTATTCGTGGTGTTCATGGGGAGCACTCAGAGTCTGCTGATGGGATATATGATATTTCAAATAAGCGAAGACTTGGTATTACTGAAAGAGATATATATCTTGAGCTGTATAACGGTGTAAAGAAACTCATTGAGCTTGAATCAAATCTTTAAGTATTAAATAAAAAACCACTCTTTATATAAGGGTGGTTTTTCTTATTTTTTTTTGGTATAGTAATACCCCTATCAATTTATTTCTTAATTAAAAACAAAAAAACATATTTATGGCACATGATGAATTATTGCAAGTAGTAGACAAAGACACAGGAGAACCAACAGGTGAGCTCGTACCACGGAGTGTGCTTATCCGAGATCGTTTGTGGTGTCGTACTACAAATATTTTTATACTTAATGAAAAAGGAGAAATTCTTTGTCATGAACGTTCAAAAAACAAAGAGCGTTTTCCTGGTGCATGGTCAACACACTTTGGTGGACATGTTGTAGAAGGAGAATCTTTCAAAATCGGTGCACTCAAAGAGCTTGAAGAAGAGCTTGGTCTCAAAGTAAATGCATTTCAGCTTATTGCATGGCGTACGAGTAAAAAAGAAGTATCTCGTATTTGGGTACGTGACTTCATTACTGTGTACACAGGCAATATTGAAGACCTCGTATTACAAACATCAGAAATAGAATCAGTAAAATGGTTTTCTCCACAAGAAATTTTTGAAGAGCTTGATGCTGCAGGAGAGCGCGAAGGGGAGTCTGTAGAATGGCTTGCGGGAACACATGATTTCAATGCGGATTATCAATGTATGCGCGCAGTACTTACTGCTACTATTGATGCTGGAATCTTTGGTGGTGAGTTAAAATCACTCAAACACTGGGCACCACCACGCTTTGATCCTCGCAATGTAAATTAAGGCTTTTATTGACAAGTATAGTCGAATATGCTATACTCAAAACGTTCGAAAATTAATTAAATAATTTCTCTTAGTATCATGGTAGTGCAAACGTACTTGTGTGATCGATAGAGATACACAAACACCATGTATACAAATACCCGAAATGGATCGGGCAGTGCTTCAAGCGCGCGCCCTCGTCGTTTCTCAACAACAACAAATTCGTCATCATCTCGCCCGGCTAGTTCTGGTAGATTTTCACGTGTGTCAGATACAGCTTCTTCAGGAAGTGGCTATGGACGATCAAATAGTAGTGCAGGATATGCGCCTCGTAGATCATATGGATCTGCTGGTGGTTCTAGTTTTGGCGGTGGCCGCTCATCTTTTGGTGGAGGGTCTCGCTTTGGCGCACCACGTCGCAAAAATAATGCACGAAAAGATTTTATCGATGTAAATAAATTTATCAATAAAGCAATTCCAAAAGAAGAAGAAACATATGTATCGACACATACGTTCGCTGATTTCACTACTAGTGGTATCATGCTCGCAAATCTCGAAGCAAAAGGATTCACTACTCCTTCACCAATTCAAGATCAAGCAATCCCTGTAGTAAATACTGGTGTTGATGTGGTTGGTATTGCAAGTACAGGTACCGGAAAGACTGCTGCATTTTTGATCCCACTTATAAACAAGCTTATGAAAAATCGTGAGCAAAAAGTTATGGTACTCGCGCCAACTCGTGAGCTCGCACAACAAATCGAAACTGAGTTTAGAATCTTTGCAAAAGGTATGAGACTTTTTAGTGTGTCTTGTGTAGGAGGAGCACCAATTGGAAAACAAATGAGTGAGCTTTCTCGTGGAGTACATGTAGTAATTGGTACACCAGGACGTGTAAAAGATTTGATCGACAGAAACAAGATCGTTATGCGTGAATTCCACAGTATCGTACTCGATGAAGCAGACCGTATGTTGGATATGGGATTTATCGAAGATATGCGCTACATCTTGGGACAAATGCCTGATAGTCGCCAAAGTCTTTTCTTCTCTGCGACATTTTCTCCAGAGATCAAACGTCTCTGTGTAGACTTCTTGAAAGATCCAGTTACTATCACTATCCCGTCTCGTGATACAGCAAGCTCTGTAGATCAAAACGTAGTGCGTGTTATTGATCGTGCAAAAAAGATTGATCAACTCCATGATATCTTGATACAACCACATGCAAACAAGGTACTTATTTTCCGAGAAACAAAACGTAGTGTTGATGATCTCGCAGATGAGCTCCAAAATCGTGGATTCAAAGCGCTTGCGCTCCATGGCGATATGCGAAACCGAGAACGTGAGCGTGCAGTGCGTGCTCTCGCTACAGGTGATGCACATATTGTGATTGCGACAGATGTTGCAGCTCGTGGTATTGATATCCCAGATATCTCACACGTTATCAATTACGATATCCCTTCTACATACGACACATACGTACACCGTATCGGCCGTACAGGACGTGGAACAAAGTCTGGTACAGCACTTACATTTATTTAATTTGCTATACTCTATGTATTCGTATGGGACGAGTATATAAAAACATTGCAGACCTCGTGTTAGCATTTCATATCTTCGTAGTATTGATGATCCTTTTGGGATGGTTACTTCCTACGCATTTGTTGTGGATGTATCAGACGACGGTGATACTTACATTTTTATTTGGGTTGCTCAATAGGGGAACATGTATCCTCACTGAGTACGAATGGAGATTACGAAAAAAATATAATATTGGAAATTATAATGACAATTTATTTATTCCATATTATTTGAAAAAGTATCTCAATATTTCTGTTTCAGAAAAAGTATGGAGTATAGGTACGACTAGTTTGATCACTGTATCGTTTATCGTGCAAATGTTTGTATTATTTAGGTAATACAGTAGATTGAAAAAAAGTTCTTTTTGTGTTACGTTTTATGTGCACAAAAAGTGCCGTCTTGGCTCAGTGGTAGAGCACATTCTTGGTAAGAATGAGGTCATGGGTCCGATTCCCATAGACGGCTCCTTATATGGTAAAAAAGATATTGTACATTTTTATAGTAGTTCTTTCTCTACATTCTCGTGCATATGCACGGACTATACCGACGACTGATATAGTGTTGTCTCCACATTTTGATGATGCGGCGCTTCCAGTAGGGGGTATGCTTGCAAAAAGTACTCACAACAAAATTGTTATAACAGTATTTTCTGGTAAGCCTGCCGTGGATCAAAAAACTACTTGGGATACAGAGTCTGGTTTTTCTTCAAGTGATAGTGCTGTCGCAGCACGAATACAAGAAAATGATGCTGCACTAGAATATCTCAAAGCAAGTTATGTGAGTCTTGATTATCTTGATATGCAATATCGTACCGATCCTGATACGACAGGATTGCAACAATCTATAGAAAAAGATATAGAGAAAATTATTACTGAAGAAGGTATGGAAGGTGATGTACATATTTATTTTCCTGCATATTTTGGAGATGCGATTTCTCATCCAGATCATGTGCTGATACACAACATCGCACTCGATATGATACAAAAAAAAGAATTTCCTAATGCATCATGGTATATGTTTGAGGACATGCCGTATTCGTATACGTATTTCAAAACAAATAAAACACCTCTTATAGAAGTATTCACTTCAGCAATGAAAGGTTTTTTACTACAAGAAAAAAACATTTTTTTGAATAAAAAAGAACTCGTCGACAAGATCCATAGTATATCTTTGTATCCATCACAATTAGAAGCATTCAAGGCAAACGATATATCACTACAAGATATAAAAACATTTACTCGTAGACGCTGTACACAAGGTCCTTGTGAAAAAGTATATAAGGTTGTGTTAAAATAATTCTAATGAATAAACAAATTTTTTTATTGGCAGTGTTGGTCGCAGTATTGTTTGAATCTTGTGCTGATGTATTGTTTCGGTTTTCTTATTTGAAACATCATCCATATATGCTCTGGATAGGATTTGGTATTTATACTATTAGTACTATTTTGTGGGCAATATCGCTCAAATATGAGTTCTTATCAAAAGCAATTTCTATATTTACTGTAGTCAATCTTATTGTAGTGAGTCTTGTTGGGTTGCTGATATTCAAAGAGCAGGTGAGTACTATTGCGAGGATTGGTATTGCATTAGGTGTCGTTGCTGTTGCATTGATGCAATTTTAATACAAAGAAAAACACCTCGTTTTGCACGAGGTGTTTTTAGAGATAAAAAATTATTGTTGAGGAGTTGTAGTGTTGTCTACTGGGCGAGTATTTTGAATATCTTGATTTGGCTGCATCATTTTTTTAGGAGCCTTCTTATCTTTTTTATCATTCTTTCCTCCTTTCTTTTCTTTTTGTATGGGAGTTTTTTTAGGGGTATTATTTTTAGTTATTTGTTGGTGATCTTGATTATCTTTCCCATCTCCTCCTTCCATCATTTCTGGTTTTTGAAGTTGTGCACCACAGCCGTCCATAGTTTTTTTGAAACTATCTTGCAAGGTCTTCATTGCATCGCCTTGTGTCTTGCGAGCTGCTTGTTCTGCGGTACGGAATGTATCTTGTGCTGCCTGTATTGCAGTAGCACGAGCTGTTGCATCTGTATTGAGATATGCTGCAGCGAGTGCGTCGCGGCGAGCCATAGCAGCAGTCTTCATACTTGCTGCAAAAGTATCTTGTAATGCTTGGATACTATTTTCTTGTGCAATTACCGCACTAGAAGCACAACTTGCATTATATGTTGTTGTACTAGGTGTTTGTGTTACTGTTGCATCTTGTGCAAAAGCAAAAACTGGCAGGGCAATTGATAAA
Organism: bacterium; assembly: GCA_037127795.1. Classification (GTDB taxonomy): domain Bacteria; phylum Patescibacteriota; class Minisyncoccia; order Phycocordibacterales; family UBA9973; genus UBA4124. The sequence goes on along the minus strand of JBAXXQ010000001.1, from coordinate 557,937 downwards.
AGGGTAATACCCGAAAGTGTCTTGAATGATTTCATACTATAATAAACTAAATGAACTAATAATTTTTTATACAGCTAGGCCGTATGTCAAATAGTATATCATATTTGATTTTCCTGGATTCTTGTGATATAATTGTGCACTTATGGAAATACGAAACATTGCAATTATTGCCCATGTGGACCATGGAAAAACAACATTAACAGATAAAATGCTTGCATTTTGTGGTGAAGTACTCAACGGTGCTTCAATGGACTCAAATGCAATTGAACAAGAACGTGGTATTACTATTTATGCAAAGAATACTGCGGTTAATTACAAGGGTACAAAAATCAACATTGTGGACACACCAGGTCACGCCGACTTCGGTAGTGAAGTAGAGCGTGTATTGCGTTCTATCGACTCAGTGCTTCTTATTGTAGACGCGCAAGAAGGTCCTATGCCACAAACTCGTTTCGTATTGAAAAAATCTCTTGAGCTCGGTCTCAAACCTATTGTTGTTATCAACAAGATCGATAAGCCAGGTGCAAACTGCGCAGAAACACATGATGGCGTATTTGAGCTCTTCCTTGAGCTTGGTGCTACAGATGAACAGCTTGATTTCACTACTGTGTATGCTGTAGGCCGTGATGGTGTTGCAATGAAAAATGAAAACGATCCTCGTGTTGACCTTACTCCTTTGTTTGAAACAATTTTGGAAAAAGTTCCTGTTGCCGCAAACGACACTTCAAAACTATTTCGTATGCAAGCGTTCAACCTCGCATATGACAACTTCCTTGGCCGTCTCGCGGTAGGACGTGTGTACGAAGGTATTGCAAAAGTAGGAGAGACAGTATTTATCAAAGCTGCTGGTCGCGAAGATCGTAGTGGTAAGATTGTAAAATTGTTTGCATTCCATGGTATCGAACGCAATGAAGTAACAGAAGCAAGTGCTGGAGATATTGTTATGATTGCTGGTATTCCAGACATCTTTATTGGAGAGACTATTACTACAAACAAAGAAGCTGAGCTTTTGCCTGCTATCTCTATCGACGAGCCAACAATCGTGCTTGATTTCTTGGTTAACAACTCACCATTCGCTGGTAAGGAAGGAAAATTCGTAACAAGTCGCCAAATTCGTGAACGTCTCGAAAAAGAGCTTGAAGTAAACGTTGGATTGAAAGTTGATTTTTCTCCAAATGAAAATCGTATTGCAGAAGGTTTTACAGTATTCGGTCGTGGAGAAATGCACATTGCAGTGCTTCTCGAAACAATGCGTCGTGAAGGATATGAAATCCAAGTATCACAACCACAAGTTATTATCAAAGAAATTGATGGGGTAAAGAGTGAGCCATTTGAAGAAGTGACTATCGATGCACCTGCAGAATTCCAAGGGGTAATTATCGAAAAGCTTGGTATGCGCGGATTTATTATGTCTGATATGAAGCTTCATGCGACTACAGTACGTATGCTCTTCACAGGACCTACTCGTGGACTTCTCGGATACAGAAACCAATTTTTGGTTGATACAAAAGGGGAAGGTATCATGTCTGCTCGTGTATTAGGATTCCAAAAATACGCAGGTGAAATCACTCGTCGTAATGTGGGATCTATGGTGTCTATGGAAAGTGGTAAAGCACTTGCATTTGCACTCTGGGGATTGCAAGATCGTGGTGTCCTTTATATCGGTCCACAAACAGAAGTGTATGAAGGTATGGTTATTGGAAATACTTCAAAGGGTGAAGAAATGAAAGTGAACCCAACAAAAGGAAAACAACTTACCAACATGCGTGCATCTGGAACAGATGAAGCGGTGACTTTGGTACCAGCATGGACTATGACTATCGAGCGCGGACTTGAAGTTATGGTAGATGATGAATTCCTAGAAGTAACTCCAAAAAGTGTTCGTCTTCGCAAGCAATACCTCACAGAGACAGATCGCGCTCGCGCTCGTCGCCCAAAGAATCAATAAAAATATAAAAATCCCTCTATCTATGAGGGATTTTTAGAGTATACTTATCATTATGAATGAAAAACGCCTTAAAGAATTTTGGAATAAAGAATACAAAGACCCAACTATGTTTTTGCTCTCTGAAGAGGTGAGTACAGACTTGGTCAAATTTTGTCGTTGGATGCTCAAAGAGTATGGTAAAGACGCGCTTCGCCCAGATATTGCTGTCCTCGATGCAGGGTGTGGTAATGGCCGCAACTTGCTCTGGATGAATCGTGAATTTGGTATCAATGGATTTGGATATGATATTTCTGATGAGGGTATAAGTCAGGCACACGCACAAGCCGCAAAACAAAAACACGGCAACAAACTCATATTTAAGGTACACTCTGTCGGAGATATGATACCGCTTGAGGACGAGTCTGTAGATGTAGTACTCGATATGATGGCAAGTCACTTTTTGAAAAACAAAGAGCGCGAGCAATTTATCAAAGAAGTTGCGCGCGTATTGAAGCCGCAAGGAGTGCTTTTTTTCAAATCATTTTATATGGAGCGAGATAGTCATACTCGAGAGCTTCTCAAAGAGCATGCTGCAGATGAAAAAAATGCATATATACATCCCAAGCTTGGTGTCTACGAATACGTATGGGATGACGAATCTCTCGAAGCTTCGTTTGGAGAAAATTTTATTTGTATGAAAAAAGAAGCATCTCACAAGCACCACATAAAAGGGAAGCCTGCTCGTCGTCGTTCTGTAGTGTGTTATTTTGAGAAAAAATAGAAAAAAATAAAGCTTCAGTCTTTGGTGAAAGAAGCTTTATTGGGTTTTTAGTTCTCTATCAATTATGAGTAAGATTTTTTTACGAATCTTATCTGTTCCAAAAGAACCAAGATCTTTTAATGTCAAAGATAATGCAGCCATACGAGCATTTTTTTCTGCTTTTTCTTTTGCATTTTTGAGATTAATTAATATAAATCTGGTCTTTTTAAAATAATTGATACGAGCACGTCTTCGGTGGTTTTTAAGCCAAATAGATACAATGTTCATATATAAGTGTTTTGTAAAATGTATGCTTTTTGGTATAGTTTGTCAATCAAGTAAAAAAAATACTAAATCTAAATATCGCCACCTTAGCTCAGTTGGTAGAGCACAGCTTTCGTAAAGCTGGGGTCCCGAGTTCGATCCTCGGAGGTGGCTCATTGACTTTTTTTTATATATATGATAATTTTCTAAAAAATATTGTATCATTCAAATTTAATTTTTATGTATTTATTAATTCACTTTCAGGAGGAAAATTTTTATAATTTTCTTTTCGGTGCAGCAATTGTTTTTACTATTTTTATGTTTTCAAAAAGGCATATAAAAGAAATTATATATGATAAGAGTGTTATTAAACATAAATCTTATTATGTAGTTGCGGGAACATTGCATAGCTCTTCATTAGGAAGTAAATTGGAAATAATAATTTTACAAAGAGTAAAAAAAATTATTCCTGAAGTAACTCTTTCTGAAAAGTATTATGTTTGCGCAGAAGATCTTAATTTTTTTACTGAAATGAACAAATCTCTAGGTGGAAAAATTTATCTTGCAAATAAAGTACCAAAGGGAGGTCCTGGTTCTGATTCTGATTTTTATATCAACATGATTCCTACAAAAATTGCATCAGGGTATAATGAGGATTAATTAAAAAAAGATTTAAAAAGCATGGTGTATACTGTGCTTTTTTATTTGGATAATTTTTGCTACAGTGTCTATAGTGAACAAAGAAGAAATACAAAACCGTATAGAATATATAGAAGCTGCTATGGGAGGGGCGGATTTTTGGAATGACAAAAATGCTGCACAGTCTATGATCAAGGAGCTCAAGGAGCTTCGTGATGCATTGCTCGGTAGTGCAAAGTACGACAAAGGTAATGCAGTAGTGACTATTTTTGCAGGAGCAGGAGGAGACGATGCAGAAGATTTTGCTGGTATGTTGCTCCATATGTATACCAAGTATGTTGAGAAAAAAGGGTGGGGGCTTTCATATATTGATGAAAATCAAAATGATCATGGCGGATATAGAAATGTAAGTTTTATTATAACTGGTGCGCAGGTGTATGGCACATTGAAAAACGAATCCGGTGTACATCGCTTGGTACGTATTAGTCCTTTTAATGCAAATGGAAAACGGCAAACATCGTTTGCGCTTGTAGAAGTGGTTCCTGATTTTTCAAAAGAAACTACCGATATTGTAATACCAGACAGTGAACTTGATATTTCTTTTGCGCGAGCAGGAGGTCCTGGTGGGCAAAATGTAAACAAACGCGAGACAGCGGTACGTATTGTACACAAGCCAACAGGATTGTCTGTACATGCGACTACTGAGCGCAGCCAAGAGCAAAATAAACAACGCGCACTGTCTATACTCCAAGGGAAGCTCTACAAACTCCGCGAAGATGAGCGCCTTGCACACGAAGCCGGCATGCAAATTTCAAAAACAACCGACATCGAATGGGGGAATCAAATGCGTAGTTATACACTTCATCCATACAAGCTCATCAAGGATCATAAAACTGGTATAGAAACAGGGGATACAGAGAGTGTGCTTGAACGTGGGAATATAGATATTTTTATACCGGCAGTATAATATGCTATACTAAGGTCTCTATGATTACATTTACCGATGTTGCAAAAGCATATCAGAATGGCGCTGTTGCATTACAGCATATCAATTTGCATATAGAAAAAGGAGAGTTTGTTACTATTGTTGGCCCGTCTGGTGCCGGCAAAACAACGCTTACAAAACTTCTTCTTTGTGAAGAAATCCCTACACAAGGATCTGTCCTTTTTGAAGAAAAAGATCTCAATACATGCTCTGCGACAGAGATAAATCATCTTCGTCGTCGCGTAGGTACTATTTTCCAAGACTTTAGACTTCTCGGAGATAAAACCGCATATGAAAATATTGCATTTGCTATGGAAGCTGCTGGCAAAAGTGATGAAGAGATTATTTCTGATGTACCGCACGTATTGCAGCTCGTAGGGCTTGAGAGCCGTATGTTTCATTTTCCCAATCAGCTTTCTGGTGGAGAGAAGCAGCGCCTTGCTATAGCACGCGCTATTATCAACCAGCCAGAAGTACTTATCGCAGATGAGCCGACAGGTAATCTCGATACTGCAAACACGCTCGACGTGATAGAAATTTTGAAAAAAATAAATGAGCTTGGTACTACGGTGATACTTGCGACTCATGATGAGCAGCTTATCAAAGCCGTAGGAAAGCGTATTATCACTATGGAGCATGGTCGTATTATAAAAGATGAACAAAAGCGCGCACATAAGGTATAATACAGATATATGTTTTGGATCACTATAAAACGAGCAGTACGAGCAGGATGGGTTTCATTTAAAAGAAATGGAGTAGTGTCTTCTGCTGCTATTTTGGCAACTACTATTACACTCTGTGTTATTACAGGGTTATTCCTTTTTCACGCAGTACTCGATACCACTCTCGCAACTCTCGAGCAAAAAGTAGATGTGTCTGTATATTTCACTGTATCTGCATCAGAAGATAAAATTTTGAAACTTCGCCAAACACTCGAAAGTCTCCCTGATGTAAAAAGTGTTTCGTATACGACTAGTGATGAGCAAGTGTTGGCATTCCGTACTCGCAATGCAGGAGACTATCTCACTATCCAAGCGCTCGATGAGCTCAATCAAAACCCATTTGGAGGATTCCTTTCTATCAAAGCGACTGACTCAAGTCATTATGAAAATATCGTCGCAGTACTCGAAGGTACAGACAAAAAAGCTTCACAGTATGGGGATATTATCGAGCATATAAACTACAATCAAAATAAAGAAATAATTGATCGTATCAATCGTATTAGCGATTCTGCAAATAAGCTCGGTATTGCAATCATTGTCGTATTTGCGACTATTTCAGTACTTATCATGCTTACGACTATTCGTCTTGCTATATACCTTTGGCGCGAAGAGATTGGTATTATGCGACTTGTGGGAGCAAGTAGTGGATATACGAGAGCGCCATTCCTCGTACAAGGGGGGCTCTATGGGGCTGTAGCATGGCTCATAATGCTTCTTATTACTATACCGACTGTCTATATGCTCGGTGTCCGCGCAACCTCTCTCATAGGGATAAACCTCTTTACCTACTTTATGAGTCATTTCTTCTCGCTCGCTTTTGTAGTACTCTTGGCAGGGGTATTCCTCGGGGTACTTTCTAGTGCATTTGCAATTCGCAAATATTTAAAGGTATAATCCGTTTTGTACAAAAATATACTATTTTGTACATATTGGGGTGTCGTCTAATGGTAGGACAACGGTTTCTGGTACCGTTTATTGAGGTTCGAGTCCTTGCACCCCAGCAGCTTAGTTTAGTATCGAAGGACCTAAACACGTGACATTGGGGTCTTCAAGTAAAAAATGATATCATATGCTTATATGATAGGTGAAAAAATCACTGATAAATCAGAGAATTATACAATATCTGAAGAAATTGGAAGAGGTGGTTTCGGTGTTGTTTATCTGGCACACAATGAAAACGGATCTTCTTTTGCTATAAAAACTTTAGGTCCAGTTAAAGATGCTGATACACTTACATCATTTGAGAGAGAAACCTCAGCACTTCTTGGTCTAGACGATCTAAATGTTCTTAAGCTCATAGGTACTGGTGAGCATATCTATAGGGGTAATAAATATTTCTTTACTGTCACAGAATATTGTTCTGAGGGAAATTATCGTGACATGATACTGTCAAAAAAAGATCGGAGTGTCCCTGAAATAGTTGATGATTTTAAACAAATTCTTTCAGGACTTAAAACACTACATGATCGTGTAGTGCATCGCGATTTGAAGCCAGAAAATATTCTTATTTTAAATAAAACTTTAAAGATTGGAGATCTAGGGTTATCTAAATCGCTAGATGAAGCAACTAAGACGCTAACCTTTAAAGGAGGTGGGACACCGCGTTATATGGCCCCAGAAATATGGGAAAGAAAGACAATAACTCGCGCATCTGATCTATACGCTATTGGAGTTATGCTTTTTGAAGCTCTTACTGGTCGTGTGCCTTTTTTAGCGGATGATATTGTTGATTTGAGGAGTCAGCATTTATATGAGTCTCCTGTTCGAGTGGTGAGTATTAATAAAAATATTCCGAATCATTTAGATGGTCTCGTTAGAAAACTACTAGAGAAGGATCAAAATAAACGCTATCAAACTGTTGATGAGGTGCTTGATATTTTAAACACTGATTTTCAAACAGTAAACACGAATTCTCCATTAGTTGATAGAATCAAGAAGAATTATGATGCAGAACAAAGTCGTCAATTGGAGGCAGAATTTAAAGCAAATGAAGAAAAAGAAAGACAGGGAAAAATAAATTACATGGAAGGTGTTTTATTGGAACGTTTTGATGAAGCTGTCAGTTTAATTAATAAAAATATTCAAGAGACTAAAATTACTCATAGTTTTAACAGTAGAGACAGAACATATAGTTTAGGAAATAGAACCTTAACCATAAACTTTTTCTCTCCTAATGCCTTATATATCAATAGTAGGCTTCCAGCCTTTGGTGAAGAGTTAAAGAAACACCATTTAATTCATGCAGGAGCTATTTATATCGAAGAAAATAGAGAAAATAGACAAGGTTGGAATATGGTGCTTGTAAAGTCACCTGAAGATTCTTATGGCCAATGGCTTTTAATCGAAAGTGATATTTCTGCATTATCTGGTAAATCACTTAAATACCCACCTGCAGCTACAAATGCAGAACTACTTTCCGAGAATCTGGCGTATCATTGGATGCAGACAATGCATATATGGCAATTAAAGGATAAACCACTAGATGACTTAGATATTGAAAAAATTCTTGATAAGTTTATACCTTAGAAAAATCTTCAATCAACATCTGTTTATCTTTTAGAATTAATTTACTCTTTAAGTATTGGGTTAAATCTCTTTTCTCAAATAGAGACCCTTCTCTTAATGAAAATAGATTTTCTTATCTATAACTATTATATGATAGTTTGAATGTAATCTAATATATAAAATACAATTTTATATATTGATTTTTTCTTTAGTAGTTTAAGATATAGGGTTTAGGTATTTTAAAAAAAGTATTAATTATTCATATAGAAACTAATAAAATTATTGTATTTTTCCAGATCAAATTCTTGTTTTTTTGTATCACCCAAAAAACAAGAATTTAGTTCAGGTGTTTTTGTATAGGAGCCACATATGGCCGTGTAAGTATTACTATTAACATCTCTTAATTGGTAATTTGAAATATCACCCCCTATACCACTAACCGCAATAAAACATTTGTTGAGTTTTGAATTAAAATTACTTTTATATGTATAATTAGGTATATCACTATCTGGTGTATTCCAATTTTTATCAAAATATGTTTTTGCTAAAATTGAACAATTTTGTTGTTCATCCTTATTTAGTTTAGAGTGATTATTTGGATTACCAATCATAAAAATTATCACTATAAAACATAGTATTATTAAAGTCGTATTTGTTTGATCTTTTTTCATATATTAATATTATATACTTATTTATAATATTAATATATGAATATATAAAACCCCTTATCGCGCGATAAGGGGTTTTTGTATTATTTGCTTTTTCGTGAACCTTTTACGGTTGCGAGTTTTTTTGCAATCATATCGTATTTGATATCAAGACGCTTTTGAGTCTTGTGTGAGTGCTTTGATTTCTCTTTTTTGCCAAGTGTTGTACTTCTTTTTGCCATAAATATAGTCGTTCCTAATAATATAAAGCTATTATACACGAAAATCTATAAAAAGCTATAGAAAAAGCGCCCCGTAATGAAGCGCTTTTTGTGGTCAATTTATGTTGACCTAGTAACTTTTTCTCCCTTGTCATTTAATATTACTATTGGTTGATCTTCTTGTTGGTAGATTTGTGCTAGTTCCAGTGCTGACAAGAAATTATCTTGCTCAGTACCGATTCTATATAAAATACCAGAAATAGTAATAGTAGCTAAAAATTTACCTTTTCTTATTTTTAGCTCAGTTATTTTTTTAGGTCTTGGGTGGTTTGTACTATTCCAGATTTCTATTTTTTTCTTAATAAAAAGAACCTGGTTTTGGTGGACTTGTATAAGTACATCCAAATGATCTAAAACTTCTATTGAATCGATATAGTCTACTAATTCAAATTTGTTATTCCTTAAAAAAGCTATAAAAGAATTTAATAATTTTTTAGGAATAGTTACTGTTGCAGTATTGCTAAAAATAGTAATTTTCATGGTACATTTTTTTCTTGATATTACAGGATAAAAACGTTTTGTCAATGCACCAAAAAAGAGGATGTAGTCGTATATATAGTATACTTATGAATATGCAAAAAATAATTTCAACAATAGAAACGTACGCTCCTGTAGTACTTCGTATCACTATGGCAATGGTTATTTTGTGGTTTGGATTTCAGCAATTTCTTCATACCGATGTATGGACAGCATATATCCCTGATTCTGTTACGAGTGCGCTCGGAGTGAGTGCGACAGTGCTTGTGTACTTCAATGCATTGTTTGAAGTAGCGTTTGGATTACTCTTGGTATTCGGATGGCATACTCGCATTGTGGCATTACTACTCGCATTACACTTGTTTGATATTATGTATGTTGTAGGATATGGAGAAATCGGAGTGAGAGATTTTGGTCTTGCATGCGCGACATTTGTAGTCTTTATGAATGGTGCTGATGCACTTTCTTTGCACCAAAGAGGTAACAAAAATATACAAATACCAGTTTCAGTACCAACACCTGAGCCTCCTCGTGAAGCTCCTGTGCGAAGGTTGGTGTAATTAATAGATAATATATAAAAATAGTATGGAACAAAATACGAAAAAAAATATTGGTATAGCGGTGGGGATTGTTGCTGTTGCAGGAGTTGCACTTGCGACATTTGCAGGAGATAAAAAGCCTGACACAACAGTTGCATCAAATACTTCTACAAATAATACAAGTACTCCTGTAGTACAAAATACTGATCAGCAAGCCGGATTGGAGCCAGTAAAAGACGGAGATTCTGATAATAATGAATCAGATAGTCCTGCGGTGACTACAGTAAATAGTAATGTCCCACAGCAACCAGTGGCACCTACAAAACCTGCTACAGTAAAGTCTAGTACATACAAAAATGGTAGTTATTCTGCAACTGGCTCATATATGTCTCCAGGAGGAGAAGATCAAATCGCAGTGACACTTACTATTGCAAATGATATTGTAACTGCTGCAAGTGTAACCCCAGAAGCAGGAGACCATACTTCAGCTCGATATCAAGAAAAATTCATAAGTGGATATCAAGGCTATGTAGTAGGAAAAAATATCGCAAGTATTTATCTTACAAAAGTTTCTGGTGCATCTCTTACTCCAAAAGGATTTAATGATGCATTGAATCAAATCAAGGCGCAAGCAAAAGCGTAATTTCTTATGACACAGTTTGTTTTTGAAGCTATAGGAACACACTGGATAATAGATATATATCAGCCTCTTTCTATTGAAAAAGAGGCTGAAGTTATTTCTGGTATCAAAGAAAATATTTCAGATTTTGAAAAAACTTTTTCTCGATTTAGAACAGATTCTATTGTGCATGCAATATCGCAAAACGCTGGCGAGTATGTATTCCCATTATATGCGCAAAAATTACTTGATATATACAAAACACTGTATGAAAAAACCGATGGATTTTTTACGCCGCTTATAGGGAGTGCTCTCGTATCTGCGGGGTATGATAAAGAATATTCATTACAGCAAAAAGAGGTATTACAAAAGACACTACTCTGGGAAGATGTGTTATCGTATGAATATCCTATATTGCAGACAAGTATTCCTATACAGCTTGATTTTGGCGCTGCAGGTAAGGGGTATTTGATCGATCTAGTAGGGGAAGTATTACAAAGTTTTGGTATACAGTATTTTTGTATTGATGCAGGAGGGGATATTTTGTATAAAAATACTACACCGCTCGCTATTGGTTTGGAAAATCCAGAAGACACCACACAGGTACTCGGTGTGTATCAATTGCAAAATAAGAGTATTGCAGGATCTTCTGGGGCGCGACGCGCATGGGGAGATTTTACTCATATTATAAATCCCAAAACACTCGTATCGCCAAGAGAAATAATTGCGGTCTGGGTTGTCGCAGATACCGCTATTGTTGCAGATGCACTTACGACTTGTTTGTTTTTTGTTGAGCCGCATACACTTATGGATAGTTTCAAATTTGAGTATCTTGTTGTGTACAAAGATTTTTCAATAAAAAAGTCCGCCAATTTCTCGGCGGACTTGTTCTAATGCTATTTACTTTACTTTGTAGGTAAATGCAAGCTCATTGAAGTTTCTTGCAGTCTTTGTATCGATCGTGAGATCAATATTATCTTCAGTTCCATTCGAAACAAACTTTGCTCCGTTGATGAAGATACAGTTTTCCAGAGTTATTTTTGATATCTCTTTTTTCTTAAGTAGTAAAACTACATCCTTAGTAAAAATACAATCTTTTAAACAAATTGTTATTGCATTTTTACTATTTTCAATAAAAAGGCCATCTATCAAACTATTCTCTATATCAATCATTTTATAAGTACTATCATTAATAATAGATAATACTTTGTCTTTGTGTTTTGTTTTTAAAACACAGTCTTTTATATTGATAGTGGTGTTTGTAAAAACTGTCCTTGTTATTACAATATGGGTATTTTGTAGGTAAAAATAGCTCCAGTGTAATTCATTGATTACGCAGTCTGATATAGACGTTTCTTCATTTGATTCACTCTGAATACTGCTATTGTGTATAGTACCATCAACATGTACGTTTGATACTTTGTTTTCTTGGTGTACTAGACCGAGACCTTCTCGTAAGGCCTCTAAAAGATTTTTCTCTTTCATAATTTAAAATTTTTATTAATATAAACATATTTGCATGTATTGTCAAATAAACGCTATATTTACCAAGGTTTTGTTTTGGTATATAGTTATTTATATGAAAACAAAAGCTGTGCAATTTTTGGATGATTTAAATAAAAAATATTTTACCTTACACAAAGAATATGAAGATCTTTTTTGGCTTTCATATATGGGAGACCATAGTGTAGACAAGAAAAAAGACGAAGCACTTGCTCGTCGTGATGAGTTTCGCGCAGATACTCAGTACTTAAAAGAAATTGGTATTTTATTGGAAACAGCATCAGAAGAGGAGTCTGTTCGCCTCAATCAGTGGTGTAGATTTTTTGAATGTTATCAAAGTCCTAAAAAAGCACTTCCTATAAAAAATAAAATTAGTAAACTCGAATCAATACTTTTGAAAAAACGAGCACAAAGAAAAGAAGGATATATTGATCCCTATACAAAAACTTTTGTGACAGCATCTTCTCTAAAGATGGCGACAATGATCAGTACCAATCCTGATGAAAAAATACGAAAAGCATGTTTTGATGCAAGAGAAAAACTCGCAACTGACTTTATTCAAGAGCTTATTGATATGGTAGCGCTTCGTAATGAGTATGCAAAAATATTGGGATACACTGATTTTTACGAATACAAATTGCAACGTGAAGACGGTATGACAAAAAAAGAATTATTTTCTATTTTTGATGATTTGTATGAAAAAACAAAATATACAAAACAAGATATAAAAGATTTGGAAAAAACAATACCAGGATTACGAAAACCTTGGAATTTCAATTTTCTTATGTCTGGGGATTTTTCAAAAGAAGAGGATCCATTTTTCCAATTTGACGATGCGCTTTTGCGATGGGGAAGATCATTTGCAGCACTGGGAATAGATTTTCAAAAAGGGGAGCTTCAGCTCGATTTGTTAGATAGAAAAGGTAAATGGAATAATGGATTTTGTCATTGGCCAGACTTGGTTCGTTTTGAAAATGGTAAAATAAAATCAGGAAGTTCAAACTTTACTTGTAATGTAGTATTTGGCCAGCAAGGTTCTGGTGCAATAGGGATGAACACGCTCTTTCATGAGGGTGGACACGCTGCGCATATGTTGAACATTACTCAGCAAGATATCTGCAATAATCATGAGTATGCTCCGATGTCTACTGCATGGGCAGAAACACAAAGTATGTTTTTGGATACATTGTTTAGTAGTATTGAATGGCGTATGCGATATGCAAAAAATGCTCAAGGAGATTCATATCCTTTTGATCTATTTACTAGAAGGGTTCAAAAGCTTGCTCCGCTTCGCCCATTGCGATTGCATAGTATTATGTTTGTTTCAACATTTGAAAAAGAGCTCTATGAAGCAAAAGAGCTTGATGTAGAAAAGGTAAAAAAGATTGCATATAAGAACTTTAAAAAATATTTTGAAAGATCTGAAGATTCTTTGCTTGCGCTCAATATACCGCACATTTATTCTTTTGAAAGTTCAGCAGGGTATCATGGATACGGACTTGCAGAAATTGCATTACAACAATGGATGGATTATTTTTATAAAAAATATGGATACATTGTAGATAATCCACATGTCGGAAAAGAAATGCAAAATGTTTGGAAGCTCGGTGCTAGTAAAAACTTTAATGAATTTGTAGTACTTGCTACGGGTAAAAAACTTTCTGCAGATGCAATTTTGAAAGATTGTACTGCTTCTCCAAAAAGTATTATTGCACAAGCGAAAAAAAGATTGGCAGTTTTGGAAAATGTTCCTCTGTATACAAAACCTGTTGTATTGAATGCAAAAATAAAAATGGTGAGTGGAAAAGAAGTTATCGCAACAAATACAAAAAGTTTTGAAGCTATGGCTGAAAAGTACACAAAATGGCTTAAGAAATAAAGCCTTATAATATATTGTATTTTTGTCAAACCGTGCTATAATTGTAGGACTTTCGGGTACCACTATGTCAAAAGGAGAAGTAATAGCACGATTCGATAAGGTTTCGTTTGAATATAATGCCACAAAACCTATCTTGGATAGTGTTGATTTTTCTATACGTAAAGGTGCCAAGCTTACTCTCATGGGACAAAATGGTGCTGGTAAAAGTACTATTTTTAATCTCTTAACAGGAGCATATAAACCAGAAGATGGACGCGTGATACTTACTCCTGGTACTACTATCGCGACAGGGCGACAAGTGATCCCTCGTGAGCAAATCACTCTTAATGTGCGAGATTTTTTCCTTTCATGTTTTACAGAAAAAATATATGATATCGATCCTCGTATTGACGATGTATTGGAAGTGGTGAATCTCAAAGGGCACGAAAAAATTCATGATCGTATTGTGGGGTCTTTTTCTGGTGGACAACAAGCGCGGTTATTGCTTGCGTCTGCATTGATACAAGATCCAGATTTGCTTTTGCTCGATGAGCCAACAAACAATCTCGACAAAGCTGGTATTGAACACCTTACTAAGTTTCTCATTGAATACAAAAAAACAGTTATTGTTATCTCTCACGATGCAGACTTTTTGAATGCCTTTACTGAAGGGGTGCTATATCTCGATGTATATACAAAAAAGATTGAACAATATGTCGGTGACTACAATGATGTGCTTCGTGATATCAGTGTGCGTATTGAAAAAGAGAATATGAAAAACGCACAGCTTGCAAAAGAGATTCAAGCAAAAAAAGAAAAGGCAAACCAGTTTGCATTTAAAGGAGGGCAGATGCGTCTCGTTGCAAAACGTATGCGAGAAAAAGCAGAAGAGCTTGAAGAAGATATTGTGGATGTTCGTAAAGAAGATCGCACTATACGTCCATTTATTATCCCTGTGCAAGACGATATTATTGGAGAAATAATGAATATCACTAGTTTTTCTGTACTCAAAAATCATAAGCCAGTTGTTCGTAAAACAGCTATTAGTTTGAAAAAAAATCAACACCTTCGTCTCGTAGGGCCAAATGGTATTGGAAAAAGTACACTACTTGAAGCGCTTGCAACAGGCAAAGCAGAAGGTGCAAAGATTGCTCCTGATGTGCGAGTAGGATATTACCGACAAGATTTTTCTACACTTGATTTCAATGACACCGTATTTCAATCATTAAGAAAGGCTATGGAAAGCTCTGGAAAACGTTTTGCAGAAGATCGTGTGCGCTCTGTGGCGGCAAGTCTGCTCATTACTGGAGAATATATGCAAACAAAAATTGGTGCACTTTCTGAGGGGCAAAAAGGTATGGTTGCATTTGCAAACTTGATATTGCTTGAGCCAGGACTTCTAATTCTTGATGAGCCGACAAACCATATCAACTTCCGTCACTTGCCGGTGATTGCAAAAGCGCTTTCTAGTTTTGGTGGGGCTATGATACTTGTTTCTCACGTAGAAGAATTTGTACACCAAATCCGCATTGATGAAATATTAGATCTAGAGAGATAAAAAAAGAGACTATTACTATAATAGTCTCTTTTTACTATGAACATAATTCATAGGTACTTACTTTTTGCCATATACCATTTGGTTCTTTTTTATACAATTCAATATTTTCTACAGGGATAGTTATTTCTGTAAAATAAATATTTTTTACTTTTGGCCAGATTTCTGTAAAAACTTCAGAAGTTTTTTCTGCAAGAGTTATATGAAGTGTATTGTCATGATCAAATACACCGTGTTCGTACTCAGGTACTGATGCAAGAAGTTTATGAATTCCTGTCCATAATTTTGCAATTGCATTTGTTGTATGTACTGGAAGAACAATATAGTGTGTTCCGAATGCATATATACCACTGACAGTGATACGAGTTTTTTTTGATTGCAAACTCATACTGTGTACGAGATTTTTTATTACTTGCTCATCGATACCAACTATAGGACGATGAAAAGTAATATGTGGACACAATTTTTTGTATGGAGGATCTATGTTTGTGTATATAGATATTTTATCCATAAGATTACATACCTGTGTTTTGCATGACTCTGGAACGGGGAACAAAATTAAATATTTACTTTTCATTGTTGTGTTTTATTTTCATCCTATAGTTTTTTTCTAAAAAGTCAAAATATATAAAATTGCAAAATACAACTTTTCCTGTATTATGTCTAGCAGTATATGAAAACACAAAACACTTTTGATGTCATAGTTATCGGAGGGGGACCATCAGGGATGATGGCGGCAGGACGAGCAGCTGAGCTTGGCAAAAGTGTTTTGCTTATAGAAAAAAATCCTAAGCTTGGTGAGAAATTAAAAATCACTGGCGGAGGAAGATGTAATATCACAAATGCAGAAGAAGATATTCATACATTTCTCAAAAATTACGGAAAAGCCGCACCGTTTCTATATTCATCATTTTCACAATTTAGTAATCTTGATTGTTTTCCTTTTTTTGAAAAACTTGGACTTCCGCTTGTGGTACAAGCTCGTAAGCGCGCATTTCCGCACACAGAAAAAGCACTTGATGTATTCAAGGCTATGGAAAAATATATGAAAAATGGAGGAGTTACAGTCCTCCCGGGAACAAAAGTCTCTCGCATTACCAAAGACGGAAATCGTATTACAGGGGTTCTTGCTGGGGGAGAGGTATATACTGCCAAAGGCTATATACTCGCGACTGGAGGGCTCTCACACCCCGAAACAGGCTCTACAGGGGACGGTTTTGGCTGGCTCAAGGCTTTGGGGCACACTGTGGCGGACTCGACTCCGACAGTGGTACCTATAGCGACAAAAGAGCATTGGGGGCATAGTCTCTCTGGAGTATCGCTTTCTTTTATGAAAATCACTTTTTTTGTTGATGGTAAAAAGGCATTTTCAAAAACAGGGAAATTATTGTTTACTCACTTTGGACTTTCTGGTCCACTTATTTTGAATTCTGCGGCAACAGTAGGAGATTTGCTTCATACTGGTTTGGTGACTGCTCGGATAGATAGCTACCCTGATACAGATCATGGCACGCTTGAAAAAAAGATCATCAATATTTTTGACGCAAATAAAAATAGAATGGTAAAAAATGTTATTGATGAAATTGTGCCGCACGGTATGCAACATGCGATTTTTGATATCGTCCGTATTTTGCCTGATACCAAGGTACACTCTATGACCAAAGAAGAACGCAAAGAACTTGTTGATACACTCAAGGCATTACCGCTCACTATTACGGGGCTGCTCGGTCTCGATAAGGCAGTTGTTGCTGATGGAGGTATTCCACTTACAGAAATAGATACCAAAACAATGCGTTCAAAATTATTTGAAAATTTGTATATCACTGGAGATATGCTCCATATAAATCGTCCTAGTGGGGGATTTTCTTTGCAGCTTTGTTGGACTAGTGGTTTTGTTTCTGGAACTAATGCATAAAAATAAAAACACTCAGTATTGCTACGGAGTGTTTTTAAAAAAGATTTAGTGATTATGCACGCTTTACGTTCACTGCACCTGGTCCCTTTGGAGAATCTTCTGTGTCAAAACTTACTGAATCACCTTCACGAAGTTCGTCAAAAGCGACGCCTACGAGAGAATTACTGTGAAAGAAAAGATCCTTTCCCATGCCTTCTGCTGAAATGAAACCGAAACCTTTGTCAGAAATGATTTTTTTGATTGTTCCTGTCATACGATTTTTTGATTACTTTTTATAAATACAAAACCTATATAAGAAATCGACGTATTCCAGATAAACCTTTGTGTACTTTATAATATCATATTTTCACCAAAAAATCAATATGACTCAGGTGGTACACTAAAAATATGTTTTATGTCTATATCCTAGAATGCAATGATACGACACTATATGTCGGCTCGACCAATGATGTGCGGAAGCGGTTTCGTCAGCACAATACGGCAAAAAATGGTGCGCATTATACCAAGATTCGTCGTCCTGTTGTTTTGAAATATGTAGAAGAGTGTGAAAGCTACGCGCAATCTCGTGCTCGTGAAGCAGAGATAAAACGCCTCAAAAGGGAAGAAAAGCTTGTGCTTATTGGAGATGGAGCTAGTGCTATTGCTTTTTTATAACAAATATGGTAATATGTCAATATAGTAATAAGACATCGGTGCAGGGCATCTTTGTATAAAAAATAAATTTAAATAAATATATGGGTAATTTTAACGGAGATCGTGGGGGAAATAGAGGTGGATTCGGAGGAGGAAACCGTGGAGGATTCCAAAAGAGAGGTGGATTTGAACGTGGTGGCGATATGCCAACATACAAGGCTGTATGTGCAGAATGTGGTAAATCTTGTGATGTACCATTTCGCCCAACTAGTGGCAAACCAGTGTACTGTAATGATTGTTTTGGTGTAAAACGAGAACAAGAAGACCGTGCTCCTAGAAAAGAATTTGGTAATCGCGCATTCGCAAAGCCTTCATTTGAAAGAAATGATCGTCCTCGTGATAATTTTGCTGGACGTTCAGAATTTGCAAAACCTGCAGTGTCTGTAAATACAGAAAAATTGGAAAAACAAATGACTGATATTTCTTACAAGCTTGATGCACTTACTCGTGCAATCGAAAAGCTTTCAACTGTACAAGCTCCTGTTGTAAAACAGCCTACAGTAGTAGCTCCAAAAGTAGAAGTAAAGAAAGAAGTAAAAAAGGTAGTAGCAAAAGCTGCTCCTAAAGTAGCTGTTAAAAAAGTAGTTGCTCCAAAAAAAGCAGTATCATCAAAAGTGGTAGTTGCAAAGAAAAAGAAATAATTTTCTTATAAAAATCAGGAAAGCCGCAAAGAATTTCTTTGCGGCTTTTTTGTTTACTTACCCGTAGTAATAATAGTAGTTAATAGTGCATCAATTTTTCTTACGATACCTAATAATATCTCTGTATTAACTATTATATTTTTAAAACCTTTCGGTATCTGATCTTTTTCTTTTTCTAAAAAAAGAATTAGATTTTTAGAGTCTTTTTGGATACGGAGAAGTATTTCTTTTTTGTATAAAATATCTCTATTTGGGTTATATAGGATATTTTTTTGTTTTAAATCTTCAAGATCTTTAAAAAGAGTCTTGTTTATTTTCAGAAAAGAATTTGTCCTTTCTGAAAAACTAACCCGTTTCTTTGTTTCAAATAAGCAACAAAGACTAAGGTGTAGTGATACACCAACTGCGTGATTTCCATTGATCATAAATACTATTTTTTAATATAGTATAATATAAATATGCTTTTGTCAAAGTTGTATACATTCTTGACTTGCTTGTTTTATTTATATACAGTTCATGCAAATGTATTTTTATGAAAAATAAATATTTATTACTTCTTATCGGCGGGTTCTTTTTGGGATTTTTTATTAGTTTGTTAATTAATACTTATATAGAAATTCCTCACAGGTATATACCTATAGGTATAATATCCTCTGTTTTGGTATTAGGTATTCCTTTTACTAAAATTAAAAAAGGTTTTGATGATATCAAAATTGTAAACCCTCTTAAGAAAAAAAGCCGCACTATTGGATAGTGCGACTTTTTTAGAGAAAACTAATGTATTAGTTTTTTGCTGGTGTAGTTGCTGGAGCTGCGTCAGTCTTTTTTGTTGACTTTGTAGCCTTGTGAGCCTTTTTTGGTGTAAGACCAGCAAGAGTTTTTTGGTCTGCTTTCAATTTTGTTTTGTCAGCTGCAACTGTTGAACGAGCTGCTTTGATAGCTGTTTTATCTTTTGCTTTTACTGCTGTAGTAAGAGCTTTTTGATCTGTCTTGAGTTGTGCTTTATCAGCTGCTACAGCTGCTTTTGCATCTGAAAGAGTTGTTGTTACTGCTGCTGTAGGAGCTGAAGTAACTGCAGGAGTAGTAGTTGTACTTGCATCTTGTGCGAATGATGTTGTTGCAACAGCAATAGCGAATGCAGGAACGATAAGTGAAAGTGTAATTAATTTTTTCATATTATATATATTATATTTACTATTAATGGTACTCACCAGATTTTTGGGGTACATATAGTAATACGCACGATTTCAGAAAAACTTTCACTAGTCATTCCAGAGTCGTATATCATCTACTTCAAAGGTTTTTTGGCCTGTTTGTTCTCCTACAAGTTTGACCGGAAGTCCTATAGAGAGATCTTCTTCTCCAAATACTTCTGCATCTGTAGTAATAACCCAAATACTTTTATCCGGTGCTTGTATGGTAAAGGTATTATCTCCAAGTGTTGTTATGGTACCTGAAAGCAATCCTTTTTCTGGGTAGTACCATTCGTTTTGTTTGGTATATACCAGATTTTCATACCAAGGTATTTGATCAATAAGTTTTTCATGAAGTATATTTCCAAATCCTGCAATATATAACCCTGTACCAAATAATATACTTATCCCTATACTTACGCACGCAATAAAACGTTTTGTATATTTGTACCCACTTTTGGTATAGATGACACTTATTTCTGTAATTCCTAATATAAGTATGAGTACTGCGATCCAAATATAGGGTGCAGCGATAAGGATTGTTTCAAAAATACTTTTGTCCAAGAATCTAAAAATATCCCAATCATTATCGGTAAGAATAAATAATATAACAGCAAATGCAAAACTTCCTATAAGTGTCGCAATTCCTACGAGAATCCATAGAGTATTATTTTTCAAAACAAATTGCCACCGAGGTTTTGGGGTGATATGGTTTGTTTCTATTGTATTGAGAATTTTTTTATTTAAATCTAACATAGGATAACTCGTAATTTTTCTTTTGCACGTCGTATAAGTGTTGCGACAGTGTTTGGAGGTTTTTTTAAAATATCGGATATCTCTTCGTAATTTTTTTCTTCAAAATATTGTAGCACAAGTACTTCGCGATATTTTTCATCAAGCTGGTTGAGCCCTGCAAGGAGGCGCTCTTTGGAGATTTGTACATCATAGAGCTCATATCTGTTTTCTGTACTAGGAACAAGGTCTTCATATTCGTCGACTGGTATGGTTTGTGGGCGAACATTCTTTTTTCTAAAAAAACTTATTGCTTCATTGTGTGCAATACGATATATCCATGATGAAAATGGGAGGTCGGTATCGTATTCGTTGAGATTGATATATACCTTGATAAATATTTCTTGTAGTACGTCTTCTCGATCTTGTATGTTGGTGCAACCGAGTCGATATAGATATCTTCCCAGTATTGGCGCGTATTTATTAATCACTGCGCCATATGCATTGCTGTCTTTACGAGCATTTTCTATGAGAATGGTATCAGAAATAATTTCAGACATTTATTCTTCGATGGTTATAGTGTGTTTGCCCCAGTGGACACGGTTCCAGGCGCGCTCATGAATAAAGTAAACAATAATACTAACACTGTTTGAAATCAACACAAAAGCCATTGTTTTACTTGCACTATGGGTGACATAAAATGCTATGACAGTATCCATAAAAATACTAATAATACGGTAGGTAATAGCTTTTGCTATAGATCTGTTTCGTTTTTCGTGATGCATAGGGTTTATTATACTACAGTTTTAAACCGTTTATTTTTGTAATAATTTATACCAAAAAGAACAAAAGATACAATAATAACACTTGCAAGTACCACAGAAACGTATTTTTCTATATGAGGGAACATGGTACCAGCAAAAAATCCAAAACTAGTAATGGTCAAAACCCATAAGCAAGAACCAAGAATATTGTTTTTATTAAAAACTTTTTCTTTCATATTACTAGCCCCGGCAAGCATTGGGGCGATAGTGCGTACGATGGGGATAAATTTATTTAACAAAATTGCATAGCCACCAAAACGCGCAAAAAAATCTTCAGTTTTTTTTATTTGTGCAGGAGTAAAGAATGTTGTTTGTAATTTACCATGGGTAAATTTTTTACCAATATGAAATCCAGTCATAGCACCGAGTGCACTCGCTATGATAGCGGTTAGGACGAGTGGAATAAAAGAAAGGGTGCCTTGTGAGGCGTATATACCAGCACTGAGCAGTAGGGTATCCCCAGGAAGAAAAAATAAAAACACGCCGGATTCAAAAAATAGGGTAATACCGATACCGAAATAGCCGAGTCCTAGTAAAACAGTGGTTATAGTATGCATTGCTATATCATACTATGGATCAAGTATTATAAAAACCCTCCATCAGATTTTGATAGAGGGTTTTTAGAGAGAAAATATACTATTTCTTTAATGGAGTTTTTGTAGGAGTCTTTGTAGGTGCTGTAGTTGGAGTTGCTGCAGTAGTAGGAGCTTGCTCTACTTGTATTTGAGGTTGTACATCAGTACGATACATCATATTACCACGTCCCCAATTGTCATTATTGCGATACATCATACCTTGTTGTGGGTAAAAATTAGAATCATTCAAAAGCCATGCTTGTATCATGCCCACTTTTTCACCAAAAGAGAATGCTACAGTGAGAGCTACTACTATAATCAAAATACGAAGTATTTTGTGGAGGAGGCAACCTGGGCACCATTGTGCACAGCAGGCACTTTTTTCTGAATTTTTTTCACACATTGAACAACTTACTTTCTTTTCCATAATTTTGTATTTTTTATATTTATTGGTATACATAGAAGTATATCATGGAAAAAGTTATTATAGATATAAAAGATATACACAAATTCGCAAAAGCGCTCGCGCAATACCATATAACGTATGGGTTGCGAGATTTGCCATGGCGAAAAACAAAAAATCCATACTATATTTTGGTCTCTGAAATAATGTTGCAACAGACACAAGTTGCTCGTGTAGAAGAAAAGTATAAGACATTTATACAGACATTTCCGACAGTGGGAGATCTCGCGCGCGCACCACAATCAGAAGTATTGCGCTTGTGGAGCGGACTCGGATACAACAGACGTGCAAAGTTTTTGCATCAATGCGCACAAGCTATTGTGCGAGATTATAAGGGTGTCGTACCTAAAACAATAGAAGGGCTTTGTACACTTCCGGGTATTGGTCCATACACAGCGAGAGCAGTGTGTGCATTTGCGTACAATATACCGAGTGTGTTATTTGAAACAAATATCCGCACTGTTTTTATTCATCACTTTTTTCCTGATGCAAAAGAAAAAATTTCTGATACTATACTCGCGCCTTATGTAGAAAAAACTATTGATACAAAAAACCCTCGTGTGTGGTACTGGCTCCTTATGGATTATGGAAGTTATCTCAAGAGTATCGGTGTCAAAACACATACCAAGAGTACGATGTTCACCAAGCAAAAAAAGTTTGATGGATCTTTGCGGCAGGTGCGTGGTGGTATTATGAAATTACTAATCCAAAAACCCCATACAAAACAAGCACTTTTGAAGCATTTTATAAAAAAAGAAGATCAAGTAGAGACTGCCTTGCTTGAGCTTATTGCAGAAAATCTTATTCGTAAACAAGGACGAAATTATTTGGTATAATACAGCTCTATGGAAATACAGAATAAAAAAAGCGGCATACTTGTATCAATGCTGATAGTAGGAATACTTAGTTCTGTGACTACTATTGCAGTACTTGGTTTTGTCGTATACAAAAACAAACAAAAAGTTTTTAGTACTATTGCCGCACTCGTACAAGTACCCGCGCCACAATATACTGTGCAAGAGGTCGCTGCTCCTGCGCCTGCGGTAGATACTACACCAAAAGGTCCTACAGATCTGACTATTCCTGAGGTGGTATCAAAGGTGAACCCTAGTGTTGTTTCTATTGAAGTGAGTGCAGATACTATGCTTGGTACGCAAGTTGTCGGTGGAGGAAGTGGATTCTTTGTATCAAGTGATGGACTCGTACTTACCAATCGCCATGTAGTAGATATACAAGGAGCAAGTTTTGTGGTGGTGACCAGTACTGGTAAAAGATATAAGGCAACAGTAAAAGCAAAAGATGCAGTACTTGATATTGCTATGTTGCAAGTGACTGGTAAAAACTTTACCCCAGTAACACTCGGCAATTCAGATAATCTCGAGCTTGGGCAAGGAGTAGTCGCTATTGGCTTTGCATTGGGGCAGTTTAAAAATTCTATTTCAAGTGGGGTAGTATCGGGGCTTGCTCGCTCTATTGTTGCGGGGAGTGAATATTCTTCTGAGCTTCTTGATAAAGTAATCCAAACAGATGCGCCGATCAATCCTGGAAATTCTGGCGGACCGTTGCTCAATCTTCGTGGAGAGGTAGTAGGGGTCAATGTTGCTGTTGCGCAAGGGTCTCAAAGTATTGGGTTTGCACTTCCTATAAATAGTGTCCGCACAGTGATTGATTCTGTCAAAAAAACAGGGACTATTGTCCGCCCATATGTAGGGATTTATTTTAATCCAGTATCAAAAGGAATACAGATTGCAACTGATGATGGGTCAGATCCTATAGTTCCAAACTCTCCCGCACAAAAAGCAGGGCTCATGGCAGGGGATATTATTACAAAAATAGATGGTACAACGCTCACTATCAATACCGACTTCGCAGGAATCATCCGACAAAAGAAAGTAGGACAAAAATGTATATTTCATATCATTCGTGGTGATATAGAAAAAGATGTAAAAGTAGTACTCGAAAAAGCCTCATAAATAAGGATATTTTATATCATTGACAAATATCTATATATTTGCTATGATATATTTAGAAAAATAGCTCATTGGAGCTTTAAAATAACTCCATTTAATGGGGTGCAATGCGGAATTAGTAAGCAAACTTTTCCATGTTTTAAAAGGGAGGGGTCGTCTGTATAGGCGGCCCTTTTTTTACTCTATAGTGAATGCGTATAATGCACTTGCGAGCATGATTGCGCAAAATACGGTAAGTAATAAGTGGAACCCTCCAAAGCTAAATATAATACCTCCTACGAGTGGTGCAATGAGATATGCGAGTGGTAATGCGCTCTGATATAGACTTGCAAGTCCTACTGCAGTATCTTGGATATGTCTGAAAAAATAACTATCAGTAGTCACTTCTACAATACTTGCGCCGATGCGACTGACAAAAAGTACAAATGCAAAATACCACATACTAGTACTCAATGGTGCGAGGAGTAATACAACAGTAAATGCCATAAGTGCTAACGCAAACACGAGAAGGTGTTTTTCATTTCTATGGGTGTCGAGATATCTACCAACAGGGAATTCAAAAAGTACAAATGGTACAAGCATGATAGAAAAAATAATTCCTATTTGCCCCCAAGAGAATCCAAGACTTTGTAAATACGGCGCCATAAAGAGCGACATCAATGCATAAAAAATTTGAAGTATCCATGTGATAGAAAGAATTTTTTGTAATGGCTTGTGTTGCTTGAGAAGTGCAACAGCTTCACTAATATTGTGTGACTTGGTATCACGCTCACGTGAGCCGAGTGTTTTGTGCATCAACAAAAGTACTGCAGAAAGAAATACAGGTACAGCTGCAAAAATATATGGCCGTTGTACTCCACCGATACTTACAATATATCCAGCAATGATTGGTGCGCCGATCCAGGTAAAATTGGTAAGCGATAAATATAATCCACGCAAACTTCCCATGGTACGTGTGAGCGCAAAGTGCTCAATAAGTAAATTGAAGTTGTACCAGACGATAGTATTGAGTGCAAAATATAGTACAAAAATAAAGCTTCCTATTCTGTGATGAGTTGTACCTAAAATGACCAATGAAGTACTAGATACTAGGAGTGTTGTCGTAAGTATTTTGTATGCACCAAAGGCGCGCTCCAATTTGGGTGCTACAAAAAGCAATACGAGTGCAACAATACTTGCACAAGTGAAATACAACCCAATAGCTGACTCAGAAACAAAACTCGTCAACATACTTGAATGTATGTAAGCGAGTAATGCTGCGTGCAATGAAAATAATATTGAAGCGAGGAAAAGTGTTTTCAGTGGTTTCATTCGGTTATTATACCGTAAGAATCACAGGAATTACTAGTGGGCGCTTTGCTGTTTTTTGGAGTAAGTATTTTGAAACTCCTTCTGCGACGTCGTTTTTCAAACGATCCATATCTACATTTCCTTTTTGGAAAGATGTTTCAACAGTCTTTTTGATATAAATACGAGTTTGGCGAAGAAGATCTTGGCTTTCTTTGAGATATACGAATCCACGAGAGATAATATCTGGAGATTTGCGGAGGATACCAGTCTTTTGGTCAACTGTCGCAATAATAACAAACATACCGTCTTCTGAGAGGAGTTGTCTATCGCGGAGGACTACGTTTTGTTCGTCACCCACTGAGAATCCATCTACAATCATTGGATTTGATGGTGCTTTTTCTTTGCGAATACCAATCTTTGTACCATTGTCTGTGATCTCGATAATAGTACCGTTGTCTGGTACTACAATATTTTCTTCAGGAATACCAATCTCCATAGCAAGCTCTTTGTGGAGCTCAAGGTGGTAGTGGTGACCGTGAATTGGAATAAAGAATTTTTCATTTACCTTGCGGTGTAGCCATTTGATATCTTCTTTGTTTCCATGACCTGTCGCATGAACTACTTCTTCTCCAGGAGTACGATATGAAATAATCTTTACTCCTTGGCGTGAGAGACCGTCTTTCATTTTTTGTACGGCACGTTCGTTACCAGGGATCACTGATGCTGAAAGGATAACACGGTCACCTTTTTTGAGAGTAAGTTTTTTGTTACTCTTTTGTGCGAGACGGTTGAGCCCGCCAAATTCTTCACCTTGTGCACCTGTAATAAGTACGAGGATTCTATCTGGTGGATATTTGTCGATATCATCTGCTGAAATGATAGTACCTTTGTCTATTTTCAAAAGTCCTGCTTGGAGGATGATTTCAATGTTTGCTTTCATTGAACGTCCTTCGAGAACAACTTTTTTACCCATCTTTTCTGCGATTTCAATAACCTTTATAAGACGAGTGATGTGAGAGGCAAATGCTGCCATGAAAATACGATTGTTTTTTTCTCGGCGAAGAATACTTTCGATACCTTCGTGTACGCGTATTTCAGGCATAGCAAACCCTTCGTTTTCGATGTTTGTTGAGTCTGTCATCAAAAGAAGTGTTTTTGTTGTATCAAAAATCTTATATTCTTTTTCTTCGGCCGGACTTACTATACCATCTACTTGATCGAGCTTGTAGTCTCCAGGGTTTACAATATTTCCCCAAGGAGTTTCTATCATTATACCCATAGAATCAGGGATAGTGTGAGTCACACCCCAGAATTTCACTTTGATTTTACCAATAGTGATAACTTCATCTTTTTCTACATTGATAGCATTGAGTGCTGGTAAGTAGGGGAATTCTGCTTGACGCTTGCGCATCATAAGTACAGTAAGGTTGCGAGAATATACTGGTGGATTGCCGATACGTGAAAGTACAAGCGGTACTCCTCCGATGTGATCTAAGTGACCGTGCGTTACGATAAGTGCACGGATTTTGTCTTTGCGCTCTTCGAGGTAGCGAGTATTAGGGATGATGTAGTCGATACCAGGTGTTTCTCCAGTAGCAAAGTACATACCAGCATCGATAACGATAATATCGTCACCAATTTCGATAGCGGTCATGTTTTTTCCGATTTCTTCTACGCCACCAAGAGGGATAATACGAATAACACCAGGAAGTACATCTGGGATGTGTGCTGTTTTGCGTTCTACTGGTGCAAGGCCAATTTCATGAATGTTTACTGGTGGATGCGCAGGGCGACGAGCAAATTGTTTTCGATTGTTATTAAAAGATCTCTTCTTTGTAAAAGGTTTTTTGTAAGGAGATTGTGGTGTTGCATTTCCTGCAACAGGTTGTTGTGTTTGTTCCATAATTTGTAAATTAAAATAGGTAAATAAAGTATTGCGTGAGCTATATACAATCGTTTAGAGACAAACTATAAAAATATAGAAGTATTACTTGTGTAAAACAAGGATAATACCGATACTCGTACCAACAAAAATAAGCGCTACAATTATTGTAGTGAAAAAGAGGAATTTTTCTGCTCCACGGCGGGTTTGCATGAATGAGCCCTCACTTGATGAGCCACCCATATCACCTTGTGTTCTTTGGAGTAAAACCAAACCGACGAGGGCGATTGCGCTTATTATTTGAATGATAGATAGTGTGTGTGCCATAACGAAACGTATCTATTCTAGCATAAACCCTAAAAAAAGCCAATATACGGCATTTTGACAATATTTTATCTTACGGTATTATTTTGAAAAATAAAATATATGAAAAGAATACGATTTTTTATTGATGTGCTCCTTAATCTTATTTTTAATGGCGGTACTTGTTCCTATATGGGATTGTATCCAAATGGACAAGCAAAAGAATCTCAGTACGACAGATTCCCAGACTCAAAAACAATCGGGTGCTCTTTTAATGAGGATTTTGAGGTGGGGGTTAATCAATCTATTGTGTATACCTTTGACGAAAAAGGGGAAATTATTTCTCGTAAACGTCTTAGAGATATATATAAAGAAAAAGGTCGCTTGATAGTAGGCGCAACTGAGGTGTCCAAAGCCTATGACACCTATCAATTCGAAAAAAAAGAACGTGCCTGGCAAGAATCTGTTATGAAATCATGCCGAGGAGAAGTTATGTTCTCATGATTTAAAAAAAGTCTCTTTCGTAGAGACTTTTTTTATTTTATTTATACTAAGATGTAATCAATGACGCGTTTGTTGAGGTCGGTTGCGGCGACTTTGAACGATACAGGATCTCCGATACGGAATTCTTTGCCAGTACGCTTACCAATGATAGCGAGCTGTTTTTCATTATATTCAAAATAGTCTGCGCCGAGATCGCGGAGGCGAATCATACCTTCGCATTTACTTTCTTTTTCTTCAACGAAAATACCATTTGGAGAAATACCGGTGACGGTCCCATTGAACTTTTGTCCAATACGATAGCTCATGTATTCTGTTTGTTTGTATTTGATAGATGCGCGCTCGGCGTCTGTTGCTTCTTTTTCTCGTATTGATGAGTGAGCACATACTTTGTCGTAATAATCCCAGTGCTCTTGTTTGATAGTGCCGCCATTGAGATATTCGGTGAGAAGGCGGTGTACGATAGTGTCTGGGTAGCGACGAATAGGAGAGGTGAAGTGTGTATAAAACTCAAATGCGAGTCCGTAGTGACCAATATTTTTTGTAGAATAAATAGCTTTTGCCATTGAGCGTGCAATAGCTGTTTGAATAGTTTCTTTTTCTGGTTTTCCTTCGAGAGATTTGAGAAGTTTGTTTATTTCACTTGAAGGGATAATACCGTCTTCATCTCGTGGAACATTGTATCCAAGACGTTTCAAAAACATATACAAATCTCCCATACGATCTACATCAGGGCGGGCGTGAATACGATATACGAATACACGATTTGCTTCTTTGGTAATAGATTCTGCTACTTTGCGGTTTGCGAGCAACATCAATTCTTCAATCATGTGGTGAGTATCGCCACGAGTTTTTATATAGACACCAATAGGGACACCTTTTTCATCAAGTTTGAATTTTACTTCTTCACTATCGATAGAGATAGCGCCATTTGCAAAACGCTCTTTTTCTAATACTTTTGAAATAGCGAGGGCTGCTGCAAGTTCGGTGTAGTATGGACCTTCTTTTTTGTCGAGTACTTCTTGCGCACTTTCATAGGTGAATCGGTAGTGTGAGCGGATCACAGTCTTTCCATACCATTCATCTACAATGGTGTTGTTTTTATCAAATACAAATACCGCACTCATAGTGAGACGATCGACATCTGGATTGAGACTACAAAGCTCGTTTGAGAGTACTTCTGGGAGCATAGGGATAGTACGGTCTACGAGATATACACTAGTCGCACGGCGATATGCTTCGCCATCGAGTGCGCTTCCAGGGGTAACATAATGAGACACATCTGCGATATGTATACCAACTTCAGTATTACCATTTTCCAAAAATTTTACAGAAATAGCATCATCAAAATCTTTTGCATCTGCAGGGTCTATAGTAAATGTAGTAGTAGTACGAAAATCTTTGCGACTTTGCTTTTCTTCTTCGGTGATACCGTGTTCATGTATTTTTTTTGCTTCAGCGATGACATCTTCGGGGTAGCTATCGTCAAAACCTTTTTCAAGTGCGAGAGAAAGCATCTCTGCATCATTTTCTAATGGCTTTCCGAGAACACGAACAATTTCGCCGTTTGGTACTGCCATAGGATCTGCCCAATCTGTAATTGCACAGAATACTTTGTCGCCAGGATTTGCGCCATTGAGCTTGTCTTTTGCAATATTGATATTAGTGTAGATACGAGAGTCGTTGTGGATGAGACAGTGTGCGCCATTGTCTATAGAGAGTGTCCCACTGTAGCCGACTTTTGCACGACGGGGGATAGATACGACAATTCCTTGTGGATTTTCGCCATTGAGAGTGCTGACTATTTTTGCTTCCACAGTATCACCGGGGAATGCTTTGTTGAGGCCTTCGCGAGGGATTTCTATGGTGAATCCTGATTCACGAATCTTCACGTACCCGACCCCTTTTCCTGAAATATTAATAGTACCTTCAAACGTTTCTCCTATAGTAGGTTGTATTGGTTGCATGTATATAACTGTAGCATATAAATAGTATAAAAACGAGAATGTAGTTGACAAAATTTTATAATATGCTAGGGTTCATACGGATTTTTTATTTTTTTACATTTAATTCATTTAATTTATGAAGCGAATTTTCAGTTCTTTGACAGCCTTTTGCGCTGTAGTTATGTTGTTTTCTTGTTCCAAGTCGGTCAATGATGTACCGACAACACAAGGACTAAAGGTGAGTATGTTTGACCATTCATCTCCTAGACCGTTTTTAGTTCCATGTAGAAGTACTGGAATTTCGAGAGGGCCAGGGTTTCAATTAACATTTGAAACACAGGATTATGTGGTACACATCAAGAGCATTACATTTGATGTTGTGTCTTTGTCTAAGAAGGCTGTCACTGCCATGTCTTTAGATCAGGGGTATTACTGGGGTGGCGGAACAGCATTGTCTGTTACCAAGTCTGTACAAGATGGTAAGGTAACTTTCATTGGTGACTTTTCTGTGTCTCCTGGTTCAGGTGGTTCTAGTATTGATGTAGGTGTTTCTTTGGCAGGAATAAGTGCTGATGTACCGTCAGGTACAGAAGTTGCTATATCTGTTTCTGAGATTACGTATTTTTCAGAAAAAGATTCAAGGTATGGTGTTTTGAATCCAAAGTTAACAACAGCTAAAAACGTATTGTTATATACAGTACCTTATTTAGCTCCAGTTACTGGTTATCCAGCGGGAAGTATTGGACCTGTTAGGGTTGGTTTAGTGGAATTCTTAGCTTTGCAATGTTCAAGCGACATAGCGGGTAATTGTAAGATTTCAAGTATGCCGATACTTATAAGTTCTCATTTCTTGTCTTTTGATTCACAAAACAAGACTATCTACGCTCGTGATGAAGCTGGTGTATTGCTTGGTACTGCTCAAATGCCGTCTAATGCTGGAGGTGATGTACTGTTTAATTTTGCTAATTTAATAGTACCTGCTGGAGGATATAGATATATTATATTTTCAGCATATGTTGGAAGTATGGATAATTCTAATATTCCCAATATTACTGCTCAGGCCGGTGATTGGTCTACTTTTGTTTGGAGTGATACACAAACAAATACACAGATATCATTATTAAACCAAAATAAGAATATTTGGAATGATAATGGTTATAGTGAATTTGGAACCTTTAATTCTATAATTTTTAAATAGATTAAAGATATAAAGCCCGAAATCGTTTTTACGATTTCGGGCTTTTCTTATGTCGTATTGACTATATTATGAGTATTTGCTATTATCTCCAGACATGTTGAAAATAAGACTACAACGCATAGGAAGAAAGAACGAAGCGGCATTCCGCCTCGTTGTTACAGAATCAAAAAATGGCCCACAAAGTGGTAAGTTTTTGGAAGTACTTGGAGCATATACAGTAAAATCAGATAAGGTTGATCTCAAGGCTGACCGTATCAAACACTGGCTCTCACACGGAGTGCAACTTTCAGATACTGCTCACAATATGCTCGTGAAGCAAGGTATTGTTGAAGGAAAGAAAAGAAATTCACTTTCTAAAAAATCTCCTACAGTAAAACGTAAAGATGCTCCTAAAAAGAAGAAATAAGTAATCCACAAAAAAGAAGTATACAAACTTCTTTTTTGTTTTCTGTTTGCTATACTTTATATATTACTCACATAAAATAATCTAACTCATATATGTCTGATAAAGAATTCCTAGAAATGGTAGTAAAAGCGTTGGTAGAAAATCCTGCTGAAGTAAAAATAGATCGTACTGTCGACGAGATGGGGGTATTACTTACACTTGCTGTTGCACCAGCAGATATGGGTAAGATTATTGGACGTTCTGGAAATACTGCAAAAGCTATTCGTACATTGCTCCGTGTAGTAGGGATGAAAAACAATGCTCGCGTAAATCTCAAAATAAACGAACCTGCTGGTTTTGAAAAACAAGGATTTGATCTAGATGACGGATTGAATGATCTGTAAAAAATAAAGAGCCGCTTATATAATAAGTGGCTCTTTGTTACGATAGTTTTTTAGGAGCTCATCTGCTGTCGATCTCCATGTGTATGCTTCAGATGGTGGAATAGTGGCAGGTTTTGAACCTCTGTATTCGTTGGTAGTTTCAAACTCTGAAATATCTACACCTTTGAATAAATCTTGTGCAATATCTACAAACAAAGAAAAGTCTGAGATAAAAGAAATTCTGTCTGAGATAGCACTTGTTTCTTTTTGTAGAAGATCCCAAATGTCTTGATCAAAACAAGAAAATTTTTCTTGTTGTTGTAAAAAGTTCCTTACTGCCTGGTCTTGTAGTTCGTTGCAGTATTGTTTTGCAAGATCTACACAGGCTTTAAAGATAGGATTTTTCCCTATAGTGGCTTTTTTGAAAAAACTACTAAGGCTTTGAAAAGCAATTTTTTTACCTTTTTCCATAATGTGCTGTTTTTAATTTTGCTCACTATATGTGTTATGGGGTATAAAGTCAAATTATATATTTGACACATTGGTATTTTTACGTACTATGTATTATATGAAATTTCATTATCTTACTATTTTTCCAGAGATGATTACCTCATATACAGGGGAGTCTATATTGAAGCGGGCAGAAGAAAAAAAGCTCGTGTCTTTTGATGTATCAAATATTCGCGACTTTAGTACTGATAGACATAATAAAGTGGACGACAAACCATATGGTGGTGGTCCTGGTATGGTGATGTCTGCAGAGCCAATATTGCGTGCATTTTCTAAGCTTAAGTTTAAAACTGCCTCCGTTAAAACTTCGGCAGGTCAAAGAAAGGTTGTCGCACCAAAGATAAAGGTTATACAGCTTTCACCGAGCGGAAAAATGTTTACCAATACTGTTGCGACAAAATTTGCCAAACAGTACACCGATATAGTCTTTATTTGTGGGCGGTATGAAGGGGTAGACGATCGTGTACGCAAAATCCTCAAAGCGGATGAATACTCGATAGGCGAGTACGTGCTTACAGGAGGGGAGCTCCCAGCGCTTATTATGACCGATGCTGTAGCACGCCAAATCCCTGGAGTGCTCGGTAGTGTAGACTCTCTCGAAGAAGCCCGTATTGCTAGCCCTCGTGTGTATACACGTCCAGATACGCTCATATGGCCACAGTCTAAAAAGGAAAAAGGGAAGAAATATAAGGTCCCAGAGGTATTACTCAATGGAGATCATAAAAAGATCGAAGAATGGCGTAAAAACCAGCAAAAATAAGGCTTTTCATATACACATGGTGTAAGTACTTGACATTTTTATATATATCTGCTATTATATATAAAAATAACGGTCATGACACGTATAGAAAGAAAAAAACTTCAAGAGATAAAAAAAAGGATTCAAAATCAAGAACCAATAGTCATTCCCGAGATAAAAAAGGAACATATAATAATTTCTTTCTTTAGATCAAGTTGGAGGAATCCAACAGGAACCAACCTTTATAATAAGGTATGGTCAAACGATGAGGTTGTAGAATCATTTAATTAAATATAACAGCGACACTAAAAATCAAGTGTCGCTGTTTTTGTATTTGACATATATATTATAAAGGTATATAGTAAATTCCTACAGACGACGGAAGAGTTACGATTAGAAATACTGTTTGTTATTAAGAGAGTTTTATTAGAAAGCCCTGAAGGCGTGTCCTTTTGCGGCCAATTTTGCGTTATATATACAAAAAATGAGTACCACACCCCACATAGATGTACGTCCTAAAAAGTATTTTTCTAAATACAAAAAACCCTTAGTAGAATTCCCTAACCTTATTCAACACCAACTTGATTCATATGCATGGTTGGTAGAAAAAGGTATTAAGGAGACATTTAAAGAATTTACCCCAATCCTCGACTATTCAGGTAAAAAGTTTCAACTCGACTTTTTATCATTTCATTTGGTAGAGCCAAAAATTGATGAGCACTACGCAAAAGAAAACAAACTTTCATACGAATGCCAACTTAAGGCACGAGTAAAACTCACAAACAAACAATCAGGAAGTGAAAAAGAGCAAGAACTCTTTATGGCTGATATCCCAGTGATGACAAATCACGGTACTTTCATCATAAATGGTGTTGAGCGAACAATCATTCCACAACTCTCTCGTTCTTCAGGAGTATTCTTCACAGAACTCGAACTCAAAGGTAAAAAGTTTTTCGGCGCAAAAATAATTCCAAACAGGGGTGTTTGGATTGAAATTGAGTCAGATACTGACGGTACTATATATGTACGTATCGATAAGAAGCGTAAGTTTCCTATCATTACTTTGTTGCGCGCACTTGGTCTCTCAGAAGACAAGGATATTATGGCAGCATTCAAAAATGCTCCAGAAGAAGTGCAAAAAGTAGTAGCATTCTGTATTGAAAAAGATCCTACAAAAACACAAGACGAAAGTTTTGTAGAAATTTACCGAAAACTCCGCGATGGTGATCTCGCAACAGCAGACAATGCAAAAGAATTTATCAAAAATCTCTTTGGGGAAGATCGCTATGATCTTTCTTCTGTTGGACGTTTCCGTTTCAACAAGCGTTTCGGTCTCGATATGGGAGATGAAGCAATGAAACAAAAAACTCTTGCAGTTTCAGATTTCATGCACATTATTTCAAATATCGTTGCATTGAATACTACACCAGGTGCAAAGCCAGATGATATCGACAACCTTTCTTCACGTCGCGTTCGATTCATGGGTGAATTGTTGCAACAAAAAATTTACATGGGTCTTACACAAATCAAACGAAATGTACAAGATCGTATGTCTACTATTGATGCAGGAAGTGCATTACCTATACAAGTAGTAAACCAACGTCCTCTCCAAGCTCGTATTAAAGAATTCTTTACTACAAACCAACTCTCACAATTTATGAACCAAGAAAATATCTTGGCAGAGCTCGAAGAGCTACGTACATTGTCTGCGCTTGGTCCCGGAGGTTTGACTCGTGATCGCGCAACTCTTGAAGTTCGTGACGTGCACACATCTCACTACGGTCGTGTATGTCCAATCCACACTCCAGAAGGTCCAAACATTGGTCTTATTCTTCGTCAGGCAATCTATGCTCGTATCAATGAATTCGGTGTTATTGAAACTCCATATGCAAAAGTAAAAGATGGAAAAGTAACTAGTGAAATCGTATACCTCAATGCTGCAGAAGAAGAAAAGTTTGTTATTGCACATGCAGGTATGCCAACAGACGACAAAGGAGCTCTTCCAGAACGTGTAGAGGCTCGTATTCGTACTTCTCCTGGTATTGTCGCAAGAAAAGAAGTTGATTATATCGACATTGCAACAAACCAAGCATTCTCTCTTGCAACAAGTATGATTCCATTCTTGGAACACAACGAAGCAAACCGTGCATTGATGGGAAGTAACATGCAAAAACAAGGAGTACCAGTTATTCGTCCAGAAGTACCGTTGGTTGCAACAGGTATCGAAGGTATGGCTGCTCCATATTCAGGACGTATGGTTATTGCCGCAAATGCAGGAACAGTAACCTATGTTGATGCTGCAAAAGTTGTAGTAAAAGAAGATGCAACAGGAAAAGATACTACATACAAATTCCTCACATTCGAAAGAACAAACCAAAGTGGTGCATATCATCACCGACCAGCAGTGAGTGTTGGACAAAAAGTTGCTAAAGGCGCAGTTCTTGCTGATGCAAGTACAACAGCTGATGGACAAATCTCTCTCGGTCAAAACATGTTCGTAGCATTCATGTCATGGAATGGTGCAAACTTCGAGGACGCTATTATTTTGTCAGAGCGTGTTATCAAAAACTCAAAACTTACTTCTGTATATATTGCAGAATTCACTTGTGTAGTTCGTGATACAAAACTTGGTCAAGAAATAACTACTCGTGATATTCCAAACGTTGGTGAAGCTCGTCTCAAAGATCTTGATGAAGAAGGTATTATCCGTGTTGGTGCAGAAGTAAAAGAAGGAGATATTTTGGTTGGTAAAATTACACCAAAAGGTGAGACAGAACTTACTCCAGAAGAAAGATTGCTCCGCTCAATCTTTGCTGAAAAAGCTCGTGATGTAAAAGATACATCACTTAAGATGGATCACGGAAAGCGTGGACGTATTATTCGTGTAAAAGTATTCTCACGAGAACAAGGACACACACTTGAATCAGGAGTACTCAAGAAAATCGTTATTGAAGTTGCACAGCTTCGTAATATCTCAGTAGGTGACAAGCTTGCTGGACGTCACGGAAACAAAGGGGTTATCTCAGTAGTGCTTCCAGAAGAAGATATGCCATACATGGCAGATGGAACTCCTGTGGATGTAGTACTTACTCCACTCGGTGTGCCTTCACGTATGAACCTCGGACAGATTCTTGAGCTTCACTTGGGTCTTGCTGCACACACACTTGGCTACCAAGCTATAGTGCCACCATTCTGTGGAGCAACAGATACAGAAATCAAACAAGAGCTTGTAAAAGCTGGATTTCCAGAAACAGGTAAGGTACCACTCTTTGATGGTCGTACCGGAACAAAATTCGAACAAGATATTTCTATTGGATACATGTATATCTTGAAACTTCACCACATGGTAGAAGACAAGATTCACATGCGTTCTATCGGTCCGTACTCTCTTATCACACAACAACCACTCGGAGGTAAGGCACAATCTGGAGGTCAACGTTTTGGAGAAATGGAGGTCTGGGCATTGGAAGGATACGGTGCATCTCATGTGCTTCGTGAAATGCTTACTATCAAGTCTGACGATATTCGTGGACGTGCTGCAACATTCGATTCTATTATTAAAGGAGAGACTATCAAGGATCCAAATATTCCTGCATCATTCTCTGTGATGTTGAATTACCTTAGAGGTCTTGCCCTTGATGTTGATTTGGGAAAAACAAAAGTCGAAATCAATGCTGATGAAGAAATATTAGAAGCGTAATCTTGTAGGAGTATATATTTATGAAAACATTAGATACAACAAATTTTGACCAAATTACACTCAAGCTCGCAAGTCCTGAAAAAATCAAGGAATGGAGTTTTGGTGAAGTAACAAAACCAGAAACAATCAATTACCGTACATCACGTAGTGAGCGCGGAGGTCTTTTTGACGAAAGAATATTCGGTCCAGAAAAAGACTATGAATGTTACTGTGGAAAATATAAACGTATTCGATATAAAGGTATCACATGTGAAAAGTGTGGAGTTGAAATCACAGAATCAATCGTTCGCCGAGAACGAATGGGGCACATTGAACTTGCTTCTCCTGTAGCACATATTTGGTTCTTGCGTGGAGTTCCTTCACGTATGAGTATCTTGCTCAACGTATCTCTTACAGATCTCGAAAAGGTTGTGTACTTTGCTGGATATATTGTGACAGCAGTACATGAAGATGAACGTACTCGTATTCTTGCAGATCTTGATTTGGAATTTAAAAACAAATTGAAAAATGCTGCAGATGAAGACACTCGCGACAAGCTTCGTACATTGCTTACTAATACCAAAAAAGAACTCGCAGATTTGCGTGTAGGAAAAGTATTGACTGAAATGTCATACCACCACTTCTCATTGAAGTATGGTTCTGCATTTGATGCAGGTATTGGTGCTGAATCAGTATACGATCTTTTCAAGCAACTTGATCTCGAAAAAATAAAAGGAGAAACAGAAAAGCTTCTTGAGAAATCAGGTGCTGCAGAAAAAGAAAAATTGCAAAAGCGTCTTGCACTTATCCGCTCACTCATGTACGCAGATATTCGTCCAGAATGGATGTTCCTTACTACTATCCCAGTTATACCACCAGCACTTCGCCCAATGGTAGCACTCGAAGGAGGACGTCATGCAACAAGTGATATCAATGACTTGTATCGTCGTGTTATCAACCGAAATAATCGTTTGAAAAAGTTGAAAGAAATTTCTGCACCAGACGTTATTTTGAGAAATGAAAAACGTATCTTGCAAGAAGCAGTAGATGCTCTTATCGACAACTCAATTGCCGGACAAGACTCTCCTGCAATGTCACAAGCACAACGCCGTGCACTCAAATCTCTCGCAGACAACCTCAAATCAAAACAAGGGTTGTTCCGTCAAAACTTGCTCGGTAAGCGTGTAGACTACTCAGGTCGTTCTGTGATTATTGTTGGTCCAACATTGAAACTCAATCAATGTGGTCTTCCAAAACACATGGCACTTGAATTGTTCCGCCCATTCGTTATTTCAAAAATAATCGAACGAGAACTCGCATACAATATCCGTGGTGCAAACAAACTTGTAGAAGATGGTATCCCAGAAGTATGGGCAATCCTCGAAGAATGTATTAAAGGAAAATATGTATTGTTGAACCGTGCACCAACACTTCACCGTCTTGGTATTCAAGGATTCCAACCAGTACTTATTGAAGGTAATGCTATCAAGGTTCACCCACTCGTTTGTCCAGCGTTCAACGCCGACTTCGACGGAGACCAGATGGGAGTATACTTGCCACTTTCTGATATTTCACAAAAAGAAGTTGCAACACTTATTGCTGCTGACAAAAACCTTCTTAAGCCACAAAATGGTGAGCCTATCGTTTCATCAAAAATGTTGGATATCATCCTTGGTTCATACTGGATGACATCTATCGTAGAAGGAGATAAAGGTGAAGGAAAATACTTCGGTAGTCCAAACGAAGCTATCACTGCTGCAGATTTTGATATGGTTTCATATCGTGCAAAAATCCACGTACTTGGTACAGAAAAAGTTAAGTATGCTGCATATACAGGTAAAGCATTTGAGACAACTGTTGGACGTTTACTCTTCAATGCAACATTGCCTGCAGATTTCCCATTCGTAAACGAAGAACTTACTTCAAAGAAAATGATTGCGCTTGTTGATACATTGATCAGTAAGTATGGTATCGATCCTATTGCACCAGTACTTGATCGTATCAAAGCATTCGGATACAAATACGCAACGCTCTCAGGAACAACATGGGCAATTGATAACGTAATGGTGCCAAAAGAAAAGCCAGAAATTATTGCAAAATACCGTGCACTTGCAGAAGAAGTACGATCACAATTTGAAGATGGATTGCTTTCAGAAGAAGAGCGATATCAAAAAGTTATCGGTATTTGGGAAAAAGCAAAAACAGAGATTGAAAAAGCTCTTGTGCTTACTGTAGTAAAACACTCTTCAGTATATGACCTTATCACTTCAGGTGCTCGAGGTAGTATGTCTCAGGTTACTCAGATGGCAGGTATGAAAGGTATGATCCAAAACACTACAGGACGTACTATCGACTTCCCAATTATTCCATCATACAAGGAAGGTCTTTCTCCAATTGAATACTTCATTACAACTCACGGTTCACGTAAAGGTCTTGCCGACACAGCGCTCAATACTGCTCGTGCTGGATACCTTACTCGTCGTCTCGTTGATGTTGCACAAGATGTGATCATTACAGAAGAAGACTGTGGAACAAAAGCGGTGAAGTCTATTACTAAAGAAGTTATTTCAGGATTTGAAATTCCTCTTTCAAAAAATATTCGTGGCCGTGTACTCGCAAAAGATATTGTTGTTGATGGACAAACATTGTTCAAAAAAGGTCACCTCGTAAGTAAGGATGATGCTATGGCAATTGAAAAATCAGGAATACAAGAAGTATTTGCTCGTACTCCTATGACATGTCGCACAGTGTACGGTATTTGCCGAACTTGTTATGGTCTTGATCTTGGACGAAACAAATGGATTGAAAAAGGTGAAGCAGTAGGTATCGTAGCTGCACAAGCTATCGGAGAACCAGGTACACAGCTTACTCTTCGAACATTCCACGCCGGTGGACTTTCAGGAGTTGATATTACCCAAGGTCTTCCTCGTGTTGAAGAAATCTTTGAAAACCGTAATGTAAAAAATCCAGCAGTAGTAGCAAAATTTGGTGGTACTGTTGCAGATATCAAAGACGAAGACGGAGAAAAGAAAATCGTAGTACTTTCAGATAAGCTCGATTCTAAAAAAGAATCTGTAGAATATACTGTTGCTGCACGTCGTGTACCAATTGTAAAAGTTGGACAAGAAGTAAAAGCAGGAGAACTTCTTACAGATGGATCTGCTTCTATTGAAGATGTGTATCACGCAGGAGGACGAGAAGCTGCAGAAGACTACATCATTCGTGAAATTACAAAAGTGTACGAATTGCAAGGTGCATCTATCGCTCGTAAACACCTTGAGATTATCGTTCGCCAAATGTTCTCACGTCGTAAGATCAAAGATGCAGGAGACACATCATTCTCACCTGGAGATGTTGTAGAAGCAACAGAATTCATGGAAGAAAATGATCGTATGCATACTGCAGGATTGCGAGAAGCAAAAGGAGAACTCATCATCCTTGGTATTACTCAAACATCTCTTCATGCAAAATCTTGGATCTCAGCTGCCTCATTCCAAAACACAAACCGTGTGCTTATTGCAAACGCAGTAAAGGGTGGTGTAGATACACTCCGTGGTCTCAAAGAAAATGTAACCGTAGGACGACTTATTCCTGCAGGTACAGGCTTCCGAGAAAGAAGTGTACTTGATGTTAATAACATAAAGAGAGAAGACTAATAATGTCTAGAACGGTAATCGAACAAATAAAAGATCGATTGCCTATTGCAGAAGTTCTGTCTGGCTATATCACTCTTATTCCTGCTGGAACTCAGTTCAAGGCACGATGCCCATTTCATAACGAAAAGACACCTTCATTTAGTGTGTCTCCAGCCAGTGGTTTTTACTACTGTTTTGGTTGTGGGGCAAAAGGGGATATATTCTCTTTTGTAGAAAAGTTTGAAGGGCTTGATTTCAAAGGTACTTTGAAATTACTCGCAGAACGCGCAGGGGTAGAGCTTGTATACGAAAAACAAGACGCAACAAGTCCTGATGGATATGCATTTTTGGAAATGATCACTACCAAGTATCAACAAAGTTTACAAAACAATCCCGCAGCGCTTGCGTATCTGACTTCTCGGGGAATAACAGAAGAAACTATTACCAATTTCCGCATCGGGTATGTGCCCGATGAGTGGCAATATATTGCACAAAGCTTATCTTCATCTGATGATAAAAAAATCGCACAAGAAATGGGTATTGTAAAACAAGTAGAAAAAGATGGACAGACTCGTCTGTATGATCGATTTCGCTCTCGTATTATGTTCCCGTTGTGTGATAGTAGTGGGCGTGTGATAGGATTTTCTGGAAGAATTTTTCCCAATAGTGATACTGGTCCAAAATATCTCAATAGTCCTGAGACAAGTCTCTTTCACAAATCAAAAGTATTATATGGTTTTGATAAAGCAAAAGCTGCTATCAAAAAACACAACTTTGCGATTCTTGTAGAAGGTCAGATGGATATGGTGGTCAGTCATCAATATGGATTCAGAAATACTATTGCA
Organism: bacterium; assembly: GCA_037127795.1. Classification (GTDB taxonomy): domain Bacteria; phylum Patescibacteriota; class Minisyncoccia; order Phycocordibacterales; family UBA9973; genus UBA4124. Next base: position 516,354 of record JBAXXQ010000001.1, on the reverse strand, counting down.
ACCTCTGGTACTGCTGTATCAAATGAATCTGCAAAAGATGTATTTTCTCATCTTGCAATCATTTCTCGATTGGTACCCAATATTATTTTGGCATTCGATGGGGATAGTGCTGGTATCAAAGCCCAACACAAAGCAGCACTTGTTGCATATAGTCTCGGTATGAATCCAAAAGTGGTCACCATACCAGAAGGTTCTGATCCTGCAGATTTTTTGCTCGCACATGGAGCACAAGGTTGGAAGGATTTGCTTGCACAAAGTACTACATATATACAAGCCGCTGTTGCACGTATCCCACTCAATAGTTCACCAGCAGCAATACCTCGTATGTTGCAATCAGAAGTATTCCCAGCACTTGCTGTGGTGAAATCTCATATTGAGCAATCACAATATATACAGATGATCGCAAAAGAATTGTCACTCAAAGAATCTGCAGTGCAATCTGATTTTGAAAATTTTTTGCAAAATCATACACCAGAAAATATTACACCAGAACAAATTCCGCAGATAGACAAAAAGATTATTGCACCAGGGTTGTTCATACAATTTACTTGTTTGAGTACATTTGTACAAAATGAAAGTATTACAAAACTGTATGAAAAACTTTGCGGGTATTCTTTTGAGGGCACACATATAGTAGTACCAGAATATTCTGATACCGAGCTCGAATATGCACATGCGTATGTAGAGCGAGAATATGGGCACTTAGAGATGAAAGATTTTATTTTGCTTGCACAAGATTTTTACAAAAATATTACACATACATTTTTGGAAGAATTAAAACAAGCACTCACGGTACAGCTTTCTCAAAAAGAAAAAATAGGTGCACATGATGATGTTGAAAATATAGTAAAAAAACTCCACGCCATAACTCTTCGCCAACACGAAATATAAGGTTGACGATATTGACTTTTTCCTCAGGTACACTAATATAGAAATACACGACATAATATTATGCCAAAAAAAATACAACCGAAAACAAAAAAAATAGTTACTAAAAAAACACCTGTAAAAAAGGTGCAAAAGCCAATAAAAAAAGCGCCAAAGCAAGTGGCAAAAAAGGTAGTTACAAAAAAGGTTGCGACATCATCGAAGGTGATTGCTAAAAAAACAACATCTAAAAAAGTGGTACCTGTAAAAAAGGTGGTAGCAAAAAAGTATATTAAAAAGGTAGTTGCAAAAAAGCCTACACCAGCTCCAGCAAAAAAGCCGGTGCAAGAGCGTGCAAAGCCAAAACCTCTTACTATTAAACATACTGTTGATACTGCAAAAAAACAAAACAATTCTGAAAAGAAAGCTCGTGATATGGAAGTAAAAGCTGAAGAGCTTATTACCAAAGGGAAGAAGCGAGGGTTCGTCACGTATGATGAAATTTTGAAATTATTCCCGGATATCGAAAATAATATTTTCTTCCTTGATGAATTGTATGAAAAATTGAGTACTGCAGGGGTAGACGTATTGGAGGGGGGAAACTTACTCGATATGGATCATACGACAGACTTGGCAAAATATACCAAGGATGCGCACTCATTTAGTTCTGTACAAATGTACCTCAAAGATATTGGGCAATATGCACTTATCAATGCAGGACAAGAAAAAGACTATGCTCGACGTATTGCAGCAGGGGATCTAGAAGCAAAAAACTTGCTTGCTCGTGCAAACCTTCGTCTCGTAGTTTCTATTGCAAAGAAGTATGCAAACCGCACTGCTGATCTTACACTCCTTGATTTGATTCAAGAAGGTAATATCGGTCTTTTCAAGGCAGTAGAAAAATTCGATTGGACCAAGGGGTATAAGTTCAGTACGTATGCGACATGGTGGATTCGTCAATCTATTACTCGCGCGCTTGCAGACCAGAGTCGTACTATTCGTATCCCTGTGCACATGGTAGAGACAATTTCAAAATACAAACAAGTAATGCGTCGTCTCGCACAAGATCTCGGCCGTGATCCTCTTCCTGAAGAGATTGCAACAGAGATGGGTATCGAAGTAGAAAAGATTCATGTTATCGAACAAATCAACCAAGAGACTCGCTCACTCGAACAGCCAATAGGAGATGATGAAGACAAATCAACATTTGGAGAATTTATTCCAGATGATAAGATTCTTCGTCCAGACCAAGAGGCAAGTCGTAGAATGCTTCAAGACGCTGTCAAAGAAGTACTCGAAGAGCTTTCTCCAAAGGAAAAAGTAATTCTCGAAATGCGTTATGGACTCAAAGATGGAGTACAGCACACACTCGAAGAAGTAGGAAAAGAGTTTGGTGTCACTCGTGAACGTATTCGCCAAATCGAAGCCAAGGTCCACGAAAAACTTCGTCAAAGCGACAAGATTCAAAGACTTAGAAATTACTTTGATTAATCTATAGTTTATATAATAAAAAACCTCCTTATACAGGAGGTTTTTTATTACTAGAAGATTGTTTTATTTCAACAAACTATCAACGATTGTTTTTACATCTGCTTCTGGGTATGCACCAGCGATGATTTGTTGTTTACCAGTTTTTACATTTACCGCTATAGAAAATGGAGTTCCTTGTGCGCCGATAGTACCAGCTTCTGTAGAGCTTGCAGTTACCGCTGCTTGTATAGAGCTATCTGAAAGACATGATTTCAAACTTGCTGTTGATACACCATTCTTTTGCCCTAATGCGAGGAGGTCATCTGTACCTTTTTGTGCAGGTTCGAGATTTTCTAATGCATCGAGATATTTCCAGAATGAATCATTACCACCAAGCTTTGCCGTACAAGTGAGTGCAATTGCTTCTGGCTCTGCATTTGGATGAATTGAAAGAGGGAATGTTCTATATACCCATGCTACTTTGCCATTATAATCTTTTACGATTGATTGCATAGTAGGGTGGAAGCGTCGGCAAAATGGACAATCACTATCACTGTATTCAATGATAACAACTTCAGCATTTTTATTACCACGGATAACATCATTGGGGCGAACTTTTGCTACATCAGCTGGGACACTAGTTACCGCTTGAGGCGCTTCTGCTTGTGGTTGTGCTTTTACTTTATCTGCCACTACTTTTGTTGCACTATTGTTGTTTGAAAACATTACTGCTGCTGCAATAAGGAATCCTGCAACGATAATTGCCACCGGCATGGTGATAACTGGCGTTTTTGCTGGTTGTGTTGGACCAGAATTGTTGTTTTGTTGATCTATATTTTGTGGTTCCATGGGTATAGTATAGCGCACTTGTATGGTTGAAAAAAGACCTCTTTTGTGATAAAGTAGAGTTCTATGACCACAGCTGAAATTGTTACGTATACTATTGTATTTTTTGCGTTATATGTACAACTTTTCTTCTTGTGGACCTTTTTTGAACGTCGCAAAGACCTCAAAGAACTTTCTTCTGAAGAGCCTGTTTTGACAGCATTTCCATCTGTCGCTGTTATCGTACCTTGTTGGAATGAAGAGAAAACAGTACATGGGACAGTAGAGAGTTTGCTCGCGCTTGATTATCCAAAAGACAAATTGCAATTGGTGCTTGTCGATGACGGATCAACAGATACTACTTGGGAAGAAATTTTGCATTACAAAGATCATCCACAAATAAAAATTTTCCAAAAAGAAAATGGGGGAAAGCATACCGCAGTGAACTATGGTATTGAGCACACACAATCAGACTTTATTAGTTGTCTCGACGCAGACTCTTTTGTTGCAGTAGATGCATTGAAGCGTATTATGTATACCTTTGAAAAAGATCCAGAAGTAATGGCAGTTGCTCCTTCTATTATCATTGCAAGTCCAAAAAATATCATGCAATCAATCCAAAAGGTTGAGTATAATATGAGTTTGTACAACAAGCGCATGCTCGCATTTCTAGATGCTATCCATGTTACCCCTGGGCCGTTTTCTGTATTCAAAAGAGAAGTGTTCGACCGTATTGGAGGGTTTCGCAAGGCGCACAATACAGAAGACGCTGAGATCGCTTTTCGTATGCAGGTCAACCATATGCGTATAGATCACTGCTATATGGCACAAGTGTATACTGTACCACCAGATAGTGCATACAAGCTCTACAAGCAACGTCTCCGCTGGACATACGGCTTCTTGCAAAATGTTATTGATTATAGAAAGTATATATTCAAAGGGGAATATGGTAATTTTGCATTGTTTACTGTCCCTGCTGGAGTTATCTCTATTTTGACCGCTATTTATATTTTTGGACTTTTTATATACCAGACACTACACGGTATATACAAATGGATTTTGCAAATCCAGGCTGCAGGATTTCATATTACTGCGCACAGTTTTCATTTTGATCCATTCTTTTTGAATACTCGTATTATCACTATTGTAGGGATACTTCTCTATGGCTTTTTGTTCTTTGCTATAATAAATGGACAAAAGCTTGCCCAGGAAAAAACAGTGTTTAGTAAATATGTTATTCCATACATGATCATTTATAGTATTATTGCACCATTTTGGCTCATACGTGCAGTGTACAATGTAGTAGCAGCTAAGAAGCCATCATGGAGATAATAGTATGACAACTAATACACAAAAATATCTTATAGTCCTTCTTTTAACTTGTGGCATATTTGGCGGTTCATGGTTTTTGAGTAATTATGCAAGTCAAAAGAAATTTGCAGAATTGCAATCTATCCAAAACAAAGTATCTGTAGATGTGTTGGCATCTGAGACACAATATTCTCTCCTTGAGCAAACTGCATCGTGTGAAGAAATAGACAATACCGAGCTCTCAAATGAAATAGGAAGTCTCGCAGAGAAACTCAATTATAGTGAGCAAAATGTAGGAAATCCAGACGATATAACGTTGATGAAAAAACAATATACTATCTTGGAAATAAAAGATTTTCTTTTGACCAAAAGAATGAGTAGTGCGTGTGGTAAAAAATTTATCTCTATCTTGTATTTTTATGGTAATGACAAGACCTGTACTGATTGTGAAAAAGAAGGGTTTGTCCTCGACGCGCTTCGTCAAAAGTATCCACTACTTCGAGTATATTCTTTTGACAATTCTCTCGATCTTTCTACTATCAAAGCATTGCGAGGGATTTACAAAATAGATGGCACAGTACTCCCAGCGCTCGTCGTAGAAGGGAAGACGCTTACTGGATTCCAAAAAATGGAAGATATAGAGCCTTTGTTTCCTCAAATAACAGCTACTAGTAATACAGGGAAGAAATAATATATGGAAAAGACACTACAAAAAAGTAAGCTTTTTTATCGTAAATATAGCCATATAATAGGCTTTTATTCTACACGAGGGCTACTTTTTGTATGGCGCTATGTTGTTAGATTCTTTTACTTTTTATTCCCAAACGCCCTACATGCCTTTAAAAAAAGGGATAAAATGACAGGGCTAAAACATGGCCCGAGCTCGTTTTTTCTCCATAAAATATCGGAGCATAAAAGGGTTGCCAAAAAACGTAAGGGTGTGCTAGAATAGGTGCACCAAAATGAATTACTGTTTTAGCTGTTTTGGTAGATACGACACGACGTAACAAAATAAGTAATCAGTTTTGAAATTTAAATAAAATGCCGCTTTAGCTCAGTTGGTAGAGCAACGCTTTTGTAAAGCGAAGGTCCTCAGTTCAAGTCTGAGAAGCGGCTCCAATTAAAAAATCCCCAGATTTCTCTGGGGATTTTTTAATAGTTTTATTATTTATCCAATGATGAACAATTTGTAACTTACTACTTCAGCACCATGTGCTTTTGCGTATTGTGCGATTGTTTGATCAGGAGATTTGAAGAAAGGCTGATCGAGGAGTGTTTGTTCTTTAAAGAATGAAGCAATTTTCCCTTCGAGCATTTTTGCTTTGATTTCTTCTGGTTTGTCGCTGTCGCCAACTTCCTTTTGGATAATATCAAGTGCTTGTGCACGTGCATGATCATCTACTTGGTCTGCTGAGAGGTAGAGAGGTTTCATTGCTGCAGTGTGCATAGCAATGTTTTTTGCAACTTCTGCATCGCCACCCTTGAGTACTACTACACATGCGTTTTTGCCTGTGTGGTGAGTATATGTACCGATAGTACCGCCAGTGATTTCTTCAATAAGACCAAGTTGGATATTTTCTCCAATCTTGAGAACTACATCACTGATAAGTGCAGGAGCTTGCTCACGTGCTGCATCTGCGCCGTTTGCCCAAGCTGTTTCGAGGAGTTTGTGTGCGAGAGTTATAAAGTCGTCATTGTGTGCAACGAAGTCTGTTTCGCAGTTGAGTGTCAAAACCAATGCACGTGCATCATCTTGCTTTATAACTACGATACCATCAGCTGCTTCACGATCAGATTTCTTTTCAGCGATTTCACTTCCTTTCTTTTGCAAAAGGATAAGTGCTTTTTCCATATCGCCACCTGCTTCTTCGAGTGCCTTGCGGCATTGCATTACAGATACACTTGTTTTATCTCGCAATTCTTTTACTTGTTCTGTGGTAATCATATTTTTTTGAAAAACTAATAATGTTAGGGTTTAAGTATACTACGCTTTGAAAGCTTCTGTAAGGATAGTAATGATTGCACCGATACTTGATGTCGCACTATCGTTTGCAACGATAGGGTAGGCGATATTACGTACAGAACAGTCTGTACTACCGATAGTGATTACAGGAATAGAAAGCTTGTGTGCTTCTGTTACTGCAATGTGTTCTTTCTTAGGGTCGATAACAAGCACTGCTTCTGGCATTTTGTGCATACCTACCATACCAGCAAAGTATTTGTCGAGACGTGCCATTTCACGAGTAAGAAGGATTTGTTCTTTCTTTGTGTATTTTTCAAAATCTCCATTTACACGCTTTTCACGCATATCTTCGAGTTTTTGGATACGACGCTTGATTTCTGTGAAGTTTGTAAGCATTCCTCCGATCCAACGTTCTGTAACGTATGGTTGGTGAAGTTTTGCTGCCATTTCACGAGTGATCTCTTGTGCTTCTGGTTTTACGCCTACAATAAGGATTGTTTTACCATTTGCTGCAAGTGTTTCCAAAAATGCTGCTGCATTTTGGATTTGAGGTACAGTCTTTTCGAGATCGATAATGTCTGTACCATTTTTTGTTCCGTATACGAATGGAGATACTGAAGGGTGTCTTCGAGTACGTGAGTATCCATAGTGAACACCCGCCTCCATGAGGTTTGTAAGAGATATTTCTTTTTTCATATTTTATCTGTAGCAGAGGGAAGTTGTCTTACCCCCTTATTAACCTGAATAATTCTGCTTTTACCAGGCCAAAACCTCGGTAGAGGCTGGCTGATTTAGGCTTGCAAAATATAGCATATATTGCGTAGATATGGTACTTGACTTTTATGCAAAATATGTATATAATATAACAAATTACATTATATTAAAAATATTGGCGATATTGCCTATTTGTCCTTTCAAAACATAATAAAATGAAAGAATTACTAATTCAAGAAGTGCCAAAAGTACCTCGTGAATATCAGCAACCTATTGTTGATATTGCTATCGAGAATATCTTGGCTGGTGAAAATGGATTAATCATCCAGCCCACCAGTACGGGTAAAAGTACTGAGGCTGCGTTTATCGCAAGGGATTGTATTCAAATATATCACATGAAAGGACTATATCTCTACAATGAAAATGAGGGATTAGACCAAGCGCGCGAAAAATTTGAACAAATCTTTGCAGACGAACGTATTATCTGCGCAAGTTTTTTTGGCGATGATAAAGATACTGATCCTGAACGAGCTGATATAGTATTTGCCTCGTATCAAAGTATGAACAACCACCATGAAAAATGGTACAACTACTTTAACGAGGATCATTTTAAATTTATTATCGTAAACGAAGCACATCACGGACAAGCAGTAACCTACAAAGAAGTTATTGATTATTTCAATGCTCCTAAAATAGGCATGACAGCAACTCCTGACAGGGAAGATGAAAAAGATATCCTAGAGATTTTTGAAAAAGTTATCTATGAAATATCTTTTGAAGAAGCTATGATTAACGGATGGATGTCGCAAGTGAAATATCTTGTGAAGTCTTCTGGTTTAAACAGAAAACAATTGAAACAAATGTTTCAATATGTTGTTGCAGAAAGAAAAAATATTTCAATGAAGCAAATAAATGAAAATTTATTTATTGACTCATTGGATAGAGAAACTTTTGATGAAATTTATTCGTATGCATGCACTGATATTTCAAAGCAAACATTAATTTATTGCGAGAATATCATACATGCAGATAGGGTATATCATCAAATTATTGCTGATGGAAAAAGTGCAGGTGTTATACATTCCCAAAAATCACGCGGTCACAATCAAACTTTTATGAAAAAGTTCCGCGAAAACGAAATTCAATTTTTGGTTTCGGTGAACAAGCTAAACGAAGATATTGATGTGCCTAATGTGCAAATTGGAGTGTTCTTACGTTGTACTGATTCTAAAAGAGTATTTTTCCAACAACTAGGAAGAGTTTTGCGTTTACAAGAAGGTAAAATTGCTTTAGTGCTTGATTTTGTAGCAAATGCTGAAAGGCTTGTTATGGTAAGTAGTCTTGCACAATCTATTGAAATTACTCGCTCTAAGCTAAACCTTGGCGTCCTAGACAGATCTATTTTGACTGTTTCTGGAAAAGAATTCGATATTGAATTCTCCACAGAAGAGTTGGAGGTGATCGAAATCGCGAAAGCGATAGAAAAGAATTCTCGTTTATATAGGGTTTGGTCTAGTGAAGAAGTGTTTAAAAAAGAGGTACTGGGGTATTTTATTGGAAAAAAACTAACTATAAGTGAATACACGAAAGTAAAAAAGTTATTATTTTCTAATAAGTGGCCTGATTATTCTGAATTTCCAAGAATTTATTCAAAAACTTTTAAAGAATTATTCTTTGGTAAGAAAAAAAATAATAAGACAACTTATTTATCTAAAGAACAACTTAAAAAAGAAACTTGTAAATATTTTAACGGAAAATCTTTTACACAAAAAGAGTATGATAAGGCAAAAAAAGATAACAGTTTTATTTTTTGGGCAAGATCTACTGAATTTCCAAGAGTTTATTCAAAAACATTTGGGGAACTTTTTACAGGAAGAAAGGTTAACAACTTCTTATCAGAAAAAAAACTTAAAAAAGAAGTTTTTAGGCATTTAGGAAAAATAAGTTTCAGTATTAAAGATTACGATAAAATAAAACGTGATAAATTTTTTTTTAGATGGCCTTCTTCTGGTTTTCTCTATAATACTTACTCTAAAAATTTTAAGGAAATATTTTTTGGTATAAAACAAAAACGTCAGATTACTTATCTATCAGAAGAGCAACTTAGAAAAGAAGTCGCAATTTATCTTAAAGACGAGAAATTTACCGGTTCGCAGTATGAAAAAGTAAGGAAAGAAAATAATTTTTATTCTTGGCCTTATGAAGATATGTTCTCAAGGCTTTATTCAAAAACTTTTGCTGAATTCTTTTTCAATAAGGGAAAGCTCGTCAAAATTGAATATTTATCAGAAAAAGATTTATATCAAAAAGTACTTGATCATTTCAAAGGAAAAAGTTTTTCTGGAAAAGAATATGATAAAGCAAGAAAAGATAATAAATTTATTGTTTGGCCTTATACTGTTGACTTCCAAAGAGTTTATTCAAAAACATTCAATGAGGTTTTTGGTAGAAAAAAAGGAGAGTATTTAAAAAGGTGATTTCATTTATGTTATGTAGCCCCCGGCAATTGTGTCGGGGGTTTGTTATTTTATATATTGCGTAGATATGGTACTTGACGAATTGTAATAAAAGTTATATTATATATACAAATCAAAAATTAAATAAAGATGAAAATTAAAGCAAAAACAGTTTCAAGAGTAGAGGTTACTCTTGAAACAAAAGATATTGTTTCTTTTTTAAAAACAAAAGGAATTGATGTAGAAGATAATTTAGATGCCATAAATCTATTTTCTAACAAGAAAAAAATATGTTTCAATTTTCTTGTTCCAACACCTCTTCAAAATCTTCCTTCTGATGCGTTAAGTGTGACAATGTTTAATGCGCTCAAGTCTATAGGGGTAAATAATATAGAAGATGTTTGCCTTTTTAAAAAAGAGCAAATTTCTGGAATTACAGGTGTTGGAAAAAAGAATTTAAGAGATCTTCAAATCTGCTTAGAAGAAAGAGGTTTAAGTTTTAAAACAGAATAATTTTCATTCGTACTATGTAATCTCCGGCAATTGTGTCGGGGATTTGTTATTTTATATATTGTGCTATTGTGGTACTTGACTTTTATATACATATATGTTACTTTTATAAAAAATCATTAGAAATGAATAAGAAAACTTTATGGGTAATTTTTTGGATAGTTCTTGTAATAGTTACAAGTTTATATGAAAATTATTTTGGAATTGTTTTTAAATCAAGCCTCGTAGATTTATTTGATAAAGTATTAGTAATGGCTATGGGGGTTTCGGTGTTGAAAATAATAAAAAAATAGTTTTTTGAACAAAAAGTTCAGTATTTTGATATTGAGCTTTTTTTATTTGCCTTTTTGTGGCATTATGTAGTTATATATGAGACAAAGTACCCTTTTCACTAAAACAAAAAAAGAGGCCCCAAAAGACGAGGTTTCAAAGAATGCACAGCTTTTGATACGTGGTGGTTTTATTTATAAAGAAATGGCAGGGGTATATACACTGTTACCTCTTGGTTTGCGTGTTGCAGACAAAATTACTGATATTATAAAAAAAGAAATGAATAGTATTGGTGGTGTTGAAATGAAAACTTCAGCATTACAATCAAAAGAAGTGTGGGAAAAAACAAATCGTTGGGATGATGCTGTAGTAGACAATTGGTTCAAGACAACACTTAAAAATGGTACAGAAGTAGGATTGTCTTTTACTAATGAAGAAGCATATTCTCATATACTCAAAGATTTTGTAAGTTCATACAAAGATCTTCCTTTGTACTTGTATGATTTCAAAACTATTTTTAGAAATGAAGTACGTAGTAAGTCTGGTATTATGCGTGGACGAGAATTCTACTGGAAAGCATTGTATTCATTTTCAAAAAATAAAGAAGAACATGATGCATTTTATGAAAAAATAAAAGATGTATATATGCGTATTTATGACACTGTTGGTCTCGGTGCATATACCTATATAACATTTGCTTCAGGAGGGACTTTTGCAAAGTATTCTCATGAATTTCAAACTATCTCAGACGCAGGAGAAGATACCATTTATATTGATGAGGTAAAAAAGATTGCTATCAATGAAGAAGTATTTAATGATGAAGTACTTGTAGATCTAGGTGTTACAAAAGATAGTTTGGTGCAAAAGAAAGCTATCGAAGTAGGAAATATTTTTTCACTAGGATCAAAATTCTCAGAGCCTTTTGAGCTTACCTATAAAGATAATCAAGGAGAAGAGCAGCTTGTATATATGGGCTCATATGGTATTGGTATTACTCGTTTGATAGGTACTATTGTAGAAACTCTTTCAGATGAAAAAGGCATTGTATGGCCAGAATCTGTTGCACCATTTACTGTGCAACTTATTGGTCTCGGAGATAGTCTAGAAAAAGAAGCAAATGCTTTGTACGAAAAACTTACCGGTCTTGGTATCGAAGTACTTTTTGATGATCGTATACATGCTAGTGCTGGAGAAAAATTTGCAGATGCAGATTTGCTTGGTATGTCACATCGTGTAGTAGTATCTCCTCGAAGTCTTGCGAGTGGAGGGTTTGAATATAAAAAACGAACAGAACAAGAGGGTCGGATTATTACTGAGTCAGAATTATTAGAAATACTTCATGTTCGATAAACTGTATCAAAAATTTTCTAATGATATCGGGATAGATCTCGGTACTGCAAATACGCTTGTGTATGTAAAAGGGCACGGGATTGTAATCAATGAACCTTCTATTGTTGCTATCAATCAAAAAACAGGACAGATTGTTGCTGTAGGACATGAAGCAAAATTGATGTCAGGCAAAACTCCTGCGCATATCAAAATAATACGACCGCTCGTAGGTGGAGTAGTATCTGATTTTGAAGTGACAGAAGAAATGCTTTCATACTTTTTGAAAAAGGCCGAAAAAATTTCGAGTAAATTTTTTCGGCCACGAGTACTCCTCGGTGTCCCTAGTGGTATCACCAACGTAGAGACTCGTGCAGTCTATGATGCGGCTATCAATGCCGGCGCAAGAGAAGTGCACCTTGTCGAAGAAGCTATGGCTGCAGCTGTTGGAGTACGTCTCCCAGTGCTTGAAGCCCAAGCAACATGTGTTGTAGATATTGGCGGTGGTACTACCGATATAGCGCTTATATCGCTCGGCGGTATGGTTCGTGCTATCAATCTCAAAGTCGCAGGAGATCATTTTAATCAAAATATTATTGATTATATTCGTGATCAATTCAAACTATATATTGGAGATCAAACAGCAGAAGAAGTAAAAATCGCTATCGGAGGGACTGTCGATGGTAAACACAAAGAGTACGAAGTACGCGGTCGCGATCTCGGTGTAGGGCTTCCTCGCGGTATTGTGGTAACCGATGGAGATATTCGTATTGCTATGAAAGACGGCGTAGCAAATATTATTTCAGGTATTAAAGAAGTACTTGAGACAGCACCACCAGAGCTCATGAGCGATACGGTACATAGTGGTATTGTCCTTACTGGTGGAGGTGCACTTATGCCAGGACTTGCAGATTGTATTAGTGAAGCAGTGTCTCTTCCAGTATTTATTGCAGAAGAGCCGTTGTCTGCAGTTGCTCGGGGACTCGGTATTGTATTAGAATCATTTGAAGAATATAAACCAGTATTACTTGCTGTAGAAAATTATGCCGACTACTTCTAAAAAAAATATTTCTAGTTTTATACGAAAAGAAGGATTGTATATTGGGATCCTGTTTTTTTCTGTATTCATAATACTTAGTGCACACGGAGTATTTACTCGTATTTTTATTGCACTCCAACACAAAACAGATCAGGTATCTCTCCAGTCACAAATCGATACTGATACTGCAAAAATCACACAACTTACTGATGAAAACAAAACACTCAAAGAAGCTTTTGGGAGGGTAATAGGAGTTCCAGGAATCCTCGCGCACGTGATCACTTCTCCTGATAGATCTATATACGACACTATGCTTATCGATGCAGGCTCTGCAGAACATATCGCAGTAGGGAAGACTGTCTATGCACTCGATAGTGTTGCCCTTGGTACTGTATCGACAGTGTATACACATAGTGCAGTGATTTCTTTGTTTAGTAGTGTAGGAGTACAGACATCAGGGTCAGTGGTCGGAAGTGGTATATCAGTAGTTCTTACTGGGCGTGGCTCTGGTGAGTACGAGATTCGTATGCCTCGAGATATTAGTTTTGCGGTGGGGGATGTTATTGCACAGCAATCAAGTGATACAAAAATTTTGGCAACAGTAGAAAAAGTCACTGGAGATTCTCGTGATCCATTTATTACTGTCCGTGCAAAAACTCCAGTAAATTTACAAACATTACCATGGGTGATTATAAAATAATGAAAGCATTACGAATCGTCGCGTTATCTATATTGTGTATTGTTGCAATCGTATACCTTGCTTGGTGGGCACAGGTTGTTATTTTTGTTGCTGCGGTGTTTCTCTCTACTACCAGCATAGTGTTCCTACTACTTGCTGCTATAAGTGATAGTATTTTTGGCCCACACAATGGATTTCATTTTGCGAGCTTGTTTTTATTTTGGATAGTATTGGGATCAGTACTCCTCCGTTGGGTATTATTGCGATATACTCGATTGGGTAATCTATATGATGAAAAGAAAGATTAAAAAAATCCCTGTATTTGAGTTGCAACCAGACGAGCTCTTGCTTGATGTACACAATCTTCCCGCATTTGATAAACAGCAATTTGAGGGGCGTGTAGAGCAACCAATTCCCAAGCGTGCATTGCATGGGTTAATTCTCTGTATTGGTATTATGGGATTTATTTTTGTTTCTCGGTTGTTTTATTTGCAAGTAGTTAAGTATAGTTTTTATAATACAAAAAGTGAAAAAAATAGTTTGCAGACGGTACCGCTTTTTGCAAACCGTGGAGTTATTTATGATAGAAATAATGTTGAGCTTGCGTGGAATACGCTCGACGCAGAAACAGATGAAAATATCTTGCGCAAATATATAGAGACACCAGGCTTTGCAAACTTTTTGGGCTATGTGTCGTACCCTGCAAAAGACTCTAGTGGAAAATTTTGGCAAGAGCGCACTATTGGTCGCGATGGTATAGAGAAGCAGTATGATACTGATCTTGCAGGGGTGAATGGTACCAAGCTTGTGGAGGTATCTGTGAAAGGTGGGGTGACTTCTGGAGGAGTAGTAGATGAGCCGGAACAAGGAAAAAATATCACACTCTCTATCGATAGTCGCATGCAAAGTGTATTGTATTCAGGTATTCAAACACTTGCGACCAATTCTGGGTTCGTCGGTGGTGCAGGGGTGATTATGGATATCCATACTGGAGAAATTTATGCGATGACGAGCTATCCAGAGTACAACCCACAAATCCTTGCAGACGGATCAGACACTGCGACTATACAAGGATATATGAAGAGTAAAGCACGACCATTTCTCAATCGCGCAACAGAAGGGCTCTATACTCCTGGATCTATTATCAAGCCATTTCTTGCGCTCGCTGCGCTTCATGAAGGGGTGATCACTCCGTACAAACAAATTCTCAGTACTAAAGAAATGAAGGTGCCCAATCCATTTAAACCTGGGACATTTTCTATTTTTAAAGATAATGCGGCACACGGACTTGTAGATATGCGACATGCGATCGCAGTATCTTCAAATATCTACTTTTATCAAATTGGAGGAGGATTTGGAACCACACAAAAAGGGCTCGGTATCGCAAATATTGAAAAATACACACGTATGTTCGGTATTGGAGAAAAGACTGGTATAGAGCTCTCTGGAGAGCTTGCAGGGACGGTCCCTAGTGTTGCCTGGAAAGCAAAACATTTCCCCAATGACCCATGGCGCATAGGAGATACGTACAACACTTCTATCGGACAATATGGGTATCAGGTTACTCCGCTTGAAATGGCTCGCGCTGTCGCAGGTATCGCATCTCGAGGGGCACTCGTAACACCAACACTTATTAAAAATAGTCCAAAAGAAGTTTCAAAAGGGACACTCCCATTTACCGATGCAGAGTATACTGTCGTACATGAAGGTATGCTTCTCGATGTGACAGAGGGTACTGCGCGAGCACTTTTGATACCTGGCTTTACGGTAGCTGCAAAGACTGGTACTGCGCAGATCCACAACAACACTCGTGTGAACTCTTGGACTATTGGATTTTTCCCATATGATAAACCTCGTTTTGCTTTTGCAGTGCTTATGGAGGATGGGCCAAAAGTCACCACTGGAGCGGTCCACGCATTACGCCCACTTCTTGATTATATACATGCAAATCCAGAGCTTTTGACACAGTAGGGGGGTATGATAGAATACACGGTATTATATGAATGAATTTATTACTCAAGAAAATAAAGAAACACTAGAAGCAGAGCTTTTGGTACTTCGTGGTCCTCGCCAAAAAGAGATTATTGCAGCTGTAGAATATGCAAAGTCTTTGGGCGACCTTTCTGAAAATGCTGAATATCACCAAGCACGCGAAGAGCAAGCAAAGCTCCAAGAGCGTATCGCACAAATCGAACACATGCTCAAATATGCAACAGTGATCAAAAAGACTGTAAACAATGGCGTGGTCCAAATCGGTAGTACGGTAACTATCCAAAAACATGGTGAAGAAAACACTCGTGTATTTAGTATTGTAGGAAGCGAAGAAACAGACATGCTCGCAGGTAAAATCTCATACAAATCTCCTATTGGTACAGCACTTATGAGCAAGCGAACAGGGGATACTGTTTCTGTAATGACCCCAAAAGGCACTATCGAATACGAAATAAAGAACGTACAATAAGAATTTTTTAAAAGCCCGCCCTCGTATCGAGGGCGGGCTTTTTGTTATCCACACCTTGGTAGTTGCATTGGTGGGTGGTTGTGGGGTAAAATGGTATCAAGTGGGACGGAGTGGTAAAAGTAAGAATTATAAAACATATGCTAATCGGTGAATACATTCATGCAATAGACGACAAAAATAGACTTTCTTTTCCGGTTAAGTTCCGTAAAGAGATGGGGAAGACAGTAGTTGTTGCCCCTGGTCTTGAAAAAAGTTTATTTGTCTTTACTTTGCAAGGATGGAAAAAAATTATCGATAAGCTCGGTGAAGGATCATTACAAAAAGATACTCGTGCATTCAGTCGTCATTTGATTGGTCGCGCAGTAGAAGCAAGTATAGATGCCAATGGTAGAATCTTGATACCTGAGACTTTGAAACAAAGTATTGGTATCAAAGATAAAGTCGCTATTGTCGGCGTACATAGTCGTGTAGAGCTTTGGGAAGAAGTTGCTTGGCAGCAATATAAACAAGGTATCGAAACACACGCAGATGAGCTCGCAGACAATTTAGGAGCTATAGGAGTTTTGTAATATGCATATCCCAGTTCTTTTAGAAGAAAGTATAGACGCTCTTAATCTCGCACAATGCTCTGTTGTTGTCGATGGTACTTTTGGAGGAGGAGGTCATACGCAATTGATACTAGATACAAACCCCAACGTCTCTGTTGTCGCTGTCGATCTTGATGAAGATGCAGAAAAACGATACATAGAAAAATTTGGAAATAATAAGCGAATTTCTTTTGTCCATGCCAATTATAAAGATGCGGCATACATATTGGAAAAAGCTGGTATCACTAGTGTCGACGGAGTACTTATTGATATGGGTACCAGCACGTTTCAGCTCCTTGCTGATACAAGAGGGTTTTCATTCAATTCAGATACACCACTTGCAATGACATTTTCTGAAAAAGGTAGTCATACAGGATTTACTGCACACGATATAGTAAATACCTGGGAAGCTGATTCTATTGCAGATATTATTTATTTTTATGG
This sequence comes from bacterium, assembly GCA_037127795.1. Lineage (GTDB taxonomy): Bacteria > Patescibacteriota > Minisyncoccia > Phycocordibacterales > UBA9973 > UBA4124. The sequence goes on along the minus strand of JBAXXQ010000001.1, from coordinate 499,432 downwards.
AGAAGATGTGAAGGCTCGTGTAATTGCAAAAGCAATTGTTGAAGCTCGAGATATCGCTCCTATAGAAACTGCAAAACAGCTCGCAGCAGTGATCGAGAGTGTTGTCAAAAGAAAAGGGAAAATTCACCCAGCTACAAAAACGTTTCAAGCGTTTCGTATAGCAGTTAATGATGAATACCAAACCATTCAACAAGCCCTTGATGCCTGGTATCAGGTATTACGTACTGGAGGAAGGATTGCTGTGATAAGTTTTCATAGCGGAGAAGATAGGATTGTAAAACAGTGGATGAAAACTCATGAACGCGTTATCACCAAAAAACCAATTGTACCAACAAAATCAGAATTATTACATAACCCCCGAGCCCGAAGCGCCAAGCTTCGCATCATAGAAAAAATATGACAACCTACATACAAAAAAACATAGAGAAAGCACAAAACGCAGTACCGCACTCTGTATTCAAAAAAATTGTTTCAAGTCTAGTGGTGAGTGTGAGTGGGTTGTTTGTTGTATATCTCTATCTTGTTGGTGCATTGACATTTTCTGTTATTGAACAAAAAAACGTTGAGCAAAATCTCAAAAAAACAACTTCTGCAATGGGGACTGTAGAACTTTCATACTTAGGACAAGAGCGTGGGCTTACCAAAGAATACGCACACAGCTTAGGCTTTGTGGATTATTCACAAGTTGCGTATACTGATATGACCCATGGCCTCGCAATCAATTCAAACTAAACAACTTTTTGTACAAAGACTACGAGCGATTATTATCGGCCTCGTAGTTATTGCTATTTGTATTATCGGGCAATTATTTCATCTGCAGATTATCAATCAAAAAGAATATAAACAACGCGCTGAGCATCAATACCGTAAACCAGTTGGTGACGTATTTGATCGTGGTGATATTTATTTTACTGGTAAAGATGGAGAAAATGTAGCTGCGGCAACCATAGCGACTGGGTACACACTTGCAATACTTCCTCCTCAAATAGCAAACCCAGAACAGCTCTATGCATCGCTCGCGCCTATTATAGATATCGACAAAGATACATTTATTGCAAAGGCTAGTAAAAAGAGTGATCCATATGAAGAAATACTGACACATCTTTCTGAAGATCAGGCAGCTGCAATTGTCGCATTGCACCAGCCAAAAGCGCTTCTTTTGATAAATGAAAAGTGGCGATTTTATCCTGGAAATACTATGGCAGCCCAAACTATTGGTTTTGTGTCTTTTAAGGATAATACGCTTATCGGGCGATATGGACTTGAAGGGTTTTATAATGATGTATTGAGTCGTACTAGCCAAGATTTTTATGTAAACTTTTTTGCAGAAATTTTTTCTAATGTAAAAGATACGTTGTTCAAAAATAATACCACTACGGGTGATGTGGTGACTGGTATTGAGCCTGTCGTACAATCAGAGCTCGAAACGCTTACTCAACAAATTGAAGATAAATTCAAAAGTGATTCTGTAGGAGCGATAGTGATGGATCCATACACCGGGCAAATTATTGCTATGGCCCACCTTCCTAATTTTGATCCGAATAATTATGGAAATGTTTCTGATATCAGTGTGTACAAAAACCCGTTTGCAGAAAATGCCTATGAGATGGGAAGTATTGTAAAACCTATGGTGATGGCTGCAGGAATAGATTCTGGTGCGGTAACTCCAGCGACAATGTATTTTGATAAAGGAAGTGTAGTTGTAGGAGATAGAACAATCAAAAACTTCGATAAGCGTGGTCGTGGAAAAGCAAATATGCAAGACGTGCTCAATCAATCACTCAACACAGGCATGGTCTTTGTAGAACAACATATGGGTAATGCAGCTTTTAAAGACTACATGCTCGATAGGTATAAACTTGGACAAAAAACAGGAGTAGATCTTCCAGGAGAGATAAATGGTATTACGAGCGGACTTCGAGATAATAACAATGTGAACTATGCAAACGCTGCATTCGGGCAGGGTATAGCACTTACACCACTTTCTATTGTGAAAGGTTTTGCAATACTTGCAAATGGTGGGTATGTTATTACGCCGCATATTGCATCACAAATAAAACAGGTTGATGGGGTGACTCGCGATCTCATATATCCAAAATCTGCACAGCCTGTATTAAAGCCGGAAACAATCCAAACTATGCACACTATGCTTACGCATGTAGTAGATGATGGGTATCACCGCGCAAACCCTCGCTATACTATTGCTGCAAAAACAGGGACAGCGCAGGTCGCAAAACCAAACGGGCAGGGGTATTATACCGATCGAAACTTGCACTCATTGGTGGGATTTTTCCCGGCAACCAACCCTCGTTTTGTTATTTATTTTTATGATTTATATCCAAAAGGGGCTCCGTTTGCTATCTCATCACTTGGAGATTCTTTCTTTGAAATGGTACAATTCCTCGCAGGGTATTACGATATACCTCCAGATAGATAATAATAACTAATACACATATGATATTCGATTTTCCTATTCGCAAAACATTACGAGAAGTATGGCAAATATTCAAAAACCATTGGATGTTTTTTGTTGCTATAAGTACCGTGACATTGTTGGTAAATGTATTTTTCAATCGTTTGCAAGACTGGAATAGTCTTTATGAGATTCCTGCTGTTATCTGTACAACATTTTTCTCTATTGTATGGGGATTTGTATGGAGTAAGGTTTCTCTTTTGACTGTATATAAAAAAGAAGATGAACTCGAATTAGGAAATTTGAGAACCTTTTTGCCAACAGGGAAGCAGTTTTGCCAGGTGGTAGGTATTGCATTGTATGTAGGTGTTATTCTATTGGGAGGATTTATCGTATTTATAATTCCGGGAATTTACTTTATGGTACGTCTCGGTTTCTCAAATTTAATCTTTGTTGATAAAGGTCTTTCAATAAAAGAATCAGTAAAATATTCTTGGAATATTACAAAAGGTGCACGTTTTTGGACGGTACTATTAGTCCTTATGATTGCTATCTCATTTGTTATTATAGGAGCACTTGTAGTTGGTGTAGGAATTGTTATTACATATCCGATAGTGATGATGCTTGTTGCACATCTTTACAAAGCACTTGATGAGTTTAATGTTGCACAAATTGCCGATGAAAAAAATAATTAAAAAAATCTTAATCGCAATACTAGTCTTGGTAGTGTTGGTACTTATTTTCCCAAAACCAAGTGCGGTAAAAAGAACCACAGGAGATGTTATACAGCTCGCACGTTGTTACGGGTTTGAAGTCGCAGGAAATACTGCTGGCTGGGATACAGAAGGTCACGACAAAATATCAAAATATTGTGTAGGTGTTCCTCTATACTCTAAAGCTCTTCTTCAAAATACTACCCAATCGTAATGCGTTTATAATAACGATTATATCGATACCTTCTTGCATAAGAGCTCCGATAACAGGCTTTATAAGCCCTACTGATCCCAAAACCATAAGGAAAATACTTAGTCCAATACCGATCATAATGCCGTTTTTTGCGAGTCCTATGGTCTTTTTGGCTATGTGCCATACATCGTATACGCCATTGATTGACTGAGAGAGAATAACAATATCAGCAACATCGCTTGCGGCTGTTTTACCATGACTACCGAGCGCAATACCAACACTACTTTCTACCAATGCTGGGGCATCATTGATACCGTCGCCAACCATAGCAACTTTTTTGCCGCCATGTTGTAATTGTTTGATAACTTGTAATTTATCTTCAGGAAGACATTCACTGATAACATCGGTAATAGCGAGCTGTGCAGCGATATCTTGCGCGCGTTCTTTTTTGTCGCCAGTCAAAAGAGTAATATGTGCAACACCATGTTCACGCATTTTTTTGAACAAGTCATATGCATCAGTACGAATAATATCTTTAAACACTACTGCGCCGAGGATAGTTTCTTTTGAGGCGAGAAAAACCATCATACCTCCTTCATCAGATTCTTTTTCATATAGTGTGTGGATATCAGTGCTTATATTTTGTCCTGCATAGGATTCTGCAAAACCTTTTTTACCAAATACGTATGATGTGTTTTCTATACTTCCTTCAACACCATCGCCAAATTGTTCACGAATACTAGGAATATATACGAGAGGATATTTTTTTTCTTGTGCATACTTGGTAAGTGCGCGTGCGAGAATGTGTGTTGAGAGTTGATCAAGAGATGCGGCAAGAGAAACAATTTCCGCTTCTGATTTTTCTGAAAAAGAAAGTACTTTTGCAACAACGGGTTCACCGAGTGTGATTGTACCTGTTTTATCAAATACAAAACTTTCGACATCTGCAAGTGTTTCCAGACTTCCACCGTCTTTGATAATGATACCTCTCTTACTTGCTTTACTGATACCAGAGAGGATTGCTATAGGTGTCGCTAGAATGAGCGGACAAGGGGTTGCAACCACCAAGATAGCTACTACGCGCATCATGTCGCCAGTTATAAAATAGGTGAGTCCTGCAATAGTAAAAGTGATAATACTAAAATACACACTGTATTTGTTTGCAAGGCGTACAATAGGCGCCTTACTTTCTTTTGCATCATGAACAAGCTTGATAATTGCTTGGTATTTTGTTTCTAGTATTGGTGTATCGACACGCACAACAATCATATTTTCTTTGTTTTGTGTACCTGCATATACATGCGCGTGGAGCTGTTTGATTATAGGGACACTCTCACCAGTGAGCACGGATTCATCTATATATGTTTCTCCTTCGATCACCGTGCCATCTACCGCCAAGATTTCTCCTGGTTTTATGACAATATCCATACCTAAAGTAACATCTTCAATACGAATATCTACAATAGCGCCGTCTTTTTGTATGTGTACATATTCAGGGGTTCTATTCAAGAGAGACTCCAATTCTTTTTTTGCACGATTCATAGCAAAGAGCTCAAGTATTTGTCCTCCAGAAAGCATAAGGAGCACTACACACCCAGCGAGATATTGCCCAGTAAGACCTGTTGCAATAATTGCGAAACCAGCAATAATATCTACTCCAAAAGAACCCTTACGCATTTCTTGTATAAGCTCATACCATAGTGGTAATGCACCAATACAGAGCATGTAGAGTAGTATGTGGTGATTTGAAATATGGTTTACATAAAGTATTCCTGAGATAATAAGTACTATGCAAACACTAGCTGCGACGTAGATATAGAGCGAAATATTTTTGATAAAAGAAAATGCTTTTTGCATGAATAGGTAGATATTATTGAATAAAAAAAGATCCCATAACGGGAATCTTTTTAAGTATACTGTATTTAGAGTAATTTGGCAGTATTAATTTTGTTTTGGTATTTGTGGACCATTTGGTGCTCCACCAGGAATCTTTGCGCCTTCTGGACGGATTTGTACAGATTGTGCTGTGATACTACCATCTTGGTTTCCAGTACCTATCACTATTACTTGTTTTCCAATAGCGATATCATCGGCGACTCCTGCTACAGATTTTAATACATCTGTTTTGTCGCTGTAGAATATTATCTTTGATCCACCATCACGAAGTTTGATAGTGATAGATTGTGCATCTTTTGCAATAATCTCACCACTTGCACCACCACCAGGCATACGGTTACCAGCACGATTGCCGCTGCCATTTTGTCCGAAATTTCCACCACCAAAATTATTTGCTTGTTGTGGTACAGGTGCCATTGATTTGCCGGTAAAAAATCCTATAACAAGTGCAACAATTGCAGTTGCTGCGTATGAACCTATTTTTTTATATTGTGTTTTTTCCATAGTGTTGTAGTTATTAATTAATATTTTTTTTTATATACCACATTACGTTACTCATATCGTAATGCTTCTATAGGGTTGAGTTGTGCGGCACGTCGCGCAGGGTAGTATCCAAATACGATACCAATAGCAGCAGATACGGTGAATGCGAGTATGACAGATCCGATAGAAACCGTACTTTGGAGTATCCCTAAACTACTTACTGCAAATGATATGGACCAGCCGAGTATGACACCAATGGTCCCTCCAATAAACGTAAGCATCACTGATTCAATGAGAAATTGTGTACTGATATCTTTATTGCGAGCACCGATTGCTTTTCGGAGACCAATCTCACGTGTACGCTCTGTCACTGTAGTAAGCATCATATTCATAATACCGATACCTCCGACAATAAGAGATATACCAGCAACAGCTGCGAGAAGTACAGTAAATGTACTAGTCACACTTGATGCGGTAGCAATAATGTCTGCTTGGTTGAGTGTGTTAAAATCTGCTTTTGTACTATCTGTTATATTGTGGCGAGATAAAAGAAGGGTTGTAATATCAGCTTGTACTTGAGAAGAAGTATCTGAGCTTGATGCAGAAACATCTATTTCACTAAGGTATTGATTACCAGATAAATATCGTTGTGCGGTAGTGTAGGGGATATAAATAGTATCGTCAGTATTATTGAATCCAGAACCACCTTTTGCACGAGTGACCCCCACCACTTTATATTCATTTCCTGCTATACGAATTATTTGTCCTACAGGCTCTGTATCGGTACCAAAAAGGTCTGTTGCAGTGGTTGGTCCAAGTACTGCAACCTTTGCGCCACTTTGTACATTTTGATCAGTCAAAAAGTTTCCATCGTCGACGTTTATATTTCGAGCTGTTGCATAATTTGGTTCAGTACCAACAATACTCGTATTGGTATTTGTTCCTTTTGCAGTAACTTGTTTACGACTACTTACATTTCGTACTACAGTTTGTGCATTTGATACATTTGATGCTATAGCGTCTGCGTCTCCTACAGTGAGTGTGAGTGCGTTACCACGACCACCAGAAGGGCCACCAAATGATCTTTGTGCGCCAGGCATAACCATCACAAGGTTTGCACCAATAGATTGGATACTTGCAGAGATAGATTGTTGTGCACCATTTCCAATTGCAGTCATAGCAATCACTGAGCTGATACCGATAATAATACCAAGCATAGTAAGCCCAGATCGTACTTTATTACTTGCGAGTGCTGTATATGTTTCTTCTAAAATGTCTGTTGTTTTCATAAAATTATAGAATTATTTGATTAGTATTTTTTTTATCAGAAACTATAAGTCCGTCGCGAATGGTGATAATACGACTTGCATGTTGCGCTACATCTGGTTCGTGAGTAATAAGAATAATAGTACGTCCGTGATCTTTGTTTAATCTTTGAAATGTCCCTAAAACAATTTCTCCAGTTCTTGTATCGAGGTTTCCTGTTGGTTCGTCAGCAAGAATAAGGGTGGGATCGTTTACCAATGCGCGCGCAATAGCAACACGTTGTATTTGTCCACCAGAAAGTTGATTTGAAAGATGAAGAAAGTGTTGTTCATCAAGCCCTGCTTTTTGGAGAGATATTTTTGCAAGTTCTTCGCGCTCTTTTTCTCCGACACCTGCATAAATAAGCGGCAACATAACATTGCGAAGTACTGTGGTGCGGGGGAGTAAGTTGAATGATTGAAACACAAATCCAATATGATCTTTTCGTATATCTGCGAGCTCGTCATCGGTGTATGTCGAAACATCTTTTCCATCGAGTTTGTATGTTCCAGAGCTTGGATTATCTAGTGCACCGAGTATGTGCATGAGGGTAGATTTTCCAGAACCTGATGGTCCCATGATTGCGACAAATTCTCCGTCATTGATAGTGAAGCTTACACCTTTTAGTGCAGTAAATGCGATATCACCAGTGTTGTATGTTTTTGTAATATCTTGTACTTCAATCATATTATCTTCCTCCTGCAGGATTTTTGCCTCCTACACTACTAAGTAGACTAGGTGTTGCTTTTGTTGCTGTGGTACTTGGATTTATTGTTTTTGTAACAACGATAGTATTGGTATCGATCCCTGAAAGTATTTGTGTGTCGGTGTCGTTGGTAAGTCCTGTAGTAACTGTTTGTTTGCGTGGGGAAGTACTTGATACTGATCCTATAGTCCCTGTTGCAGGGTCAGGAAGTTTTGTATCAAATACTTCTACATATGAACCTTGAGAATTTGTTTTTACCGCACTATTTGGCACAGTGAGCACATCTTGAGCAACATTAGTAATAATAGAAGCATTCACACTCATACCAGATTTTATTCTATCGTCTGGCGTATCAAGTGTTATTTTTACATTGTAATTTACCACCCCAGAAGATACTGTTCCTACAGCGTCGACACTAACTACTTCTCCAGTAATAGAGAGGTCTGCAATTGCGTCAAATGTAAGTGTTGCTTTTTCGCCAACTTTTACTTTTGAAACATCTACTTCGTTGAGTGGGATTACTGCTGTTTCATCTTTAGTAATAATAGTACCAAGCGCAGTACCAGAGCTTCCTTGTTGTCCAAGCTGTGCATTTACTGTCGCTATTACTCCATCAAACGGCGCAGTGATGTAATAATCAGAAAGTGTTTGTTGTGCATCGAGTAATGCATTTTCTTTTTGTGTTACCGAAAGCTGTGCTGTTTGAATATCGAGTGGGTCTGTACCATCGGTGAGTTGTTTCAATTGTGCTGTTTGTTCTGCGATAGTGTCATCAGAACTACTAATTGTTTTTGCTTGATTTTGCAATGCAGTTTGATATGCATTGTAATTACTTATATAACTAGTAGATTGTTTGTTCGGAAGATTTATATCCCAAACTGTTTGACTTGCATTACTTGCAAATTTTATATACAAACCAGTATTTCCAATAGGTTGTGCTGTTGTAGAGCTTACAGTACCTGTTGCTTCTACCAACCCACTTACTCCAAAGTATCCACCATTACCTGCTTGGTATACGGTAATCTTTAGCTGTCCTTCGTCATTGCCCGTATAACTACCAGATATAGTAGGGGGTGTTTCTACAGAAGAAGTACTGTCTGGTATTGCTGCAATATTTGAATTCAAAAGTGCTTGATGAGCTGTTTGTACCACAAGATCAGCATCCTTTTTTGCTTGTTGTGCTTGTTCTATAGCATTTTGTGCTTGAATTACTGCAAGAATTTTTGGTGGTTCTTGTAATTTTTGTAAATTCAATTTTGCTGTTGCAAGATCTGTCTGTGCATTACGAACTGCTTTTTGTGCATCACGCGCATCAAGAGTAAAAAGCATTGCGCCCTTTTTTACTGTATCACCAGTTTTTACATATATATGGGTTACTGTACTTGAAACACGAGGCTTGAGATCTATTTGTGTTTCTGCGCTCATTTGCCCGGTACCTGATATTGAGCTTACGAGTGTTCCTTGTGTAGGATTTGTTGTTACATAGCGAAGTGCTGCTGTAGTATTTGGTTTCAATATATAATATCCACCACCTAGTATTACTAATGCGATTAGCATACTTGTTTTTTTGTGGTTTGTAATAAAAATACTGAGTTTTGTTTTGATATTCAATAATGTATTTTTCATATACTAGTTTGTAGGTTTTGGAAGAACGCGGATAAAGCTAGCATCAATTTGGCCATTAGTATTTGGCTCACCAACAACAACTGCAACATTTTCTGGAATAATATTTGCACTAGTACCATCACCATCTATAGTACGAATGTGTGTTGTATCTGATATATGAATTACTTTTTCTGTACCATCTGGACTATCTACGATAAATGTAGGAAGACTCACACTGATTATTTTTCCTACAGCACCATGTGCGTTGGGGAAATTTTCACCAGGAAGTGGAGGGAGCATACCTCTACCGTGTCGCTCAAAAGCACCAAAGTTTCTTTCATAATTATCTGAAAATTGGTGACGAAATTCTGTCTTGCGAACACCGACAGCAACACCTGCTGCAAAAATAAGTACTGCAGCGCAGAGTGCTATGATTGCTAGTAATATGCGACGAGCGGTAGGCGATTCAAAAAAACCGATGATGGTATGTGAAAAATTTTTCATATATATTTATGCGATAATTAAACGTTGTGTTTGTGATTTTAATAATTCTTTTAGAGAAAATACAAGACTTGCTACCAAGAACAAAAACAGTGCAATACTGAGGGTTGGCAAAGCTTCTCCAAGTGCATAGAGAAGTTGCTTACCAAAAATACCGATTGATCCAATATCAGAAAATGCGATTGAAAGATATTGTATAAATCCTGTTTCTTGTAATTGAGTTGCTATAGTACTGCATACAGGAATAAGTATTGCACATGATGCAATACTGAGGATACTATATAGCACACGCGTATACATGGTTTTTTGTTTCTGTTTTTTAGAAATAGAAAGCCAGATTTTTTGTGAAAAATCGGTATCTGCGTGATATGAAGTTTTTGATAATAATTCTTGTATTTGGTTCTCCATACGATTATATATACGTTATTCTGATATCTTTTGGTGCAACTTCTCTCGTAATGCCATAATAGCCCTTCTATGCCAGCTTTTTACGGTATTTGGCGGTTTTGCCAATATGAGCCCGATAGCTTCAAAAGTCATGTCATTTTCATAGTGAAGCACCAAAACTGTCTTGTATTGCTCGGGGAGCTCGTCGATAGTACTTTTGAGTATTTCTATATCGGTATGTTGTTGAAATATTACATCAGGGAGATCTTGTGTGTCGGGTATATTTTGCTCAAAAACAATGTCGTCTTCTTCGGTATTTGTATCTAAATCACTAAAAACATAGTGTTGTTTTTTGCGAAGTATGTCTATTGTTTTATTTCGTGTTATACGAAAAAGCCATGTTTTGAAAGATGCTTTTGTTGTATCAAAATGGTTGATTTGCTTCCACGCATTTATAAAACTTTCTTGCACAATGTCTTCAGTGTAGGCGCCTCCCCCTATACGCCGTACGTAGCTATATAGCAATGGGGTGTATTTTTCTACGAGTATTTTGAATACAGAAAAATTCCCTTGGAGGTATTGCTCTATGATAGATTCATCTGTTTCTTCCATGTACAAACTATAACCCTATTATCAAGACTTGGGAAGTATTGACTTGCGAATAAGAAAAATAGACAATAATAACAAAATTAATTGTTATGGACAGTCATCATCAGCCACCCTCTCCACGAGGAAGAGATATAGGTGGTGAATATAAGGATTGGTTTACAAGATTGAGCAATCTTTCCGGAGTACTTCCGTTCCCAGAAGACACAGAAGGTCATACTATTAAAGGGTATGTGCCTGGGAATTTGGATGCATACCAGGCAGGTAGTAATGAAGGAAGGCTTTGTTTCTATTTTGATATAGAAAAAGATATTGCCAAATTTGATTCCGATGAGGAATATCCCTGTGAAGTTGTTTTTGATAAAATAACCTCACATGTTTTGGAGAAACATATTCATGTTGTTCATGAGTATGCGTAATATTTGTTCTATATAAAAAGCTGTCACAAATTGTGGCAGCTTTTTTCTTATTTGAGTGGGAGATTGATAGTGATTTGTGGTGAGCCGTATACATACGGACCTACTTGATACTGACTAAAATACACCGCCATAGTAGTGTCGTTGGGAAGAGTAAAGAGTGAAAAATTGTCTACTGTAGGAGTTGTCCCACTATTGAGCATATCGGTATCTACTTCAGATTCTTTTATTTGTGCAGATTTTGCAAGCTGGGTGCGAAGCATGGTGCGTGATACTGCAGAAAGTTTTTGTAAAAATTGTGAATCTTTTTGTATAAAGGTATCAAGTGTTATTTCTGTTTTTTGTGCAACATCGTAGTTGTATGTGTAGAGGAGCTCTTGTCCATGTGCACCACCAGAAAATTCATTTATATGGAGTAATACACTGATAATAGAATCGTTGCGAATAATATCTGCAGATATGGTAATAGGGAATTTGTCTGCGTCTGTTGGGTGCTCGGGTATTGCGTCGCCTGGTGACCGTGTATCAATACGCGCTTGCCAATTGTCTTGTGAGTTTTTGAATTGCTCAGCTATTGCCGTTTGTACGACGTCGGTTATTTTTTGATTAAAACTTGCTGAAGCATTGGTAAATTGTGGATAGGTTCCAGATGCTATAGCATAGTCAGTTTGTTGATCTATAGTGACCATATGTACAGTATCTGCTTGTTGTATTGGTTTATTTGGAATAGGATTTTGTTTTGGTGCGCGGTCTGCAATTACTCCAAAAATAATAGCTATAACAACAAGAATACCGATGATAATTATTTGTTTCTTCATATATACATAATACAGCGCTTTATATAGTGTGTCGAATTAAAAAAAGAGTAGCCCGTGTATAGGTCTACTCTTTTAGATTTTTGTTCAGTATGCTTTCCAGGCTTCATCCAGTGAGTAAGTATCAAGCAAAAGTGTAAAATTAGGATTTTCTTCTGACGCATTAATCACGCTTGATGCGATAAGTATTGCATCATCAAAAGCATGTTTCTCACCCTTTTTTACTACAGAGGTAAATAATTTACCATTGATACTAGGACAAACAATCTCTGTTTTTTCTTCATTACTGGCTAATTCTATTTGTTGCCATAATTCTGTTTTTGAGCTGTAACAGTCATACTGAACATTTTTTTCCATGGTTGTATTCATATTTGTACGTTTTTAAAAGAATACTATATATACTGTATGTGTCAAATAAAAAAACTGGTATACTTGTATATATGAAATTAATCACACTAAATACGTGGGCAGGGAAAATTAAGAAACCTTTTGAGGCTTTTTTGGAAAGTCATAAAAATGATACAGATATTTTTTGTTTTCAAGAAGTATTCAATGACTACACAAGCGATAATGAAAACGAATATGTACATATGGATGGTGAAAAAAACAAACACCTCCTCCAAGAGATCGCAAATATCCTTACAGATTTTGATGTTCATTTTTGTCCTGTCGCAGAAGAAACGTATGGACTCGCAATTTTTTTGAAAAAAGGTATTGAGGTAATACAAAGCGGGCAAGTGTTGCTATTTGCTGGGGACGATACTGACCACACTCGCAAAATGCAATGGATACATATAAAGCAGGGTACCAAGGATGTGATTGTTATGAATGTACACGGCCATTGGGATGCCGCAGGAAAAGACGATACCCCTCATCGTCTCGAGCAGTCAAAAATAATTGGTGAATTTATAGATACTATCCCTATGATTCCAAAGATTTTGGTAGGAGACCTCAATCTCAATTTGAATACTGAAAGTATCAAGCTCATCGAAACATATTTTATAAACCTCATCAAACAAGAAGGCGTAGAAACTACTCGCACTGAGCTCTATACTGGCAAAGATCGCCACGCAGACTATGTATTTATTTCTCCTGAAGTATTCCTCAATAGTTTCAAGGTGCTTCCGGATGTAGTATCTGACCACTCGCCATTGTATCTAGATTTTGATCTATTTTAAAAAATAAAAAAGCATCTCGTGAGAGGTGCTTTTTAGCTGATGTCTTGAATAAATTTGGTGAGCTGAGCCCAGTTTCTTTTTTGGATACACTCGATCAGTGTTAAAAAAATTGCTATAGCGATAGCTGCAACAATTCCAAAAATGTAGGACCAGACTGCTTCAAATAAAGAGACTGCGATTGTGCCTATAGTGGTTGTTCTCATGGTGTCAGAAAATTTTCCGAACCAAAAGATGCAAGAAATAATCTGTCCTGCCCAGAACCACCATGCGCGGTACATAGTTTTCATTTCTGTGTGATCATGGTTTATGACCACTACTTTTTTCATTTTCATGGGTGCTATATTTGTATTACATTATGCAAATATATATAGATAAGTCAAAAAAGTGTTGTGCTATAATAAAATCCCTATGAAAAGAATTCGCGCCACCGCTGTCGTCTGTCATGATGCAAAAATAGTACTTATACACCGCATAAAAGGAGATCAGCAATACTACACGCTTCCTGGGGGAAGTATTGAGCCAGAAGACGCATCTGTGGGTATTGCTGCGGTCCGCGAATTACAAGAAGAAACATCACTTGTTACAAAACTGGGAAAGCATATTTTTTCGTATACGTACAAAGACGTACTGAATGAATTATTTTTGTGTGAGTATCAGGGTGGGCAATTGTATCTTCCAGAAGATAGTCTCGAAGCAGAGCTCACGACAGAGACCAATCAATTCAACCCTGTCTGGATCCCTGTCGCTGAAATAGGAAATACCAATATCTATCCTGAACCTGTAAAAGTATTTCTTAAAGAATATTTTGGGTAAGTAATATGAAAAGTATTGTCGCCGTAATAAAAAAGGAATTACAAACATATGCAAGCCCTGAGCGGGCGCGTATTTCAAAAAGTTTTTTCAAAACGGGAAAAGGACAATATGGCGAAGGAGATGTGTTTATCGGTGTTCCTGTTCCGGATACACGAATTGTTGCAAAAAAGTATGTATACGTAGATTTTGAAAATATTTTGGAAATCCTCGCATCACGCGAACATGAATATAGATTGCTCGCATTGCATATACTAGTCTTACAATACAAAAAAGCAGATATAGCTACTCGTAAAAAGATTGCACAGCTGTACCTTGCACATACTGCATATATAAATAATTGGGATCTTGTAGATACTTCAGCTGCAGCTATTATAGGAAGTTATGTACTCGAGACCAAAAATGAAAAAATATTGTACAAACTCATACAATCAAAAAATCTTTGGGAGCGACGTATTGCAATGATTGCTACACATGCATATATAAAGACTGGTGATCCATCGCACACTTTCGCATTTGCGCAAATACTTTTTGCAGATCCACACGACCTCTCGCACAAAGCCACTGGGTGGATGCTTCGCGAAGTAGGTAAGTATAGTGGACTTTCAGTACTCAAAGAATTTCTTATTACACACTATGTACATATCCCTCGCACCGCACTTCGGTATGCAATAGAGCATTTCCCTGAAAAAGAACGGAAAGAGTTGTTGGGGTATAAATCTTAAATTGACTTACAAAAACAAATATTGTATTGTTCGTGTTAAAGCTATTTAAAACAAAATAAAATATTAACAATGGAAACTAAAAAATTAAGACTCAATAAACCATCAAAATGGTTTATTGAAAATGCCTTAAGAATGTACAAGGCAAGTTTACATATAAATCTGGAAGAATTGGTAGAAAAAACACCAAAATTGAATTACAAATGTAATAGAGAATTCTGTTTCATTTCTAAATTTAAAGAAGACCAAATTGTAGGGAAGTATGGATGGATACATCCAATAATTCTTTCTGAAGAAGAGCGTCTTGTAAAATCCGAAGAATATCAAAAGATATTTCTAGAAGGAGGGGATGTTTCGAAATCTCACAGGTGGTATGAAGGTTTTAATTTTTACAGGAACATTGATAGTAATGCTCCTTGTCTATAACCTAAGATAAAAGTATCAAAAGCAAATGAAGGTGTTTTGGTTGAAACCTGGAGACTTAATTTATTTCATGATGATGACCCAGATTTTCAAAAAATGTGTAAAGATGGTACTTTAGGTGATTACTTAGATCATTCTTTTAAAAGAGATGTTGTTGTGATTAAAACAGGTGACGAACCTAAACTTTTACCATGTGCGTATGCATGGCTATACTCTCCTGACTGGAATAGTTTCTCTGATAAGGCAGAGAGAGAAATTATTCGTCATGATATTGTAGTTGATGATCATAAAGACATCCATGTTTCGAAAAAATTCTATAGTCTTTTTTATTGATTAGATTTTATGTTTTTACATTAAAAGCCTCAAACTTTTGTTTGAGGCTTTTTGTTTTAATACTTAATAGAACAGTGTTGAGAACTTGTTCGAATCTTTGAATGGACCCCACCAGCCCAACAGCTCACCACCACAATCTGGCCTAAATTCCATATCCACAATGCATTCCTGTGCTTTTTTACTATAACTATCCCAGTCGGGAGATAGAAGCCATGCATATTGGCATGGAATAAGCACTGGTTGATCGCCTGGTTGTACGACAACTACCTCTCTTTGAAAACTATTTTCTATATAGTTTCCAAATGCATCAGTAGTCATATGTTCAAAATCAGGATTGTCGTCTATGAAAAGATTGAGTCGCAGTGTGTGCACTAAAGTTCCTTCGTATTCATCGGAGACTTTTACATGTGGTTCTGCAAAGGGCGCGTCCTTTTCTACAAAGCTATAAGATATTCCTGTATACCAAGGGTATTTTTCAGAAACATCTACACCTGCCATGTATATACTTTGATACAACTCAGATTTTGCAAGACGTTGCTCATCTGTGTCTGATACTGGATGTATCCATCCGTATTTACCAACAATAGAATTGTCAGTAAAACGTACAGGGTAGTCATAAAACAATCTATCGTTTAGCTTCGCTTTATATGTTTTTAGGTCAAGACTGTCTCTTGTTCCTAAATTATATATTTCTAGCGCGTGTTGAATGAACCACAGAGAAGCTTCTCTGAGTACTAATTTTTTATTTTCCATAATACATAGTTTTATAAATGAATGTTTTTTCAAATATAGCTATATTTATATGGTATGTCAAATAGGTGAGGGTATGTACTTGACACATTTTTTATAAATGCTATTATCTTTTTAAGTCTTGTTTGAGCAATCTCATTGGTTATAAGGTGTAATCTTTGAAGCATGAAAGTTTAAACAAAAAAAGGTTCTTTGGTCAAAATTATTTTCCTAGGAAATCTACGCCTAAAAAAACAAAATAATGGCGATATCGAGAGCCTCCTATAGCAATGCGCTATGCCCCTACCAAATTACAAGGTCGTTTGGTGGGGGTTATTTTTTTATAAATAAAAAAGCACTTTAACATTTGTTAAAGTGCTTTTACTGTTTAACTAATCTCTTTCTTGTCCATAATTAGCGAATGCTTCAATTTGTGCATCGTATCCAGATGTATTCATAAAATGTTGCGGGATTTCGATAAAAGGAAAAGGCCAGTTTTCTTTTTGAATACTACTATTTAAAACTTTTTCACAAAAGTTATTAATAGTTTGGTTTAAGGCTGATCCTCCTGATACATAATCGATAGGTACAGTAAGGATATGTCCTATGGTAAAAGGGAATAGTTGTTCATCACAAACTTCATACGTTTTGAAAAATAAGTGATTTTCTTTTTTCGTAAGTCTTTCCTGAATAATTAAGATACCTTCATACCATTTTTTTTCATGCCAATCAGATCCGTTCGTTACACCTGAATCCCAACGATGTTTTTTGGCTTCACCAAACATTTTTACAATATAGTTTGGGGTGGTGTTTTCTGTCGTAAAAGAAAAATTAAAGTCCATTGTTATTTGTTTTTTATTTTAAAAATCCTCTCTATAGCTCGAGGTTTTGCTTTTTCATATAATACTTCTCAACATTGACTTTGTCAAATAATTTATGTAGTATACGTAAAATAAAAAAATATGATATTTAATATTACAAAAGATAAGCTACCAAAATTTGTAGTCTTATTGGTGAAAAGAAAAGGTGTTACGTATAAATTTTCTTTCATTTTTTGTCCTCGAGAGAGAAAAGAAGATCTTGTTTTGAAGTATCCAGAAAAACAATTTCCTGTAGATGGTTCGATTGAAATCTTTATTTGTGAAAAACCGGCAGAATTAGAAAATAAAGATATTCATGATGTACATATCTCAACAGGAGAAAATTGGTCTCCACTTGAACATTTTATTTGTCATTATCCAGGGGAAGATCACGATGAAGCGCTTAAGATAGCAAAATTTTGGGCGACATATAATGTAAGATTTTTGGAAACAGGGGATACTTCAATAGATTCTGCAACTATTCTTAATTTCAAACTCGATGACGAGATCACTGTAATTGAAATCAGTTAAATTACTAAAGCCAAACCGAAAGGTGAGGCTTTTTTATTTATAAAAAAGCACCCTAACAAATGTTAAAGTGCTTTTACGTAGGTATTACTTTTGTTACGAAGTTTTTTTAAACTCTCTTCTTAAAAGAATGAACCCTTCATGGGGAAGTAGTATCCACCACATAACAAACATGCAACCTCCTAGTATTCCATAAGCTGCTTCATGTGCCAATTCGCCATGCTCTTTGATATCTCTGTTTTGCATATTTTTTATATAAAAATAACTAGAGATAGTACCGATAGTAAGATACAGTAGAGTCGAAATACAAAAGTAGAAAATAATTTTGTCGTTTGTAAAAAAATAATTCATAACTATATAATTTGTTAAATAATAACATCTATATATTTATATGTCAAATATTTTATTGCATTTTGTGAGCCACAATAATTTGTTCGCCAGTCGCTCACAAATTTTCCAGCCCCAGTGTTTATATATTTTGTGATCACAAATCACTAAGCATATTTCTTTGCCAAAGCTCGAAATCTGCAAAGTGTTTGCGACCCCGCCTCGATTGTCGCAGGCGACATATCTGCGGCTTCACAAAATGCTCGCAAATGAAGCAGTTCATTTGCTTTTTGCATTTTGTGACCCTACGGAGAATCGAACTCCGCTTCCATCCTTGAGAAGGATGTGTCCTAACCGATAGACGATAGGGCCGTTGCATTAGTATACCTAAAAACCAAAAATATTCAATATAGCGATTTTGCACCATAGTGTAGTTATTTGACATATGTAATATTTAGTATTAATGTGTAAAAAAATATACATTATGAAAATTGTAATTATTCAGAGTATTGTTGATGCTTTAGGGCAGATCAAGAGCGCTTTAGAAAAGCTTGTTCCTGACCAAATGTCAGAATTTATTTTTTGCTCAAATTTTGAGGAGAGTCTGTCTTTGATTCCAAAAAATGAAGATGTTGTTGTTATCACTAGTTGGATGTTCCACGATGATAATGATATCAAGTTCACCAATAAAGAGAAGACAGGTGATAAGCTTGCTCAGTTGGTTAAGGAAGATATAAATACGGAAGCAAAGGTATATTTGTTTTCGTCGTATCCTCCCGATAGTATGCGCTATTTTGATGGTTTTTATAAAAAACAACATAATGGCTATAAAGATGCTGAAGAAATTGTAGAAATACTATACAGACTTCATTTGATAAAATAGAATACATTACTGTATGTAAAAGACTGGTCTACATGATCGGTCTTTTTTATTTCTCGACTTTTTGGGGTAAACACAGTAGTATGTGCAAAAAAGTACATAATATGAAAAGAATAATTATCGGGGCTATACAGTCTCTTCGACTGAGTGTGTACTATGCTACAAAATGATTATGTAATAGTATTTATTAAATAAATATACTGAATTTATTTAAAGTAACGTATTCTTTCCTAGACCTTGTACTCACTTAAGAATATATCATTCGGCGCTTTGAAGTTCAAACTGAAATGGTGTCTATGATTATTATAATGATCAAGATATTTCAGTAATGCCTTGTTTATCTTCACCACATCAGCTGGTATATCTTTCAAACATTCATCTTGTATAGTTCTGTTGAATCGCTCTATATGTGCATTATCATTTGGTTTTCGTATACGAGTGTGTCTATGTGTTATTTTGCATCTATCGGTGAAATACTTTCCAAATTCTGGTCCATGATCAGTTTGTACACAAGAGATATAAAACGGCATAGCTAGTTGTGCATGCTTCAAGAATACAAGACTCTTTCCTGAAGAAATCTTTCGTACAGCTCGTGCATACGCAACACGAGTATAGAGATCTATAATCGTATATACATAGATTCTTGTCTTCTTGCCTGTCATAATATGGATAGTGTCCATTTGTACTAAATCACCCGGTTGTAGAGCTTCTGGACGTAAAGAACTATAATGGAGCTTCTTCCAAGGACTCTTTCGCTTCAAAAGATGCCTGTCTCTTAAAATACGATATACGCTTGAAAGTGATATTGCGATACCATCTTGTTGTATCGCATGATGTATCACTTCAATAGAACGATTAAGTGCTATTCGTTTGTTAGACACCTTTATTCTAATAGGTTCAGGTATCTTATGTGGTACTGTTTTTGGCCGTGATGATTTGGTGGGTATAGGATGGTCACCAATCTCGAATGCTTTTTGTGACCAGGTGACTATCACTCGTTGAGAGAATCCAAAATGTCGTGCCACCGCTCTAGTTGTATAGCCTTTTCTAAGCATACGAACAGCTTCACGACGTACTTGAGGCATTCTTGGGTTAGTTGTATACATATCCTTGTATTGTGTGTGTTTTTTAGAGGGAAGTGAGTACAAGGTGGTGAAAGGATGCGAAGTAATTGACTTTTTTGTATTATTGTGATTTTATTATTACAAACAAAAACATATATAATGAAAAATATAGAAGTATTAAGTACCCCTGCTGCTATTGGTCTTCGATTAAATAGTGATAGAGGTATCAATTTGTATCATGCAGAAAGTTTTAATTTTTTCCCGCTTTCACATTTAGGAAAAAATTTTTCACAAGTATATTTCAAAACTGAATCTAAAAATGTATTTCAAATAGCTAATATTTTTGACGGGTGGTATTTAAGAAATAAAAAAGATACCACTAAACACAAAATAAATAATTTGGAATTAAAAAGTATTAGTCTTGATGAAGGATTTTTTTGGGAAACAGACAAAGGGACTAGTATTGTGACAGATATAGTCGCGCTAACTATACCAGTACATCTGAGTACTATAGGTATAGAAGAAATACGCTTTGTTAGAGATTTTCACCGAGTGCACAAATCGTAAAAGAATAACTACAATTAAGCGCTCCATATGGAGCGCTTTTTATATATACTAAAATAATCATATGAAAATACAAAAACTAGAACAATCAGGATTTATTATTGAGACAGATGCAGGATACAAGCTTGGTATTGATATAGGAGCTTTTTCTCCAGCAGAAAATGTACATGAGCACATGGTAGACGCTATGCTAAGCTCTCATTTACATGGTGACCATTTTGCAATACCACAAGTAAAGAAGATCGCTCCCAAAAAATTATATCTCAATCGAGAATGTATCGAACTCCTTGGAGAAGAAGAAATTGATACAGAAATCACAGAAGTCAAAGTCGGAGAAACTATAGATATACAAGGTATCAAGATTTCATTTTTTGATGTGGATCATGGTCCCAATGCAACACTCCGCCCATTAGAAAATTTTGGCTTTCTTATTGAAGTCGATGCGAAGAAAATTTATTTTGCAGGAGATATGTATTATCCGTCTGGTATGGATGTTGTAGATTTAGAAGTAGATCTCGCACTTATCCCTGTCGGTGGTCATTACACATTTGGACCCGAAGAAGCTCTTGCATTTGTTTCTACTTTTAGGCATATATGTGCTATCGTCCCTATGCATTATGACAAAACACCTGATACAAAAGAAGTGTTTGTAAAACTCGCAACAGAAAAAGGATTCGCGGTAGATGTTTTGTAAGTTATCCTCTATGTTCTTGTATTTTATCTAGGAGTATATCTATCTCTGGGACGAGGTCTGCGAAGCTTGTTGCTGCAGCTCTCCGTAACCCGTCTTCAAATTCAGAGCCGTTGAGGGATTCCCATGCCGCGTCCAAAAAATCTGGACTTCCTATTTCAATATATATACGTGCGAGATCTATTTCAAAAAGAGTAATTGCGCGGCCTTGTTCGCGAGTATTTTCTGGAGTTGTTTCTGCACCAGCTATCGCAGATTGTTCTTGCTCTATATAGGTACCGAGAAGTTCTCGTGAAGGGCTCCCTTCAGAGCTATCTTTTTTGAGCTCTTCAATAAGTGTTTCTCGAGAGATTTTTTTATTTTCTTGTGATTCGATATGAAATGATTCAAACATATAAAGTAGTATAGCATCAATTATTTATGTTGGTATTTTTGCTAAATAAAAAATATTGTATATACTTGGATTAATGGTGCGTAAACAAAAAAGGTTTTTGTTTGCATGTTGCACAATTATCTTGTGCGTGTTTTTGTCTCCCTCAAAAAGTTTCGCAGATACATCTATCTCTAGTGATATTACGCAAGATACACATTGGACACTCGATGCGAGCCCATATATTGTCAAAAATAATATTGATATTGGTGATACTGCGACGCTCACTATAGATTCTGGTGTGCAGGTGTTATTTGTACCAAATGCACATATACAGGTCGATGGTGCGATAGTGGCACAAGGCACAACAGATAATCATATTGTGTTTGATACACAAACACCTGATACAGCATGGGGTGGTTTTATATTCTCTACTGTAGCAAGTGGAGATTTTTTGTATACAGATTTTGCGCATACGGGCACGGCGATATCTGCCGATGATGCAGATATCGCCGTGCAGCAAACTACTTTTACTTCTGTAAAAATTCCTGCACAAATCACCTTCGCTACGCGTTTTGTGCATACTGGTACTAGTTTTGTACAAACAGGTATACAAGGTTGGAAAATAGTAGAAGGTAGTACTATTGCTGATAGTAATACACTTACTGGTGGAGATGGGAGCTATAGTCTATATGGAAGATCGACTGTGTCAGAAGGTACTGATTTAGCTATAGATCTGGGCGCAATATTATATTTTGCAGATGGTGCAGATATGCTTGTTTTGGGAAGTATTCATATACAAGGTAATCCAGATAGTCATGTGCAATTTGATGGGAATAAATATGAAATAGTTGTATATGGTGGCGATGCGGTATTTAGTTATATAGATATGAATAGTGGCGGTGTATCGCTGTATGATAGTACAGCGACTATATCTCACACAGCCATATCTGGAGCAAATACAGGGGTTTTGGGAGATACAAGTACGCTTCATATTGATAATATTAGTATTCTTGATTGCGATATTGGGATATATGTATTTTCAAAATCACATATAGATTTGATTGACTCGTCTGTAGTAAGTAGTACCAATAATGCAATTGTACTTGCGGATACTATCGCTACTTTCACTAATACCAGTATTGATATTACGACTAATACTGCAATAAGTATTTCAAATACAAATCTTTCACTCAATACAGTCCATATAAAAAATGCAAACACTGGTATTAGTGGTTTTGATGCGAGCACGTTACATATCCAAGATAGCGATATAGACAAAGCAAGCTGGATGGGAATCATGTCTGGTAATTCTTCTACTGCACAGATTACCAATACAGAAATAAAAAATGGAAATGCTGGGATTACTATATATCCAGGCTCGAGCCTTGTTGTATCACATGTAAAAATACATGATGTCGGACAAGGAATAGAGACTGATGGACAGCAAGGTAGTACTGTCTCTATACAAATGCACGATAGTGAAATATATAATACGACAGCATTTGCATTGCGTATTTTTGATCAATCAGCAGATTCTGAAATAAAAAATAATAGTATTCATGATACAAATAATCTCAATGTATTGTATATAGGGCCTGGTTTAGATATTTCAAAAAACTGGTGGGGGACAAAAGATGGTCCAAGCATAGATAGCTTTGTGCCTGATCCAAGTGTAGTGAATTTTGCGCCATTCTTGCGGCACGATCCCAAAAATTCTCGTGTGCCGGTGATTATTATTCCAGGAATTTCTGGGACACAACTTCTAAAAGCGTATGATAATAATGAAGAAATTTGGCCTAGCTTGTTTAAACTTTTTACTAATTTATTTGATCATTTTTTGAATCCTTTATCATTAAAATATGATGGTACAGAAGATCCTGGTTACCATATAGTAACAGGGGATATTATTAGATCTGCAGCATTTACACATACTTTTGATTACCTAATAGCAGATTTGAAAAATAAAGATGGGTATGTAGAAAATACCGACTTATTCGTATTTCCATACGATTGGCGTTTTGATAGTAAAACAAGTGCAGATAAATTGAAACAAAAAATAGATCAAGTAATGCAAGATACTGGATATGATAGTATAGATATTATTGCGCATAGTATGGGCGGACTTATTACAAAACGCTATATTGCAGAATATGGGGACCAAAACATAGATAATTTATTTTTTGTAGGTACACCACATCTTGGTGCACCAAAAGCATTTAAGGCACTTATGTATGGAGATAATTTAGGTATAGGTGGACTAGGTATTAATATTTTGAGTCAAACAAGAATAAAATCAATTTCTCAAAATATGCCATCTATCTATGAGCTTTTACCAAGCGCACAATTTGGTAGTTATGTAAGTTTAAATACTACTAATTTAGATATTGAAGATACAAAAAATCTTATGATCAATTCTGGAAGAAATGCTGATATGTTTAATTACGCAGATATCTTGCATAATATGGTTGATAATACCCCTATATACAAAAATACCCATGTGTATGATTTTGCTGGGTGTAGTACAAAGACAATACAAAATATAAATATTACTAAAGGTGCATATTTCCCATATATTGAAGCATTTAGTATTGGGTATGTAGAAGGAGATGAAACAGTACCTCTCAAGAGTGCAAATTTTATAAACCAAGGTCAACATTTTTATTCAAATATAGGAAGCCATGCAGAGCTTCCTTCTGTAGAAGGAATACGAAATGCGATAGTAAATATTCTTTCTGGAAAAAGTATAGATACAAACAATTCGTTTTCTAGTAGTCCAGATATTTGTTTACAGTCTGGGACTTCAATAGAAAATCATAGTCCTGTTACTTTACAGATTTATGACGATAAGGGGAATCATACTGGCCCACTACCTGATGGTAGTATTGAGTACAGCATACCGAATGTCACCTACAATATTATTGAAGATCAAAAATACGCATATTTACCAGATGGCCCTCAATACAAAATAGTAAATACTGCAGAGCATATGGGTACATACGATATGTATATACATAAGATAGATACTCAAGATGTTGTTACTAGTAGTGCATATTTTACCAAGCTCCCTATAGATAGTTTGTCTATGAAGGCACATATGGATATAAGTGCGCAAAATACTAGCTATAGTGTTGCGCTTGATGAAAACGGTGATGGGGTGGTGGATAGTACAGTATTTGCAAAAGATTCTTTAAGTACTCCAATAATATCTCAAATACAAAACCATGGTGGAATAAAACCTATTGATGTAGAAAAAGATAAAACAGAAATTATTATTTCAAAAGAAGAAAAGCAAGGTACTATCCCAGAAAAATTGGTAGTACTAGGAGATAAAAAGACCGGTGATATAAAACATAAAAAAGTGCAAGATACTAAGATTGTACAAAGTACTTCGACAAACACACTTTCACAAAATAATACCCTACCAGAAATACCCAAAAAATATCCCTGGTATGTGCGAGTATTACAATTTATCAAAAAATTAATTATATTGTAGACTATATATATGGAGCAAAATAAAATTACAACATGGTGGAAAAAATCATTGTTAATAACCAGTATCTATACAACTTGGTGGGTAATTTTTTACGGAATACCAGTTTTTTATTTTAATAATAGTATAAATAATTTATCAGATACTATATCTAATAGTGCACCTGTTTATTTTTTTGGAATTATTCCTGTATTAAGTTTTTTAATTCCATATAAAATAAGTAAAATTACAAAAATTGAGATAAAATTACTTTATTTTACACATTTTTTGTACTTAATATGCTCTTTGTGGTTATTCTATGTTTTAGTTGGTTTATCTTCTTTTAAAATAGTATAATAAATTATATAGTAATTATGAAAAATAAAATTACAACTTGGTGGAAAAAGATATTACTTATAGGAGGGGTGTATATTGCTTGGTGGTTGATTTTTTATGGGGGATTACTTTTCTTTTTACAAGATTTTTTTTCTAAAAAACCAGACAGTGATTCTCATGTAGTAGCAGGCATTATTATTTTTTATGCGACTGTAATTGTTCCATTTTTGGGTTTTTATATTGGAAAAAAAATAATAGATATGATTTTTATAAAAGAGCAACTTTTTTATAAGATTATTTCTTTTATCATTTTTTTAGGTGTTATGTTTAATATCCTATCTATCATTTTTATAATCTTTAGTGGTTATTAATAGTGAATATGGAGCAAAATAAAATTACAACATGGTGGAAAAAAGTATTACTTATTTTAATTATTTATATTTTTTGGTGGATTATTTGTTTTGGTATTTTTACTTTTCAGTCGATTAAACCAGAAGGAGTTAATAATTCTTTTTTAAATATACTTTCAGGAATACTTATTTTAATTAGTCCTATATCAGCTTTTTGGATTGGTGGAAAAATTACTAAGATTTATGACTTAAATCAAAGAGTTTTTTATACATTAATAACTCTTATTGTAATTTTGGGGTTAATAGGTGTACTTTTAATAGGATTATCTCAAATGCATCCAGAGATTGGTTAAAATATATGAAAAAAAATAAGATTTTAGAAATAATTAAAATTTACTTACTATTATTCGTAATTTTTTACTTGAGTACTTTTTTATCACCTTTTAATTTATTAAGTGGAAAAAGTCCAAATTGGTTACTGCTATTTTATTGGATTTTTTATTTAGTTATTTTACCAGTCGGATCTGCTTATTATCTACCTTTTTATTTAAATAAAAAAACTAACATAAATTTAAAAAAACTTTTTATTTTAAATTTTATTACAGTTTTCTTTTTATTATTTCTTTTTATTGAGCTAGGTTCTTTTTTCTATATGTAAAGTAGCTTATAATACACCTTAAGATAAAAATATGAATAGGTCACAAGAAATAAGTTAGTTTTAAAATAATATGGAGCAAAATAAAATTACAACATGGTGGAAAAAAGTATTATTTATAGGAGTGGTATATCTAATATGGTGGCCAATATGTTATGGTAGTTGGTTTTTAATATCTAAAAATTTTTTCAATCAAAATGCAGATTCAATAATTATATCTTTGATATGGTTAACTATTTTAGTAATAGTACCAGTAATTAGTTTTTATTTTTTTTATAAAATTATTAAATTAAAAACAAATATTAAAACATTATTTGCTTGTTTAATAAGCTTATCAGTAATAATTTCAGGATTTCTTCTTTTTTTATTAATAGGCTTCCTTTTCTTTTTACGTATAGGTTAATTTTTTGTTTTAATTAGTTCATGATCTCTTTTGAAAAGCCAGAAAATTTTAATCCTAAGTTTGAAGTAGTTAGTTGTTTTGTTGAGTATGACGGCAAAATTTTACTTTTACACAGACAAGACTATAAGCCACAAGGTGGTACTTGGGGTGCGCCTGCTGGAAAAATAGATCCAGGAGAAAATGCCGAGCAGTCAATGATTCGAGAAATTTTTGAAGAAATAGGTCTTGTAGTAAAACCAGAAGAATTTATTTATATTGATAAGGTTTTTGTACGATACCCAACATATGATTTTATTTACCATATGTTTTCTTTAAAATTGAATATAGAGCCTGTCATACAAATACGAGATAATGAGCATAAAGACTTTCAGTGGATAGGGCCAAAAGAGGCATTAAAAATAGATTTAATTCAAGATATGGATTTTTGTATAAAACATTTTTATAACATATAATAAAAATCACTGTGGAACTCAAAATAAAAAAACTTGATAGTGAAGCAAAGATGCCAACAAAAGGGCACCCTGGAGATGCGGGGATTGATTTTTATACACTTGAAGAAGTAGTGTTTCTTCCGGGGCAACAATTGCGAGTGTGTACTGGTATAGCACTTGAGATACCTCGTGGATATGTAGGGCTCGTCTGGGACAAATCTAGTATTTCTTTTAATAACAATCTCAAGACAGTGGGTGGTGTTATCGATGCAGGATTTCGCGGAGAGTTTATTATAGGGATGATCAACATGTCTTCTGAGACACGGACTATTGCAAAAGGGCAAAAAATCGCACAGATGATTATTCAAAAATTTGAAGATTGTGATCTTGTAGAAGTCGCAGAGCTTTCTGATACTGTTCGGGGAGAAGGTGGGTTTGGAAGTACTGGAAAGTTTTAAATAAAAAAGCCGTCACTTATAAAAGTGCGGCTAGAGAGGTGGGCTATCGTGACGCTGGTTTCCGAACTCCTAAAGAGCACTCTTGGTCTACGCGCGTGCACCTGTCAACTACCAAGCATATAGCTGGTAGCTACTTCTAATTGCCAAGATTTAAATAATGATTCTCGTTTTTCTAAAAGACAATTAAATATTAAATCTTTTTCGTTTTGTGGAATATCGGTAACTGCTTCAATCTTTTTTCTGGCAGCTGCATCAGAAATTTCTGGATTATTGATTACATCAATAACTTCTTGTGTTTCTTTTGATAATTTTGTTGTACTCATATATTTCATTTTTTCAAACAATACTAAAAACACACTATTTTGTAAAGATATATTGACTTTCATATAAGGAAAGGTATTATATATACAAATTACATGACATGAAAAAAGATCAAAATCATGTAAGGATTTTGTATATATTTAAAAATGAAGAATTGGAAAACGCTGTAGAGCGATTTTTAAAGAACAAAGAGGAATTTCCAGGGACGGAAAAAAGAGTTTGCAATCTCGGTGCAATGCGAAATATTGCATGCAGCTGGGAGCCTGATTTAATTGTGTTTTCTGCGAAAGTACGACCAGGACAAATATGTCTTTTTGCTGAATGGTTTGCAGAAGAACCATTTCCTCAGAGACCACATATATTGTCTTTGTTTAAGATTCCAAGAAAAACATCTCGCAAACTTAGAAAAATGTACAAACAGTATATTGCCAAGTTTGTAAAAGATTCATCTATCTCAAAAAATATTACAAAATTCTTACACACGATCAATTAACATCTTATTTTGCAATTGCAGGTAAGATGTTTTTCTTTTTTATTTTTTTGTCTGGTATACTTATGATATGAAAAAAGTTGGTGTTATGCGTGGTGGGGTGAGTGATCAATATGACTTTTCGCTTGAGACAGGAGCGGAGGTTGCGCGCGCGGTCCAAGATGCTGGGTTCGAAGCGATAGATATGCTGCTCGACAAAGACGGCATATTGCACCTCAAAGGTATCCCCGCGGATCTCGAAAAAGTAGAAGGCTCTGTCGATATGGTATGGAATGCATTACATGGAGACTTTGGCGAAGATGGTAAAGTGCAAGAATTATTTGATAATTTTGGTATTCCATATACTGGCTCTGGGAGACTTGCGTCGAGTATGGCGTATCACAAAGAGCTTGCAAAAGAACGCGTCGCAGAACTTGGTATAAAGACTCCCGTGCATGTGCTTATTTTCCCAGATGGCTCTGAGTCTGTTTCTGAGATTACTCGTCGTATCTATACAAAGATCGCGCCGCCATGGGTGGTGAAGCCGCTCGCAGGAGGTGCTAGTGGACAAACATACTTTGCATTTACCACACTCGAGCTTGCGCAGATCGTAGAAGATAGTGTCTCGCATGCAGTACCATTTATTGCAGAGCAGTATATCTTTGGCAAAGAAGTCGCTGTCGGAGTGATGGATGAATTTCGCAATACCGCGCCGTATGTATTACCACCAATAGAAATAGATACTCCCAATCGGGGTATCCTCACTCGCGATATGCGCGCAGTGACTCATATATCACAAAAGAATACACTCTCACAACAAGAAAAAGAACGTATTATAGATCTTGCAAAACAAATTCATACTCATATGGGAGCAAAAGATTATTCGCAAGTGGAATTTATTATCGACCCTCGTGGAGAGGTGTACTTTATAGAAATAGATACGCACCCACATCTCCAAGAATCTGCACCATTTCGCGAAGCGCTCGGTCGCGTCGGCGCCTCATTTTCTGATTTTGTAAAAAGTATTATTGATAAAAAATAGTGATATACTCTATATATGGAACAAAATATATGGGTACGCAGAGCTATTAGTATAGGAATTATTGTTGTATTAAATTTATTTTTTAATTACACAATCTCGCTCGTATTTACAGAGCCACAATTTACTTCGTATTTTAGTCAGCCACAAGTAGTGCAAAATTTTAACACCAAAGAATCATGTCTGGGTGTCGGCGGGCAGTGGAATGAATCTAGTATTGTAGATCCGACAAATACAAAAATACAAGGGAGCTGTGATCCAGATTTTACCAATCGCACTGCCTATGATCTCGCCCGCAAAAATTATGATAAAAAAGTATTTGTGACTTTGATACTTCTCGGCGCATTGTGTATCGCTGGTGGCGCATGGATACAAAATAGCTTGCTTAAAGTTGCGTTTATGTGGGGTGGGGTAGTGTCGCTTCTTATTGCAAGTATGCGGTACTGGTCTGCAGCTGGGGCTTTTGTAAAAGTCTTTGTGCTCGCTATTGCACTTGCCGGGCTTATATTCCTCGCCCTCAAAAAATTCAATTCCGAACCTGGGAAATAAAATTACATAAAAACCTTTTATAGTTTAAAGCGAAAGAAAACTTGCGGTCCATATTCAGAATCATGTGGATTACTTTCGATGATATTTGCACTAAAATCTCTTTTTAAGCTATCGGCTAATCCAAAATTGGTTGTTGCATCTAGTTCTATAAATTTGTAGTTATTCTTTCTTAGTTCTGATATCAGTGCCTCTGTGATTCTTTTTACGCCTCCACCGGCAATACCAGATCTTTCAAAAGCTAAATCTGTGATATATGCAGTAGATTCAATATCTGGATTAGAGAGTCTTTCTGGGAAAAAATTTAGGAGTTCGTCTTCGCTATCTGTATAAATATTTTCTGCTGGTTCCGCATAAATAAAACCAAATATAGAATTAGATTTTGGATTTTTTATTAAAATAACAGTGTTTATTTTTCCGTTATTGGTTTCGTTTGGAATAGTGTTAATTAAAACACTCTTAAATAATTCTAAATTAAAAAATTGATCCCCTGAAAAACGTTTCTGATCAATAGAATATAATTGTTTTGCTATATCTTCTAATTCTTCAAGTTTTTGAGGGTTAAAAGTAAAGGGTTCGATAGTAAACCTATTCTGTTCTTTTTGTTCTAATACATTCTCATTTTCTATATTTTGTTCAGATGGAAATTTTTCACTCATAATATATAGTATATCATATGTATTATATAGGCTTTATTTGTGTTATAATTTAAAAATTATGCAAACAGAAAATTTTGGAGAGCATTTTATGCTTGATGGATATGGGGGAGATATTACACTTTTGAATTCAAAAGCTCTTGTTCTCGGTGCGCTTAATGATTTACCAGAAAAACTTGGTATGAAAAAACTTGCACAACCGGTAGTATATTTTGCAGAAGATTTAAGTCAAAAAGATCCTGGGGGGTGGAGTGGTTTTGTTGTTATCGCAGAAAGTCATATTAGTATTCATACTTTCGCAGCTCGAGGTTTTGTGAGTATTGATGCATATACTTGTAAAAATGGTATGGATTGTACTTTTATAGAAAAATATTTTGTAGATCTTTTTAAACTCAAAAATACTGAAACGAATTTTGTAAAAAGAGGTACAAGATATCCATCTTTTAACTTAGAATAGAGAGGTTTTTTTAAAAATTGACTTTTATTTTAATTAGCGTATTATAATAAGTACTATGACTTGGCTTTTTATTGCACTTGTTGGTCCACTGATGTATGCGTTAACAAACCATATAGACAAGTTTCTTTTAGAAAAATACTTTAAAAGTAGTGGTATTGGTTCTATTCTTATTTTTTCATCTGTTTTCTCTATTGTTACATTACCTATTCTTTATATAATAGATCCAAAAGTTTTACATGTTGGAGGTATCCACTTACTCGTTTTGGTTGTTTCTGGATTATGTAATGTTGCTGTTTTATGGTGTTATTTAATAGCTCTTCAGTATGAGGAGGCCTCTGTTGCTGTTGTTTTTTATCAATTAGTGCCAGTCTTCGCTTACATATTAGGCTACTTTATTCTCGGCGAAGTTTTAACTGGATTACAGATAGCGGCAATGTTTATAACTATTTTGGGTGCCGCTATTATTTCTTTTGAAATAGATACAGAAAATCATTTTAAATTACGTAAAAAAGTTATTATTCCTATGCTAGCAGCAGCCTTTTTTTGGGCAATAGGAGGTGTTTTGTTCAAGGCTGTAGCACTAGAAGAAAATGTTTGGGTTTCGTTTTTTTGGGAAAATTTTGCACTCGCAATTATAGGTAGTTTGATCTTTGTTTTTATAGGAACATATCGACGTAATTTTATAAGAGCACTCAAAGATAACTCAAAAAAAATAATCTCACTATATGCATTAAATGAGGCATTTTATCTTTTAGGTAATATGGCATTCTCTTTTGCGTACATGCTTGCTCCTATTGCGCTTGTTTTTCTTGCTGAAGCATTCCAGCCAATCTTTGTGTTTATTATAGGTATTATTTTAACTATATTCTTTCCTAGGGTGGCTGTTGAAAAGATACAAGCTAAACATCTTTGGCAAAAAATTATAGCTATCTGTATAACATTTATAGGGGCTTATTTACTTTCTATTTTATGATTCCACATTTTCCCAATTTTAAAAAATTAGAATTATCTGATCAGGAAGATATTAATACATATACAAGCGCTTTTTTTCCATACTCAGATTTTAATTTTATAAGTATGTGGTCTTGGGATGTAGAAAAAACTAAACTTATTTCTGTATTAAATGGAAATCTTGTTGTTATTTTTAACGATTATATTACCAATGATAGATTCCTTTCTTTTATCGGTAAAAATGAAGTTGATGATACTATACAAAAACTGTTTGATTTTTCTCAAAGAAATTATGGAAAAAAGATACTACAATTAATTCCTGAAGAGGTCGTTTCGTTATCTAAGTTATCCGAGTATAAAAAAACCTTAGATAAGGACTCTGCTGATTATATATATTCTATTGCAAATTTGGCGTCTATGGATCAGTGGAGATTAGGAAATACTCATAAGAAAAATATTAAAAAATTTATATCAAAATATCCAAATTATCGAGTAGAACACTCACTAGTTAGTAATGTTAAAAAGGAGATATATCTTGATTTCTTTAAAAAATGGTCAGATAATAAGTCTTTAGATAATACTTTTGAACTTAATGAATTTAAAGCGTTAGATAGGGTTTTTGAGTTTAAAAATGATTCTCTAAAAATAGTTTCGTTATATGTAAATGATGCTTTGGTTGGTTTTACCATGTATGAGATAGTTTCTAATTTGTATGCAACTGCACACTTTTCAAAAACGGATATTACTCATTTTGGTGTAATTGATTTTTTGATATGGCAAGAAGCTGTAGAATTACAAAAACTTGGTGTTACTTATTATAACTTTGAGCAAGATTTAGGTATTCCAGGTCTTAGGTATTTTAAAGAGAGTTTTAAACCAGAATCGTTCTTATATAAATTTACTTTAGAACTTTGATTGTGATATAATAAAATAAGTTAAAAAATATGAATATCCAATATATACGAAATCATACTCTTTCAACTATCCTTATTTGTTTAATCTTTATAATTAGTATTATTTCTTTTTATAAATTTTTTATTAAGGGAGACTATGTTGTCGCCTATAATGGTACTTGCGACCCACAATATAACAAGTGTTTTACTGTTTGTAGTGATGATCAATGCACAACAAAGACTTATTTTTCAAAAATTCAAAAATATAAACCAGATCTATATAAGGAGTGTGGTAATGATATAACAAATTGTGATGCCGCAAATAGTTGTATTACAGGTGATAGGAAATGTTCTATTACGTATTGCTCTGATAGTGCTATAGATATAGCAAATAACGAGACTTGTTCTGATTTTACCAGTTTAATAAAATCAGATAGTTAATATATGCTTTGTTATCTTTTTCCAGAACCACTATATTTAATTTTTTCTTCAAGTGTTCCTGCGCTTTTGTATTATGCATATATTCCAATTACAATTTTAGCATTAGTCTTTAGTTTCTATATTTTCTTGAAAGGACAATTTTATATACTTAACAGATTGTTTTTTGCGATTTGTGTATTTTTCTCGTTGTGGACTGTAATTAGTCTTATCGAATGGACTAATATACATAGTAGTTTTATGTTATTTGTATGGTCATTTTCAGGAATAATACTTAGTACAATCGCTATTCTTTGTATTTATTTTATTTATGTGTTCATAGAAAAAAAAGATGTTTCAAATAAAATTAAAAAAATATTTTTAATACTACTTGCTCCTGTGTTTATTTTGACACCAACCGCTTTAAATGTGAGTGGTTTTAATATTACCAGTTGTGATGCGTTTCAGTTTGAATATTTACCATTTAAATTTTACTACATACTACTTAGTGTTATTTCATTTTTTTGGATCTTAATTCTCCTTATTCGTAAATACAGAAAAGCTGATTCTGTATTTAAAAAACAAATACTCTATATGGGGGTTGGTATTGAATTATTCATGATATCTTTTTTTGGCATAGTATTTGTAGTCCAGTATTTAACAAAATTAGGTCTTTTGAGTGATTCAGGACTAGAAATATATGGACAGTTTGGTATGATGGTGTTTTTAATCTATATGGCTGTATTGATAGTTCGTTATCAGTTTTTTAATGTAAAACTTTTTGCAGCACAGGCATTTATTTGGGGACTTGTTGCTATAATTGGGTCACAATTCTTCTTTATTAAAGTGCGAACAAATTTTATTCTTAATGGTATTGGATTTTTAATTGCTATTTTATTGGGTAGATTATTGATTAAATCTGTTAAGCAAGAAATCGAGCAGAAAGATAAGCTTGAACAGTTGCGTTTGAAGTTGGAAGAGTCGAATTTGGGACTTGCGAATGCAAATGAAAAATTGAAGAGTCTTGATAAGCTCAAATCAGAGTTCCTTTCGCTCGCTGCTCACCAGCTCCGTAGTCCGCTTACTGCTATCAAGGGGTATTCTTCTATGCTTGATGAAGGTTCATATGGCAAGCTTGCAGAGGGGCAGGATGAGGCTGTACGACGTATTTATGCATCAGCACAAGGACTTATCAATATCGTAGAAGACTTGCTCAATATTTCAAAAATCGAACAAGGGGGAATGGTGTACTCATTTTCTCCAATAGAGCTCGGTACTATAGTGACAGCAGTATTTAATGAAATGCAGATCCCTGCGCAAAACAAATCTCTTGAGCTTCGTCTC
This sequence comes from bacterium, assembly GCA_037127795.1. Classification (GTDB taxonomy): domain Bacteria; phylum Patescibacteriota; class Minisyncoccia; order Phycocordibacterales; family UBA9973; genus UBA4124. The sequence continues at coordinate 464,716 of JBAXXQ010000001.1, read as the reverse complement.
GATATGTCCAAGACAGATAAATTCATGGTGGTGGCAGATGCGACAAAAATTCGCCAAATCGTGCTCAACCTTATAGACAACGCTATCAAGTACACACCAAAAGGATTTGTGGCAGTACATCTTACCAAAAAAGCAGACAAAGTAGTCTTTGCGGTGAGTGATTCAGGTGTTGGTATTAGTCCTGAAACAAAGGATAAATTGTTCCAAAAATTTAGTCGTGGTGAAGGCGGTAAGCTCAATACGGGTGGTAGCGGTCTCGGCTTGTATCTTGCAAAACAAATTGCTGCAGCACACAAAGGTGATGTAGTGATTGAATCAGAAGGTCTCGGAAAAGGTTCTACATTCTCTCTCGTGCTCCCAATGGCTGGATCACAAACAACAGACTTCAACGTCCCAAGTTAGGTTTTATATATAAAAAATATTATTGCACTTTTGTTCCTTCAGGAGTGTCGAGTACTTCGTATCCTAGTGTTATAAGCTCGTTACGGAGTGTATCACTTGTTGCAAAATCTTTTTGTGCGCGTGCAGTATTGCGAGCATCTATGATAGTTTGTGCTTCGGGGGTGATGGTAAAAACAGGAGTCTCTTTGAGGTTGAGTCCTAGTACTTGATCCATATAGAGCAAGCTTGCCCAAATATCAGCCTGAGCGTGTGTACTATCTCCGAGTGTTTCCCATACAGTAGCAAGTGCTTTTGCTGTATTGAAATCATCTGCAAGTGCTTCATTAAATGATTGTATGTATGTATCGATAGGAGTACCTATGTCTTTTTGGTGTGATGCAAAACGAATAAGTTTTTGTAATTGGAGGTCTGCGGTCTCAAACATTTCCCAGGTGAAGTTGAGTGTTTTGCGATAACTTGTTTGCATAAAAAGAATACGTACAGCGAGTGGATTCAATTTGCGCGCGATGATATCTTCGAGCGTATAAAAGTTTTGTTTACTCTTTGACATCTTTTCTCCATCTACAAGAAGAAAGTCGTGGTGTATCCAGTAATGTACAAAATCTTTGCCTGTTGCGGCGCAGCTCTGCGCTATCTCGTTTTCGTGGTGTACAGGGATATGATCTATACCGCCGGTATGTATATCTATAGTCTCGCCCAAATACGCCATACTCATCGCTGAGCACTCTATATGCCACCCAGGGAAGCCGTCACCTGGTATACCTGCAGGGTTTTGCCAATACATACTATGATCTGCAAAACGGCCAATACGTTTGAACCAAATAGAAAAGTCTGTAGCATGTTTCTTTTCAATATCATCTACCACTTCGTCGCGTACTGCTGTCTCTTTGTCTGAAAGTTTTTGACGAGAGAGTGCGCCATAGTCTGGATATTTAGTAGTATCAAAATACACTGCTTGTGAAGTCTCATATGCAAAGCCTTTTTTGAGAAGTGTTTCTACGAGAGCAATCATTTCTGGAATATGGTCTGTTGCTTTGGTCTCATGTGTCGGAGTAAGTACACCAACTGCGCGCATAGTAGTATGAAAATAATCTGTATAATATTGCGCAATATCCCACACAGATTTGCCTTCTTTTTTTGCACCTTTTTCAAATTTGTCATCGCCTGCATCGCCATCGTCTGTGAGGTGGCCAACGTCGGTGATATTCATCACGTGATTTACGTTGTACCCAAGGAGGCTAAAAGTACGGCGAATAATGTCGTCACCGATATATTTTTTCATATGCCCAATATGGGTTTTGTCGTATACGGTCGGACCACATGCGTACATGGTCACCACGCCTGGAGTAATGGGGGTGAATGTTTCGACTGAACGAGATTTTGTGTTGTAGAGCTTTATATCCATTTTTTAATTTTGAAAAATAATACCATTACTAATGCGGTGAGTGTCATTGCGCCTAGTATAAAATAAAAGTCGCGTATGGTTTTTGCGAGATAGACTCCTTCAGGAAGACGGATAGTGAATATCCCTACCAAAAGACTCATAGGGAGCATAATTACAGTCATCACAGTAAACGTCTTCATGATATCTTGTGAACGACTTGATACGAGGGCTGCATGGGTATCTTTGAGCTCCATGAGTGTATCTCTGTTTTGTTCGACAGCATTGTGGACCTTGTTGTATTCAGAAATGAGTATGTCTGCTGTTTGTTTATATTCTTGTCCAAAAATAGCAACGCTGGTAGATTCAAAAGATTTTAAAATATCTGCATGTGAGCGAGTTGCTTGTCTAAAATCAAGAATCTTTTTACTAATAGAAGAAATACGTTTGATAGTGAGATCTTCTTTACTTGAAAAAATTTCTCGCTCGAGTGCGTTGAGTGTGTGGGTGATTGCATCGAGCTCTTCAAGACAGTTTTTGTACAATGCGCGAATAAGTGCAGAAAATACAAACCCTGGAGTGCTTGCGCGATTATCTCGGTCTAAAATAGAGCTTACCTCGAATGTTTTTGAGAATACATATAATGCATCAATCGGCTCATAGTGGACGGTGATGAGGAAGTTTTTGCCTATAATAAAATCAAGCTCGTATGCTTTGTGTTTGGTGTTGGTGGTAGTTGTAGAAGGGAAGTGAAGTACTAAATAAAGCAAATCCTTGGTATTTTCTACCTTTGGTCTGATGGTGTGGTTCGCAAGTTCTTCAGAAATATGGGGTGGAATTGCCCATTCTTCTGCAATATGTAAAAGCTCTTCTTGAGTAGGTGATTCTATATCTATCCAAGTAAAATCACGGTAATTGTATCGAGAAATCATGATATTAGTATAGCATAGTATATAAAAACCATATAAAATAAGCTAAAATTAGAAAATATAAAAAAGGACTTGCATAGTTCTTGACAAAATATCTATATATGTATATACTATTAAAGAAATATATTGTTTCACTAAAAATTAAATAGCTATGGCTACAAAATCTAAGGACAGCGTACGAGTTAAAATAACTCTTGCTGCAAAAGGTAACGGAATGTTACAAAACCCAATGACTGATGAGTTACTTGATCAGCTTATTGGAGTAAGTGCAAAATCTGCAACACAGAAAGATATTCCTCTTTCAGAAATTGCAGCTCGTAAGGTACTTAAAAGTGAAGAAGGTAAACCGGGTATCAAGATTGAATACCTAACAGCCTGTCTTGCAGAAGCAGGACGCAGTGTAAAAATTGGTAAAAAGCAGATTTCTACTGCTGAATCCACTAGTATTTTTGGATTCCTTGATTTTTTAGGTGCTACATTTCTTCCTTTTAAAGAAGGTACTGAAGATTATGTGGTTGATAAAAGAAGGGGTGTACTAAAAAATGGCGGTAAAGCTGTTGCGGTAGGAATTGTAAGACCTTTGTTTAAATCGTGGGAAATTGATCTTGAGATAGAGATTAATACCACCGCAGAATTTGGCTGCCAGGCTGATATTGTTAAACAATTGTTTGATGCTGCCGGAACCAAGGTTGGTCTTGGAGATTATCGCCCAGCAAAAAAGGGACCATTTGGTATGTTCAAAGTTGCCAAGTGGGAAATTTTTGAAGAATAGCTGTACATTAAAGATTAAACACAGGAGAGCCTTAAAAACTCTCCTGTAATTTATCCGGTTAAGTCTTGTGAGGTATTGAATTGTTAGTTATTCTTTACCTATCTGTGGGGCGAAGGAATTTTTTCCTTCGCCAATTTATCCAGTTTTTCAAATTATGTTTGGAAGATTGGTAGATTAAACTATGTTGTAGAGCCCAGCGTTCCCCAGCACGGTTTTGTTCTCTTGGTTAAGCTCATCTCTGGGGCACGAGCGAAATATCTCGTGCCAAAATTTAAAATAAGTTCTTTTATTATATATTTAAAAATTGGCAACCTAGCGCATGCTCAGCTACTGTCATCTGACGCATCTCATAGCCATGTCCAGTTACCCTTGGGGCGAAGATTTTTTTTCTTCGCCAATTTATAAGGTATAGAATACTTTTATTGTATACCTTTAGATTTTAGTTCTTTTCACAATTAAAAATGTAAAACATGCAACATCAGAAACATCAGTCTGAGAAAAAGACGTTAGATCTTTTCTTGGCAAATTTTAAGCAGGCTCATGATGAACCTCGCCCAAATCAACTTTTGGTATTACAAAAAATGCCAGACAGTAATAAAATGTTAGTACAAGCACCAACAGGGACTGGTAAAACAAGTCTCGGGTATGCATTTTTGAAAACAAATGCAGCTGGTAAAAATGGATTTTTTGTTTGCCCAAATAAAACATTGGTAGATAATGTGGTTACGTTGTATCCACAAGTATCGGCAGTGTATGGGAGAAATGAGTATGATTGTCTATATTATGTAGATTCATACAAAGCAGATCAGGTACCTTGTGGTCTTTTAAAAGAATGCCCACACCGTGTCAATTTGGAAACAGGCGAAACATACGAGCAAGGTGTAAAACCGTGTCCGTATTTTCAAGCAAAGTATCTTTCTCGTAAAAGTGAAATAGTAGCGTGTACTACACATTATTATTTTTACGAAGCGCTTGGAAGAAAAGAAATGCCTGAAGCTATTGTTATAGATGAGGTTCATAAATGGGCAAATTCTATACGTAGTATGCTGCACTACAATATTACAGATACCTCCCTTGAGCAATTTTGGGAATTACTTTGTAGTATTGAATGTCGAACTGAAGCGAAACATATTAGAGATTTCTCTGATACTATGATTCGCATATTACGTAATTATGAATCTGGATCTCGTACACAACTATTGCAAGATGATGATTTGCGCGAACTTTTAAAGATTTTATTAAAAATTAAAAGAGAGCGCATTGATGAAAAAATCAAAAAAGCTATTAAAGAAAAGAGGGTAAATCCTGTTTCTGATAGAGAGCTTTTAAAAGCATTAGATGAATTTACTGGTGCATTATACAGGTATGTAAAAAGTTTAGAGTTTGCTCTTGAGGGTAAAGAAAAAAAACCTCTTTCGTATGTGTTTGGTTTTTGGAATAGTGAAAAAGTTGATGATCGTAAATCTCAATATATCCTCACTATTAAAAGTTATGCAATTGCAGGACTTACTAGAACCAAACTATTACCAGAAAAGTATATGGCTATGTCTGCAACTATTGGTAGAGATCCTAGTATCTTGTCACGAGACACGGGGATTGATGGAGATTTCGTTGACCTAGAGTCTGATTTTCCACTTTCTCATACAAAGATTTTTATGCCTAAAGACGTTCCTGATTTATCAATAAAGGGAATGAGTCGAAATGATAAAAATCGTACTATTCGTAAAATGTTGCGAGGTGTTAGTATTGGGAAGCAAAACGGAATCAGGTCTTTGATTATTGTGGTATCTGATGAAGAGCGTAATCAATGTATTAAGTTTGCCGCAGAAGAAGGAGTTGTAGTTACAAGCTATAATGAAAATTTTTCTGCTCGCGAGGCCGTACGAAAATTTCGTGAAGGACATGGCGATGTGCTTATCGGTACAGAAGCTCAATATGGTGAGGGTATCGATTTGCCTGATGGCGCTGCAGGTTTTACATTTTATTTACGTCCTGGATATCCTGGGCCTGCTGATCCACAAGCGCAATTTGAAGAAAAGCGTTTTGGAAATATGAGGTGGGCGTTATGGACTTGGCGTGTTATAACAAAAATGCTGCAAGCACGTGGAAGAACTATACGTTCTGTAAATGATAAGGGGTGTATATTCCTTATGTCTCAGCAGTTTAGAAGATTTACTTTTGGTGGTCTTCCAAAATGGTTGCAGTCTGCATACAAAAGTGAAATAACTTTTGACCAAGCTGTACAAGAGGGTATAAAATTATTTAAGAAATAATATAATAGTTGTATGCTATGGTGTCCAGTGGTCCAGTAATCTTCTGTTTTGCTCATTAGTCCTCACTAAGGGGCGAAGGATTTTTATCCTTCGCCAATTTATCCAGCTTCTAAAGAAATTTGGAAGTTGGTAGATTGTAATTCTGTTCAGTACAGTATTGTTTAGTTTTCTGGCGTGCTGTAGACTATGGGGCACGAGCGAAATATCTCGTGCCATTTTTTAAAAAAATAGTTCTTTATATATGATGTGTTGTTATGTGCCGTTTGTTGTACTACTCTAACGTCGCGTATCCTATTCTGATCTCTGGGGCCCTGTTTTATTTAAAACAGGGCTATTTTATTGAACCTATTGGATAGATATTGCATTTTTTAAAAAAAAGAGTATACTACTCTGACATTTAATTTACCCAAATTTATATAAGAATTTATGGCAACAGCAAAAACAACAACAAAAGTATCAAAAAAGGAGGTAGCAGAACAAGCAGATTTTGCTGTTATTAAAGCCGGCGGCAAGCAATACAAAGTTGCTGTAGGTGACACTATCACTATCGAAAAAGTTCTTACTCCAGAAGGAGGAGAATACAAAAAAGGTGACGAAATTGTTTTCCCGGATGTACTTCTTTTTGATGATGGAAAAGATACTCTTATCGGTACACCACACATCTCTGGTATGCAAGTAAAAGGAACTGTTGCTGTTGTAGGCCGCAATCCAAAATTGATTGTTATCAAATACCTCCAAAAGAGTCGTTACTTCAAAAAGAATGGTCACAAACAACCACACCTCAAAGTAGTAATCAATTCTATAAAATAATTCTTATAAAAAAATCTTCACTATAGTGAAGATTTTTTTATTCTCGTTTTTTGAGTGAGGCGTTCAGTGAGTACGGATCTGCGTATTCGAGCTCGGTCCCTGAGGCGAGTCCGCGACCAAGAGAAGATATTTTGATATGAGGGAGCTCAAGCTTTGCGATGATTTCGCGTACCACACTGTCTGTATGGTCACCATTGGGGGTTAGTGGGAACGCAAGAATAACTTCGTGCACTTTGGTATCTGTTTTTATACGATTGGTCAAAAGGGTGATATTGGTCCCTTGGAGAATGTCTTTTTGTACTATAGGGATAAGTCCACCAAGTACAAAAAATATACCGTTATAATCTGTTTTTCTGAATGCATCAATGTCGGGGGATTTTTCTACAACAACAATACAGCTTGGATCTTTTTTGATATCGGTACAGATTTGGCATATACCAGGATTTCCTTCAAAAATTCTTTTACAAAGGGTACAGGTGTGCGCATTGGCGCGAGCTTTGGTGAGTGTATCTGCGAGGGTGTATACATAGCCTTCTGGTTGGCTTGCAATAAAATGCGCAAAACGTTTTGCTTGACGATTACCAATACCGGGGAATTTCAAAAAAAGTTGCGCGAGTTGTTCAATAGTATTTTCCATATTAGAAATCGTTTAGAGAGCGGGCTTGTACAGGAAGCTTGCTTTTATCAATATTGAGGAATGATGTTGTTTTGCCGTCGAAGAGGAGCTGTACCATGCCGACAGGTCCATTACGGTGCTTTTCGATAAGGATCTCAGTGATGTTGTCTTTTTCTGCTGCTTCTTTGTAACGGTCTTCACGGTGAATAAACATTACCAAGTCCGCGTCCTGCTCGATAGATCCAGAGTCTCGAAGGTCTGAAAGGCGAGGGCGGCCTCCACGTTTTTCAACTTCACGAGAAAGCTGTGAGAGGGCAAGTACTGGAACATCGAGTTCACGAGCAAGCCCTTTGAGAGAGCGAGAAATCTCGGTCACTTGGTTCACCATACTGTCGTAGTTTTTGCTGGTTGTCATAAGCTGCAAGTAATCGACAACAATCAGATCAAGACCGTGCTCACTTTTTAAACGTCGTGCAACAGAGCGCATTTTGACAATACTGTTTCCAGCTTGGTCATCTATATAGATAGGTGCTTTTTGTAGGCGTGATGCTGCTTCTTGAAGGACTCCAAAGTGTTGTGGTGAGAGGCCGTGTCCAGTACGGATACTCCACGCATCGATACGACTCTCAGCAGAGAGCATACGTTGTACAAGTTGTTGTGCACTCATTTCCAGTGAGAAAATACCTACACTTTTGCCAGAGAGGGCAACATTACGAGCTATATCAAGCGCAAATGTTGTCTTACCCATACTTGGACGAGCAGCAAGGATAATAAGGTCTGATTTTTGTAGCCCTGCAGTGAGATTATCAAAATCCGCAAAACCTGTAGAGACACCGCGTACTTCGTCTTTGTGTTCGCGAAGGTATTCGAGCTGTTCCCATGTTTCGAGGAGGGATTGTTTGATAGAAGTGAATGCACCTTTTTTACTAAAGCTCTGTGATACTTTGAAAATATTTTTTTCTGCAATGTCGAGCAAGTCAGATACATCCATTTCATTTTCTTCGTATGATACTTGCGCAATTTGATCAGCTGCTTCGATGAGAGAACGCATGATGAATTTTTTGTACACTGTTTCTCCGTAGTGGCGGATGTTTACCGTAGAAGGGACAGTATTGAGGAGTTCGTTCAGATATGAATTCCCGCCGACATCTTCGAGTTGTTTCTTTTCTTTTAGTTTTGTTGCAAGAGAGAGAATATCGACAGGTTCATTTTTTATAGAAAGATCAAGAATCGCTTGAAAGATCATGTTGTGCTTTTTGGCATAAAACATTTCTTTGGTGATCATGTCTGCAATATCGTGCATTGCATTTGCACGGAGCATAAGGGCACCAAGTACCGCTTGTTCACTTTGGAGGTCGTGTGGAGGGACACGAAGTGTTGCGTTCTTTATGTGTTGTTGGTTCTGGTTTGCCATGTACATAGGATTGTAGCACCTTTCTGTACTTTCAAAAATCCACCATTTTTGGTACTATATGCACATGCAATCCACATCTATACAAAACTCATCAGGTGCCAAAAAACGTCTTATTTCAGGAGTAAAACCAACAGGTCGTCCTCATATTGGTAATTATTTTGGCGCAATGAAGCAATTTGTTGATTTACAACACGAATACGAGAGTTTTGTATTTGTCGCAGATCTCCATGCGCTCAATTCTGTACAAGACAAAGACACTATGCAAAAGCACACCTATGATCTCGTGCTCGACTATCTCGCTATCGGGCTTGATCCAGAGTCTGTAGTACTTTTTAAACAATCTGCTGTCCCTGCACACACACAGCTCTGTTGGATTTTTGATACCTTGGTGACAGTACCATTTATGATGCGTGCACATGCGTACAAAGATGCTGTCGCTCGTGATATAGAGCCTGGTATGGGACTTTTCAATTACCCAGTACTTATGGCAGCAGATATATTACTCTACGATGCAGATGTGGTCCCTGTAGGAAAAGATCAAAAGCAGCATATCGAATATACTCGTGACATAGCAGGCAAATACAACCATCAATACGGAGAATCTTTTGTATTACCCAATGAACTCGTATTGGAAAGTGTGGCTGTGGTCCCTGGTGTAGATGGGCAAAAGATGTCAAAAAGCTACAACAACACCATTCCTCTTTTTGGTACTGACGAAGAAATTACCAAAGCGGTAATGAGTATTGTCACAGATTCACAAGGTCGCGATGATGAAAAAAATCCTGATGATTTGGTTTTGTATCAAATACATAAACTGTTCAATACTTCAGATGAGCTCCGGGCGCAATATACCAAAGGACTTGGTTATGGGGATGCAAAAAAGATGCTTAGTAAAGATATTATAGACTTTGTACAACCTATGCGCGAAAAACGTGCATACTACGAATCACACCCAGAGCTTGTCCAAGAAATTCTCGCTAAAGGCGCAGCCCGTGCAAACGAAATCGCTCAAAAGAAAATAGGAGAGGTGTATAGCGCAGTAGGGTTGAGTATATAAAAATGAAAGTAGAAAAATCTTTTTTTAAAAGAGTAATTTATTTCTTTAAACCTTTTTGGAAATATTTTATTATAACAACAGTAATATTGATTATTGTTCAGATTTTTTCTGCGTTTTCACCGTATTTATTTGGTAAGGGTGTTGATGCTGTTATTCATCATAATGTTCGTTTAACTTTTATTTTTCTAGGTATTTCTTTTTTACTTACTGTTATTCAGTCGCAGATTTTGTGGCACCTAAAAGAGTATGTTGATATTAAATATCTCGACGATAATATAGATCAAGCACTTTCGTCTATATCTCTTAAAAAGATGCTTGAATTTTCTATTGGACAACACACCAATGAGCATTCTGGTGTAAAACAAACTATTGTAAATAAAGGACAAAATTCATTAATAAATATGTTTAATGACATATTTTATAATATGTTGCAAGCTGTTTTGCAGATATTGGTAACTTTGGTAATACTTGCGTGTTTTGATTGGCGTATTGCTGGTACCGCTCTTGCATTCGTACTTATGTATGTACTTGTATCACTACGTAGAAATAAAAAGATATTCCCTGTTGTAGGAGAAATTCGTAAGAAAAATCAAGGGCAATCAAAATTGCAGTCTGAGTTGTATAGAAATGCAACTCTTGTAATTGCAGAAGGACAAGAAGAAAAAACGTTTAACGATTTTGATACTGCCTATACACAGGTAACTAATTTTACAAAAAAGACCTGGCTTGATTATTTGAAATTTTTTTATGGTCATAAATATATAATCACTATAGGGCAATATGCCACACTCTCTATTGGCGTATATTTAATATTGATTGGGGATCATTCTACGGGAATGTTTGTAACATTCTTTTCTTGGACAAGTTCAATTTTTGCAAACCTTGTTATGATAATGAATTATCAACGCCGAATGCTTTTCCAGATAGTAGAAATAAAAAAGTATTTTGATTTGTTGGATATTGCGCCTGATATCAATCCAAATATTGGTGGTAAAAAAATAGAAAATTTTGCTGGAAAAATTGAATTTAAAAATGTTAATTTTGCGTACCCGTATCGTAAGAGTGCAAAAGAAGAGGAAGAAGAAGTCGAGGTAGATAAAGAAGAAGAAAGTACTTTAGAAAATATAAACTTTGTTATACCTGCTGGTGCAAAAATTGGTTTTGTCGGTGTTTCTGGATCTGGTAAATCAACAATTGTTAATCTAATGCGCCGTTATTATGAAGTAATAAAAGGAGAGATTCTTATAGATGATGTAAGTATAAAAGATCTTGATTTGCACTGGTTGCGATCACAGATAGGTAATGTTGAGCAAAAGATTGATTTGTTCGATAGAAGTATTAGAGATAATATTTTATTTGGACTTCCTATGGGGGTAGAGGTAGATGAAGAGCGTCTTGTAAAAGCTGTATCCGATGCATCACTTGATGATTTTGTTGCAAAGCTCAAAGATCATGGTCTTGATACTATGATAGGTGAGGGTGGTATAAAAGTTTCTGGTGGCGAGCGTCAAAGAATAGGTATTGCACGAGCGCTTATTAAAGAGCCTAAGGTTTTGATTTTTGATGAAGCGACATCCGCACTCGATTCAATAAATGAAAAACTTATTCATGAATCAATCAATAAAAGTGCAAAAGGACGCACTACAGTAATAATTGCACACCGACTTTCAACTGTTATGGATGCTGATATTATTTTTGTTGTAGCAAAAGGGGAGATAGTAGATAGTGGTACTCATGTAGAGCTTGAAAAACGTTGCGACGAATATCAAAAACTTATTAAAAATCAAATATTGATGCAATAAAAAGTACTTGACTTTTGTATATAAATATGCTATTATTTATATAAACAACATTTACAAAAAAATAAAAAATATATTATGAAGAAAAAAAGTCTGATGCATATATCAGTTAAATCTTTTGTGTTAGGTGCGAAAATTGCACCTAAGCCTTTTTGGGGATTTGTTATCTTGTCTATTCTGACAGGTCTAACACCTCTTATCTCTATTGGTTCGTTTAGTTTGTTGGTTAATAAGGTTGTATATATTATAAAAGTACAAGGGTTTCAAGATCTTAGTATTTTATCTATAGTACATTTATTATTACCATACATATTACTATTACTTGCTTCCTTTTTTATTCCAGCAGTGCTGGGTGTATGGGAAAAATATTTTGAAATTGTATTTTCTGAAAGGTTTATGACAGGTATTCAAAAAATATTTTCTCAAAAACAATCTAGTTTAGATGCTGCGACACTTGAATCTAGTGAGTATCAATCAAAAATTCAACAAGGGAATGAGTGGGGAAAGGGTGCTATATTCTCAATGATAAATCAAAATTGTAATATAATTTCTGCACTTATTGCTATAAGTGTTACGTTATGTATACTTATATCTATTGATTTTCATTTGGCTATTTTAGCACTTTTGTCTGCAGCTCCTTTGTATTATGTTGAGCGAAAATATAGTAGGAAACTTTTTAGAATTAGAAGGTTGAATACTGACTCAAAGAGAATTATTCAAAATAGAATGGGCTTATTTATGTCTCAATATTATCTTATTGAGTTAAATATGTTTAATTCTTCTTCGAAATTTGTTCATGAGGTCGCTGATCATATGGACGCAGAGGATGTAAAAATAATAAGTCTTCAGAGTAGAAAGAATTTATCGCAAACATTATTGAGAATATATACTGTTATTTTCAGTTTACTTGCAGGTATTATTATTTTACAAAAAGGTCTTGCTGGATTACTACCTATTGGTTCTATGGTTTTTTGTTTTTCAGCATATAATAATTTTTATGGTTCAATGAGTAATTTTTTTGGGAGTCTTGTTGTTTTGCAAGATGCGAACCAATATGCAACTATTTGGTTTGATGTTTTTGAAACAAAACCAATAATAGTTTCAAATGTAGATGCTATTTTCCCTGAGTATAAAAAACCTCCAACCATAGAATTTGTTAATGTTTCTTTTAGTTATGATGGTTCTTCTGTAAAAGTTTTGCAGAATATAAATCTTACTATTAGATCAGCTGAAAAGTTGGCAATTGTAGGTCTTAGTGGTGCAGGAAAAACAACATTGATAAAATTACTTTGCCGGGTCTATGACCCAACTGAAGGTATGATATTGGTTGATGGAGTAAATCTAAAAGATATTGATGTCAAAACATGGCATAAATATTTGGCTGTAATGTTTCAGACATATGGAAGATATAATGTTTCTGCTGAAGAATCTGTAGCATTAGGAAAAGGAGAATATAGTATTAATACTGAAAGAGTGGATTGGTCTCTCGAAATGGCTGGAGCAAAATCATTTGTTGATAAATTAAAAAATGGTACCAAGCAGCTAATTTGGAAAGGGTTTCGTGATGGAACAGATCTTTCCGTTGGGGAACACCAACGTATTGCTATTTCTCGTATTTTTTATAGAGATGCTTTAGTTTGTGTATTAGACGAACCGACATCTTCTGTTGATGCATTAACTACTCAGTCCATATTCCAAAATTTGGAAGAAAAAACAGCAGATAAGATTGTTATACTTATTTCTCATAATTTTTCAACTGTTAAGCAGGCCTCAAAAATAATAGTTCTTGAAAATGGAGCAATTATTGAACATGGAAATCATGAATATTTATATAATAAAAACGGCAGATATGCCGAGTTATATAAATTACAAGCTGATGCTTTTGGAAAATAATGTATTACATGTTCTTTAAAACCCTTATCGATGTATTTCGGTAAGGGTTTTATTATTGCATTTTTTATAAATCATGATATAATGCATACAAAATAAATTAACATGAAAAAAAGATTTTCTTTTTCGCAAAGTTCAGTATTTTGGGGCGGAGGCGGAGGTGGAGAAGGTAAGGGTGTTACCGTTGAGGTTACAACGACAGTCATTACGACCACAACAACGGTCTCAAAACCAAGATAATTATTTACAGTATAAAGTCACGATATAATGCGTGGCTTTAATTATTGCATTTTTTATAAATTATGCTATAATAATAAAAAAATAAAATGTATGACTAACAAAGAAAAAGATACGCTTATCGCTTTATTAAACAGCAAAGTTTTTGAGTCAAACGATATACCTGGTATTAAGATACCTCGAAAATCTCCTGGTGACTCTGAATATTTTTCTAGGTTTGTTCAAGAGCTTAAAAGAGATGAACGATTTCGTCCACTTTTTAAAACCCTTGGTAGTAATCAAGATGTTGTTGATTTCTATCTTATTGAAATGGGTGAATACGGTCGTAAGATAGCAGAAGTGGCAACACAGATACATATGGATTGTTTTAGTTAATTATTAAAAAGCTCTATAAGGATATATTCCTGTAGAGCTTTTTTTTTATTCATTTTTGTTGTAGAATATGCACATATGCAAAGAATCTACATAAACGAATTGGGGGCTCATAAAGGTTTGGAGGTTACTATTAAAGGATGGATTGATGTTCGTCGTGATCAAGGAAAAATGGTCTTTTTTGATTTTCGTGATATGACCGGTATTGTTCAGGGGGTTATTTTGCCCAATAGTGAGGCAATGCAGGTAGGTAAAGAGATCCGCCAAGAGTGGGTTGTTGAAGTTGTTGGTAAAGTAAATGAGCGACCCGATAGAAATAAAAAAGAGGGTGTATTAAATGGAGATATCGAGCTTGAGATTTTAAAAATAAAAGTTCTTGCAGAAGCAGAGCCACTACCATTTGATATGTCACTTAGTGGGTATAATCTTGATCTTACAACAGAGCTCGATAATAGAGCGCTTGTTATTCGGCATCCAAAAATTCAAGCAATTTTTAAAATTCAAGAAACAATAATAGATGCTTTTAGAGAGTATATGAAAAAGAATATGTTTTTTGAATTTCAGGCACCAAGTATTGTTCCTGCGACAGCAGAGGGAGGAGCAGAAGTTTTTGAAATTAGCTACTTTGATAAAAAGGCATTTCTTTCACAATCTCCACAATTATACAAACAAATTGTTATGACAGGTTTTGAGCGTTGTTTCTCTGTTAATAAAGTATTTCGAGCAGAACCAAGTACTACTACCCGTCATCTTACAGAGATAGTATCTCTCGATGCAGAAATGGCATTTATCGAAAGTTGGAAAGATGTCCGTGATATGGCAGAGGGTACTATCCGATATATTTTGGAGCAGATAAAGATAAGAAACAGTGAACATTTGAAAATTCTTAATGTAGAGCTTCCTAATATAATAGAATACACACCAACACTATCTCTTACAGAAGCGCATCAGAAAATATTTGAAGTATACGGGAGAGATAATAGAGGTGATAAGGATTTGAGCTCTCAAGATGAAGTTGAAATTTCTGAGATAATCAAAAAAGAGACAGGGTCAGACTTCGTATTCGTGTACGGCTACCCTACAATGAAGAAACCTTTTTATGTATTTCCTAGTGAAGAAAACCCTGAATTTAATGAAGGAGTTGATCTTGTTTGTCGTGGAAGAGAATTACTTTCAGGTGGACGCCGAATAAATAACTACAATCAATTAATGGAGCACGTAAAGATATGGGGAATGGATCCAAAAAAAATCAAAATGTTTCTTGATGCGTTCAAATATGGTGTACCACCTGAAGGAGGATTTGCATTTGGTGCAGAACGTATAACTATGCAGTTTTTGAATCTAGCGAACATACGTGAGGCAACTCTTTTTCCTAGAGATATGGTCAGAATCGATGAAAGATTTGATAAAGAGGAGGATTAGGGATAAGAATAATAATCATGAAATAGATAAAAGAAAAAGCTTGCTGAGTAATCAACAAGCTTTTTTGTTTGCAATAAGTTCAAATCCCAACCCGATATATCGAGTTTGTTCATCGTATGATCCTTGTAAAACCAAATAAGGCTTTAAAATCTCATTTGTTTCTGTAATCCATGCTTCAAAAGGCATATTAGGGATTACTGTCTCGGTATCGATTTCAATTAGTCGTAACGGTGTAGGAAGAAGCTCTTTTTTTTCAAAAATATCTGTCCACACATCTGTACATAGTGCCTTGGTGGGACTTTCAAAGCCACCATTTTCATTAATAAAGTAACTTTCAAAAATAATTTTACTCCATCGTTTCCATGCAAGTGCACAGGTTCTGGAAGATTTTTTTTCAGCAAACTTTTTATTAATAAAAATGTTGAGTTCTGAAGAAAGCTCTTGGATCATATTTTTTTCCATAAGCTCTTTTTCTACCTCAAAAGTTATTCTTTGGTATTGGCGATATTTACCTTCGATAGAACCATACAAACCAGAATCATAGTCTGTTAAAAATTTGATTGTAAATAGCATAATATATATTTTTTTGTACTGTACGCGAAAATGCCATACCTGTAAATGTTTTATATAGTTGCAAAATCATTTATACTATTGTCTATAGTATGACCACTTCAGAGCAATTTCATATTCAACACGAAACCTTCCAGGGACCTATTGAAGTCTTGTTGGAAATGGTAGAAAAGCGTAAGTTTTTTGTGAATGATATTTCACTTGCGGCTGTTACTGATGATTTTATTTTGTATATACAACAAAAGGGTATGACGCCAGATATGGTGGGGCAATTCCTTGCTGTCGCCGCGACACTTATTTTGATAAAGGCTCGTTCGCTTTTGCCAAATCTTGAGCTCGCACCAGAAGAAGTAGAGTCTATCACCGATCTCGAGCGACGCCTTGCATTGTTTGAAATAATTTCTCATATACAAATAGATCTTTCAAAACAATATGGGAAAAAGATTTTATTTGAAGGTCGTCCTATGTCGCGCCCTATCGTATTTTCTCCTGATCCACATATTACCAAAGATACATTGCTTCCAATACTTACTAGTTTGTTCAGTAATGTCCCAGTAGTATCAAAAGCTCCTGTAGCGCGAGTGTACAAAACTATTTCTATTACAGAAGTACTTGCGACGCTTGAGGACCGTATTACCAAAGCATTGAAAACAAGCTTCAATGATATTGTGGTCCGTGATCCAGATGGAGATACCAAGACACAAAAGGTATACACAATCGTTTCTTTCTTGGGTATGCTAGAATTAGTACGTAGAGGTATGGTTTCTGCAGAGCAAGAGTCTGGAGTATTTACCGATATAATGTTAACCAAAAATCATGAATAAACTTACTTGCCAGATACACGCAATACTTTTTTTTACTGCAGAACCGCAGTCTTTTGATGCACTTGCAAAACTTTGTGGGGTACCTGTCGCAGATATTGCACCTGCAGTCCAAGAACTTGTACAAAGTTTACAAAATAGTGGTGTTGTCGTTTTGGTACAAAACAATACTGTTGGGCTTGCTATTGATGAATCAATGAGTGAGTTTATTGCGGCTATGCAAAAAGAAAGCTTTGCAAAAGAGCTTTCAAAAGCACAAGGCGAAACACTCGCGATTGTGGCTTATATGGAAGGTGCAACAAAGACTGATATCGAATTTATCCGCGGAGTAAATAGTGTCTACAGTATACGAGCGCTCGTGGCTCGAGGACTTATAGAAGCAAAAGGGAATGGTAGAAGTGTTTCGTATGTACCAAGTATTGATTTGTTGCGAGAGTTTGGTATTACTAGTACTGCTGAGCTTCCAGAATTTGCAGCACAATCAGCAAAAATAAAACAATTATTAACACAAAAAGATATACAATAATTCCTATGATTATTCACGTTGTAAAAATTTTCTTACCAACTACACTTGCATTCGCAGTAGGGATTGTTGCTGCCCCTCGTTTTTTGAAATATATGCAATTGCATAAGCTTTGGAAAAAGATTGCTCGTACTGATGCGACAGATATCACCAACAATTCTTTTGAAGCATTACACAATACCAAAGAAGAAATTTCTACACCGCGAGTAGGCGGGGTAGTTATTTGGTTTTCTACACTTGCAGTGATTTCTATAATGTGGCTCATTTCAAAAGTTTTTCCTTCTGATCTTAGTAAAAGCTTAGATTTTTATAGTAGAAATCAAACATTGGTCCCACTCGCGTCATTACTTTTTGGTTCTATGGTTGGGCTTTTTGACGACTTTTTGCAAATCAATGGCGGTAATGGTCGCTTTATAAATGATGATATCAAATACCGTCGCGTGAAGATTGCTATTGTATCGTTGGTGGGGGCACTTATTGGTTCTTGGTTTTATTTTAAGCTTGGTATGAATGCTGTCGCAATACCACTCACCGGGCATTTTCTTCACCTAGGATTTTTGTTCATTCCATTTTTTATTATGGTGCTTGTTGCAACATTTTCTACTAGTGTGATCGATGGTATGGATGGACTCGCAGGAGGAGTACTCGCTATTATTTTTGGTGCATATGCAGGTATTGCATTTGGTAAGCATATGGTAGATATTGCAGCCTTTTGTGGTGTGCTTTCTGGATCTATATTGGCATTCCTTTGGTTCAATGTACCACCCGCAAAGTTTTATATGGGAGAAACAGGAATATTGGGGCTTACTGTAGTGCTCACTGTTATTGCATTTCTTACAGATACCGTATTGCTTTTACCACTTATTGCATTACCACTTGCGGCAACCAGTGCTTCAAATATTATTCAAATAACTAGTTATAAATATTTCAATAAAAGACGCGTGTTCAAAATAGCGCCGCTACATCATCATTTTCATGCATTGGGATGGTCACGAGAAAAGATTGTTATGCGATATTGGATTATTGGTATGATTGCAGCAATAGCAGGACTTGTACTTGCATTGGTTGGTTAATATATGGCAGTACAACAAAAGCTACAACCATTTGATAGATCATTTTTTGGAGTAGTTTTGACGATTTGTATTGCTGGATTATTTATTTTTATTTCTGCATCGTTGGGAATCTTGGCGCACAGTGAGAGCAAGTTTTATAGTGTATTATTTAGTCAGCTTGCACTTGGGTATACTGCAGGGTTTATTGCGCTCGTTATTTGTTTAAAAATCCCTTATACCTTTTGGAGAAAACATTCACTCTATATATTTTTGTTCGGACTAGTATTTACTGCATTAGTTTTTATTCCCCATATTGGTTTTAGTCATGGAGGAGCACGGCGTTGGATTGCTATTGGCCCAGTATCGTTTCAGCCGGCAGAGTTTTTGAAAATCGC
Organism: bacterium; assembly: GCA_037127795.1. Classification (GTDB taxonomy): domain Bacteria; phylum Patescibacteriota; class Minisyncoccia; order Phycocordibacterales; family UBA9973; genus UBA4124. Next base: position 445,981 of record JBAXXQ010000001.1, on the reverse strand, counting down.
GTTCGTTATTTATTTTTCTTCATGGCTTGCATGGTTTGAAAAAAAGAAAAAAGAAGGAGATTCAAGCCAGATTGTTCCTTTTGTAGTCATGATTGCAGTGACTGGAGGATTGCTGCTTTTGCAACCTGATACAAAAAGTTTGATTCTTATTGCGGGGGCTTCATCGGTAATGCTTTTTGTATCTGGAATACAGATGAAAAAGATTTTGTGGATTTGTGGTATTGCTGTATTTGGTTTTGTGACATTGCTTTTCTTTAGACCATATACAATGAATCGCGTAAAAACATTTCTTAATCCAAGTGCTGATCCTCGTGGCGCATCGTACCAAGTACAGCAATCTCTCATCGCAATAGGATCTGGTGGAGTATTTGGGCGAGGGTTGGGTCAGAGTATTCAAAAATTTAATTATCTTCCAGAACCACAAGGAGACTCGATATTTGCCGTGTATGGAGAAGAGTTTGGATTTTTTGGTACTGTCATATTGGTATGTCTATATGTGTTCTTTTCTATACGAGGGTACAGTATTGCACTTCGTGCGCCGGATGCATTTAGTCGATTTATGGTGGTAGGACTTGTGACTATGCTTGTCGCGCAGTCGTTCCTCAATATCGTATCTATTGTAGGACTGTTTCCATTGACCGGAGTTCCGTTGGTTTTTGTGTCTCAAGGGGGGACAGCATTACTTTTTGCGCTTGCGTCAGTCGGGATTATTTTACAAGTATCTCGCTACAAACGAGCCGCGTAATAGTGTATACTAGAAATATCTTATGAAAATACTTTTTACAGGAGGCGGAACAGGAGGACACTTTTATCCACTTATTGCCATTGCTGAAGCAATGAATAAACTTGTTGATGAAGAAAAAATCGTCAATTTGAAAATGTATTATATGGCAGATCGCCCATACGATACAGATGCATTGAAGTCTCAATATATAACATTTATTCGCGTATCAGCAGGGAAGTTGCGAGTATATCCGTCAGTACAAAATCTTATTGATGCAATAAAAACATTTTTTGGTATATTTGGTGCTTTGAGAAAAGTATTTGTCTTGTATCCTGATGTTATTGTCAGTAAGGGGGGCTATCCAGCATTTCCTGTATTGTTTGCGGCTCGATTGCTCCGCATCCCTGTTATTATTCATGAATCAGACACTGCGCCAGGACGAGTGAATAAATGGTCTGGAAAATTTGCTGTGCGTGTCGCAATTGCATTCCCAGAAGCGGCTGCGTATTTTGATGAAAGTAAGGTTTCTCTTGTGGGGTATCCTATGCGTCGCTCTACTGCAATGGCTGCAACAGAAGACCCGGTAAAGTTTTTTGAGCTCGATCCTAGTATGCCGGTGATTGGTGTGATTGGTGGCTCACAAGGTGCAAAAGCTATCAATGATGCAATTGTTGCATTACTCCCAGAGCTTTTACAAAAATATCAAATCATTCATCAAACAGGTCCTGCGCTCTATGAGACCGTACTTGAAGATAGTCGTATTGTACTCGAAAATAATATTCACCGTACTCGATACAAAGTGTACCCATTTTTGAATGAACTGCAGATGAAGATGTTTGGTGGGGCAAGTACTATTGTAATATCTCGTTCAGGAAGCGGATTGTTTGATATTGCAGCATGGGGCAAGCCTTCTATTTTGATACCGTATCCAATAGCCCATGATGATCATCAAAGAAAAAATGCGTATCATTATGCACGTGCAGGTGGGTGTGTCGTAGTTGAAGAATCAAATATGAACCCCTCAGTGATCCTCCATGAAATAGAAACTATTTTAGAAAATAAGGATCGCTATGATACTATGGCGCATCATGCAAAAGACTTTTTCAAACCAGACGCCGCTCGCAAAATCGCTATCGAAGCACTCACTATCGCACTCAGTCATGAGAAATAAATAAAACCCTCGAAATGAGGGTTTTATTGCTTTTATAGGGTTTTTATGAAAAAATGGGTATATATGAAAAACCTATACAACCATGTAGAAATAGAGAAGAAATGGCAAGAGAAATGGCAAGAGCAGGGTCTGTATAAGGTGCAAGATAGTGTCTCAGAAAAAGAGAATTTTTATCAACTAGTGGAGTTTAGTTATCCATCGGGCAATCTCCATGTAGGACACTGGTATGCATTTTCTGTACCAGATATTTTTGCGCGATACAAACGTATGCAAGGCTTCAATGTGTTGTACCCTATGGGCTTCGATGCATTTGGTCTTCCTGCAGAAAATGCTGCTATCAAATTCGGTGGTGATCCAATGAGTTGGACATATAAGCAAATGGATGTGATGCGTGAGCAGCTCAAGAGTATGGGGGCAATGTTTGATTGGGATAAAGAGATAGTTTCTTGTGCGCCTGAGTACTACAAATGGACACAGTGGATGTTTACACAATTTCTTAAAAAAGATTTGGTGTATCGTGCAGTGACCAAGGTGAACTGGTGCCCTAAAGATCAGACTATTCTTGCGAATGAGCAGGTTGTAGATAATAAGTGTGAGCGTTGTGGGAGCGAGGTAATACAGCGTGACCAAGAACAGTGGATGCTCCGTATTACAAAATACGCAGATAGACTTATCGATGATCTCGATACTCGCGACTGGCCACACGCTATAAAAGAATCTCAAAAAAATTGGATTGGAAGAAGTGAGGGTAGTGAAATAGATTTTAGTTTTACAAAAAAATATACATATGTATTACTTCATGGCTTCCAAGGGTCTCCTAATGAAGGAAAGTATGCATGGCTAAAAGAAGAGTTGGAAAAAAGAGGTCACACTGTTGTCTGTCCAGTATTACCAAATACAAATTCTCCAAAAGAAATAGAACAAGTTGCCACTGCGCTTGATGCTGTTGCTTATGATGAAAATACTATTGTATGGGGGCATAGTTTGGGCTCTGTTGTTGCAATGAAAGTTTTGGAAAAAATAACAAAACCAATTGCAGGACTTATATTATCTGGTGCTTTTTGTTCTCCTGATTTTGAAGAAGATAAAATTTTTAAAGATACATTTACTTGGGATTTTGATGTAAAAAAAATAAAATCAAATACTGGTTTTATAAAAATAATACAAGATACTGCTGATGATGCTATTACAAAAAAACAAATGTCTGAAATTGAGACATTGCTTAATGTTCCTACTCGTTTTGTAAAAGCAGAACTTCCTCATTTTGATGCAGAAAAAGAACCTGAACTACTGAAAGCGCTTGATACAAAAATTACTGTATTTACCACTCGTGCGGATACACTTTTTGGAGTGACATATGTAGTACTTGCACCAGAGCATGCACTCGTACAGCAATTACTTTCACAAATAGAAAACAAAGATGAAGTACTCGCATATATAGCAGATACAAAAAAGAAGTCTGAGCTTGATCGTCAACAATCAAAAGAGAAAACTGGCGTACAGCTCAAAGGTGTTTTTGTTATAAATCCCGCAAATAATGAAGTTGTTCCTGTATGGATCGCAGATTATGTGCTTGCTGGGTATGGTACAGGAGCTGTGATGGCAGTACCTATGCATGATGAAAGAGATGCTGAATTTGCTAGTGTGTACAATTTACCAGTATTAGATAGACCACTTGTAGATAAGGTAGAAATTACTAATAAGGTTGGTGGGAGATTGGTAAGTACTTATAGACTTCGTGATTGGGGTATTAGCCGTCAAAGATATTGGGGTACTCCTATACCAATAGTGTATGATCCAGAAGGTATTGCGCACCCGGTCCCAGATGAACATTTGCCATGGCTTTTGCCGACAGATGTAGATCACACCCCAGATGGTACAGCTCCACTTGCTCGTAGTAAGGAGCTTTTTGAGCGCACTGAAAAAATATTTGGTAAAGGCTGGAAGCCGGAAGTAGAAACTATGGATACTTTTGTGGATTCTTCATGGTACTTTTATCGCTATGTAGATAATAAAAATAATGAGGCTTTTGCAAGTCCAGAAAAAATGGCTGCATGGATGCCTCTTGATCTGTATATGGGAGGTGCAGAGCATACTACCATGCACTTGCTATACTCTCGTTTTTGGACAAAAGCGCTCTATGATATTGGGCTTGTACAAGATACCGAAGCGTATACTGTCCGTCGCAATCGCGGGCTCATATTAGGCCCTGATGGAAATAAAATGAGTAAATCAAAAGGGAATGTTATTGATCCAGATAATATTGTGAAATTGCTCGGTGCAGATACTGTTCGTATGTATTTGGCATTTATGGGGCCATATGGAGTAACAACAAATTATCCGTGGGATCCAAACGGGGTAGTTGGCGTACGACGTTTTCTTGAGCGTGTGTGGAAATTACAAGAAAAAATTTCTGATACCGTAACTACAGAGACAAAACAATTACACAAAACTATCAAAAAAATGACTGAAGATATTGAAGAATTTAAATTCAATACTGCTATTTCTCAAATGATGATTTTGACTAATGAGTGGGATAGTATAGAAAATATCTCAAATACTGAATATAAAACATTGTTGCAACTTCTTGCACCATTTGCGCCACATATAGCAGAGGAGCTTTGGTATATGCTCGGTAACACCTCAAGTATTCATTTAGAGTCTTGGCCTAAGTATGACCCTACAAAAATTATCGACTCAACGATGACACTTCCTATTCAAATAAATGGCAAACTTCGTGGCACTATCGAAGTCGCTATTGGTACCGCAAAAGAAGAAATTGAAAAACTTGCACTAGAAAATGAAAAGATTCAGCAGTACATATCTGGACAACAAGTCAAAAAGATAATTGTTGTGGAAAGTCGTGTGGTAAATATTGTACTCTAGTAGTATACTTATACCCATATGCACCAAAATATAGTAGATAAATGTAATAAAGTCGCGTTCTCAATTATTAGTGTAATGATCGGTTTGTTGCCATTCCTATTTCTTCCGGTAAATGTAGGTGGCGTATTAGCATTAAAAGGGGTTCTCTTTTACACAGGAACATTTTTAGCAGTTTCTGTATGGTTCGTAGGGCAATTTATTGCTGGTAGTATTACTGTACCAAAAAGTAAGACATTGTTATTTGTTGCTGGTTGGGTAGTACTTTCTTTTATAGGAGCGCTATTTTCAAAAAATGTAAGTGTTTCTCTCTGGGGTCGAGGCTTCGCACTTGATTCATTTGCAACAACACTCACATTGGGATTGTTTGCATTCATTGTTGCAACTATTGCAATGGAAGAAAAACGTCTCGCAAAATTGTTTGTTGCTGGATTCCTCGGATCAGTAATAACAATAGTATTGCAAGTAATCTTGTATGTATCTCAAAATACAGGATTTGTTGCAAAGCATTTTGCTGCAGTATCAAACCAAGGAACATTGGTAGGATCATGGATTGATTTTGGATACTTTGTATCATTTACATTCCTCCTCTCTCTTCTTATGTGTGAAGTGCTTCGCCCTAAAAAGCTTTTGAAGACATTCTCATACATAGCACTTGGTGTGACTCTTATTGTAATGGCGTTCCTCAATATCGGTATTGTGTGGATTATTTCTACTATTGCTGCACTTATCGTATTCGTATACAAATCTTCTATTGAACGCTCAGGTGCACAATTCTTGAAAAAGCTTAATAGTGATTTACAAGAAGATGATAGTAAGGTACAAGTATTCCCATTCTTTGCGTTTGGATCATTACTTATCGGACTATTCTTCTTCCTCAGTAGTGCGTCAGTTGGATATGGTCTTGCTCGGTATGCTGGAGTAGTATTCAATGATATTCGTCCTTCATTTGGTGCAACAGCAGAAGTCGTTCGCTCATCTCTTCATGCAAATCCAGCCTTTGGTGTAGGCGCAGGACGATTCTCAAGTGCATGGAATTTGTACCACCCAGCTGGAATCAATCAAACAACAGTTTGGAATACTCCATTTGAAACAGGGTACTCTTTCTTTGAATCACTCTTTGCTACAAACGGTATTCTTCCAGTGCTCGCATTGCTCGTAATATTTGTATTGGTAATTATTCAAGGATTCAAATCTTTTGCTGTTGCATTGCCTGATAAATTCTCACGATTTATTTCTGTAACTAGTTTGGTAGTAGTAACAGTATTCTTTATTCTTACTCTCATCTCAACACCAGGATTTATCCTTATTGTAATGAGTTTCTTGTACCTCGGTATCTTGATAGGTATTCCAAGTCTTGCTGATAAGAAAAAAGTTCTTACATTCCACTATTTGAAAGATCCTCGTACTAGTTTCTTCGCTATCTTGGTTTTGGTTGTTGCTATTATGACTAGTTTCTCAGCAGTATATTTCTCATTAAATAAATTTGCCGGTACTGTGTATTACAACAAAGCATTCTTTGCAAAAGATGCTCCAACAGCAATCGATGATATTAATGAAGCAGTACAACTTTCAGCAAATGATGTATATTTGCAAGCTCGTACAAATCTCTTTATTAACCAATTTAATACAGAAGCAAAAAAAGAAAATCCAGATAAGACAGCATTGCAAGGATATTTCTCAAGTGCAGAACAATCAGCACAAGCAGCTGTTGCATGGGACAATACTGATGCATCAAACTGGCTTTCTCTCTCACAGGTATATCAACTTGTTATAAACAAAGATAAACCAGAAACTGCGCAAAATGCAGAACAAGCAGCATTGCAAGCAAAGGCACATGCACCAAAGAATCCATTACCACTTCTTTCTCTCGCACAAATTTCTATCGCTACAGGAGATACAGACAAAGCATATGGCTATATTGCAGATGCTATAAGTCTCAAACCAAACTACCTCGATGCATATGTATTGAAAGCGCAATTGAAGCAATCTGCAGGAGACTCAAGTGGTGCTCGTGATGCATTGCTCTCATATACAAAAGTAGAACCATTTGATCCTTCAGGATATGTAGTACTTGGAAATTACTATGTAGGTATCAAGGATAATGCAGACGCACTTGATGCATTTACTCAGGTAAAAAGTCTTAGTCCAAATACTCAAGGAATCGACGAAGTATTGGCAAAGCTTAAACAAGGAGGTAGTGCAACAGTACAGCAACCAGTAACAACTCCTGCTCCAACAACTACAAAAGTTGTAAAAAAGTCTACTACTAAGAAAAAATAGTACTTATTGTGTTCTCAAAAATCGTAGATTTATTTCATAAAGATACAAAGAATGTGCACCATGCAGCCCTGCTTCTTGGTGCTTTTTCTTTGCTTTCACAATTGATTGGATTGTTGCGAGATCACATGCTTGCAGGTATATTGGGCCCGTCATCTTCGCTTGATGTATACTATGCGGCATTCAAGTTACCAGATTTTCTGTATGCATCATTTGCGTCATTGTTTTCAATGACCGTACTTATTCCATTTATCACACGAATACTTGCAAAAGATGCGACAGAAAAAGGGGAAAAGCTTACTACATTTCTCGATAGTATTTTGTCTATCTACCTTATAGGAATGAGTATATTGTGTACTGTGTGTTTTATTGCGATGCCGTATCTTGCGCATTTCTTGGTACCAGGGTTCACTCTTGCTGATAAGGTGTTGTTTGTAGAAGTTTCTCGAGTATTACTCTTGTCGCCATTTTTCTTGGGGCTTTCAAACTTGCTCGGTACATTTTCTCAAATAGAAAAAAAGTTCTTTGCTTTTGCATTATCACCAGTTTTGTACAATATCGGTATCCTCGCAGGTATTATTTTCTTCTTACCGCATTTCGGTATTATTGGTATTGTCTACGGTGTTGTGATTGGCGCAATATTACACTTTTTGACGCACTACGTACCATTGAAGCGAATGGGGATCCGTACAGGAATAACTCACCATATCGATATGCCTTTAGTAAAAGAGGTAATAAGGCTTTCTATTCCGAGAACTATTGGACTATCTCTCAACTCAGTATCTTTTCTCATTATCAGCGCATTTGCGTCAGTACTTTCTGTAGGGACACTGTCTCTCTTCCAGCTCTCATATAATATCCAGACAACACCGTTGATGATTATTGGTATATCATATGCGGTAGCAAGTTTCCCGGCATTATCTGAATTGTATACAGAAAAAAACCTATCAGGATTTTCTGGGCTTATACATAGAACTATTGCAATGATAGTATTTATCTCGATTCCATTGTGTGCGCTTTCTATATTGTTCCGCGAATACGCAGTGCGCATTTTGCTCGGATCAGGACACTTTGGTCCACACTATATAACTATCGCTGCATGGTGTCTTGCGATATTCTCTATATCATTTGCAGTACAAAGTATGATACTTGTATTGGTGCGAGGATTTTATGCAATGGGGGAGACAAAGATTCCTTTGAAAATAAATTTCTTTGCATTATTTTTGACACCAATTTTTATAGGGATCTTTTTGTATGTATTTCCTATAGTAAAAGGACAAGAAGTATTTGCTTTGGTGGGAGCGTATTCTCTCGTGCAGATAATAAATGCAATTCTTTTGTGGGTTGCATTACATAAAAAAATACAAAGTGAGCAGCAAGACGGTATTATCGCTGATTCAAATATTTTGCAAACAGTATGGCAGAGTGTGTTGGGTTGTGTGATCGTTTTTGGTATGGCAAGTGTTGTTCTTATTCGACTACATAGCTACCTTATAACACTTCATTTGCTCCCGCTACTTATATACTGTGCTGTACTGTCTATTTGCTTTAGTATTTTGTATATCGCATTTCTTGTATCAATAAAAAACGAGACAGCAATCCAAACTATTGGTATATTACAAAATAAATTGAAAATAAATATATATTGACAAAAATATAATAAGTTGCTATATTGTTCATAACTCCAAAACCGAAATGGGAGTATAAAAATAGACGTAGGACCACGTTCTTTAAAACTATAATAAAATGAACGTAAGAAAAATTTCTGACACCGTAAGTAAAGGATTACTTACCACTGTTATGCCTTCTTGGGGTGGCATCAATACTCCAAACATGGCTTTTGTAAGCCAAAAAGTTGTTGATAAAAAATATTTTGAAACAGCAATTGTTGAAAAGGTTGATATCTTACTTGAAACTGATGAATGGCTAGATAATAATCTGCCTCGTATTAGTGAAAAAGATTTAAATTTTTTCAAAGCACGTAGTACTGACAGTATTATTAATGTTGGTACAGAGGTTTCTTGTGGTGATTTACTGGTTGCAAAAGTTAAAAAAATTGAACCAAAAAATTCTAAGGAAAGACTGGTGGAAAATGTTTTCGGTCAGATAATCGAAAATACCGGAGTTTCTATGGGGTTTTATGATAAGGCAACCGTAGTATCGACAGAGCGAGTAGATAATAAAATTTCTATTTACTTATTGATTAAACGTAATCTTTCTATTGGTGATACTATTTTTTGTGAAGAACAAAAATTTCTTGTGGCTGGTATTCTTCGTGAAAAAGAAATGCCTGTGCTTGAAGAAGATCCACAAATTTATTGTTCAATAGTAGTAACATCTTCTATTCTTTCTGAGGAAAAAACCGAAAAAGAGAATTTTAGAAATATTATTAAAAACAAAAAAGACGATAGGATTCTTCTTTCTGTTAGAGAGCATAAAAATGGCAGATCATATTGGGTTGATACTAAAGAAAAGGCGTATGTAGATTTTTTCAAATTCAACATTCAGCCCGGCCTAGTAGAAGCAAAAAGTCAATCTGTAGGTATGTCTGGGTTATTTTTCAAAAACAATATGCAATTAGATGAGGGTGTTCTTTTAAAGGAGACTTTTATTCAAAAGGCAGTAGAAAAAGGTTTGGAAAAAAGTGTTTCTGAATGGATTACTATTGGTTCAGATGAAGGGGTTTCTTTAGAGGATAGCTTTTGTTTATTACAGGGTATGGGGTTTCTACCAGAGATTATTAAGGGAGAAAAACCGTATTTACGTGTATCAAAAATAACTACAGCTGAAATATTAGCTTTATCAAAAGGTGAGGTTACTACTCCAGATTATTTTAGTGACAAAGCTTGTACAAAATTTTCAGAAAATGGATTATTTTGTGAAAAGATTTTTGGCACTGAAAAAAAACAGGATATATTTCGCCGTAGTTTTGGTCATATTGCTTTGGCAGTACCTGTACCAAATCCTATTTTTCAAGATGAAACAAGTGTTAATTTTCAAAAATTATTTAAAGAGTTTTTTAGCGCTAAAAATCTTGAATGTAGTGTGGAATTGGATTCATTGTTTAGAGAGGTGTTTTATCCGAAAAATAATATATCTGTAATAGGTGTATTAAAGCAATGTGCACCTTTTGAGGGAACTGTTTTTTTAGAAAATGTACTTGTAATACCTGCTGGTTTTAGGATGTTGGGAAAAGAAAAAGATGGTACTTATAGTATGTCGACAATTGATGTCTTATATCGTAGGATTATTATTCGTAACAACCGATTTAAAAGACTTTTGGAAATTAAAGCTCCAATAGTAATACTTGTTAATGAGTATTGTATGTTAGTGTCAGCTGTACGGTCACTTTTTTCTAATACAAAAACCCAATATGACAAAGCGATTGTTGTAGATGGAAAGATTTTTTGTAAATCTCTCGATAAGATGTATCAAGAGACGGTAAAGTGCTTATTTACAAAAAAATGTGCATATACAGGTGTAAGTGTAGTAGTACCTTCTGTGGATTTGTATCCATACGAAATATTCTTACCTGCCCGTATTGCATTGAAAATTTTTGAATTACCTATTAGTACTGAATTGTTGCGCGAACGAAAGGTAGGTGAATACGAAGATTATCTTGATCAAAAACAGCCTATATTAGAAAGCTTAGCTAAAACTAGAAAAGAAGCTAAACAAAAGATTGCTAATGTAGACACAGATGCTCTTATTTCTTTAAATTCACTAATAAATCAAGATGACGGTTTAGTTATTGTTGGTATGTTAGGTGAAGAATTGGCAAGTTTTAAGGTTAAAATTTGGGATAATGAAGTTGTTGGTGTTCATCCAGATTTTTTAGCAAAAGCAAAAGTTAAAAAAGTTGGTGAAAAAATAAAACTGATTGCTCCAATATCAGATGAGGCTCGAAAAGAAATCTCGAAAGATAGTGTGCTTTTTCAAAAAGAAGCAATATCTAACTCAGTGGTTAGTGAGAAAGATGGTTTTAAATCAGCTCTTATGTTGAACAACAGTATGTTATCTGGTATCAAAGATCAAAAAAGTTTTAATCTTACGAGATACGATACTATTTTAGTTTCTGGTTTTGAAAAATACCATCTAAAAAAAGATTCATCACTGTAGATGTAAAATAATAATTACGTTCATTTTTTTTACTAAAAGCCTTGTGTATATCACAGGGCTTTTTATATTTATAGTTTGATTTATATACATTTTTTGTTTTTTGTGTTAAAATGCAATACTAATATGGAATCACCAAAAATACGCAATTTTAGTATTATTGCACACATTGACCACGGTAAAAGTACTCTTGCAGATAGAATGCTTGAGGTTACTGGTACTGTTGAGGCGCGTAAAATGCGTGACCAAGTACTCGACTCTATGGAGCTTGAACGTGAACGCGGTATTACTATCAAAATGCAGCCGGTACGAATGCGGTATAAGGATCATGTATTGAACCTTATCGATACTCCTGGACATATAGATTTTTCTTATGAAGTTTCTCGCGCATTGAAAGCTGTTGAAGGGTCGCTATTGCTTGTCGATGGTACACAAGGAGTGCAAGCACAAACATTGACAACTCTCGCTATGGCAAAAGAAAGTGGGCTCGTTATTATTCCTGTTATTACAAAAGTAGATGCGCCATTTGCAAAAATAGATGAAGTTATTTTTGAAATTTGTACATTGCTCGATGTATCAGAGTCAGATATTGTCCAAGTGTCTGGAAAAACTGGTCTCGGTGTTGCAGAGCTTCTCGATACTATTATTGACCGTATTCCGCCACCACATGTATTGACCACCCCCAACCCACAAGCACTGGTTTTTGATTTTAGTTATTCAAATCACAAAGGGGTTATTGTATTTGTGCGTGTATTTGATGGAAGTATCAAAAAAGGGGATACATTGCGCTTTGCAGCCTCAAATCAAGCGTTTCAGGCCCTTGAAGTGGGAGTCTTTACTCCAGAGCCTACAGCCCAAGAAAACCTCTCTTCGGGCACTATAGGCTACATTGTGACGGGTATAAAACAGCCTGGTATTGCCTCTGTTGGAGATACTATTGTGAGTCAAAAAGGGAAGACTGAAGCACTTCCAGGGTACACACAGCCGCGCCCTGTGGTTTGGGCGTCTATATACCCAGAAAGTCAGGACAATTTTGATGATTTGCGTATGGCGCTTGGCCGTTTGAGACTTTCTGATTCAGCATTTTCTTTTGAAGAAGAAGTGTCTGGTGCGCTTGGTCGCGGATATAGATGTGGTTTTCTTGGTATGTTGCACTTGGAAATTATTACCGAGCGTCTTCGTCGAGAATTCAATCTTGATCTTATTGTTACATTGCCGTCTATTACTTATGAAGTAATAGTTCGCGGAGGAAAAACTATCTCAGTGTACTCACCGCACCTTTTTCCAGATGATGGGCAAATCCAGCAAGTAATGGAGCCTTGGGTACGAGTTTCTATTTTGAGTCCAGAGTCATACTCAGGAGTGCTTATGCCGTTTCTCTATGATCACGAGGCGACCGTAGAAGAGCTTGAGCAATTTGGAGATGGAAGAATGAAGTTGGTAGTACTTATGCCGCTTCGTGAGCTTATGCGAGGATTTTTTGATGGTATAAAAAGTATTAGTTCTGGGTATGCATCTATTGCATATGAACAAATAGAGTCTCGTATTGCAGATGTTATCCGTATGGATATTATTATTGGAGACGAAGAACAGCCAGCATTTACTCGGATTATTTCTCGTAAACGCATGCAAGAAGAAGCAGATGATTTTGTCGACAAGCTTGAAAAACTACTTCCTCGTCAGCAAGTCGTGATGAAAATCCAAGCTCGTGCATATGGCCGTATTGTTGCATCTCGCACACTCAAAGCGTTTCGTAAAGATGTGACTGGGCACCTATACGGAGGAGATGTAAGTCGAAAAAACAAATTGCTCGATAAACAAAAGAAGGGAAAGAAGAAAATGGCTGAATACGCACGGATAAATATACCGCATGATGTATTCATCAAAGTAATGAAATCTGGAGAATAGGAAAAACTATTTAAAAAAGATATTTGGGAGGTATACCAAAATCATTCCTACGATAATGATTGCAGAAAAAATCTTCCAGGCGATACCTACTTTTTTGGGATTTTGATTGAATAACATATAGATATGGTATCATATTCGTATGAATCTAGAAAGTACACAAAAAGAGAGCTATCTTTCATGGAAAAGCTTTATAAAAATATTTGTACTATTGGTATTATTTTTCGTATTGTCCAATTCTGTATTTTCTTTGGGTAAAAAATATCTCGGTTTGCGTAAAAGTATAAATACCGCAAAACAACAACAAGCCCTCCTTGATAGTAAAAAGGGGAAACTAGAAGAAGAAACTCGTTTTTTGCAGACTCCTTTGGGGCAAGAAATGGAGCTTCGAGAGAAATATCACTTGGTAAAACCCGATGAAGGTATGGTAATTATCGGTACTCCAGCACCCGAGCCTGCACCTGCACCTCGATCAAAAATACAGCGTTTTTGGGATATGGTGTGCTCTTGGTTCTAGTTTTGTGGGTGTGATATACTATACACATATGAAAGAAATAACCATTTACAGCACCACAACTTGCCATTATTGTAATTTAGCAAAAGATTTTTTTAAGAAAAATAATCTCGCCTTTACTGAATATAATGTTGGTACTGATATAGAAAAACGTAAAGAAATGGTTGCGCTTACTGGCCAGCTTGGCGTACCAGTAATCAAGATTGGAGACGCTGTCACTGTTGGTTTCCAAGAAAGTGTTATCAAGGAAATGCTCGCATAATATATGCCTTACGGGGCTATAGCCCCCATAGTTAAATGGATATAACGACTCCGTCCTAAGGAGTAATTGCACGTTCGATTCGTACTGGAGGCACAATAAAAAAACACCCTAATGAGGGTGTTTTTTTATTTAATCAAAATAGTAGTGAAGTCCGGTAATAGTACAAGGACCTTTTGTTGTTGTAGATGTTCCTGGTATTGGACCGCCTGAGCCATAGAGATCTATTTCTATTGATGAACATCCAGCTGAAGTACTTGCTGAATATACTACATGCAATTTTGCTGATGTTGTTTTAATTGGTTTAGTAGGGATCATTTTACTTTGAGCATTGTCAGTTGTAACTGGGACAAAATCATAATGAAGTCCAGTAATTCTACACGCTGTTGTCGCATCTTTTCCTATAGGAGTAGTTTTGCCGGTATTTTGATCGAGCTCTGTAGTTCTACAACCACCAGTTTTTGTTGGCTCGCTATCTATCCAACGTATTTTTTGTCCTGCAGGAGGGGTGAGCTGTTTTTTGATTGCATCAGCAGAAGGTATACCAGTGATTACTGCGATGAGTGTAGGATCTTTTTCTTTTAATACAGAAGCGCCTAAGTTTGATGCATCAAAATGAGTGAGCGACAAGATTTCTTGTCCAGCAAAAAAGCCTATTACGAGTGCAGCTATAACACTTAGCCCCATGTATATTCTTTTCATTACTACTAGTATATAGAGTAATGTATCATCAAGTCAATTGTGGATACTCTACAATACCAAAAGTATACCAAGTATCACTACAAAAATTCCTCCCCAAGTAAATGCACTAGTGATATTCATCTTTTTATAATAGAGAATTGTTTGTTGTGGGAAGATCATAATCATCATACCTTTGATGAGTGTCATCCAGCCGAGAATTTCTATATAGAGAGCTAAGTTGGTATTGATCGGTATATTGATTACGACAATCATTGCGCCGAGAAGTATAGTGAGAAGTCCTGCAAGCCACAATACACTACTACTTGCGACGAGTTCTTGGATAACTTGCGCAGTCCATTTTTTATTAAAAATCATTGATAAACCGAGTGTGATAAAAACAATACTGAGTATGTGTGCCAATATAATTGTATTCATAAATAATAATAAGAATTAGTAATAATTACTGTTCTGTATAAGTATACTCCTGTGTAGATAAAATACATATCGATATGATATAATATCTGTATATGGATCCAATTTTAGACAAAAGACTTAGTGCACTTGAAGCTGCTATTGAAGAAAATACTATTATTTTGAAGCGTATGCGAAGCGCACAGCGTATTGCGACTGCATTTCGTATGTTTTATTGGGTAATGATATTCTTGCTTGGTTTTGGTGCATTGTATTTTGTGAAGCCATATTTGGGTCAGCTTGGCGCAGTCTTTAATACTGGTGGCGGTACTGATGTCCGCAACCTTACAGGGATATTAAGTCAGCTGAAAGGGGATAGTAAATAGATTTCCTATTTGCAAAAAAGTCTTTTTTCGTGTATAAAATATGTACCAAATGGTATTGCTTGAGTAGCTCAGTTGGTAGAGCGCTCCCCTGAAGAGGGAGATGTCACCAGTTCAAGTCTGGTCTCAAGCACAACATCCTTTATTATCAATCTATTTTTGATAATGAGGTATTTTTTTTGTCTCTCCCTTGTGTAAACAGCTTACGGGCTATCCTAAAAGATCTTTCTCTTTACACAAAAAACATGGATATATTATTTTTATGTGAGAAGTTTTGTGATCATTCTTTATCTATAAAAGGTTTCTCGAAGGTTACCATCAAGAGATATAGGCAAGTTGTTACCTTTTATTCAAATTCAACACATACGAGAGATATCACTCAAGTAACTGAGGATTCTATACGAAACTTCTTTTATAACGGTAGGACTGAGCGCAATTGGAGTCCGAATACTTTTTTACATTACCATAAGTCACTCTTGGTATTTTTCCGCTGGTGTATTAAGGAAGGATATATACAAAAGAATCCGGTACAGGATATTGAAGTACCAAAGCTTCATAAAAAGCTACCGCCAAAATTAACACAGTATGATACACAGCGACTACTTGAGGTTGTCTATAATTATCCATATAAGTATAGATTTTTACGGTATAGGAACCATGCGATATTTTCTATGTTCATTCATGCAGGGTTGCGAAAACAAGAGCTTTTGAAGCTTAAATTAATGGACGTAGATATAGAGAATTTTTCCATATTTATTAGGCAAGGGAAGGGGAATAAGGATCGTGTAGTTCCTATGTCGCAAACGCTCGCACAGAGCCTTATACGGTATCTAGAAGAGCGTCACAGGCTCCATAAGACATGCCCGGAGTTCTTTACGTCACTTAATCATAATCTTGGTTTTACGCAAACAGGGCTTAAAAACCTTATTGAGAAAATACGGACATCCTCTGGGATATTCTTTACAGCCCACAAGCTTAGACATACGTTTGCAACGTTAATGCTTGAAGGGGGAGTAGATATCTATTCTTTAGGGAAAATGCTCGGCCACGCAGATATCAAGACCACGACTATATATTTATATGCGAGCGCAGAGCACTTACGTGGGCAAATGGCTAAACATCCATTGAATACTTAATAATAATTACCAAATTGCCATGATATAGAACACTATCGTGGTAATTTGGTAATACATTAATAGTTAGCTTTTAGAGATCGTCCAAACTCATTATTTCTGATTCTTCTAAAGATGATGTTTCTTTAATAAAATAGAAATGACTGCGCCCTTTTTTAGAATAATCGATTTGCTCGCTATCAACAAGTTCACCTAGTGCAAGTCTTATGTTCTTCTCGCCAATTTTTCTCTGTGTTGAAACAGTATTTTTTATTTCTTTTGTTGTTTTACCTCCCGATCCTAATAATTCCAATATATACTCTTTTGCTTCATTCTTTTTTGTCTCATCTTCATCAATCTCACCATCATAAATTAAATCTGTAGTTCTTGTCCCATCTTCGTTATCTTTATCAACCATAGCTATTTTAAAAGCATTTATCTCTCTATCTAGGCGATTCTTTGCTTGAAATACACGTATTTCGTTACTTCCAGATTCACTTGATAGTTGGAGTAGTATTTCAACACTAGCTGTCTTGTCTTGGCTACCCAGTAATTGTTCTTTTTTAGGCACTTTTCCTTCAAAGTTGGCAGGTTTTCTTCGATGATCGAGCCATACGATTACAACACCACTATCTTTTAGTATTTTAAAACGGTTAAAAAACATGCGAACATCTTCAGCCTTATCTTCTTTGAGTCCTCCTGCAACTGCTCGGAATGTATCTATGAAGACAACATTAATATTGTTTTCTTTAATTTTACTTAATAATTCTTTAACAATTTTTTCATCGTTTAAGTTTAAAGAGTTTGGTCTATAAATATAGAAATTTTCATTCTCTTTGAATCCAAGCTGTTTACCTCTTCGAACAATGTCTCGTTCAGGGTTTTCTTGATCAATATAGAGTATTTTTCCTTGTTCAGTTTTAAAGAGCTCGGTCCCTAAAAAGTTTATACCTTCAGCAATACATTTTGCCATCTCAAGAGAAACCCATGTCTTCTTTTCTCCTGAAATTGCAGATAATATAACAAAACCCTCCATAGGTATAAGGTTCTGTATACGCCAGCTTACTTCAGAAAAATCTTTTTTTGAGAATTGTTTCCATGATGTAATATTAATTTTTTCAAGAAGAGGCTTAGATTCCTCTCCATTAGTTGTATGGTATTTTCCGATACTCTCCCAGGTACTTCTTAATTCCTTTTCGGGAAGAGGGGATGGAATATTTTTATTCCAATCCTTAAACATGTTCCATCCAATGATAGGTATATTTTCTTCTCGAATTGTATTTATTATCTTACCAGCTACAGATGCTGCTGTTTGGTTTCTTGTACCTTCTAATACATCAGATGTTTCTTTTTCCCATAATTTTGTTTTACTGTCAGAATTATTATTTTCAAATAATTTATTGTACAGCCAGTTTGGGACATCTATTGGTTCTATATCAAACGGAGAACACATTTCAACCCATTCATAAAAATTACCAGATTTATGAGATGAATAAGGTACTATTGCATACCCATCATCCCCTTTAATATCTATTCCTTCTCCAAAAAGAGTACCATTTGAATTCGGGACATGTCGATCGGGGTATTTAAAGAATATATGATTACCACCACCTCCAGTTTTTGAGATAATTGTAGGCGGTATTTGGAATTCTCTTATTTCTCTACCGTGTTTTGCGTCTATATCAAAAACAATAACGTTTGATATTTTACCTGTAACAACAGCAATATTTGCATTTGGCCATCTTTTAAACCAAGATGTTATTTCTTCTTTAGTTGCTAGTCTTTCTTGAAATTCTTTCCATTTTACGAGAGGTTTTTTATTGTTTCCTATTGGTATAATACTCCAGTTCAGTTCGCTTAATTTAATAGCTTCATCAAGATTTGTTTTATTCATATTTGAATGAAGACAAAGTCTACTATTTACTTAGTAGGTTCCTGAACGTCAAAAGACGACCCACCAAGTAAGCAGTAGGCTTACTTTAGAACGTTCAGGAATTCTGTATGTAGATGTTTATCTTATTTAGGTTTGTAATATTATCTATTTTTGTCTGCATTTTTATCTTTTAGTTTTATCTTCTAATTTTATCTTTACGTTCGAATATATTTCAATCAGAAACCATACTTTTATTGGGCGATATAATCGTGTGATCCAATCATAACGCACTGCCATTTTTGGGCAAGCATCTATACCTGTGGATATCTTTTAGCACATGTGATATTCTAGATGTACAACTAAATAGTAATAAGTAGCCTAAACCCTTGAGCAATCAGCGGCATGGTGAAAAAATCGTCCTGCAAAGACATAAAGAACCCATCAGATGGGGATTTGTCTTTGCAGGCCATACTTGGAAACGAGTATGGAGGGCCTTAAAACCCTCACTCCATGTGGTGGGCTTTTTGTGTTCCACTCTATGGAATTATCATTTTTGCAAAAAAAACCTATGGAAAAAGACAAAATTAAATCATTTAAAATATCACCTTCGCCTATACTAGAAAAAACTGGATTTGGTGATATATCTAAAAAAGATTGGTGGAAATTTAAAAAAATGACTCGTGAAGAATATAGGAATACAGCTGGTGCATGCCTTCTTATTGGACTTATTATGCCGCCAGTATTTTATGCTGGAATTATATCTGGGGCTATTTGGATCTATAAAGTAATACGAAAACAACAGTAAATAGGTATGGACAAAGAAGATTTTTTACATCACCAATTAGAACAAAAAGAAATTCAAATAACTAATTTGAGATGGATAATGTGGAGCTCGATTATAATCCTAAGCTCAATCTTAATTCAGACCATATCAAATATTTTTTCTCCTAATATTATTTGGATTAGTTTTATAATTGGTTTGGCACTGTATTTTTATATTGCATTTACAGTTGGACAACACAGTAAATGGAATAAAGAAATCATAATAGAACTATTCTTATACTCCTTTCTTTTTCTTATTTTTGGATCTAGTTTTATTAAAAACATATACCCGTATATAGCTATATACGGAACCTTATTAGTAGCCTATTTTATCGGAACTAAATATTAAAATAATCTAAGTCTTTTAAGGATTGAAACTGGTGGGTTATTTTTCTCAATATGGTTTTCTATTCTAGTAAAGATATGATCCAAACTATCTTCTTTAATTAATTTAAAAAAATAAAAAAGATGCTCATCTGTAAAAGATAGTTTCTTTGTTTTAGGATCTTCATATTTTTTGTCTATTACTACAATTACACCTCTTTTACGCTTCATCCACTCTGTATATCTAAATATTTCTCCACCATGGTGCATAATACAATCTCTTAAAATACCCAACTCCCTCAAACTCTTTGTTGTGCCCCATGCATTATCCCCTTTATATACTTTAATACAAAATTTATGATGCTTACTTTGATCAGAATGATGTATTTGAGATCTCAAAGATTCCCATTCGATACATATCAATGCAACCGCCATATATCGCATCTTTTTATTTCTTTCTAAATTATCCTGACTCAAGGCAACAATCCCGTTACTCGTAATAACAGAGGAAACAAAGACATCTTTAAAAAGACGCTCCGAAGATTCTAAGCTTCTCTTACACTCCACGATAAGATCTCTATATTCATCAATCTTCATAACTTTCAAGTACCTCAGACTTAATTTTATGCATCTCAGAAAAGATTTTTAAAACCTCATACCTTACTAGCTCTCTTTTAGTTTTTTCTTTTATATAAGTAAACGAATTAAATAGATTTTTATAATCACCAATATAAGCATTTCCTTTTCTCCATATACCTACAAGAGATTTTAAAGATTCTAAAAAAATATCAGCATCAAAATCTGCGATCTTAGGTAAAAAATCTTGAACACTTAAAAGCCATAACATTTCGTTTGTTTGCCTTTTTTCAATATAATTTATGTATTTTTTAAATATTATAATTCCTAAGTTTTGATCTATAGAAAACACTTTTTCCATTAAGATTTCCAACTGTCCAACTGTTTCTTTTTGAAAATCACCTTCAAAAATAATATCTATATATTTTTCAAAAGCCCCTAAACAAGAAGCATCTTCCTCTATAACTTTCCAAATATGCCAGACAAGTGTTGATTTTAATCTAGGAGGAGCTGTTTTAATTACAGAAATAAGTAGTTCTTTAAAGAAAGTATCATTGAAATTGTCTTTTATTTTTATACGAAATTCAGCGTAATATATCAACAAAGGAGCTACATTTTCTAAAACATAATCAGGGTTATATGTTTTTTCTTCGATATTTTTATAAAGTAAGTAATCAAAAAAAACTTTAGCATCGTTCTCGTTAAGTCTGCGTAATCTATCAAAAACTCTTGTTACGAATTCTAAAACTCTAGGGTATACATGATTTTCATTTAATACCCTCAAGGCAAGCACTCTAACACGCTCTCTATCTTCAAAATTAAAAGGTGTTCCATCGTTACGATTAGTTGCATAAACATTATAAGAAAGACTTAGTAACGCTGTTACAGCGTGAGCTCTTACGTAAATATTTTTGTCATTTAATAAATCTTCTGTAACATCTAATATGCGTGTATAGTATTCAGTTTTTAAACTTGCAGTGATCTTTTCTAGTAAATAAGGAAGAGATCCTCTTACTGTATGAATAAAATTTATATCTTTACCATCTTTGGCATTTTTATCTTCTTCACTATTTATAATAGGGTCCCGATCATTTTTTAATATCTCAGCGACCCTCATAGACTCTTCAATATATTTTCCGTCTTTTACCCAATCATTTAAAATCCAAATGACCTGAATTTTTGAGTCAGTAGCATAAAAAACCTCAGAAAAATCTTTCTCACTCCAGTCTTCTTTTTCAAAGAGAGACTGAAGTTTTTTCTTTAAAATCTCTACATAGTTTATATGTTCCATATTATTTGATAATACCATATTTAATACTAATTAATACACTAATATTTTTGATATCAATCAATAATTCAAATTGGTAAACAAGCACTTTTTATGGTATAATATTAACATGGAAATACAACGAGGTGGCAAACGAATAGGTGCTGGAAGAAAAAAAGGTGTTGCTGCACTTGAGCATGAAAAAGCACGTGAATTGCTCGCATTAAAGCTTTTTACTGAGTTTGGACCAATTGTAGATAAAGCTATTGAGCAGGCTAAAAATGGCGATCCTGAGGCCCGTAAATGGTTGTCAGATCGTGCTTGGGGAAGACCAAAAGATACTATGGATATGACTATTAAACCAGTATTTTCATTAAAAGCACTTGCTCAAGAAAGAGAGAAGGTAAGATGAAAATATTAATATGAAAGGTAAAAACGAAACTGAGCTAAGTAAATATAAAAAAGAAGGTAAAAAGCTGACCCCACCACTAGCTCAAATAGGAATGACTAAAGCTTCATGGATAGATGATAGGCTTCCAGAAATATTGTGGGCTGTATTAATTATATCTCAATTAGAAAGAGAGGATGCTTTGGCCTTTTTTAGGTATTGTTTAGAATTTACTCTTAATAAAAAAGATTTATTCGATATAACAATTTCTGGTATTTCAAAATTTTCTGAATTAGATCGTATCGCATTTATAACACATATTTGTTCTTATGCCAAAGAAGATATATGTACTCTTTTGCGTCCAATTTTACTTTTTCCAAATCTTCCTTTTATTAAGGAATGGGAAGATGTAATAAATAAAAAACCCGTTCCGATTAAGGATTGGTCTACACTAGGTAATGCTGTACAAGATTGTTTATGGCATCAATCTCAAAAAGCTACAGATTGTAGATGGCTTAAGCTAACAGCTGCAATTAATAGTGGTAAAATGCATGTTCCACCAGATATGTTGTCTGAAATTTTAAATTATCCGAACAAAGGGGATCAAAGAAAGGTTAGGCCTATGATTAGAGCTGCAGAGATTATGCAAATACCAGGTATTAGTATGAATACTTGGGCTATGGATTTTTGGAACTATTCATATAATTTTACAGGTTGTATTTCTGAGGACAGTATAGAAGGTGAAAAAAATGTTAAATATAAAGGTTTAGAGAATGAAATTACAAAAAGTCATGATCATTATTATAAAGAAACCCAAAAAGTGTGGAATGAACTCATTGACCATTCTATAGAAACATCTACAACTTCGGCTGTTGACCCAAAACATGAAGCAGTTTTTGGTCTTACTATGTATGCTCTTACAATATTTATTGAAAATAATATGTATAAAACAGGATTATCAATTAATGGCAGGGTAATGCTCCGAATATTGTTTGAAACTTACGCAACATTAGCATATTTAATAAAAAAAGAATTTGAGAATCCAGAAATATGGAGTGAGTATCGTTCTTATGGTTCAGGTCAAGCTAATTTAATTTATCGTAAATTTGAAGAGGGTAATTTAAAAAGCTTTAGTATTAATAAGGAAAAAATAGAACAAATTGCAAATGAAGATGTATGGGTTGAATTTATTCCTATTAATTTAGGACATTGGGATTCTCTTGATCTAAGAAAAATATGCGAATATATTGGAGAAAAAAATATGTATGATAAGTATTATGCGTATACATCATCTTTTGTTCATGCCAATTGGTTGGCTATAAGAGAGTCTGTATATCAAAAATGTTATAATCCGTTGCATAGGTTCCACAGGCTACCTTTATATCAATTTCCTTTAATGAATTCTGTAACAGAAGATATGTTGGATATTGTTAATAAAACCTTATTTATAATGTCACTTGTTTATCCTAAAATTAGCATTCAAGTTAAGGAATTTATACCAGCTAATACTGAAATTTAAAAAAACATACGGTAAATTGATTATTTTATATAAATTTGATATTATTACAAAGTCGTTTATTAGAAAACATTATTGTAATAGATAAAGGTTTTTCAGGATGTAAACAGGCTTAGGGCAAAAAGGGGATTATAGGCTCTAAATCATTAAAATACATTGCATAATAAAGGAAATACCAACGCTCAGATAGCTCAGTTGGTAGAGCGCTCCCCTGAAGAGGGAGATGTCACCAGTTCAAGTCTGGTCTCAAGCACAAAAGAAAAACGCCTTCGAAATGAAGGTGTTTTTCTTATATAGACTATATATACTTGACTTTTATATATAAATATGCTATTATATAATAAAGAGTAATATTGCTCTTTAAAACAAAATTATTCTCAAGAATGAGTCTAGAAAAAGAAGTGGCTACAGGTGCACAATATGCACAATTTGGCCTCCTGATTGCCCAATCAGTAGTTGAAAAAATGGGACAACGTGGTTTTTCTAAAAAACAAATGCAGCAACTTTTGACAGGTCCTGGAAAGGGTCGCGCTAAAGAAATTGCATCTGCGGTAGTTGATGAGACAACTCATATATTAATTACTGTTTGGGACAGGCAACAAGAAAAACTTTCAATTTTTTGGAAAAAGTATTTCAATCATGATATTGATTGGAGCAAGCTCACACTTCCGGAAGAAAAAGAAGGTTTTAATATTTTGGAATACATACCAAACTGCTTTACCGAAGATGATATATATAATAAATATGTAGAAATTTTTGGAAAAGACAGTGTGAGCGAATATTACCATATTATTCATGATTGTATTAAAACCCAGCAAACCAGAATTACAGACAATCGTCTTATATTACACAGGGGTGGACAAGGTCCTGATGCTGAGCATTTAGGAAAATCATATAATGTTTTTTCAAAAGAACCTTTACATTTTATGACACCTATTGAAGGTATTATCTCAGCACTTCGCTATCGCGTAGAAACAGGTGAAGTAATACGATCTTTTATTGGGTTTCATGCTCTCAATATTTGGGATGATGCTATGGGGATGTGCAGGAATGTTGATGGCAGGTTCCGTATCTACCGAAACTTTCGTGATAGACAAGATTCTTATTACGGTCCTTGCGAAGTTGTTCTTTAATTTTTTACAATCTTGCAAAACTTATTTACAAAAAATCCCGGCATACGTGTCGGGATTTTCTTATGCGGAATTTATATTCTATAAAGGCTTTACTTTGAGAGTGGTTTTGCGGCCTTTGTCGATTTTTGGTAGGCGGACAATGAGCATGCCGTGCTTTTCGAGTGCTTCAGATTGATCTACGTCTACTTCTGCAGGGAGATCTACAGTACGCTCAAATGAGCCCCAATAAAGCTCTCTGATGTGTACAGAGTCTTTGTTGGTAATACGATGCTCTTCGCGTTTGCCAGAGATAGTGAGTGTATCGCGAGTGATATTTATAGTGAGGTGCTCATGAGGGACTCCTGCAATAAACGCTTGCACAATAACCTCTTTTGGTGTTTCGTGCATATCGATAGCGAGCTCGCCGATTTCTTCCTCTTCGTGATTTTCTTCTTCATCGTCTTCTTGGTATACAGGGATACGACGGCCAGTATCTGGTACTTCGAGATGTATTTCTTTTTCTTCTACAATATCTTCATCTAGTTCATCGAGTTTGAGATTCCCAGTAAGTCGTTCGAAAAAAGATCTTTTTTTTGTCATATAAATATAATTTAATTATCGCGCGAAAGACGACGAAGTTTTTCTAATATAAGGAGGCTAATAATTGCAGCAATCCACAAATATCCATAAATTTGCAAGAAGCTCGCTGCTGTATTTTTAAGTATAAAAAAATTAAACGTAGTATGCAAGAAAATTGCACCGCCGAGACCGAATATCATAAAGAACCAACGCATTTCTTTTGGTGCAAGTCCTATAGATATACCGATGAAGCAGCTCGATATTGCATGGAGGAGTGTTGAGCCAAAGAATCGAAGTCCTCCAGTGAGTAGTCCTGCGGTGATATTAAGTCCGTATGTTGGATTTATGATGTAGAAAATATTTTCCAATGCAGCAAAACCAAGTGCGGTAGCAATAAGGTACATTGCAGGATCTATAGGGCGGTCGCTATAGTCGCTGTGGAGCGCTATGAGCGAGCAGGCGACTAGTTTGAGTACTTCTTCGATACTTGCCCATGTCGCGATACGAGTGATGTTGTGGTCGAGAATTCCTTTTGTTGCGGCTTCAAGCGGACTCGCAATAAGTACTGCAAGTGCCCCACAAATAAAACAAAATATAATAAGCCCGAGTGGTTCGTGCTCACCTCTGCCGTGGCGCATCCAAAAGTACAACCAAATAACACTCGGAAGAAGTCCGGAGAGTATCGCAAACCAAAGTTGTGGATTGTTTATTGCGGCCATGTCGCAACCATGATGAGTGGTGATTCTTTTTCTGGTAATACTTCCCAGATCGCTTCAGTCACAAAAGGCATAAACGGATGGAGGAGTTTGAGATTACCAACAAGGAGTGTATATAAGAGACGACTACGAGAATGTTTGATAGCTATATCTTCACTTTGTAGAAGCGGCTTACTTTCTTCGAGAATCTTGTCTGCAAATACACTCCAGATATATTGGTATACAGATTCTGCGGCAATGTGAAGCTTGTATTCATCTATTGCTGTGCCGATTTCTTTTGCGACAGTAGTCCATTCATCGAGAAGTTTTTGATCTGCATCTGTAAATGGAGTACTAGATTGTGCTTCATTGTAATTGGTCAAAACGAAACGAGTGATATTCCAAAGCTTATTCGCAAAGTGTTTTTGTCCTTTGATTTTGTCTTCTGAAATCTTACTATCTGTCCCTGCAGCAGTACCAATAATAAGTGCCATACGTCCGGCATCTGAGCCGTATTTTTGTGCAATTTCTATAGGGTCGATACCATTACCGAGAGACTTACTCATCTTGCGGCCTTGACCATCGCGAACAGTACCATGGAGGTATATAGTTTTGAAGGGAATATCGCCAAGCGCGTATTGTGTCATGAGTATCATACGAGCTACCCAGAAGAAAAGAATTTCATACCCTGTCTCGAGTACATCGGTAGGATGGTATATTTTGAGATCCTCTGTCATATCTGGCCAGCCGAGTGTAGAGAATGTCCACAATGCAGAAGAAAACCATGTATCAAGTGTATCTTCATCTTGTTTCCAATCTGCCCCCTCGGGTGCATTGATACCACAATATATTTCTTGATCTTTGTACCATACAGGGACACGGTGTCCGTACCAAATTTGGCGAGAGATGCACCAGTCTTTGAGGTTATCAATCCAGTGAAAATACGTTTTACCAAAATAATCTGGCACGATACGTATAGCACCATCTGCGACTGGTTTACGCATGAGCTCTTTGAGAGTTTTGTTACCACGCTCTACAATGGGCAAGTTTACATTGATGAACCATTGCAATTTTATTTGAGGTTCGATAATACCACCAGTACGTTCTGCTGTTGCAATATTATGAACATAAGCTTCCTCTTTTTCTACAAGTCCTTTTGCGCGAAGCTTTTCAACAATTTTTTCTCGAGCGTCTTTTATTTTCATTCCTGCAAATTCTCCAGCTATAGGGAGTAGTTTGCTGTATTGGTCAATGATTTGTTCCTTATCAAGTCCGTGCCGTTCAGCAATTTCAAAGTCAACCAAAGAGTGCCACGGGGTAATAGTCATAACACCTGTACCAAATTCCATATCAATAGCTTCGTCTTTTATTATTGTTGCGGTGAGTGGTCCATTAATCCATTCAAGCTCAATTTGTTGACCATGGGTATATTCTGTATATCTCTTATCTGCTGGATGCATTACTACATACTTATCTCCGAATTTTGTTTCTGGGCGAGCAGTACCAATAGTAAATGGTCCATATTTAAAATAATAGAATGTAGTTTTTTCTTCCTCATATACTATCTCATCATCTGAAATAGTGGTTTGTCCTTTAGGGTCCCAGTTTACGATACGGTGCCCACGATAGATAAGCCCTTCGTCATACATTTTTTTGAAAATAGTATTTACTGCGAGGTTGCGTTTTGCATCGAGAGTAAATGCTTCACGAGACCAGTCGAGACTTGCGCCGACTGCTTTCATTTGGCTCACAATAGTATCGTGACTTTGTGTAGCAAAAGTATTGATACGAGTAAGTAATTCTTCGCGACCGAGATCATAGCGACTTTTACCTTCTTTCTTTTGGATTTCTTTTTCTACTTTTGATTGTGTTGCAATGGCAGCATGGTCTGTCCCGGGGAGCCAGAGAGTACGATAGCCAGACATACGTTTGTAGCGGATGAGAATATCTTGGACGGTCACCATCAATGCATGGCCCATGTGGAGGGTACCTGTCACATTGGGAGGAGGGAGGATGATAGTGTATGGCTTTGCGTCAGGTTTTGTGTATCCTGCAGCAATCATATTTTCAGGGGTAAAATACCCTGATTTTTCCCATATGTCATATATGCGCGATTCTTCTTTGTCTGGTGCGTATGCTTGTAAAAGCTTTTCAGGAACAGTGTAGTTTGTGCCGGTATTCATAGGTAAAATATAGCATTATTTGAAGCTTTTTTCAAAAAGGCTATAAAGTCATATTTCCATCAGCGCGTATAGTAGAAAGCTCGGGGGTATGTATATTACCAGAGAGTACTTGGAGGGTCGCGGCGAGGCCGATCATGACGGCATTGTCTGTCGCAAGCCATTGTTCTGGTGTAAGGAGTGTAATACCTGCCTTATTTGTTGCGAGGGTGAGTTGCTCTTTGAGGTAGGTATTACCAGCAACACCACCACCAATAATAAGTGTCTGTATGTGGTGCTCTGCTACAGCACGCATAGTTTTTTTGATCAACACTTCTATCGCAGCATCTTCAAATGCGCATGCAAGTGCAGATTTTTCTTCATCAGTAAGCTCGCGAGTGTTTTGCTCGGTAAGATCTCGGATAGTATAGAGCATGGCGGTTTTTATACCAGAAAATGAAAAATCATAATCTTGTGTATGCATCATAGGGCGAGGAAGTATAAAAGGTTGTGTTGTGCCACTTGCGCGAAATTCTTTTGCAAGCTTTGAAACCTTGGGACCTCCAGGATATGCAAGGCCGAGCATGCGCGCTATTTTGTCGAATGCTTCGCCGACAGCATCATCTCGTGTTTGGCCGATTTTTGTATAGTGCCCAATATTTTCTACAAGTACGAGCTCTGTGTGCCCACCAGAAACAAGTAATGCAAGAGCGGGAAGTGCGAGATTTGTGAAAATAAAATTTTCTCCTGTTGTTTTTTGTATTACTGCTGTCACGATATGCCCTTCCATGTGATTGATAGGTATGAGTGGTATATTCCATATTGTTGCAAAAGACTTTGCGGTATTTACTCCTACCCAGAGTGCTGGTTCAAGTCCAGGGCCGACAGTACAGGCGATATAGTCTATATCGGGTTTTTTGTATGATGAAAAAAAGTCTATAAGGTAGTCTGCGAGTACTGTGTCGCGAGTGCAAATATCTCTGATATGTTGTTTTTGTATTTCAGAAAGCTCACTTTTTTCTTGTACCAAAAGGTTTGCTTGTGAGAGTGCTTCTATAGTGAGTGGGAGTATTTTTTCTGTGTGCTCACGTTTTGCCATAGCAGGGAAAACGCCCCCATATTGCGCATGAAGATCTATTTGAGAAGCGAGTGCATTACCAGATATTTCTACTGAGTCTGGGGTGTGTGATGTGAGTATACAAATACCTGTTTCGTCGCAACTTGTTTCAATACTAAGAATTTTCATGCCCATACTATACCAGATATTGTATTTTTGTGAAATTGTGGTAGTGTTATAAAAAATGTTTTTTATTATGACAATTCAAAATCAAGAATTACGAGATTTCTTAAGGAGATTACCATTAGATCTTCCTTATAGGGATATTGCAGTTACAGGGCCTTCTGGTTCTGGAAAATCTACTCTTATTAAAAAGGATCAACATTGTATCTTGAATGTAAAACCAGACTATTTTGGTTTTTCTGTTTCTGGTGCAACACGAGATCAAAGAACGAATGAGGTGGATGGGGAAGATTATAATTTCTTCAAAACACTAGAAAAATTTCATTCTCATATTTATTTGGAAACAAATGAATATGAAGGAAATAGTAAACTGTACGGTACATTACTGTCGGAAGCAGAACGTATTAATATACGAGAAAATAAGTCTATGGTATTAGATCTTGATATTAATGGGGGGAAAAGAATGAAAGAAATTTATAAAAATAGACTTCTTTGGGTATTCTTAAGTGTTCCTATTGATCAGCTTTTAGGACGTTTACAAAAACGAATGCTTGAAACTGGAGAGTCTGAGGAGCAGATTAAGTCGAGAATTATAACTGCGGAAAAAGAGCAGCAGTTGGTTCGAGATAAGATTCTTGTACCAGACTTAATTATTGATTATTCAAATTTTGTGAATACTGCCAATGTTGTAGATCTAATTTTGAAAAATGCGTCTTATACACAAAGTCTTTTAAAGTTATAACGTACTAAAAGCATCTACATGGTAGATGCTTTTTTATTTGACTTTTTATAAAAAAAGTGTAGAGTTTATAAAAAATGTAGTACAAATGACAACAGAATTAGTATTTAAGCATGTATTTGAACATGAACCAGTGATTGTTTTTATTGGACAATCTTGTTGTGGGAAAGGAACGACAATATCCTTCCTAAAAGAAGACTATAAGAAGATTACCGGTAAAGATTTATTTATCTCTGAAACAGGACAACTTTTTAGAGATGAGATATCAAAGATGTCTCCAAGAGTTTCTGCAATGTTGCATGAAAAACAAGTTGCCGGTAAAAGACAAAATGCATACATCGCAAGCACTTTGTGGATGCGTAAATTTTTGTATGAGTATTCAGGTGGTCCTATGATTATTGACGGGTCTCCAAGAAGTAAAATGGAGGCTGAAGTTTTGGTAAGATTTTTTACCGATTTTGGTAAAAAAATCATAGTGTTTCATCTTCAGATTTCTGAAGATGAGGCAAAAAGGCGTATTACTCTTAGAGGGAGAAACGATAGCGATACACCAGAAAAAATAAGAGAAAAATTATTTTTTTATGGAGTAGATGTTCTTCCTGCCTTGAGATGGCTAAAAGAACAGGTTGATACACATACCGGATCTCATATTCATTTTTATGAAATTTCTGGAGAAAAGGAACCAGAAAAAGTTTATGAGACCATAAAGGATTGCTTAATGTATTACCATAGTTAATTGGTTTCCAAAATCCCTCAGTAGCATAACTATTGAGGGATTTTTTAATTGTGCACAGTAGAGGACTTGCTTCTCGCGCCTGCTGGCACTCGAAACAAAACTTCTTCATCAGAAATTTTGCCTCCGGTTCGAATCCAGCTTCAGGCATATCAAAAAATCCCAAAGCAAAAGCCTGAGATTTTTTGATTGTGCACGATACAGGATTCGAACCTGTCACCTCTACAATGTCAATGTAGCGCTCTAACCAAATGAGCTAACCGCGCGTGCATATAGAGCATAGCAGAGTACGGCTTATTTGACAAAATATTTTTTAAAACGTACTATTTAAAAAAAGTTATTATGTCACAACACATTAATTCCGTTCCAAAAAAAATTTCTGCAGTTCTTACTACCAACAAGCTGCTGGAGATTGCAAACAATGGTTCAATTACCAACTACCTTATAGAATTAAGGGATAGCCTTGGTAGGCTAAAAAAAGTAGGAATTCAAAAAACTTTGATTCCACTTATTGGAGGTTTCTTTCCTGAAAAAAGGATTGTTCCATTTGAAAAGATCACCGATCTTGTTAGTGTATCTTCTAAGTAGAACAATTTTAAGCGCCCTTTTATAGGGCGTTTGATTTTTTTCTGGTTTTTTGTATAATAGGCAGGTTGTATATCCTATGTGGATATATTATATGGCCCTATCGTCTATCAGTTAGGACACAAGATTTTCAATCTTGGAAGCCGGGTGCGACTCCCGGTAGGGTCACAAAATGCAGAAAGCAGATGAACTGCTTCATCTGCGAGTATTTTGTGAAGACGGAAGCATGTTTTTCTAGCAAGAAAAACAGCTGAGTCCGGGGCTGGAAAATTTGTGAGCGACTGGCGAACAAATTATTGTGGCTCACAAAAAAATAAGTCAAATAAAAAAGCCTCCCACCCAAATCCATGACGAAGGAGGCCTACTAACTCATTAAATTCCAATTAGTATAGTACTCTCATATTTTAAAAAGTCAAGTTTTTTTGCGGAGACGGAGAGATTCAAACTCTCGATCAGGTTGCCCCGATGTCGGTTTTCGAAACCGATGCCTTCAATCACTCAGCCACGTCTCCAGTACTCACCTCTGTGGGCTATTTTGTTTGCACCCAAAGATACAAATCTTCAAGTGCTTTGACGGCATCACCTGCAGCAATATTGTTTTGGTGATAGCGGATATTGGTAATATCGCCAGCAGCCCAGATACCTTCGACTGAAGTCTTTTGTGTCCATGGGTCGATTATTATTTTGCCGTGTTCATCTACGTCTACGAGCTTTGCAAGGAAGTCACCATTTGCGATTTGGCCAATTTCTACAAAGACACCAGAGATATCGAGCGTCTCGTCTTGTTGTGTATCTGTGTGAGTGATAGTGATACCAGAAACAAATTGCTCGCCAAGTATTTCTTTTGGAATTGCGTTGGTGATGATAGTTACTTTTGGATTTTGGCGAATCTTTTCTACTGTTATTGCATCTGCACGAAATGTCTCACTACGGTGAATGAGGGTCACACTTTTACAATACGCAGCAAGCTGGGCAACACTTTCAAATGCTGCATTACCACCACCAATAACTACTACATCCATATCAGAAAACAAAAGTCCGTCACATGATGCGCAATAGGTAAGTCCTTTGTGTTCGAGCCTGTCTGCGCCAGCACAGGTGAGCTTGCGGCGACTTGAGCCAGCAGTGATAAGAACGCTTTTTGCAGAAATTGTTTGCTCATCAGAAAGGATAGCAGTAAAAAGGGAATTGTCTTTGGTGAGATTAACTACTTTTGGACCTTCGATAATATCCAAAAATGTTCCTTTGTATTCTTCTACGTGTGCTTTGAGTGAGTGGGCAAGGTCTGCACCTGAAATATGAGGTGTACCGATCCAGTTTTGAATATCATCTGAGACAATACTTTGTCCGCCAAATTCTGGAGTAATAAGTACTGTGTGAAGTTGTTTTCGTGCGGCATATACCGCTGCAGCACAGCCTGCAGGGCCACCACCAATGATTATAAGATCGTATTGCATGAACATAGTATAGCACACACTATATATACATTGACAAAAGATATAAGTATGATAATGTTTGCTTAAATAAATTAATAAAAAAATATGGAAAAGTTATTACTTGCTGCACAAAAAATGCAAACTGAAAACGAAGCAATTTTTTCTCAAGAAGAAAAAACGAAGTTACAAATTTTTATCGACAATCTTACACACATCGTTTATTTAATTTCTGATATTTTAATAAAAAGTAAAAAATTTATTATCAATCCTGTAGAAAATATTACTCCTACAGAAGAAAGTCTTCAAAATTTTTTTGTTGGTGTAAATAAAAAGATATCGTTTGATAAAAGATTTTGGGAATTGTTTCCTAAAGAAGAATTAGGATTTAGTACCTCTTTTGAAACGGTCTTATATCGTTTCAAAAAAAGAGTTAATCATAGGGATTTATTATTAGAAGCTGAAAAATTTGGTGTTAAAAAAGCATATAGCTATACTGAAGGGTTAGCTATTATTCGAGTATTACTACTTGCTGGTGAAATACCAGAAAGCGTTACTGTATGCTTTGCGAGTCCTCAAAGAGATTCGTTATCTAATTTTCATGTGTATTACTACAATCATGAATTTAAATTGAGTTTTCTTACTAAAGAACCTCCTATTAGTTGGGATATTAATTGTGGTATATGCTCTAATGATAATTCTTAAGAATAGTAGTTCTTTGTAATCAAAAAACCGGAAATGATTTTTTATAATCATTTCCGGTTTTTCTTATTTTTATTTCTTAGTTTGGTTTCTGCGGAGGAATGCTGGAATAGTGCCCCAATCTTCTTCGCCTTCTTCGATATCTTCGAGAGGTTCTTCAATCTTTGGTTCAGGTTTTTGAATCATAGGACTTGGAGCTTCACGCTTTTCTACTGGTTGAGCTTGTTGTACAGGTTGTGTACTTGCTTCTGGGCGTGAGAAAAGTTGTTGTGCATTTGATCCAGTAAAGAGAGTAGTCTTTTTACCTACTTCATTTGGAAAGCCGGTTGCAATAACAGTGATCTTGAGTTCACCTTTCTTCATGCGTTCATCAAAGATAGTACCAATAATAACGCGAGCGTCTTTGTCGATAGATTCTGTAATAACTTTTGCAGCATCTTGGAATTCAGCCATAGTAAGGTCGTCGTTACTTGAGATGGCAAAGAGTACACCTTTTGCCCCATTGATAGAAATATCAAGGAGAGGAGAGTTGATAGCTTGAATAGCAGCTTTTTCTGCACGGCCATCACCAGCAGCATAGCCAACTCCCATAAGTGCAGTACCTGCATCAGTAAGAACACTTTTCATATCGGCAAAGTCGACGTTGATAATACCAGGAGAAGCAATGAGTTCTGAAATACCTTCTACGGCTTGGCGAAGTACTTCATCACATTTTGCAAATGCATCTTTGAATGTAGTGTCTTTTCCTGCGAGTGCAAGAAGACGGTCGTTAGGGATAACGATAATCGCATCTACTTCATTTTCGAGTTCTTCGATACCACGCTCTGCGAGCTTCATACGTTGGTTACCTTCAAAGAAAAATGGTTTTGTAACTACGGCTACAGTGAGTATGCCTTGTTCTTTTGCGGCGCGAGCTACGATAGGAGCACCACCAGTACCAGTACCGCCACCTTCACCACATGCGATGAATACCATATCTGCACCTTTGATAGCATCTTGAATTTCTGCTTTTGTTTCTTCTGCAGCACGAGCACCAACTTCTGGATTCATTCCAGCACCAAGCCCTTTGGTGAGGTTTTTACCAAGATGGATTTTCTTTTCTGCGAGAGATTTGTGCAAGTCTTGCACATCAGTATTCATAGCGATAAATTCCACACTGCGAACTTTGTGGTTTATCATGTGATTGATTGCGTTACAGCCTGATCCTCCGACTCCTATAACTTTGATTCGTGCTGCTGTTTCTATTTCTGGGCTTAGTTTTGGCATGGGTATCTCGTATTATTGTTATAGGCGTATATTAGCCCAAAAGCATAAAAAAGGGAATAGGAAAAGCTTTTGACAAAAACAAAAGCTATGGCATCAATTGTTTGAAAAAATCTTTGATTGCTTGCAATATACCGTCAGAGTCTTTATTTTTCTTGTTTTTATTAGCGGCGTTTTGGAGTGTACTCTGTGCTGCGCCGTATGCTATGAGGATTTGTTGATCCTTAGTTGGACCCTTTTTTGTTGCGAGGTCAATACTTCCAATACGAATAGGGAGTTTGAGCATGTTTTTTGCAATAGTGTCTACTGTTTGCATATAGCTACCACCTCCAATGATTACCGCACCTGCTGGAAGGAGTCCACTGCGACCAAGTTTCTTTAAATATTTTTCTATAATTTCAAAAATGTCTGTAATACGCGCATCGATAATCTCATCGAGTTTGCGTTTTGGTATTGCTTGAAAGCTCAACACACCAAGCTTCATACTTTCTGCTTCTTCAGGAGAAATACGAAGACCAAGTGCGATGTCTTTGGTGATAGCAAGTGCGCCGATATTAAATACATGCAATGCGGCAGGGAGATTGTTTTCAAAAAGTGCGATCGATACTGTCTCTGCGCCGATATCTATAAGTGCACAGCCGAGATTTCTTTGGAGGTCAGTCAAAAGACTATGGCTCGGTGCAAGTGGGCTTGCAATGTAGTTGGTAACTTTGACACCAGTTGCTTCTACAACATCGATCATATCTTGAAGGTGTTGTGTAAAACAAAGTACAAAAAAAACTTTTACTTCAATCTTGAGACCAGTGATTCCTTCAGGGCGACCTTCGAGATAGTTGCCATCAATTTTGAACTTGATAGGGAATGCATGCAATATTGTTTTATTTTTCAAATCCAAATGTGTCTCAGCTTCACTAATCGCTTTTTCAATATCAAAACTACTGATGATGCCATCAGCACGAGAAACTACTGAGTTACCCAATGCGTATTCAGAAGAAAGCCCAATACCGCCAATAGCGAGGACTACTTCTTTTATCTTGGTATTGCTTTGTATTTGGGCATTAGTAAATGCTTTGCGAGTACTTTCTATAGCAATGTCTTTGTCGACAATATATCCTTGGCGCATACCGCGAGTGTCCGCTGTACCGATACCGAGAACTTGGGTTCCATCACAAACAACAACTCGAGTGAGTGTTGTTCCGATATCAATGCCGATGGATGTTTGTTGCTTCATGATTGTGTGTATGTGCGAAACGATTCATAAAAAATGTTTCCTTACTCTCCATTGTACTACCATGATCGAATCCTTTCAAATGCAACATGCTGTGAATAGTCAAAAAGATAATATAGTCGTCATAACTTTTACAAAATTTGTGCCATTCGCGATGTGCAACAGTACGACAAATAAAAAGTTCTCCTGATGTTTCAGTGAGTGGAAATGAGAGTGTGTTGGGAATGTATTCTTTGTTGCGATATTCTTTATTGAGACGTTGTGCATTTTTTGGACCGACAAAAGAAATAGAGAGATCGTATTTTTTGCCGAGTATTGCTTCTTTAATATCCAAAAACGGCACATCTGGGATGGTGCCGTTTGCGGAAATAGTGAGTGTAGGAGACTCAAAAATCATATTTGTATAAAATTACATTTTTCCGAGCTTTTTGAGTTTTTCAACTTCAGCACGGCGTGTAAGTTTTTTGAGAGCTAGTTTCTTTTGAGAAAGCTTACTCATATCACGAACACTGTAGCGATTACCCTTGATTTTTGGGATAATTCCACTTTCTTGGATTTTTCTTGTAAAACGACGGAGAACACTTTGTGCGTTCTCTGTTGGGTTCTTTTTGATTTCTATATTAGTCATTGGCATGGACAAAATACTACCATACCTTACTTTTTTTTACAACAGACGACGAGGATTTCGTTCTATAGAATACCCCCCGGGGAGTCCGAGAAGAAAGTCTTTTATTTCTTCAGCATGCTCTTGTATATGTGCATCAGTCGTCTTCAAAATACACTGCGCAGTGATTTTTTGCCCAAAATCTGTCTTTTCTGGCTTTATTTGTACTGATGCTTTTATTTCTAGATTTGCAAAAAAGTCTGTGAATGCTTGCAATATGAGAAGCTCTTTTATTTTGGGGACAGTGATAGTTATTTTGTGAAGTGTTGCGTATGGTGGGTATTCGAGTTTTTCTCGGATATCAAGCTCGTCTGCAATAAGTTGTTGTAATTTTTTATTTTGTAATTGTTCGATGAGAGAAAGCTCTGGGTTGCGGGTACAGATAATCATTTTGTCGGTAGATTTTTCACTCATGGTCAGTACAATATCGAGCATGTCTTCGACGGTGGTATATGAAGGTATCTGTATAAGCCGATCAAAAAACGGGATAACACAATAATCAAACGATGGTAAATAGGGAAGTAGTTTTTTTGTTCCTATAAAAATACCATATTCTTGATTTTCAGATTTTTGAATATAGGACTGTATAGTTTTTTCATCAGGACTGTGCGTATTGTCTACTATATACACATGATCAGGATCTACGTATTCAAGTATCTCTGTATAGAGTGCATCACTTCCAATTGAAAATGGAGAAATGTTCCAGCTTTGGCAAAGACCACAATTGGTTTCTATAGGATATGTTCTTTCACAATTGGTACAGATAAATTGTCTTCCAGATTCGCGATCTTTTTTATCTTTATAACTTAGTTTAAGGGGGAGCTTGCAGTGATCGCATTCCAATATACTGTGACAATCTCGACACATAGATATCGGCGCAAATCCTTTTTGGTTGGTATAAATAAATAATTTCTTTTTATTGTGTACAGAATACGCAATAAGTTCAATTATTTCTTTAGGAAGTGTCCCTGTTTGTTTTTCTATCTCTACAATCTCTATATTTTCTGGGGTCAGATGGCGAGGTATAGTTGTTTTGGTTGTTGCGAGGAGGTCAAAAGTCGGCAAACTAGTACCCCATATAAGATGTACTTTTTTTATCAATGCGTATTGCTCTATACATAGACGCATATCAACATTGAATCTATCTCGAGAAATATAAAAAGGACTGTTTTGTGATTCGCCTATAATTGCGCCGATATCATTGCGAGGAAGTGCAAAGTATTGTGGTGTCACAATAAAAATACTTGCAGAAGTACTGTCTTCCATTTTTTTATAAAAAGTCGCTATATCTTTTTTCTTCTTTTCGCTATGAAGTACAACAATACGCTCTTCTATACCTGTCGCAAGGGTGATGGCCCAATCTTCTGCTTCACGAATAGTGGGTACTACAAAAATAACACTTTTCTTTTTTGAAAGACATTCACGAATAGTTCTTTTGTGTAGTGCAATGCGCTCATCTTTTTTTTCTATGCACACATCAATATGGAAAAAGGTATCATCACTCGATCGCAATTGTTGCGATAATTCTTTTATGTGAATATGTTGCAGTAATATTTCTGGTAAACAAAGTCGCGCAATTGCACCATTGGGGACACAGAGTGTATTGCTGATAGTAGTGATCATACTCGCAATATCAGTAAAAAGTGATGAGCTATTTACTACACGAGTAATTTTTTTGAAATTAAATCGTGAGCCGCGTACTTCAGAACGCATCTCAATGAGGGATTTTGTCGACAAGACGATACCAAAAAGCGTCCCACTTTTGAATGGTGCTTCTACAATAGACCCTACAGGAACAGGATCTTTGTGATAATACGAGAGCATATCGAATGGTATACCTCGCTGTATAGGAATGATTTCTATGATATACATACTTTTGCGCTTATACTCTATATACTATACTATTGATACGACTATGTGGAAATTCCTCCAAAACAAAAAAATAGGTATCGACCTCGGGACTGCAAATACAGTGGTTTTTACTCTTGAAGGCGGTATTGTGGTAGATGAGCCCACAATTGTGGCAATTGATCAAGTGAATAAAAAGATTGAAGCTATCGGGCATGATGCCAAAGCTATGATCGGCAAAACTCCCGAAAGTGTGCGTATTTATCGACCATTGCAAGATGGTGCTATTGCTGATTATCGTACTGCTCGTGCTGTGTTGAAATCAGTGATCGATAAAGCAGTGGGTAAAAATTACTTTTTCAAACCAGATGCTATTGTCTCTGTGCCTGCTGGTATTACCTCTACTGAACGTCGCGCAGTGATAGAGGCGACTCGTTCTGCAGGTGCGCGAAGTGTGGTCCTTGTAAAAGAACCAATACTTGCAGCGCTTGGTGCAGGAGTACCTATCAATGAGGCCAAGGGGCACATGCTTGTAGATATTGGTGGTGGTACTACTGATGTTGCAGTTATTTCTCTCGGTGGTGTTGTCGCTAGTACATCAGTCAAATGTGCGGGGACCAAGATTGATCAAGCCATTATTGATTATATTCGCAAAAAATACAGTGTTGTAATTGGTGATCGTACCGCAGAAG
The DNA here is from genome assembly GCA_037127795.1 of bacterium. GTDB lineage: Bacteria > Patescibacteriota > Minisyncoccia > Phycocordibacterales > UBA9973 > UBA4124. The sequence continues at coordinate 407,104 of JBAXXQ010000001.1, read as the reverse complement.
ATATCAAAAAACGCATTGCGTCTGCACTTATTGTGGTACCCGATGTCCGCGATGACATAAAAGGGCGCGATATGCACACAGGACTTCCCAAGACTATTACTATATCAACCAATGAACTTGCAGAAGTACTTGCACCGCAATATCAACAAATAGTAAAAGCTATCAAAGACGTACTTAGTGATACACCAGCAGAGCTTGCAAGTGATATTATCGACTACGGTATTGTTATGACTGGTGGATCTTCTCAATTACAAAATCTTTCTGAACTTATCAAACAACAAACAGGAGTGTCTGTGCGTGTTGCGGATGAGCCTTTGTATGCTGTCGCAAAAGGTACTGGTATACTTCTCGCACATCTTGATGATTATCAGCGATCAATTTTGACCAAGCGATAAAATATGTTTGAAGCAATAGAGTCATATCAGCCACAACATACATTTCTCATACAGGGGAATACTCTTTTGTATACACAATATCTCGCAGAGCTTGCACAGCACAAATATGCGACTTATGAACAAAATGCATCACGATTTACTATGGACGATGCGCTCGCATTGCGTGCATTTATTATAGAAGACACCGGAGATAGGCGATATTGTGTTGTGTATTTTTCTGCATTTTCTCCAGAAGCAGCAGAAGTACTTTTGAAAATTCTCGAAGAGCCACCAATTGAGACTCGTATTATTTTTATAACACCACATCCATATCTGGTCCCACAGACGATACGTTCGCGAGTACGTGTCGATACGACATTGCAAAAAGATTTTATACAAACAGAAAAAATCACGAAGGAAAATATTGCGACTGAGCTCGCGACAGCTCTAGGAGATGAAAAAGAAGAAGCGGCTATTCGTCGCGAACGCGCACTCTTTTTCCTCGATAGACTCGAATATGCAGTCAGAGAAAATCCTACAAAAACAAAACTCGTATATGAAGCCAAAGATTTGCTTATAAAAGGGAACTTACCCTCAAAACAAGTGCTGGAATATATAGCTACTGTGGTGTTTTAAAAAACATTGACATTTTCTATTTTTAAAGTAATATTTTAAAAAATAAAAAATTGTACAATGAAAAAATTACTATTACTTTTTGTATTGTTTGTAAGTCTAAAAACAGTACCTGTAATTGCGCAGACAAATTGCAATATTGATGAGTTTGTTTTGCTACAAGAAAAACCTCAAGGAATTTCTGATAGAGACGCACTTTCAGTTATACGTTCTGGTCTTAATAAGAAATGTTACTTTATGACAGATAAAGATACTTTCATAACAAAACAAGTATTTCCTCTACCTATAAATTATGAATGCGGATACCGTATGGTTGTATGGCTCGTACCAGGAGGTACAGTACCATATTGGCAAACAATATATGAGCCTGTAATTTTAGGAAAAGAGTCTATAAGTTATTTTCTAATCGTCTGTTGGATTTGTTCAATAGTCCTATCTGTTTATTTTGTTAAAAATTTAAGATCTTTTAGAAGTGATGGTATAAGTGAATTATATATTTACTTTAACATTATTGGTATAACAATACTTTGTGGGATTGTTATAAAATGGAGAATTGGGAAAGAGTTTCTTGAGGTATGTTCAATCTGCATGTTTCCCATAGGAGGACTTTTATTCCATTTTTTATATGATCGAATTAAATTGCAAAATATTTTCTATCATTTAAAAAAATAAATTCAAAATACTGGCATGGTAATTACTTATTTTCAAACATCGGTCTATTATATAGGTCGGTGTTTTTTTCATGCTATAATCCAGTCATATGTATAATTTAGATAAATTTAAAACAGATGCCAAGCAATGCGAAGAATGGCTTTCAAAAGAATATAGTCAATTACACACTGGGCGCGCAGCACCAGTATTGCTCGATGGGGTCAATGTAGAAGCATACGGAAGCTTCCAACCTATCAAAAATGTAGCTTCTATCACTATCGAGGATATAAAGACACTTCGCGTATTACCATGGGACAAATCTGTACTCAAAGAAGTAGAGCGCGCACTGCACTCAGCAAATCTCGGATTTTCTATTGCGGTAGATGATGCGGGTATCCGTGTGATCGTACCATCACTTACTACAGAAAGTCGTACTCGTATGGTGAAGCTCGCCAAAGAAAAAATGGAAGAATCTCGTATTGCGATACGTAAGGTTCGCGAAAGTATGCTCGATGAATTGAAAGCATTGAAACTTCCTGAAGATAGTTTTGTTCGTGCAAAAGATGAATTACAAAAACTCGTCGATGGTGCAAATGCAAATCTCGAAGCTATTTTTGCAAAAAAAGAAACAGAGATAATGCAATAATATGATATACACTATCCTTATTTTTATTGCAGTACTTCTCGTAGTTGTTATCGTACATGAATTTGGACACTACATAGCTGCCAAAAAAAGTGGCATGCTCGTAGAAGAATTTGGTTTCGGTATTCCGCCGAGACTTTTTGCGGTGAGAAAAGGGGAGACAGTGTACTCTTTTAATGCGCTCCCTATGGGTGGCTTTGTAAAAATCGCTGGTGAAAATGAAGGGGTAGAAAATATTCCAGAATCTCGTCAATTTGAATATGCAAAATGGTACAAAAAAGTACTTGTTCTTGTTGCAGGGGTCTGTGGTAATTTGTTGCTCGGATTCACATTATTCTTTTTTGCATTGATGGTAGGGCTTCCGAGTGCAAGTACTACTGGACAAAGTACCGTGCTTAGTGTGTCTCCTGGATCTCCTGCGGCACATGCAGATGTGCGTGTAGGTGATATTGTTGCAGGATTTGGTGTCGGAGGAAAAAATCAAGTACAAGTGATCGACACAGAACATATTCATACTTTTTTGCAAACACAAAAAGGTGCTGTTTCTATTACTCTCGAACGTAATGGAGAATTGGTACAAAAAACAATACAGCCAAGTGTTGCAACTGATGGTAGTGTCAAAATTGGTCTCGCAGTAGAAGATGTAAGTCGTGCTTCATACGGATGGAAAGAATCTCTCTCTATGGCGTATCACAAGACTATCGAAGTGATCGGTATGTTGTTTGGTGTTATTGGTAATCTCGTAGGAGGACTCATACACCACAAAGACTCTGGCGCATCTGATCTCGTAGGTCCTGTAGGGATCGCTAGTGAGCTTGGAGGGGCGAGAGCGTTTGGTTTTGGGTATATCTTGTACTTCGCAGGGCTTATATCGCTCAATCTTGCAGTGCTCAATATTTTACCATTTCCAGCACTCGATGGGGGGCGCCTTTTTGTGGTATTAATTGAAACTATCATAGGTCGCAAGCTTCCGAAGAGATTGATACAAATCGTTCATACAGCAGGGTTTATTCTCCTTTTAGGGCTCATTTTAGTGCTCACATTCAAGGATATTGCAAAGCTTGTATAATACTCTTGACAAGGGATTTGACTTTTTCTCTATATATGATAGAGTACCTTTATTAGCATAAATAAATAACTATGGCAGTCATCAATTTCAAACCAAAACAAGTTTCAAAACGTTTGCTTAGCAATCTTCAAGATCGTTCACACGATATTATTACGCATCGCTACGGTCTTACAGAAGACGCACAATCAAAAACCCTCGAAGCTATCGGAAAGAAATACGGTATTACTCGTGAACGTGTTCGACAAATCGAAAATGCGGCTCTTGCTGCCATCCGCAAAAGCGATTCTTTCAAATCAGAACACAAAACATTTTCTGAACTCAAAGACTTGATGACAAACATGGGTTCTCTCGTACACGAAGATGATTTCCTTGCTGCTATCTCAAAAGATAAAGCAATCCAAAACCATATTCATTTTTATCTCGTTTTGGGAAATGAATTCAAGAAATTGAAAGAAGATGATAATTTTGCTGCACGTTGGACAATAGATGAAAATCTTTCAGGTGTTGTACACGAAGCTATTCACTCAGTATACAAAGGTCTCAATGACAAAGAACTTCTTACAGAAAATGATTTGGTAAATCGTTTCCTCAAAGAATTGAAAGATGTTGCTGATCAATACAAAAATGAAGAAATCGCACGTCGATGGCTTTCTGTATCAAAGAAGATTGGAAAAAATCCACTCGGTGAATGGGGACCTGCAGATTCTCAAAATATCAAAACTCGTGGTATCAAAGACTATGCCTTCCTTATGATGCGCAAGCACGGCTCACCTATGCACTTTAGAGAAGTTGCAAAAGCTATTGTAGATACATTTGGTCGCAAGACTCATGTTGCAACAACACACAACGAGCTCATCAAGGATGATCGTTTCGTACTCGTAGGACGTGGCTACTATGCATTGTCTGAATGGGGATATAAACCAGGTGTTGTTCGTGATGTTATAAAAGACATTCTCAAAAAAGAAGGACCTCTTACTAAAGAAGAAGTTATCGATCGCGTACTTAAAGAACGTTTCTTGAAGAAAAATACTATTTTGGTAAATCTCCAAAATCCAAAGTATTTCAAAAAATTAGAAGACGGTCGTTATACAACACTCGCATAGTTTTTTATGGCAGACGCTCCCAAAGCAGATTCAGGTGGCGGATGGGGTTTTATAGAAGCAGCTATTGCAATCTTTGTAGTACTTGCGCTTCTTTCTGGTGCGTTGAAATCAAACCCTACTACTGAAAACACCACAAATAACCAAGCACTCAATTCAGCACTTTCAAGTGATGGAACTTGTTCATTATCTCTTGATACACCTATTGCATATACATTCGTAGGGCTTTCAAAAATAAAAGTAACAGGTAAGCTCGTAAACTGCACAACAGCAGACAATCAAACTGCATTCTTTTTACAAGTTATAGATAGTAATAAAGTACCAGTAACAGATACTATCGCAGTACCGATACTTGCAAGTGATGGAACAGCTATTTCTTTCAATATGACCATACCTTTTACTATGACTCCTCGCACAAAAACAGGTACCGCACTCTTTACTCCAAATGTACAAAACGTTTCAACAACAAACGCAGTACGTGTACCGGTTACATTTCGTAAATAAGTGATATACTTATTGGCATGGATACCATACCAATAACAATGATTCTCGGAGAGATTGGTGTTTTTTTAGTCATCCCTATTTTGGTGGTGATACTTTTTAATTTATGGATGCATTATAGGAATGCATTGTTTCTCAATTCTATCGAATGGGTACTACTTGAAATAGTTCCCCCAAAAGAAGTACACAAATCTCCAGAAGCAATGGAGCTCGTATTGAACTCACTCTATGGTGGCGGCTATGGTAACTGGTATGAACGATACTGGAAAGGGGAATTGGCACAATTTTATTCTCTTGAGATTGTTTCTATAGAAGGGAAGATTCATTACTATGTACGCTTTGCCAAAAAATTCCGCAAAGTTTTTGAAGCACAGCTATATTCTCAATACCCACAAGCACAAGTCATAGAAGTACCTATTGATTATGTGACGAAAGTTCCTAAATTGACGAGAAAGGATAGTCCTATAGGTATGTGGGCATACAATGTAGAGCTTGCAAAAGATGAAGTGTATCCAATCAAAAGCTATATAGATTTTGGTATGGATCGCGCAGTGGGATCTCTCGAAGAAGAACAAAAGATTGACCCTATGTCTCCTATGCTTGAGATCATGGGTTCTATTGGTATTGGTGAGCAGATTTGGTTTCAGATAAATATGCGCCAGGTAAACAAGCGCTTTGTAGTCAAAAAAGATGACAAAGAAGAACCGGGGCAAGCATGGCAGAAAAAAGCTGATCAAGTGATCAATGAGCTTCGCAAAAAAATAAATCCACCAGATAAAGAAGGAAAAGTTTCTCTTACCCCTTCAACAAAAGGGCAACTTGCGCTTATTGAAGCTATTGAACGCCACAAAAATAAAAACGCATTTGAGTGCGGTATTCGTGTGCTCTATGTTGCAAAAAAAGAACACCTCAAAGGTGATAGTATTGGTGCATATACTGCTATGCTTCGCCAATTTGCAAGTGATGATATGAATTCATTCAAACTCTCGGGTCTTACCAAGCCAAGTCCTGAGCCATGGAAAGATATGCTCGGAATCAATTTGTTCAAAATGAAGCGTGATGCACTTGAGGATTACAAGGCTCGTAAGTTTTTCTATGGTAGTTTCAATTTCAAAAAAATAAAACGATACTTTGAACACCCAGCAAATCTCGGAGGAAATCCGTTCATACTTACTACAGAAGAGCTCGCAACACTATTTCACCTCCCAGGTCGTGTTATCGAAACACCGACATTTACTCGACAAGATTCTACAAAATCAGAACCACCAGCAAATCTTCCTATATAATTATGCGTCTATTTTCAAGTTTTATATTATTTTGTATTGCTATTGTTGGCATCATCGTATTCTTGTCTTTACCCCCAAGAGATTTTCCTGATTCATATATTTTGACTGTAGAAAACGGTGACAGTGTGCATAGTATTGCACAAAAATTATCCGCTGCGCATACCATACAATCACAAACAGTATTCATTATATACGCGCGTATTTTTGGCAATGAGCGAGATATACACCCCGGAGAATATCTTTTTTCAGGTCCAACACCAACATACAAAATGGCATTGCGTATAGCAGGGTCTGATTTTGGTATTGAAAAAAAGAAGCTTACTATTCCTGAAGGTAGTACCAATGAGCAAATTGCAAAAGATGTTGTCGCACTATTTCCCAATATTTCGTACGATAGTTTTTTGCAAGCACTACAAGGCAAAGAAGGATATTTGTTCCCAGATACGTATTCATTTTTCCCATCAACAACACAAGCAGATATTATCGATGCATTAGAAAAAAACTTTTCGTATAAAATTAGTTTTTTTGATGCACGTATCAAACAATCTGGCTTTAGTGAATTACAAATCCTTACTATGGCATCTCTCATAGAAAAAGAAGCTTTTGGTGATGTAGATCGAGCAACTATCTCAGGGATCCTCTGGAAACGACTCGATGCAAAAATGCTATTACAAGTAGATGCGGCAACACGTTTTGACAATTCCTATGACACCTATGCAAATGTCGGGCTTCCGCCACTTCCTATAGATAACCCAGGATCAAAAGCGCTCGATGCAGCATTGAATCCAAAAAATTCTCAATTTTGGTACTATTTACACGACAAAAATGGCGGGGTACACTATGCAGTGTCTTTTGCCGAGCATAAGAAAAATATACAAACCTATTTAAAATAAATTATGATACTTACCCAACCGATTGCCTTTGTTGATATAGAAACTACAGGACTAGATGCGGATACACACGAAATTATAGAGCTCGGCGTTGTTATAGCAAAAATGAAAGATGGTGTTTTCACTGTGACCGACAAACTCGATGTAAAAATTCACCCCAAACATATAGAAAACGCAGATCCGACAGCGCTTCGCGTAAATGGCTACAACGAAGCTGATTGGCTTTTTGCAACAAGTATCGAAGATGCACTCAAGAGCTTTGTAGAAAAAACAGATGGCGCTATCTTTACTGCACACAACATGGCATTTGATTTTGGTTTTGTAGATGCCAATCTCAAACGCCTCGGCATACCACATACTATGCATTATCATAAGCTCGACACGATCTCTGTCGCATTTGGTGTACTACAAAACAGTAATGATGATATGGGTAAATATTCACTCCGTGTATTGTGTGAAAAATACAATATCGTAAACCCACATGCGCACAGTGCTTTTGCAGACGCATATGCAACATACGAAGTATTTAAAAAACTTTTGAATTTGAAATAATGGAAAAGAAAAAAGAAACAGTTTTTGTGGGCGTATCAGGCGGGGTAGACTCGTCTGTAGTCGCATATATACTCAAAAAACAAGGATACGACGTCCAAGGTATCTTTGTGAAGACGTGGGCGCCAGATTGGCTGCCTTGTACATGGGTAGATGAAAAGCGTGATGCGATGCGCGTTTGTGCACACCTTGATATCCCGTTTCATTTTCTTGATGCGAGCGAAGAGTACGAAAAAGGTGTCGCAGAATATATGATCAATGAGTACAAAGCTGGTCGCACCCCAAACCCAGATGTACTCTGCAATCGTGTTATCAAGTTTGGCGCAATGTGGGCATATACCAAGGCGCACGGTGCAGACTTTGTTGCAACAGGACATTACGCTCGCACCGATGGCGAATTTTTATACAAAGGAGTAGATGATTCAAAAGATCAGTCATACTTTTTATGGATGATTACCAAAGAAGAATTGTCACACATTTTTCTTCCTATTGGAGATTTACAAAAAAAGGATGTCCGCAAAATAGCTCGCCATGCAGGACTTTTTACAAATACAAAAAAAGATAGTCAAGGGATTTGCTTCTTGGGGGAAGTAGATATGCACGATTTTCTTTTGCACTACATAGAAGAAAAACTAGGTGACGTATTAAATGAGCACGGAGAAAAAATCGGTAGTCATACTGGGGTGTGGTTTTATACTATAGGGACACGACACGGATTTACTATAGAGAAAAAAACTCCTCATGATGGCGCGTACTATGTTATTGCAAAAGATATAGAGCAAAATACTATTACGGTCTCACAGGATCCAGCTTACGGAAGCCAGGCTTCCGTAGAGCAGATAGGAGTAAATCTTCGCGAAGCTAATTATTTTGTTGATAGTAATCCAGAAAAAATATATACCGCGCAGATTCGCTATCACGGAGAGCTCTATCTTGTGCAACTAGATGGGGATACTGTGTATTTCAAACAAGCTATGCCTGTCATACCGCTTGGACAATCCTTGGTCTTGTACGATGGCGATACACTCATAGGTGGCGGGATTATAGATACACTCGTGATGGCATCATAAAAGAAATATTGTATACTTAGTACATGATTACCACACTGACACAACACGAAATGTTCTTACGAATTATTATTGCGCTCTTTTTGGGTGTAGCACTTGGTACTGAGCGTTTTGTTGCACACAAGACTGCAGGAGTCCGCACATACGCACTCATCTCTATGGGCTCTGCATTGTTTATTATTATTTCTTTGATGACAACAACTTCACAAAGCTTTTTGGACTTTCACATGGCAGCGCAAATTATTTCTGCTGCTGGGTTCCTTGGTGCAGGAGTGATTTTGCATAGAGATGATCGTACTATCGGTATGACTACAGCAAGTGGACTCTGGGTTTCTGCTGGTATTGGTATTGCATGCGGATTTGGACTATTTTATGTTGCAATACTTGCAACTATTAGTACATTGTTTGTATTTGTAGTGCTCTGGTTTATCGAAGAGTGGGTAGAAAAGATAGGGAGCAAGAACAACAAAGCTCTTCCAGAAGAAAAATAATACAAAAAAAGCGCCATACATGGGTGCTTTTTTTATTTCTAATTTTTTGGTACAGTGGTATTCATGACAAGTACAGAAATACGAAAACGATTCTTAGATTTTTTTGCATCACACGGACATGCGATTTTGCCCAGTGCTTCTTTAGTACCCAAAAACGATCCTTCAGTACTCTTTAATACTGCAGGTATGCAACCACTCGTACCGTATCTTATGGGCGAAAAGCACCCATTAGGGGATCGTCTCGCAAGTTGCCAAAAATGTGTTCGTACTGGCGATATAGAAGATGTCGGAGATGCACGCCATCTTACGTTTTTTGAAATGCTTGGAAACTGGTCACTCGGCGACTATTTCAAAAAAGAAGCAATTTCTTGGAGTTACGAATTTCTTACCTCAAAAGAGCTTGGTCTTGGGCTCGATCCGAGTCGTCTGTATGTGACAGTATTTGAAGGAGATGAGGATGCGCCTCGCGATCTCGAAGCGGTAGAAATCTGGAAACAATTTATTCCTGAACATCGTATTTATTTTTTACCAAAGAAAAACAACTGGTGGTCACCGGGGGACAACGGCCCTTGTGGTCCTGATACAGAAATGTTTTATGATGTGACCGTAGACGGTCTTGGCGATATGAGCCATGACGAATATGTCGCAGCAGATGATGCGGGGCAAGTGGTAGAGATTTGGAATGATGTCTTTATGCAGTTTGAGAAAAAGGATGGCGCCGTAGTCGGACAATTGTCTCAAAAAAATGTAGATACAGGCTCAGGACTTGAACGTATTTCTATGATTGTGCAAGGCAAAGACAATGTATATGAAGCAGATATGTTTGCGCCTATCATGCAAGCGATACAAATAAATGCAAAAAAATACTCACAACGAAGTGCGCGTATTATTGCAGACCATACTCGCAGTGCGATGTTTATGATTGCAGACGGAGTAACACCTGCAAACAAAGATCAAGGCTATATTTTGCGCCGTCTTATTCGCCGTGCAGTGATGCAGGCTCGCCATATAGAATTGCCAGAAAATTTTATAGCAGAACATATTGGTGATTTTATTACTATATACAAAGACGCTTATCCAGAGCTTGTCGATGCGCCTATAGCAGAAAAAATAACTGAAGAAGAAGGAAAATTTCGCAAAACACTTGAAGCTGGTTTGAAAGAATTTGCAAAAGGTACTGATCCATTTATTCTCGCTACTACCTATGGTTTCCCAATAGAGCTTACTGTCGAGCTCGCTCAAGAAGCGGGTCATACTATTGATATAGAAAAATTTAAAACAGAAATGGCTGCACACCAAGCCGCATCACGCTCTGGTGCTGAACAAAAATTCAAAGGAGGACTTGCAAATACTAATGAGCAGACAGTACGCCTCCACACCGCACACCACCTTCTCCTTGCAGCACTTCAGCAGATAGTGGATCCAAGTATCAAGCAACGAGGAAGTAATATCACCGAAGAGCGCCTTCGTATCGACTTTAATTTTGATAGAAAACTTACCGATGAAGAAAAAGTTGCCGTAGAAAATCTCGTGAATGAAAAAATCGCAGCAGGGCTCTCTGTAATAAAACGCGAAATGTCACTTGCAGAAGCAGAATCTATCGGCGCACAAATGGAATTTGGTGCAAAATATCCCGAGACAGTATCGGTGTACTTTATTGAAGATCAAAATCGCACCCCATTTTCAAAAGAATTTTGTGGTGGTCCTCATGTATCCAATACCAAAGAAATAGGGAAGTTCAAAATCCAAAAAGAAGAAGCTGTCGCAGCCGGCATCCGCCGTATCAAAGCGACTATCGAATAAATTGACAAAAGGTCTCTGTATAGTAGTATGTTAAAAAAGTTTTTTAACTAAAAAAATACTACTTATGTTTAAATTATTTTTCAGCAGGGCTATACCAGTCCTCATTCTTTTTAGTGCTTCAGTATTATGTTTTAAGGCAATTAATGCTCTTAAGTATGTAGAGCACGTACAACAAATCTTTTATTTAGAAAATCCACAACCAAAAGATTTTGTTCGATTGGTTATGTATTTAGTATTGGGTACTATTTTCTTGGGTGTAATTGCATATACTTTTGTCTATGCAGTAACCGATAGACGATGGGCAGGACGCTTAGCATCTAATGCTTGGATAGGAGTACTTGAAACTATAATACCAGGAAGTATTTATTGTATAGTATGTTCTTTGGGGGTAAGAGTAGGTATAGCAATACTTACTATGTTAAAACTTACCTCTGATGCAAGTTTTATACCTATCTATATTGTCCTGTTTACAGCAATGGCACTATTTCATATATTTGCTAATGTAATAGGCTCAGAAAAAGGAGTAATTGCTGAATATCATCAAAAAGAAAAAGAGAGGAAGGAGGCTATAAAAAGAGAAGAACAAAGAATACAATATGAAGAGTATTGTAAAATATATCCTCCTGAAGGTCTCAAATCGTATCATGGTATTATGCCTTGGCATTACATGTAAAAAATCTTTAAAAGCCCAACCTTTATTAGTTGGGCTTTTTTTATTTTATATAAGTGATGTATACTTAGTGCATCGTGTTTTCATTCGCAAAGAAAAAAACAAAAACAGTCCTCGTCATTGATATTGGATCAAGTAGTGTTGGTGCCGGTATATCTCTCATCCCGCTCGATCCACAATCTCATGAGCTTCCTATCAGTGTCGCATTTGTTCGAAACACTATTCCACTCAAAGAGCATTTTGATGTAGTACATTTCTTAGAGACGACACTCAAATATCTCGACGCAACACTACAGTCCCTCCAACACAAAACAAATCTCAAACCAGATACTGTGCAATGCGTGATATCTTCGCCTTGGTTTGTATCTCATGCGCGGACTATTTCATATGAAGAATTGACCCCATTTATTTGTACACAAAAACTTTTTCATTCTCTTGTTGCACAAGAATTACAAAAGATTACCAAAGACACTACCGGAGACGAGCTTATTGTTATCGAGCAGCAAATTGCGCAATGTAGTCTCAATGGCTATGTGACACAATCGCCATTTGATAAAAAAGCTAGTCATATGACTATCAATCTCTGTGTGACCCAGAGCTCAAAGGCTTGTATAGAGCGCTTCAATACACTTATACGGCGTTTTTATGGCTCAGTAGGTATATCGTATACTACGACACCATTTGCGATCGCTACAGTGATGCAAGAGCAAAAAATCATCAAGGACTCAGCTATGGTGATCCATGTAGGCGAGCAACTTACCGATATTGGCTTTATCAAAAACAATTCATTTTTATACCAACACTCTTTTCCTGTCGGTATGTACAATCTTTTCCATATCATGCACGAAAGCGGTGTACCTCGCGGCCAAGCAAATACATTACTCGATGGATATCAGCTCGGAGCTATTCATAATGAAAAACGTCTCACCGTTGAAGAATCTTTGCGCAGTTTTGCAAAAGAATGGTCTGGAGGGTTCGATACAGTACTCGCCAATGGATTCTTTGGGTTTTCTGCACCATCTGAATGTGTGATCCTCTGCGACTCACGCTTTGCGGTATTTTTTCAATCGACACTTACCGGACATCCACTTCTTCGCCACAATAGTGCTGGAGCCAAGCTCAATTGTCATTTTGTTACCCCAGATTTATTTACCAATGTAGTGACTACTGGTCCACTCAATCCCAAACCAGATCCTGTAGGACTTTTGGTGACAGTATTTAGTAAATTACATCACGGTACAATACTATGAAGCTTTACGACATATTACAAAAAAAACATCCAAAAAAAGATTCCTACGTAGAGGAATACATAGCCCCACAAAAAAAATCAGTATTGTCATATATTAGTTTTTGGGGTGGGATAGTGGTTATTTTGGTCCTCGTATACTTTATTGGAGTTATAAATACTCGCGCGCACGTCTCTATAACTGAGCGCAAAATCCCATTTTCACTTACCGATGAGCGTTTTACTCTTGTTCATGAATCAAAAGCTCAAGCAGGGGATATTCCTTTTCAAATCGTCAAAGTAGTAGATCAATCAGCTCGCCAGGTAATCGGCACACAAGCACCTTTTACCAACAAAACTCCCACACAACAAACAATCAAAAAAACTATTATCGTAAAAGGTAAGAAAAAAACTATTACTACTGTAGTACCTATCGTACCGGTCTCTGCAAAAGTATTTAGCTACCAACTTCCTGATGATCAAAAAGATAGTATTGTAAACATGCTCAATGCAGATCTTTTTGAACGTCTCAAAAGAGAAACACGCACACAAATTCCAGACAATCTTTTACTATCACCAGATTTACAATTTTTCTTTTTTGATAAAAATAGTATCAATTTTACTGGTACTGATGTCGCATTTCCTGTCGTTGCACATGGGACTATGACGAGTTATTTGATCAATAAAGAAATTCTTGAACAGGCAATTGCCTCTGTAGTACTTCGTGGAGATACTACATACCCAGAAGTTTCTATTTTGGAAATAGGGAACCTTCAAATCAAACCTATCTCTGCACCACCTGCAGATCCCAATACTATCCCAAATGAATTTACTATTTCTATCACTGGCCAAGGAACCCTTATTACTAAAGTACTTCCGAGCGATATACAAAGCTCTCTCGTGGGTGTACGTCGCGGTTCTTTTGATAGTATTTTGGCAAAATATAAAGAAATTGATACAGGATCTTTCTCAATGTACCCATTTTGGGCATCATCTTTTCCTACAAAAAAAGAACGAATACTAGTAAAAGTTGACTAAAAATCTCACTTATATTACAATCAGGGTTCTTCATGTCAGAACAGCAAATAGCAAAAGGAGTCGTCCAAGAAGCACTACCAAACACCATGTTTCGTGTTGAGCTCGAAAATGGCGATATCCTCGTTGCATATTTAGCAGGAAAAATGAGATTACACCGCATAAAAGTTATTGTAGGCGATACTGTCGAAGTGTTGCTTGATCCATACGGTGGAAAAGGAAGAGTTGTCAGAAGATTATAATTAGTGTATACTTGCCACCGCAATGAAAGTCAGAGCAACAGTTAAAAAAATGTGTGCAAAATGCAAGGTTGTAAAACGCAACCGCCATTTATTCGTGATTTGTGAAAATCCAAAACATAAACAGAAACAATAAACCTTATTATTATGCGTATCCTCGGTATTACTATCCCAGAAAAAAAACAACTCTCTATCGGCCTTACAACATTGTTTGGTGTTGGTAGAACAACAGCTCATAAAGTACTTGCTGACGTAGGTGTTGCGCCTAGTGCAAAACCTGCAGATCTTACTATCGATCAAGAGAATGCAATCCGCAAATCTATTGAATCAATGACTATTGAAGGTAACCTCAAGCGTGAAGTTGCTTCAAATGTAAAACGCCTTAAAGATATCAAATGTTACCGTGGGGTTCGCCACACACGTAAGTTGCCAGTAAACGGTCAACGTACAAAGACAAACTCTCGTACAGTACGTGGTAATGTTCGAAATACCATGGCAAGTGGTCGCCGTAAGGAAAGTAAGACATAATAATTAATAATAATTTTATACTATGGGAAAAAAACGTATCGCAACTCAAGAAGGACAACTAGTCGACCAAAATCGTGGCCGTGCTTCATCACGCGTAGCAAAGAAAAAACTCGTAACTTCTGTACTCTCTATCGAAGCAACTTTTAATAATACAAAAGCTTCAGTAACAGACACTAAAGGTAATGTACTTTTCTGGTCATCAGCTGGATCACTCGGATTCAAAGGTGCAAAAAAGGGTACACCATTTGCTGCTTCAAAAGTAGGAGAAATTCTTGCTGAAAAAGCAACAGCTATCGGTGTAAAAGAGACTCACGTAGTAGTACGTGGTGTTGGTAGTGGTCGTGAACCACTAATCCGTGCCTACGTTGCTACAGGTGTTGAACTTTTATCAGTAAAAGATATGACCCCTGTGCCACACAATGGTCCAAAAGCTAAGAAACCACGAAGAGTATAATTTTTATGAAACCAGCAGCAAAATACAAAATTTGTCGAAGATTAGGAGCAGGTATGTTTGAAAAGTGTCAAACAGCAAAGTTCGTTGCATCTGAAACAAAAAAAGCAAAAGTTAGTAAGCGTCCAAAACAACTTTCTGGATACGGTGCACAGCTTATTGAAAAGCAAAAAGTTCGCGTATCATACGGTCTTAGTGAAAAACAACTCCAAAACTATGTAAACAAGGCAGTTGCCGCAAAAGGTATTGCTACAGACAACCTATACGTATTACTCGAAGATCGTCTCGACAACGTAGTATACCGTCTCGGTTTCGCTGGAACACGTCGTTTTGCTCGTCAACTCGTTTCTCACGGTCACTTTACAGTAAATGGTACAAAGGTAACTATCCCTTCACTACAAGTTCGTGTTGGAGATATTATCGCCGTACGTGAAGGTTCACGAAAGAGTCCTGTATTTACAGACTTTACAGCAAAAGTAAAAAATTATACATGGCCAAAATGGCTCAAGCTTGTGCCTGAAGATTTGCAAGCTGAGGTGATTGCAGTGCCAAAAAATGAGGAAGCTTTCCTCCAATTCGACACAGTTCTTGAGTTCTATAGTCGTTAATAGAACATAAAATTGCATTTATTACAAAATAATGGTACTATATAAAACCATGACTGACCAAAACATAATTCTTCCATCAAAACCAAGAAAAGTTCAAGAAGACACTCACAAAGGTGTATATGAAATAGACGGTCTCGTACCAGGGTACGGCTACACATTAGGAAACTCATTGCGACGTATTATTTTGTCATCTATCCCAGGTGCAGCTATTACATCTGTAAAAATCGACGGCGCTTCACATGAATTTTCTACTCTTGAAGGGGTTAAAGAAGATGTTATTACTATTTTGCTCCACCTCAAAAATCTCCGTTTTGCTCTCGTAGGTGATGAACCACAAAAGGTTACTATCTCAGCAAAAGGACCAAAGGTTGTTACTGGTGCAGATATTGCAACAAACGGAAGTGTTGAAATCATAAACAAAGATCAATACATTTGTGAAATAACAGGCAAGAATGGTTTTTCAGCAGAAATCACTATCGAACGTGGTCTTGGTTTCCTTACTCGTGATCAACATCACAAACAAAAGGCAGAAATTGGTACTATTTTCTTAGATGCAATCTTTTCTCCAATTCGTCGCGCAAGTTACGATGTAGAAGAAATGCGTGTTGGCGACAAGACAAACTTCAACCGTCTTCGTCTTACTATCGAAACAGATGGTAGTATTTCTCCAAAAGACGCTTTTGAAACTTCAGTAAAAATCATGATTGAACAACTCGCCGCAATTGTAGAAATTGATGCAGATAGTGCAATCAAAGATGTACAAGCTCGTATGCAAATCAAGCACGCTCCAGTAATGGAAGAAGAAGTTATAGAAGTTGCTGAAGTAAAAGCAGAAGAAGAACCAGACGTAACTGATGTTCTAAAAAACCGTATCGACACTATCGGCCTTTCTACACGTACCTTGAATGCTCTTGCAGCTGCAAATATCCGCACAGTCGGAGGAGTTGCACGCAAGCACGCAAGTGATCTTCTAGAAATAGACGGGATCGGCGATAAGGGCGTACAAGAAATACAAGAAGCACTCATGAAGTTCGACTTGTCATTGAAAGATTAATTTGCTATAAGATAGTACCGATATATGAGACACCACAACGCAAACAGAAAATTTAATAGATCAAAAAACCAGCGTGTTGCGCTTGTGCGTGGACTTGCCCAAGCTATCATCCTGGAAGAGCGCGTTTTGACTACAGAAGCAAAAGCAAAAGAACTTCGTCCAAAGATTGAAAAGCTTATTACTCGTGCAAAGAACCCATCTCTTTCAAATCGCAAACTTCTTCTTGCTGGTTTCTACAACAATACAGAAACAGTAGAAAAGCTTATCTCAGGTATTGCTCCTCGCTACATGGAACGAGCAGGTGGCTATACTCGTATTACAAAGATCGCCCCACGAAAAGGTGATGGTAGTAAGATGGCAGTAATAGAATTAGTATAATTATATGGAATACACAATCGACGCAACAAATAAATCAATGGGACGGGTAGCGACTGAAGTTGCAACTCTTTTGATGGGTAAAAATGATACTTCATTTGCTCGAAACACAGTATCTACTAATACTGTTATCGTTACTAATGCAAGTAAGCTCAAAATTGCTCAACAAAAGCTTGATGAAAAGACATATCTTTCTTTCTCTGGATACCCAGGTGGACTTAAAGAGTCAACAATGAAGCACGTTATCGGCAAAAAAGGGTACGCAGAAGTACTTCGCACTGCAGTAAAAGGAATGCTTCCAAAGAATAAATTGCAAGTCGAATTTTTAAAACATTTAACAATCTCTGAATAATATGGAAAAGAAAACAACAACAGGTAAAAAATACACAGAGGCTATCGGTCGCCGCAAAACTGCTACTGCTCGCGTACGTATCAGCGCTGCACCAAAGACTTCTATTTTGATAAATGATAAAGATGTTGCAACATACTTTCCTACAGAGGACATGCAAAAGATCGTAACAAGTCCATTTGTTTCTACAGATCAAAAAGGTCACTTTGCTGTAACAGTACACGTAAATGGTGGTGGTATCCACGGCCAATCAGAAGCGGTACGTCATGGTATCTCTCGTGCACTTGTTATCGAAAACGAAGAAGACAAGACAGCACTCAAGCAAGCAGGCTTCCTCAAGCGTGATGCTCGTGCAAAAGAACGTCGTAAATTCGGTCTCAAGAAAGCTCGTAAAGCTCCACAATGGAGTAAGCGTTAGTATAAAAATACTCCCGGTTATATCGGGAGTATTTTTATTTGACTTATTATTTATTTTATATAAAGTAAATAAAAATATGTTATATGTCTAGTATAAAAGAATATGCCTTTTCAACAATAGAAAGTAATACTGAAAATAATGATTTATGTCATATAGACCAAATTCAATATTCTTTCTGTCGTGAACATCTTACAAGTTTTGAAGGAAGCTTCATACCTGTAATCCGTGATGTTTTAGAATTTTATAAAAAAGATAGCAATAAACAACTTTGCAATATACATACAATGAAGCAAGTAATTAGTTGCCCTGATTTATTACCAAAGAAGTCAATGTTATTATTATTTCCTGGTACTATTTTGAAAGCAAAGTCTGGATGGTTATTTGTTCCAGGTATTGTTTATTATAAATTCTCAAAAGATCAGTACAAGGTAGGTGTTAGAAAGTATTTATGGTTACACAAACCATTAGATACTACTATGTATGCAGCGCTCTACTAAAAGCCCTTTAGGGGCTTTTTTGACTTATATCGTAGTACTTCTATAATCTTAAAGCTATAAAACACCTTAGAAATAGGGTGTTTTTTGTTTGACTTACAAAAAAAATAAGAGTACTATACTTTTTAAGCGCTTATCTGTTCGTTAAACTTGTTTGTACTCTTAAGAGGATATTCTGTTGTTACAGAACCACCTAAGACAAGGAGTGGATAAAACCCCGCATACGATATTTTTGTAGAACATCCATAAAGGAAGTCTGGAAGTGGACAATTCCGTTCTAATACTAGGCCAGTATTAGTTATAGATTAGTATCTTATTTAAAATATGCGGACTAGCTGCAAATAATAACTCAATATATAGTAAGCTTGCCACATTTAGGCAAGCTTTTTTTATTACCATTTTTCTGTATAATAGCTCTATATGGAACCAGAAAATCTAGACAATGACGTAGTTTTTGAAGAAAGCACAGAGGAGGGTATCGAGCTCGGTGGTGCAGCAAAAGTAAAAAAGCTACAAGACAAAATAAAACTTCTTGAAAAAGAAAAAGCTGAATATCTCGACGGCTGGCAAAGAGCGCGTGCAGACTATGCAAACCTACAAAAAACTTCTGATGAAGACAAAAAGCGTGTTCGCGCACTCGTAGAAGAATCCTTCATCGAAGACCTTCTTCCGACCCTCGATAGTTTTGCAATGGCATTTAGCAACGTGCAGGCTTGGGAAAAAGTAGAGCCGACTTGGCGCACTGGCGTAGAATACATCTACCAGCAATTTCTCAAAGCACTCAATGACAAAAATGTTTCAATTATTCCGGCAAAAATAGGGGACTCTTTTGATGCATACATGCACGAATCTATAGAATCTGTAGAAACAGAAGATGTAACAAAAGATCACACTATTGCCGCAGTAGTACAACAAGGTTATTTGCTTGGTGAAAAAGTTCTCAGACCTGCGAGAGTAAAAGTGTACGCAATAAAATAATCCACAAAAAAAACACTTCGCGAATGAAGTGTTTTTTTTATTTTCCTCCAAAGACATTGAGAAGCTCCTGGTGCGAAACTTCGTCAATACTATCTGTCACAATAATAGTCATTTCTGTTGTGAGCTCGAGATCTTTTTTGATATTGGTAAAGAGGTGCTCGTAGGGGAAAGGGGAAACCCATGCAGAGTTTTTGAGACACACAAAGTTTGCTTTTTTGAGGAGGTACCGCAAACTCTCGCGTTCGTTTTTACGAGATTCTGGAATATCGAGCAGTATGATCCGCCATTTACCATCCCAATTATGAGACACTAGGGCGGTATCTTGTTCCACTGCGACACTGTGCGCCTTTTGTTTACCGAGCTTGGTCAAACGCGCATATTGCTCGTCTCCGATAGAAGATACAGATTCTACAAAGCCACCATCAGAAAGGGCTTTTAATGAGCGTGTAGTCGCGTATACAGCCTTTTTATCTGCTTTATCAGTACCAATACGCATATTTATATCCGAAATAGCCACAGCCGGCTTTTCGGTCAATATTTTGAGGATTTTTTTAGAAAAATCTGCCATATCCTTATTTTACAACAATATAGTATATTTGCAAGATACAGTATTTGACATATGTGTATTTTATGCTACAATTAATTTATTAAAAATAATCATACCATTATAATAGTGGTACAAATATGAAACAAACATTTTCAAATCGCGAAATACTTAAAGAAGCAACAGCAATTCTGAAGCCTCATAGACTAAAAGCTATAGGACAATATTTATTTATTTCTTTTATATTAGCAATTTTATTTTCAGTACTATTCGGGCGAGGTGCTCTTATTGGAAGCTTTATTACTATATTTCTTGTTATTAGATGGTCTCTATCATATGTAAAAAAGGGTTCATTTAGTTTTGAGGAGGCATTTGAAGGAGTAACTTTCAAACATTTTATTTACTTTATCTGCACACTCTTACTTATAGGACTTTCTATAGTAGGAGGGTTAATACTTCTTATTGTCCCTGGTATTATATTTGCAATACGTCTTATGTTTGCTATGTATATATCAGTAGAAAAGCAGATCAAACCAATGGCTGCTCTTAAAGAAAGTAAACGTATTACAAAAGGATACCGATGGAAAATATTCTGGTTCTGTTGTCTTATGGGGCTTATAAACATTCTTGGATTCCTTTGTCTCTTTGTTGGTATACTCTATACGATACCTTTGTCAAAGATCTCAACAACACTTCTATACAAAAAACTATCAGAAAAAGCAGTAAATTAACACTTTTTTAGTGTTCACGAAAAACTTGCAAAAATAAAAAGGTTTTTATATAATTAGACTATTATTAACTTAATAGTCTTTTTATATATGGCAAAAATAATTGGAATCGATTTAGGAACAACAAATTCGGCTGTATCTATCATTGAAGGTGGTCAGCCAAAAATAATTGAAAATATTGAAGGTGCACGAACAACACCATCTATTGTCGCAAAGGCAAAAAACGGTGACACACTCGTCGGACTTCTCGCAAAACGCCAAGCGGTAACCAACCCTGCAAATACTATCTATGGTATCAAGCGTTTTATGGGACACGCATACGATGAAGTGACCAAGGTGATCAAAGGGTCAGCATTTGCTGTATCAAAAGGTCCAGAAGGTGGTGCTATGGTAAAAATGGGAGACAAAGACTATCGCCCAGAAGAAATATCAGCAATGATTTTGCAAAAAATCAAAGCAGATGTAGAAGCAAAATTGGGTGAAAAAGTTACCGAAGCCATTATTACAGTTCCTGCATACTTCAATGATGCACAAAGAAAAGCAACAAAAGATGCTGGTGCAATTGCAGGGCTTGATGTAAAACGTATTATCAATGAGCCTACTGCAGCAGCGCTTGCATACGGATTCAACACAAAGAAAAATGAAAAGATTGTAGTATACGACTTCGGAGGAGGAACATTCGACGTGTCTGTACTCGAAGTTTCAGATATTGATGACCAACAATCTATCGAAGTAAAATCAACCGATGGAGACTCAATGATGGGAGGTCGCGATATTGATCAAAAGATCATGCAATGGATCGCCGATGAATTCAAAAAGACTTCAGGAGTAGATATCATGAATGATCCACTCGCCAAGCAACGTCTCGACGAAGCCGCAGAAAAAGCAAAGATTGAGCTTTCTACTGCAATAGAAACAGAAATAAATATTCCGTTTATTACTTCTACCGCAGAAGGCCCACAACACTTGCTCATCAAAATGACTCGTGCACAACTCGAAAGTATCGCAGATGAATATATTGCTCGCTCAATAGAAATCACCAAGCGCGCGCTCGAAGCAAGTCCTTTCAAGATGTCTGAGATAAACGAAGTAATCCTCGTAGGAGGTCAGACTCGTATGCCAAAGATTGTTGAAGAGGTAAAGAAGCTCTTTGGTGGTAAAGAACCAAACCGTTCTATCAACCCAGACGAAGTAGTAGCCCTCGGTGCAGCAGTACAAGGTGGCGTACTCCAAGGAGATGTCCGCGATGTGCTTTTGCTCGACGTGATCCCACTTTCTCTCGGTATCGAAACACTTGGTGGCGTAGCAACAAAGCTCATAGAACGCAACACTACTATCCCTTCATCAAAGTCACAAACATTTTCTACTGCAGTAGATAACCAACCATCTGTAGAGATTCATATTGTGCAAGGTGAGCGCCCTATGGCAGCAGACAACAAGACTATCGGAAGATTTGTTCTTGATGGTATTACTCCAGCACCACGAGGTATGCCACAAATTGAAGTTTCTTTTGATGTAGACTCAAACGGTATTCTTTCTGTAAAAGCAAAAGACAAAGCAACAAGTAAAGAACAAAGTATCCGTATCGAGGCTTCAAGTGGACTTACTCCAGAAGATATCGAACGTATGAAAAAAGATGCAGAGATGAACGCTGAATCTGATGCAAAAAAGAAAGATATGGCTGACGCAAAAAACACTGCAGAAATGACTATCTTCTCAGCAGAAAAAGCACTTGCTGATCATGGTGCAAATATCACTGAAGAAATCAAAACAAGTGTGACTGCAAAAATCGCAGAGCTCAAGTCTGCAAAAGATGGCGATGATAAAGAACTTATTGCAACAAAGACTCACGAACTTTCTACAGAAATGCAGAAAATAGGGGAACACATTGCAAAAAATTCTGAAGCATCACAAACAAACACTGCAGAGCCACAACCCGAAGAAATTCGCGATACCACCGCAGAAGAAAAGAAAGACTAATACAAAAAAATAGCTCACGCAAAAACCCCTTATACAAAAGGGGTTTTTGCTATTTGTATGATACTTTAGGTATACTATACAAAACATGTACCATGGAAACTATAAAAAAAATATTAGAAGAAGCAGATTTTACATTCAATAATCAAAGGAAGATGTGGCAGTTCAAAATAGAGCGAATGAATTTTCATAAAAAAGGTATTGAGGCAATCATACCGACATCAGATGAAGAGGCAACAGAAAAGACACAAGCACTTGAAACTATCAAAACATATATTGATAATTTATTGAATTAAAATACACCAAAAGCCTAGAACATAGATTACATGACTAAGGCTTTTTTTATTTCCAATATATGCTACAATACATCCACTATGAACAAGAAACGAAAAGTAGCTGCAAAAAAGAAGCGAAAAGCAGAAGGAAAGACAGTGTCTCTCCGCCACCGATAATCGGTACAATTTTGTATAAATATACTTCAAAATAAAGGCGTTTTGCCTTTATTTTGGTATATAGATATGTTATAATACCCCCACTATGGCACAAGATTTTTATCATACATTAGGGGTAGAAAAAAATGCTTCTAAAGAAGATATAAAGAAGGCATTTCATAAACTAGCCCACAAATATCACCCAGACAAAAAAGACGGTGATGAGAAAAAATTCAAAGAAGTAAATGAGGCGTATCAGACACTCTCTGATGATAGTAAACGCGCGCAATACGACCAATTTGGATCTGCTGGCCCCAATATGGGAAGTGGTGGTTTCGGCGGAGGAAACGGCGGATTTGGTGGTTTTGATTTTTCAGGATTTTCTCAAAATGGCTCAGGTAATGGATTTGAATTTGATATGGGAGATATTTTTGGCGATATGTTTGGTGGTGGCGGAATTCGCAGATCACAACAAAGACGCGGAAATGATTTGCAAACAACAATCACACTACCATTCAAAGAAAGTGTATTTGGTATAGAAAAAGAAATATCTCTCACCAAACCAAACACCTGTAGTACTTGTAAGGGCGATGGTGCGAAGCCAGGAAGTGGTTTTGATACATGTAAAAAATGTGATGGCGTAGGAAGTATCCGCCATATACAACGCACCATACTCGGTAATATCGCAACAAATAGTACTTGTGATACATGTCTCGGTAAAGGCAAAATACCAAAAGAAAAATGTAGTACATGTAAGGGTGCTGGTGTTATCCGCGATACTCGCGTGATAAAAGTCACTATCCCGGCTGGTATACAAAACGGCGAAACACTCCGAGTACAAGGTATGGGCGAAGCAATACAAGGTGGCCAAACCGGCGATCTCTATATTCGTATTGCAGTGACTCCACACAAAACAATCCTTCGCCAAGGATCTGATCTTTATACTGCATTTGATATTACACTCACTGATGCATTACTCGGAAATGATTTTACTATCGAAACACTCGACGGTATAAAGGAATTTTCTGTTCCTGCAGGAAGCCAACTAGGGGATACCGTAGTACTCAAACACCTCGGTGTCGCATCGACTAGTAGTATTCGCAGAGGTAATTTTATTATCAAGCTCAATATCAAACTTCCACACAAACTTTCCAAAAATGCAAAGCATCTCATCGAAGAGCTGAAAAAAGAGGGAATATAAAAAATAGCTTCTTAGAATATTCTAAGAAGCTATTTGTAATTTGAGTAAATAAGTATTTATTTTTTCTTTAGATACTTCTCGAGATTTTCGATATGCGTTCCAGTGCTGTCTATAAAAACAACACTGTTCATCATCCACCCCGATATTTTAACAACACGAGTTGAATCAATCACAACCTTAACCCCTATAGGGTGGGGCGGGTTTGCATGCAATATCTCTTCCACGGTAAATATCTTTTCAACCTTTTTTGATTGTTGAGAAAATCCAGAAAATGAAAACAGTGAAATTACTACTACTAAAATAATTTTTAACATAAAGAACTTTTTTGGTACATATACATCATAACATATTTTTATATTAAAGTCAATTATAGCTAAAACCCTTATTTTCTTATATAATTTAAAAATTATGGCATCACAAGACGAAATACGAACAGAGCGCATACGCAAATTGGAACTCCTCAAAGAAAAAGGTATTGATCCATATCCAGCAGAATCACTTCGCACCAGTACTATCACAGATTTTTTGGCAAATTTTCAAACACTTGAAAGTGCACAATTTGAATCTATACTCGCTGGGCGTATTATGTCTTTTCGTAAACACGGTGCATTGAGCTTCCTTGATATCAATGATGGGACCGCATCTATACAAGTATTTTGTAAGCTCGATGCTATGGGAAGTCTCTATGAAGATTTGCAAACACTTGTAGACCAAGGAGACTTTGTAGAAATCACCGGCCCGGCATATATCACCGCAAAAGGACAACAAAGTATTTTTTGTAATAATTGGCGCATGATTAGCAAGAGTATTCGTGCATTACCAGATAGCTGGTATGGACTCAAAGACGAAGACGAACGTCTCCGTATGCGCTATGTCGATATGATCCTTACTCCTGCACTCCAAGACATGGCTCGCAAGCGGTCACTTTTTTGGAATACTATCCGTACCTATTTGCTCGAAAAAAACTTTATTGAAGTAGAGACACCAGTACTCGAAAATACTACCGGTGGAGCAGAAGCACGACCTTTTATCACACATCACAATGCGCTCGATATCGATGTTTTTCTTCGCATATCAGCAGGAGAATTGTGGCAGAAAAAACTCCTCGTAGGAGGACTTCCACGCACATTTGAAATCGGTAGAATCTTTCGTAATGAAGGTATTTCGCCGGAACACCTCCAAGACTACACACAACTCGAATACTACATGGCATATAGCGACTATGTAGAGGGTATGGCAATGACCAAAGAGCTCTATCAACTCATCGGAGAAAAAGTTTTTGGGACCACAAAATTCACTATCAAAGGTTTCAACATAGACCTCGCTGACGAATGGGAAATATATGATTACACACACATCCTCAATACTACATACAATATAGATATTCTTTCTGTATCTACAGATCAGCTTGCAAGTGTATTGACGCTCGCAGATATTGCGTATGACAAAAATACACTCACTGTAGAGCGTGGTGTTGATTTGCTCTGGAAAAAAATCCGCAAGACATTGGCAGGTCCAGGATTTCTTATTAATGTCCCAGTATTTATGGAACCTCTCGCAAAACGAAGCCGAGAGAATCCTCATACGGTAGAGCGTTTCCAGGTGATTCTCGCAGGAAGCGAAATGGGTAAAGGATTTAGTGAACTCAACGACCCTATAGACCAGCGCGGGCGCTTTGAACACCAACAAGCACTCCGTGATGCAGGGGACGATGAAGCACAAATGGCCGATATGGAATTCGTAGAAGCACTCGAATATGCAATGCCACCAGCATTTGGATTCGGACTCTCAGAACGTTTATTTAGTTTCTTGATGGATACGACAGTACGTGAAGCACAATTATTCCCATTAACACGCCCACGACAATAATATGAAAATAATTACTATCAGCATCCTCGTACTTCTCGCAATCACTTGGATCTGGCAAGCAGTTTCTCATAAATAATATATGAAAAGTCCACAAGCTATTTATGCTTGTGGACTTTTTTTGACCCATAGTATTTTTTATACCCCTTTTTGGAGAATTCTTGTTTTCTCCAATTTTTATCCTTACTTCTTATTTTCATAATAAGATTTTCAGATACATCCGACAATCTTTCCTGCATAGTGAATTCAAAGACTTGCTGTACAATAGATCTTTGTCTTACTACGTGTATATTCTTTTTTTCACGCCGAACGGGGATTGTATGCTCTATAGGCTGGCCAAAATTCGTACCTCTATTCATACTATATATTTTTTATTATTAAATCACTTTATATAATATATGTCAAACTATAAAAGCCCTCATACAACGAGGGGTTTTATAGTACTGCAATCTATATATTACGCAGCGAGGATGAATTCGATATCGAGTTCAAGTGTTACTGTTTCGCCGAGGATAAGTCCACCAGCTTCTAGTGGTGCATTCCATGAAAGACCGAAGTCTGCACGATTGAGTATTGTCTCTGCACTAAATGATGCAATCTTTTTTCCATCCATACTATTGGTGAGACCGTTGAATTCTGCAGTGAGCGTGTATTCTTTGGTGATGCCCTTGATAGTAAGATTTCCAGCTATTGCAAATGTATTACTTTCTACATTTTTGAAAGAAGTAGAAACAAAGTGCGCAGTGGGGAATTTTTCTACATCAAAAAAGTCTGGAGACAAAAGATGCCCATCGCGCTGATCATTGTTTGTAGTAATACTTGCCACTTGTATTTCTGTATCAAGAGTCGCATCGACGAATGAGTCGTCTAGGGTAGTAGCGGTACCAGTAAATGTCTTGAAGCTACCTTTTACCGTAGAAACAGTGAGGTGCTTGATCTTGAATGAAATATTTGAGTGCGCAGTATCTATGTGCCATGTGTTCATATGTGTAAATTGAATTATTTGTAATACCACTAGCATACTCCTACTACTTTACTTTGTAAAGCTTTACTTTTATTTTTAAAGTGGTACATTTATACATATGAAAAAAATAGATCATACTACATGCCCCATAGCAAAGGTTGCAGACCTACTATCTGATACATGGACCATGCTTATCATACGAGACTTGATACACAGACCAATGCGATACAATGAACTTTTGTCGTCATTACAAGGAGTAAGTACTCGTACGCTCATACTCAAATTGAAACGCCTCGAAGAGCAAGGTATCGTCCAAAAGAATGATCCGTTCTATCAGCTGACACTCAAAGGTGAACACTTACATCAAGTCATAGATGCAATGGCCCTCTACGGTCAAAAATACCTCAAGGATTAGGGGAGCGAAAGGCCTTTTTTCACCAAGTGCATTTAAGGGGTATCTGTAGTACGATATATACAAAACTTGTTGTATGACTCATATTAAAAAAGGTATTAGAAGAACAGGAAGAAAATTTTCAAAAATCTTAAGTAAAACAAAGTCATGGTTCCAAAGAACTCGAAAAAGGAATTGAACTCCAATTCAATACACCAACAACAAATGCTCGTATACGACACACCCTGTGTAGACTATATGAGCATTTTATTTATATAACCATGTCGCAAAAGATATATTGTGCGACATCTATATATTTCTAAAAGACATACAAGGAATAGTATTACTCAGCTATGGGAGTCTGCCCTTTTTGGAATACGCCGATACAATTATTGAATGCGTGTACTTCATCGTTGTACGTCCCTATTTTTGTTTTTACTTGCGCAAGCAATGTATTGTATTCGCTGACAAGGTTATTGAAGTTTTGTACTTTGTCTTTGTAGTCGATAGAAAGCGCTGCCATAGGAGTTTCGAGTTCTTTGCGATCTGCCTCTATAGCTGCTTCCCTCTTTTTGAGGTCCTCATTGGTTGTATCAATTTCTTTTTTTAGATTTGCATGAATACCAGGACATACTGATTGATTGGTACCAAAATGCTGCACTGCAAACCAAACAGTTCTCCCTTCATATGTGCCTTGTGCTGCATAGACACCGATCTCTTGATACTTAGAGTTGAGAATATTTGCCTTGTGACCAGGGCTTGCCATCCACGCATCGAGCAGATCTGCGCTACCAACAAAATCTCCTACTGCAAGATTTTCTCCGAGAATAATATATTTATAGTTTACACTGTCCGCAAGATCAGAAACAGTTTTTCCATCTGGCGATGTATGTTCAAAATAATTTTTTGCAATCATATCATCAACCTTTTTCTTTGCAGATTGGATAAGGAGTGTATTTGTTTTGAGTGGTGTGAGCCCTGCCTTGGTACGCTCTATATTTGTCGCATCAATGATGTTGTTTACAGAAAGCGGTCCTTTGTATTTTTGTACAAAACTAGGTTGTTCTTCTGTAGCATCAGTACTATCAGTTTTTGCAGTATCTACCGTAGTAGGAAAAATTTCAATATCTTGAGCTGCTGGTGTCGCGGTCTCTTGTTGTGCAACACTAGCTTTTGTATGTGAAAAAATTTTTTGTACATATGATTTTATTTCTGGAGAATATACCGCGACAAGTACCACGAGTAAGAGAGAAACTATTCGTGATTGAAAAAATCGTCTTAACATGATCCTTTACTATACCCTTGTAATTGTGCGTCTTGTATATCTTTAAAATAAATAAGGTTTGCCGGTTTGATTCGCTTGGTACCTGAACATCCTACAGTATAATACTTTTTTCCATTTCTTGAGCCTACATACTTCCCTGTTACATTTTGTGTATCTATTGACGAAGTATTATTTTGTGTTGTATTAGTATTTATTGCAGCAGGTTGTGTTTTTCCAGATAAAAGGCCTGTAGGGATGGCGAGCGTATCTAGAATACCTTTGTCGCATGAGAGTGCTACCCTGCTCTCACCGCGCTGTAGCCCCTCCTGGAGCCCTATATAGTAGCTTACACCAGCAATTAGTAGTACTCCTATAATAAAGAGGATTTTATACTGTTTTTGTATAAAATTAGTCAGCGTATCGCCCATATAGATATAGTATATAGGAACTCGGATATATTGACAAAACAATACCGTTTTGATACCATACTTGTACATAATTAACGTATAAAACAATATGGCACATAAGAAAGCACAAGGAGCAACAAAAAACGGGTCAGACTCAAATCCACAATATTTGGGTACAAAATTGTACGCAGGTCAAAAAGCATTAGCTGGTGCTATTATTGTACGCCAACGTGGTACAAAAATCCTTCCTGGCGCAAATGTTGGAATCGGAAAAGATCACACATTATTTGCACTCAAGGCTGGTGTTGTAAAATTTACTGACAAACGCAAAGACAACTTTGATGGCACAACTTCAGTTCGTAAAGCCGCTCATATTGTAACTGCATAATACAAAATCTCTATAATAAAAAACTCTCGATTTATTTCGAGAGTTTTTTATTATTTATGTAGTCTATTTCTTCTTCCCCTTCTTCTTAGAAGCAACAACCTTGTTTGAAGTTATTGTTTTCTTTGGAGCTATTGTTGTTTTGTTATTCTTGTACGTAATATTCACTGCTGTATCAGTAGCTATACCCATGGCATTGTAGAGGCGGATGTAGGCAGTGTAGGTACCTGAAGGACATGTAGTGAGTCCTTGGCAGATGTTATATGAAATAGTATTGGTATATGGTTGTTGAATTATATTGGTAAAGTCTTTAGTTGGAGAGATTGCCATCATTTTGATGTTGGGATCTGTACTAGGGATAGTGAGTGTTATTTTAGGTGTAGTAGTTGGTATAGGATTAATATGGTGAACAACTATTGGGGGTAGTGGGACAAAGGCACCACTGTGGTGTATGGGTGCTGTTGATACTGTACATGGTGTAGATGCAGGACCAGTACCTATAGCATTGATAGCACTTATTCTAAAGTCGTAGCTAGTACCACTGGTGAGGTTTGGTATAGAAATTGATGTGGTAGTACTAGGGGTATGTGAGACACTTGTCCAAGTGTTAGTATTTGTTGGTTTGTATTCGATATAGTAGTCAGTGAGTGGTGAACCACCGTCTGAAGGTGCTGTCCAAGAGAGGTTTGCAGTGTCTGTGGTGGTGGTACCGGTGGGAGTGGTTGGTTGGAGGGGGGTGGTGGCGAAAGAAACGGTATATATATCACCGTGATTAACCGCAGCTGCTAATTTATTACCATCAGCAGAAGAGACAATAGAATTCCAATATGTTGCACCGATATTTGCTTGATCTACCCAAGTTACACCACTATCTGATGATGTATATATATCACCACCGATACATGACCCTCCACAATTTCCTGATGTAGCTGCAGCTAATTTCGTACCGTCAGCGGAAGAAGCAATAGAAGACCAAGAATAAGCACCTGACCCTGATTGACTTGTCCATGTCACACCACCATCTAATGAAGTTTGTATATTACCACTAGAAAAAGTTGCAGCCAACTTTAAACCATCTGATGATGATACTACAGAATTCCAAGGATGAACACCAGCAGATGTTCTATCTATCCATGTTACCCCACTATCTGTTGAAGTATAGATATCTCCATAATAAACAGATGCCACTAATTTTGTACCATCAGCAGAAGAAGCAATAGAAGACCAATTATTAGAACCTGAACCTGTTTGATCTATCCATGTTACCCCACTATCTGTTGAAGTATAGATATCTCCACCACTAACAGCAGCAACTACTTTTGTACCATCAGGAGAAGAGGTAATAAAACTCCATTGTCTCGTGTTTGAGGGTAATCTATTAACCCAAGTAAAACCATTATCTATTGAAGCATAAATACCACCATTATACACAGTAGCAAATAATTTTGTACCATCAGCAGAAGAAGTAATAGAACTCCAACCTCTTATTCCGGCAGATACTTGCTGAGTCCAGGTAACCCCAGAGTTAGACGATGCATAAATATAATCATTATCACCTACAGCAACTAATTTTGTACCATCAGCAGAAGAAGCTAGGGGGCCCATAGAGCGGAACCCTACACCTGTTTGATCAACCCATGTTGCAGCAAATACTGATTGTGTAAACAATCCTAAAATAATAAAAACACTTGTAATAAACAGAGGGGCTTTTTTATAAAACTTTTTATGCATTGAATAAGTATACTATACATATTCAAATCTAGAGAAATGCTATTTCTCTTCTTCTATAGAAAGGCTTGCGTGGATTTTTTTGTCAGATGCAGATACAGTAAATGATGCAGTACCAAGCGTTTTGATAGTACCCCCGTCGATAGTGATATGTTTTGGATCAATATGGATATGAAGCTTTTGTTCCAAAAAGTGCGCGAGTGTTATTGCGTCTATTTTTGAGAATAGCGTACCTTGGGCATTTGCTTTTGCAGTATAGGTAATAGTCTTGTCATTGATAGTCGCAAGTGCACTAGTCACTTCTGCAATATGTTGCTCTTTTTGATTTTTGAGACCTGCTACCTTTTTCTCCAAACTAGCAATTGCAATAGGTGTTGCAGGGATTGCGAGCCCCTTTGGAAACAATGCATTTTGGGCATAACCAGGATTTACTTCCAATATATCCCCCGCTTTTCCGAGTTTTGGTACAGATTTTTGTAATATAACTTTCATATCTATTTATTGAACATTGCTAAAACATCTTGTAATTGTCTGTCTATAGTAGCACTTTCGTTTGGTTTGAGGAATATTGACGGCTTGAGACCATTTTCTGAAATTGAGATGCCATTTGGGGTATACCATTTTGCAACAGTGACTTTCATTGCGGTATTATCATCGAGTGGTACTACTTCTTGTACAGAACCTTTACCAAAAGTAGTATCTCCAACAAGTGTTGCAACACCGTGTTCAGTGAGCGCACCAGTCAAAATCTCAGACGCTGATGCAGAACCTTTGTTTCCTATAATATATATTTTGTATCCTGTACCAAATTCTCCAGGACCTACACTAGTATGTGTTTTTGTATCACCATTGCGACCAATTTCTTTTACCACCACGCTACCTTTTGGAAGGAACCATTTTGACATATCTACCGCAGCATCAAGATAGCCACCTGGATTGTTGCGCAAATCGATTATCAAGTTGTGATATCCTGTTGCTCTAAATTTTGCCATTGCATCAGCAAAGAGGTTTGCAGAATTTGCAGAGAAGACATAGAGATGAATAACAAAGGCTTTTTGATCTGCATGTACTTCTGTATCTACTGTAGGAAGTGCAATCTTTTGGCGAGTGAGAGTCAGTACGAGTGGTGCAGAAAGTCCTTCACGAACAATAGTAAGCTTGACTGTAGTTCCCTCTTTTCCACGAATAAGATTGATAGCTGAATCAACATCCATATCTGCCAACTTATCATCAATTTTTACTAATTTATCTCCAGCTTTTATACCAGCAGTCTCTGCAGGAGTACCTTTGAGTGGTGCAATAATAGTAAGGACACCATCCTTTTGCCCAATCTCTGCCCCAATACCTTCGAATTCCCCCGCTATTTGTGTATCAAACATTTTTGCTTCTTTTGGAGAAAAGAATGTGGTATAGGGATCGCCATATGACGAAAGCATTCCCTTGATTGCACCGTAAACCTTGTCTTGATCTGTTGCTTTGTCAGGGTTTACGTATTTATCTTGTGCGATTTGCCATGCGTTCCAAAAAAGCCCAAAGTCTGCACTAGGATTTACACTGAGAGATGTTTTATTGGTAACATTGGAAACTTGCTCTATAGCAGGACGTCGCGCATAGCCGATATATACTCCAAAACCAAAAACAATTACACTAAAAATAATACCCCCCAATATTCTGAAGCCGAGTTTGATGTGTGAATCTTTATTAGACATAGGTATTTTTTCGTGTTTTTCCTTCTTTTAATTCTTTATATGTACGCAACAATAACGAAGCTTGTCTGTGTACCCCAAATGAAAGCCAGAGACAAAGTATTCCAAAAATAACTAATATCGTATGCAACAAGAAAATCGGCATACTAAATAATGGTAAAAATAATAAAACGCCCCCTATTAAACATAAAATTCGTAATCGAAAAATCATGTTTACAGTATACCAGATTTTGGTGCGATAACCACAACAAATTCTCCCCGTATTTTGTCTGGATGTGCTGTATAGTATGCGTACATATCTTGTGCTGTTTTTACAGGATATTCTTCAAAAGTTTTTGTCATCTCTCTCCCTATCATCAATACACGTTCTGGCATAAGCGTCGCAAGCGCTTCCAGTGTTTTCAAAATACGATGCGGAGATTCATAACATACAACAGTATGGTCTTTTTCTATGAAAGAATTAAACAGTGTTTGACGCCCTTTTTTGTGTGGAATAAAACCAATAAATTCAAAATGGCTTGATGGAAATCCAGATACAGAAAGCGCAGTGATAACAGCAGAAACACCTGGTATAGGGATAACAAGTGCTTCAGGATATTGCTTCCGAAATGCGTGTATAAAAAGCGAGCCTGGATCAGAAATTGCCGGAGTCCCCGCATCGGTAACAAGCGCGATAGTTTCGTGCTCTTCGCAACGAGCAAGCGCTTTTATTACTGCATCAGAGCTACTTTGCGCATGGCTTGCTATAAAGTCTTTTTTGCCTTGTACGCCGAGCAATTTGAACAATTGCCCTGTGGTGCGTGTATCTTCAGCAAGTATCAATGTCGCCTCAGAAAGAGCCTGTATGGCCCGAGGAGAGCAATCTGCGAGGTTCCCTATAGGTGTTGCAACGACATATAATTTCATTTTGTTTTTGTAATGCCTTCTTTAATAATTGTTAAAAAATTTTCAACGTCACTTTCTAATAAAAACACCTTTTTAGGAATTAATATCATTTTTTTATTACATGTAATTAAAATAAAGCGAAAATTATTATCTGAAGGTATCATTTCAATATCTTTCCATTTTAAAACTTCATTAATTGTATCACTCTCGATCAATAAACCATCTTCTGTTGTGGTAATTTTTTTTCTATCATAAAAACCTTTTTCTTTTCGTTTTTTTTCCTTGTTTCTTATTAATGCTGACTTAATAAAAAATATTGATAATGGAGAAAAAATTATTATTATAATAATAATTACTCCTAATATGAATTTATAAGGATTAAAATGACCACCTATTATAGATACGATATAAAAAAATAATATAAACAAAGGACTAAGAATTAACTTCTGTCTATTTTTTAGAAATTTTTTAAAAGAAACCTGAATAAGATTTTTTCTAAATTCCTTATAATCATTTTTAGTATTTTGAAATTCTATAATCATTTTATTTTTCTCAAATTATCAATATATGCTTGTACTTGAGCATAAAATACGACACCTTCATCATGCTGATTTTCTTCTTGATTGTAATCCATCAAAAGTTCTAATTTTTCAGCATAAAATAGAGCATCTGCCGCGTCACCAGAAAAAATAGGAGCTGGCTCCCCTTTTTCTAAATTATCCCAAACCATAGAAAGAAAATCTGCCCGTTCTACTATCTTATCAAGATCTTGATCAAAACTCTCGATATTTGTCATATGTGCGTGTACATGGAATCGGACCATGGACCTCTGTCTTATCAGGACAGCGTTCTACCACTGAACTATACACGCGATTTGCCGATTGAAGGCAAATCGATTCCGGACCAGCAGGGCCGGAACACGTAAATACCTTTATCGATCATTACTATAGCAAATTTTTAAAAAAATTCAAATAGTATCAAATTATTCCTCTTCTGCATCCCCGACAGCACCTGTTTGCAAAGCATCAATAATTTTATCGATTTTCCCCATCATAATACCTTCGATATTTGACCAGTTTTGGCGAATACGGTGATCTGTCACCCGGTCTTGTGGGAAGTTGTATGTACGGATTTTTTCACTTCTATCTGCGGTACCAATCTGGTCTTTACGGACACCAGAGTATTTTTTTGCTTCTTCCTCTTCTTTCAATTGTTGCAATTTGGCCTGCAAAATACTAAATGCGCGTTCACGGTTTGCAAGCTGACTACGTTCTGCGGTACTACGTACATCGATACCAGTAGGTTTGTGAATAAGGCGCACTGCAGTCTCAACCTTGTTCACATTTTGCCCACCAGCTCCTCCAGAACGAGAATATTCCATTTCCAAATCACTTGGATTGATTTCAAAAGTAACTTTTTTGCGCATAGGAAGTACTGCAATAGATGCAGTAGATGTATGGATACGGCCGTTTTTTTCTGTTACAGGGACGCGCTGTACACGATGTACCCCTGTCTCATACCGAAGAAGCTTATAGACATCTTTTCCTTTAATTTCGAGTGTATATTCATCAAGGTGACGAGAATTCCAGCCTGGGTGCATATCTACATAGCGTTCATACATCTCTACAAGTTGTTGTGCAAAAAGCGCTGCTTCGTCCCCTCCCGCACCAGCACGAGCTTCAAGTACGACTTCATTAGGAAATTCCTCTTCTTCTTTTTCTGCTTCTTCTATAGATTTTATTTGAGTCTCAAGTGCGGTTTTTTGAGTTGCAATAGAATTCATATCTTCAAGTGCGAGCTCTTTCATAGACGGATCTGTAGCAATGAGCTCTTGGAGCTCTACTTCCTGCTTCTCTAGCTTCTCGTATTCTTGGGCGAGGTATTGTGTTCGAGGATTCTTTTTTAATGCTTCAATATCCATATATGTGTAAGTATACAATAAAAAATGCCCCAATAAATAATATATCGAGGCATTTTTTATAAGGCGTTATTTTTTTGCAACAGCGCGACGCTTGTTGAAACGATCAACACGTCCAGCAGTGTCAATAACTTTTTCTGTACCTGTATAGAATGGATGTGAAGCACTTGAAATTTCAACACGGAACAATGGGTATTCCTTGCCATTTACAGTTGTTGTTTCTGTTGTTTTTACAGTAGAACCAACGATAAATTCTGCGTCAGAAGAGTTGTCATGAAATACAACGTCTCGAAAGTTATTTGGGTGGATATCTTTTTTCATAGTCTGTAGATAATACCAGATAAGTCTTTTAAATTCAAGTCCTTGGGTAAAATCCCCTATTATCTTCTAGAAACACCATATTTTTCCAAATAATCAATATCTGCCTGAATACCGAGCTCTATTTTTATAACACTAGAACCATAGAAACTGTTTGGTGGACGCTTACTATCACATGCGCGACCTGAGTAGTACCTACACGCAGCATTTTTTTCTGCACTAGTCGTACCCCCTGCTGCACCATTACTCTTCAAGAGAAATCCTGCTGCCATAATAGCATCTCGAGGACTCCAGGGGTTCGCAGACGTCACCCCTAATGCACTTGCGACCTTACTTGCAATACCTTCCCATGAAGATGGGATAAACTGCGCAGGCCCCATACCACCACCCCAACCACCGGTCCCTATAGGACATGATACAGGTGTTGTATCTGGATTGAGTCCGAGAGCTCCAGTAATACGCAAAAATGCTGGTTGATCACGAGTAGGATTCATAATGTTTTTCCAACTCTTAGATACTGGATCTCCTGCACGATTACAAGTTCCTACGTTTTTACCCAAGTTTGATTCTTGAGTCAAAATAGCAAGGATAAATGAAGCGTGTACTCCAGTAGTAGCTGCTGCAGTTGTTGCATACGCATACGCATCTTTAAATGGAATAGCCTTACCACCTCCAGCAAATTGGAACAATTTACTTTGAATTTGTGCAACCTTCTTTTGTTGCTCTGCGAGTGTATCTTGCACTATCTTTTCTTGTGTCTTACTACTATCAAGCATTTTGTGCACCTCTGCTTCAGAAGATTGAATTTGTTGTTTTTGGAATTCAAGATTTGATTTTGCATCAAGCGCAAGAGACTGTTTGTCTTGTAGTTGAGATTTTTGATCTTCTGTTTGAGATTTTACATTTTTTACCTTATTCAAAGATGCATATAGAGATCCTTTTATTGAAAAGAAATCATCAAGATTTTGGTACCATGAAGACACTGAATGTGCACTAAAAAGTACATATGCAGCCCCTTGGCGGTCTATCTCATCAGACTTTTTGAGTAATTGCGACATAGACGCATGTTCGCGATCAAGCTCATTACCAAGCTCTGTAATAACCTTTGTTTTATAGTTAATTTCTACAGAAAGCTTACTAATAAGGGCTATTTGAGATTTGATTTTTGATTGTGTTGCAGTAATCTTTGCAACAAGCTCATTTACGTTTTTTTGTAACCCACCAGTCTTTTGTTTTTGCGCAGCGAGCTGCTTTTGGAGTGCAATAAGTTTTACATTTTCTTGTGCAAAATCCGCACATGCCTGGACAATATCTGAACTTGTAGCTGTTTTACATACGTCTGGTGTACTCGTATCTACAGATTGTGCAAAAACAACACCACTAAAAAATGTAGTGAGTGTATATATACTTCCTATAAAAATAATAAAACCCTTACGCATAGTAGGGTTTTATTATAGCATGAAAATGAATCTTGTAGGAGATTATTCTGCAGCTTCGTCTTCTTTCTTACCTTTCTTTTCTACTTCGATAGCAGAGAGATCCATAGGAGCTGATTCTTCTTTTTCTTCAGCAAATGGAGCAACAAGCGCTACTACTTCTTCACCTTCCGTCACAAGTGATACTCCTTTTGGAAGTTTTACATTACTTGCAAGAATCTTATCTTCGAGAGTTTGCAATACTGTTACATCAACAGTGATTTCATGTGGGAGGTCTGCAGGAAGTGCGCGAACTTCGAGATCGTGGAGTACTGTAACAAATGTACCACCAGCTGCTTTTTCTGCTTCTGCAACACCAGTAAATACGAGCGGTACAGCAACTTCAACTTCTTTTTTCATATCGATAACCAAGAAATCAACGTGAGTTACTGCATCCAAGCGAGGATCTTTTTGTACATCATGGATAAGTACGTTTACCTTTGTGTCTCCTACAGCAAGGGTGATAGCTGTTGTTTCTCCGGCTTCTTTCCAGATTTTAGTAAATTCTTTTGTTGAAACAATAATTGATGTTGCAATTGTGCCTGCACCATAAAATACTGCTGGTATCTTTTCCATTGCGCGAAGCGCTTCTGGCTTTTCATTTGTTCGTTTTTCTGCAGATAATGTAATCATAGTGGGTACACTATACACAAAAAGAGCTTTTTTGTAAAATCTGCAAGCTATTGACTATATTACCTTTTTGTTGCTTCGCCGTAGTCACCACGAGAAAGATATTTTGCAATGTCCTCTTTGGTCACACCGACTTTTTTGTGCGGGTTCAATATATAGAGCGGATCAAACAATTCTTTGGTTTGCTTAAATAATCCTACAATCTCTGCGCCATATTGTTTTTCAAGAAATGGACTACGAATAATACCATCATTGTGCTCTGCAGTGATAGAGCCTTTGTACTCGAGTACGAGCGTATACACCTTTTCAGAAAGCTCCAAAATAATTTCGCGAGTCTTTGGATCTTTGAGGTCCATAAGAGGGATAATATGGAAATTCCCATCTCCAGGGTGCCCTGCTATTGTATAGGTGAGTTTATATTGCGCGAGGATAGTATCGAGCTTTGGCAAAAATTCTGGAAGAAATTTCGGCAAAATAATAAAGTCATCTATAAAAGGCGCAGTATGTTTGCCTTGTACGTGCTTACGAAGAAGGTTGAAACTCTCGTGACGCACTTCCCAATATTTTTCTTCTTCTGTTTCTGTCTGTGTCACATGAGTAAGTACCTTATATGTTTGTTTAAGTTCTTTGGCGAGTGTATCAGCTTTTTGATGTATTTCTTTTTCATCATCTCCAGCAAATTCTACCAAGAGCACCATTTTGGGGATACCACCTGCAACAGTCATAAAAAATTCTGGCAAGAACGAAAACATAAACTTGATCATTCCCCATACTTTTTTCTTTTTCAAAAAATCTCCAAAAAATTTTGTTGCAACATGGAGTGTATTGTCATCGTACGACTCTACACTCTCTGGCTTTTGTGCAAGTGATGTATTTACAATATTACCGAGCTGTTTGAGATCTTTCAAAAATGCAACAGTAAGTACTGAGTGTTTTTTCACTGGGACCAAGTTCCACACTATCTCTGTCACAATACCCAACGTCCCCTGACTTCCTACAATCAAACGACATAGATCAAACATCTCTGTTTCTGGGTCATACACATTCCATAGATAATATCCGGCAGAGTTTTTACTTACGTGTGGCTTTGCAGCTTGTATAATTGCAAGATTGTCTGTAATAAGTGCATATAGCTTTTTATACAATTCTGCCTCAAATCCCACACCAGCGATTTTTGTCATCAATTCTTTGTGAGATAGTGGGCGCACTACATATTCGTGCCCATCAGTGAGTACCACCGTAAGTTCGCGAATAAAATTTTCTACCTTTCCGTATTGAATAGATTTTTCACCACCAGAATTATTTGCAACCATTCCTCCTACAGCACAGAGCTCTCGTGATGCGGTATATGTCGGCATAATAAGATTATATTTGCGAGTCTCAGCATCAAAATCTCTATAATATGTCCCCGGAAGTACTCGTGCCCATTTTTCTTGCGCATTCACTTCTAGTACACCATGCATGTATTTGCTCGTATCT
This sequence comes from bacterium, assembly GCA_037127795.1. Classification (GTDB taxonomy): domain Bacteria; phylum Patescibacteriota; class Minisyncoccia; order Phycocordibacterales; family UBA9973; genus UBA4124. Next base: position 367,326 of record JBAXXQ010000001.1, on the reverse strand, counting down.
ACAACAATAGATTCATTGATAGCACCTCCAGACATACAAGTCCCTGCAGCACGCATAGTAATAGATAGATCTGAAAAATCTTTTTTACGACTATTCACCCAAGCAACAAGTACTTGTATATCTTTACTATTTTTGGGAAATACTACCGCTTGTGGTCGCATTTCAAAAAGGCTTGCATCACGTGAATATTTGTCGAGTGTCGCATCATCGGCATACACTTCTCCTTCGAGTAATTTTTGAATCTCTGCTATTGGTAACATATTATTGTAATTTATTAAATATTTTTAGCTTTTGTAATACTACCGCCTCCATTGCATCTTCTGCTACTGCGCCATATTTGTACGGAGCAATATCATCAGGATTTTTTTGCATATGCATTTCGAGTGCTTCTGTGTATGCTTTGCGAAGCTCAGTATTCACATGGATAATAGCGATCCCTGCATCGATAACTGCAACAAAGTCTGCTTCTTCTCCAGAACCTCCGTGTAATACGAGTGGTGCATCAGTTTTTGCACGAATATTTTTTATTGCATCTATATTGAGGCGAGGTTTTTGTGCATGGCGAAGAAGGCCATGAAAATTCCCCACTGCAGGAGCAAGCATATCTGCACCTGTGTGTTGCAAAAAAGAAACTGCGTCATCTGGGTTACTTACCATTTCTACCCCTTCTGGTATTGCATCGAGTACTTTTGAGCTTTGTCCGATATACCCAAGCTCTACTTCTACGAGAATATCTCTCCCCGTCTGACTACTTACTGAGCGCGCGTATTCTACGCATTGTTTCGCCTTGGCTATATTTTCATCGAGTGGTAACGCTGCGCCATCAAAAATCACTGCATCATATCCTACATCAATAGCCTTTTTTACTCGCTCAAAACTATAGTGATGATCAGCATTGAGAAATATTGGAATATTCCACCCATGACGAATAGTAGCGACAAGACTTGCAGCTTCTTCTGTACCGACAGCGTCTTCCTCACCTTCTGAAGTACCGACAATCACTGGCACGTTGAGCTTTTTTGCAGCTCTTGCAATAGCATGGAGCCCTTCTAAGTTTGAAAAATTGAAATGCCCAACCGCGACATGTCTATCCTGCGCATCTTTGATGTATTCTCGTAGTGTTTTCATACTAAAAGTATACCATAAAAAAAATCCCTCATTTACATGAGAGACCTTTTAATACTTAAATTTCAAAGTATTCTTTTTGTTTTTCTCCTTCTCCTTGATATCTATAAAATACATCTATCATACCTTCTCCTACGGTACCGTCCGTACTCTTAAATTCTGTTTCAAATCTTAAATAGATACCAACATTGTAGTCTAAGTAGTCAAAATCTAATTTTAATTCTATCCACTCATCAACTGGTATATCAGAGAAAACATTTTTGAAATCATTCTTTGTAAGTTTTAAACCTCCTAAATACTGAACCCCGTCAGAAAACTTAATAACTAAATCACCTCTATTATCAAATTTACATATAGGCTCAAAATCTTCTGAGTATATTTCATCATATGAATAATTACAAAGAAAATAGATTTTTTTAAAACCAACACCGTTTGCTAAAATAGTTTCTAACATTTTAGTAAAAGAAGCTTGTTTATTTATCATTTTAATTTTAATTTGGTGAACAGAAAACCTATATTTCTATAGATACTATGTTCACCAAACAAATCTCGATCAAGGAACTTTATAAATATATATTATAATAATATACTATATTTGTCAAGTATTATATCGTCTTTCTCATAAGAAAAGACCTATATAAAAAAATAAAAACTTCCTAACATGTTCTACATTGTTTTCCTTTTCTTCTTACTGACAAACAAAACCAAAACTACTATAAAATCTACAGCAACCATATATGCAGGATATACTAGTATTCCAAAAGACATTCTTTCTGCGGCAAAAAGATTTGTAGTATCAGCAATACCTGTGCCAAACCATGCCCATATATTTTCATCTTGTGGTCTCAAATATGACTTTTTAATTGTAGGGATTATTGCAAACATATCACTAAACAAACTTGTTACCAATGCAACAATCGGAGATTTAAAGACTATCCAAAGTATAATACTTACAATACCTCCAAAAAAACATATCACATCTGATTTTTCTTCAACTCCACCCTCACCATATGTAATAGATAGTAATGCAATTATTAGTGGGCCTATGAATTCTACTATTGGTGACCATATAGTATTTCTTGCGCCAGAAAAATAATAACTTATAGCAAGTATAAGCCCCATAAAAGTCCAAACCCACCAAGTCACCCTACTCGGCTTACTTTCCCCTTTAAGAATAGAATATATATAAACTATATATGCCAAAGAAGATATGATCCCTGCAATTATTCCTAGTGTGAATTTGATAGTCATTATTTTTTCGTCGTAATATTAATATTAAGTCTATCTATAATCTAAATACTAGAGCTTCTTATAATAATCTTCTTTTGTATCCTCTGGTTCTTCTAAGGCGTTATAATCTATAGTTATTTCTTCACCAGACACTATGTCTCTTTTTGCATAAAAAGCATATCCGTTTTCTGTATATCCTCCTCGTGGTTCTGTATTAGGTTCTTGAGAATGATTCAAATACCACCCTACAGGCATATACCCAAAATCGGGAGGACAGATTAAAAAATTTTCTCTATGTGCACAAAAATCCTTAAACTGCTCTGGTATACTTTCTTTTTTTAATAAACGACGAGGATTACCTTCTCCAAATAATCGCATATAAGTGTCTTTCTTGATATCATGAGCTGCAAATACACCAACCCCATATAGTGACGGCTTAAGCAAAAAAGAAAATTCATTTGTATGATCAATATAATTGTTTCCCATGTAATAACTATACTACATTTTTCTTGTCATAAAAATGGTATACTGAGCTATATGTGGATTTTATTCGCTCTCGGAGCATCACTTTTTTGGGGTATTGGGTATGTTTTAAATGAACAAATATATAAAAGGATTTCAGTTTCTACTTATTTAGCACTTGCGTCATTTGCGGTTTTTATTGTAACACTCTTAATTTCGTATTTTTCAAGTAATTTACAAAATGATATAGCAACGATTTCATCTTCGAAAAAATTACTCTTTTATATTATCAGTGGTATTGTATTGCTTATTTGTGCAGAGCTTTGTATTGGATTTTCTATAGTCACCAAAAATGCTACCCTTTCAGGACTTGTCGAAATATCTTATCCTATATTTATAGGTTTATTTAGTTATCTTTTATTTAAACAAGAAATAAGTAATTCAACTATTATTGGAGGTATTATTATTTTTCTTGGTATTTTTATTATTTATTATTTTAATAAATAATTTTTTTTAAAATAAATATTGCTTTACTCATAAATAAAAACCCCTCAGTATATTTCTATATCGAGGGGTTTGTTTTTATTTCTTTTTTAAATACTTATTAAATAGAAATTTAAAAAGAAAACCAAGAAGAACAATAACAACTGGCGGTATAAAAATTTTATAACCGGGGTAATTGCAATAATTTTCATTATGCATAAAAACATCATTAAACATCAAAACAATACCAAAACAACATACACATAAATAAGCATAGATATTTACCGTCACATCCAATGTTCTCATTGAATAAGAAACAAAAAATAGAACTATCACTGAACCTATCCATATAAGAAGATTTTTCCATAAAAATATTTCAGGAAATTCTTCTCTCCTAACAACAGTCTTTATGTAGTATTGTTGCGGAAGATCAGGTTGAACCTTTCCATATGCTTCATATGAAATTTTCTGTACGTGAACTTTCCTGACAGATAACCAGAAAACAGAATAGTACACGGTATCAAAATTCCTATAGATCTTTGTTACAAAATTACTCATTGAGTCCACCTCTTTTTGTGTAAGAGATGAGTCCAATACAAATAATGGGTATTGTTTTATCTTGTTCACTTTATACAATGTATATTTCCCATTCTGATCTTTTTGTACGACATTATAGGTGGTGTCGTCTTGTGCACTGCTTTGTATAGCAATGACCATGATACATATAAGTATCAGGATTTTTGTAAATGTACTTTTCATTTTAAATGTTTTGTTTGAAAATACATTACCAAAATTATACTTTTTGTCAATAGTACACAATGGTATTTTATTTTATATACTAAAAGACATATGGATACAGAAATAGAATTTTTGGCGATTGGTGATATTGTGACTGATGCGTTTATTAGACTACGTGATGCCGAGGTACAAGATAGTATCGATCACAAGACCAAAGAGCTCTGTGTACGATTTGGAGACAAGGTCCCGTATGAATCTATGGAAGAAGTCCGCGCTGTCGGCAATAGCGCAAATGCGGCTGTTGCTGCTGCTCGTTTGGGAGTAAAGAGTGCACTTATTTCCCATCTTGGAAAAGACTACCAAGGCGACGCCTGTATGGAAGAGCTCAAAAACCAACACGTAAATACTCATTATGTACACCAGCATGAAGGTCTCCCTACCAACTACCACTACGTCCTCTGGTACGAAACAGAGCGTACTATTCTCGTCAAACATACTGCGTACCCTGTCATGATGCCCAATATCGCTGTCGCACCCAAGATGATGTACCTTTCTTCTCTCGGAGACCATACAGAAAAGTACCACCACGAAATTGCTGAATTTGTAAAAAAACATCCTGATATGAAATTAATTTTTCAACCAGGGACTTTCCAAATCAAGCTCGGTACAGAAGTTTTGAAAGAAATTTATGAAAATACATTTGGTTTTTTTTGCAATCTCGAAGAAGCACAAACTATCACCAAGTCAGACACCAAAGAAGTACCGTTTCTCATACGCAAATTGCACGCATTGGGACCAAAATATGTATTCATCAGTGATGGAGGTAATGGCGCATATGCATCAGACGGACGCGAAATGTACTTTATGCCTATATATCCAGGTAATGCATTTGAGCGTACAGGCGCAGGCGACGCATTTGCATCTACAATCTCTGTCGCATTATTGAAAGGTAAATCTCTCTCTGAAGCGCTCATGTGGGGACCAATCAACTCTATGTCTGTCGTACAATATGTCGGCGCACAAAAAGGGCTCCTTACCGAAGAAAAAATTGACCAATACATCAAAGATGCTCCTGCAAATTACACACCAGAATTATTATTTTAATCAATATATTTTATGGAATTCCCTTATTTTAAAAAAGTTATCGTTGAAAAAGTAAAAGAAGAAAGAAGTGATGAAGAAAAAGTTTTTTTGCAAAATCTTGCAGAAAATACAATGAAAGATGTAACAGAGAAAATGAACAGTAAAGACCCCTATGAGTCATACCATGCAACACAAACCCCAGACGATATAGCACTCAATCTCGACGCACAACGCATACTCGAAGAAAGAGATTTTGAAGGAATTAATTCTGGAGAAGCAGAAGTGTTATTAAATAGACTTATCAATAAACGCTCAGCACTCAATCAAAAAATTCATTATATTACAGATTTTCTTAGTCCTGATATTGAGCAAATAAATAAACTAAATGCACAATTACAAGAAATTCGCCTTCAAGAAACAGAATTAGAAGCTGCAATACTTGCATATAAAGGATACTACGGCGCACGAGCAGAGGAACACCCAGAAACACAAAGAGCTCTAGCAGAATACGACCTCTATATTAAAAAGTTGCGAGATATAGAAAAAAAGATAGAAGATTTGTCTAATGCTGCCCCTGCAACATCAGAAGAAGAAGATTTGTGGGAGAAAAGAAAACAAGAACTTCTCAAAGAAGAGCGAGAAATACAAAAACTTTTTGAAAATGCGTACGACAAAATCCCTGGCAATAACGACTTCACTATATATAACAACTAGTTTTTACGCTCAAGCACTTTGTGCGTAGCAGTCATAATCGCATCAAGCCCCATACCGTAGTGTTCAATAAGTTCATTTGGAGTTCCTGATTGTCCAAATAAATCTTGTACTCCGATGAATTCTATAGGTGTGGGGCATTTTTGCGCGAGTACCTCAGCGACAGCACCACCGAGCCCACCTATCACTTGATGTTCTTCTATGGTCACTATTGCTTTTGTCTCACGAGCGACTTGTACAAGGAGCTCTGCATCAATCGGTTTTATGGTGTGTATATTTACCACCAATACCTTGATTCCTTTTTTCTCCAAAAACTTTGCAGCGCGTAGTGCTTGTACTACCAATGCACCAGTTGCAACAAATGCGACATGCGCAAGCCCGTCTGGTCTATACATGATTTGCCCTTTTCCTAATTCAAATGGTGTTTCGTCTGTGGTTATGATTGGTGTTTTTTCGCGAGCGAGACGTAAGTATGCGATTTTATTATCTGCAGCAAGAGCGAGAGTTGCCTTTTTTGCTTGTATTGCATCACAAGGAGAAATGACTGTCATACGAGGAATCACACGAGTTATAGCAATATCTTCTATTGCTTGATGTGTACCCCCATCAGGCCCTACAGAGACCCCTGCATGGCTTCCTACTATCACACACGGACGATTGTTGTACGCTATAGTTGTACGTATTTGCTCCCAGTTGCGACCAGGAGAAAACATTGCATATGATGAAAAAAATGGATACTTCCCCATTGCTGCCATACCCGAAGCGACACTTGCCATATTTTGTTCTGCAATACCCATTTCAATAAAACGTTCTGGGAATTTTTGCTTAAAGAGATGCATTTGAGTACTTTCTGTAAGATCAGCACAAAGCGCCACAATATGTTTGTATTGCTCTCCCGCAATAGCCAAACCTTCACCAAATCCAGTCCGAATCGGCAATTGTTCGCAATCATCTGCAAAAATTTTTGTATTAAGTTTGAGATTTGGGTTAAGCATATTATTTATGTTCACTTTTAATTTTTCCTCCTAAGGTTCGCAATTCATCGAGGGCGATTTTTGCCTCTGTAGGATTTGGGGCTTTGCCGTGCCATTCAAATTTTCGCTCAAATTCTCGTACTCCTTTGCCTGGTATGGTACGTGCGATTATCACAGATGGCTGACTAAATACCCCTTGTGCACGATGTACCGCATCTATTATTTCAGAAATATTATTACCATCTATTTCTTGTGTGTGCCAACCAAAGCTTTCAAACTTTTTTGCAACATCAAGCATAGGCATCACATCTTCGGTGTAGCCATCTATTTGAATATTATTTCTATCGACGATTGCAATAAGATTGCCGAGACGTTCTTTATTAGCAAGAAGTACCGCCTCCCAATTTTGCCCCTCATCGAGCTCTCCATCTCCAAGTAAGCAATAAAAGAACCTACTACCAGACTTCCCTGTATCAATACGAGACGCAATAGCCATACCTATCGCCTGCGAAAGTCCACTTCCGAGTGGTCCTGAAGAATTTTCTACAATATCGAGGAATTCTCTATGTGGATGCCCTTGCAAACGTGATCCAAATGTACGAAGTGTTTGCAATTCTGCAACAGGAAAATACCCCACTTGCGCAAGTGTTGCATATAATACCGGGCAAATATGCCCATTAGAAAGTACTACTCTGTCTCTATCTTCCCAATATGGATTCGCTGGATCATGTCGCAATAAGTTGAAATACAATGCAGTAAATACATCTGCCATACCAAGCGGTCCTGCAGTATGCCCACTCCCCGCAGTAAGTAACATAGAAATAATATTCTCGCGAATATCGTTTGCTTGTATTTGCAATTCTCTTATGTTGTCGATTTTGTGTTGCATAGTCTTCGTAATGTATCTATTGTACCGTATATATCCGGACTTTGAAATACTGCAGAGCCTACAACAAACTCATTTGCACCAGCGAGCGCGAGTGCACTTATATTTTCTTTATTTACTCCACCATCTACAGCAATAATCTTTTCAGGATATAATGCATGTACTTTTTTTATCTGATCGAGTACTCGTGTATCAAATGTTTGTGCCTGGAATCCTACACGAAGTATTCCCATACATTGGATAGACGCTATATACGGAAGCAATGGGCGAATACTTTCTGGATCTGTCTCAATACCAATCGCAATACCAAAAGAAATACTGTCTTTTATAATTTCTGGAAGCTCTTCTATATAGGTAATTACTTTTTCTACATCAAGTCCTTCTATATGAAAAATTATTTTTGATGGACCGAGCGCGATAAATGTCTCCATATATTGGAGTGGGTTTGCAACCATAAGATCGAGCTCATAGTTCACTTCTTCCCAAAATGGCAATCCTCTATCTTGTGAGAGAATTTCAGAGACAATATTGCCGTCTTTGTTGTTGAATATCCATGTTCTATTGGGAGCGAAGCTACCATCGACAAAATCAATTTGTACGGTTTTTGTTATATCGTGCACTTTTTCTACACCGAGCTCTATAGCTCTGTATGACATGGGTAGTATTGCGGGGATTATTTTTTGCATATGTATATTAAAATTTTTCTATTCTTCGTTCATGTCTCTCATCTCCTGAAAATGCAGTATCAAGCCAAATCTGCGTTGCAATAATACTATCTTCGATAGACACAAATCGTGCACCGATAGATAAAATATTTGCATCATTGTGTTCACGAGAAAGCTTTACTATCTCTATATTGCCACCGTAGTATTCACACGCGCGGATACCAGTGACTTTGTTTGCAGCCATTTGCTCACCTTCGCCACTACCACCAAATATAATACCCATATCACCAAAAGTATCTGCCACTGCTTCCGCACACGGCACAATAAAATCTGGATAGTCGTCGTTGGGGTCTTTTGCAAAAGCTCCGTGATCTACGACGGTGTATCCTTTTGATTCCAAATATGTCTTGAGTGCTTGTTTGTGGTCAAACCCTGCATGGTCTGTAGCTATATGTATGGTCATATATGGCTAGTATACCACTATAATTGTGAAAACCACTGTTGCCCAGTTTCAAATTGTATAGCATTTACCCCTGGAGCATTTCCTTGTTTTGTAGGCACAATTGGCAAAAACCACACTGCAAGCAAAAATACTAGTACTATCAATATGACATCTCCGATATGTTTAAGCATAGGTATATTATATAAGATCTTCAGGCATTCTTCCAATACTAGAAAGGTATGCAATAGTTACATCAAGATTTTTTTGTAATTCTATATTATATTTTTCTAGCTTAGGAGTTTCTTTATTTTCAATAATATTTTTTCGTGTCTCGACAATGTATTCTCGTATTTCACCGTCACTCATGAGTTCACCAAGGGTTTTCCCAGGATTTTCCAAAAGAATATCATCGGGAGTACCTTGAATATCTTCATGGTCTTGCGCTGTCACACCAAGAAACCCTTTCTCTTCCCAATTCTTACTCGCCCGTATAAATTCAGGACTTGGTGTATATGATTCCATAGTATTATTTGATCAAACTATCTTTTATAATATCCCATAAAGATACTTGCTCAAGATCACAAGCAGGACACGGGCCGGCAACAAAACAAATACAAGTGGAAGTATTTCGTGTACGAGTAAATTTAGGAACAAACAAAATTACTCCTAGTATTATTATTAGTAATAGCCAAATAATCTTTTTCATTTTTTTATAGTCATAATCATACTATTTTATGTTTCTAATAAGATAAATAAATAATAAGATACTAACTATAATTAAAACAATAGATATTAATTTTAAAAAGCTTCCTAATATCTTAAAATATTTATCATGTTTTTCTATATATGATTTTAACTTATTACTATGTTTTTTTTGATCTTCTAAAATTAATAAAATTTCTTGTTTAACTTCTGAATCAGAAAATTTTTTACTAACTCTATTTAATATAATAAAATGAATTGGTAAAATAAATAAAATGAATATATCAAAAGCTAGTAACGATTTTTTTACTATCGCAAATAGTGGTAGTAACAATAACAACCATGAGTTAATCTTGTAAGAAACACTTTTTTTATAAGTAAGATTAATTTGAGCTAAACCTTTTTGTGAGGTAGTTGTACGCCCTAAATAATGGTATGCCTGGCAGGTCATATTATTTTATTGTCTTCCCTGTTTTGATTACGTGCTCTACGAGTGTGTGAGTGTATCCCATTTCATTGTCGTACCAGCCGAGAATTTTTACCAAGTTACCGCCTACGACACGTGTCATTTCGAGATCTGCAATACTTGCATGACTATTTCCCAAAATATCACTTGATACAAGTGGCTCTTCAGTGATAGCAAATACATTTGCCCAACGAGGGTCTGCTGCTGCTTTTTTGAGAATATCATTTACTTCTTGTGCAGTAGTATCGCGCTTTGCAATAAAGGTCACATCTACAATAGAACCTGCCGGTACTGGGACACGGATAGAGATACCATCAAAAAGCCCATCGAGCGCAGGATATGCTTTGGTCACCGCAATAGCAGCACCAGTAGATGAAGGGACAATATTTTGTGCAGCTGCGCGTCCTTCACGGAGATCTTTTTTACTTGGACCATCGACAAGAGCTTGAGATGCAGTATACCCATGAACAGTATTCAAAATAGCTTTTTCGATACCGAGCGCTTCGGCCATAATACCAATGATTGGACTTGCTGCATTTGTTGTACAAGACGCATTTGAAGTGATTGCGCAAGTACCAAACTTTTCTTCATTTACCCCGAGCAAGATTGTTTCTCCAGGAGCTGTCGCATCACCACCTTTTGCAGGCGCAGTGATAACCACTTTCTTTGCACCACAATCAATATGAAAATGTGCCTTATCAAATGCAGTAAAAAGTCCAGTAGACTCTACTACCACATCGATACCGAGCTCACCCCAAGGAAGCTTGGTAGTATCTTTTTCTGAAACGAATTTTACAAACTTACCATCAATAGAAAGCCCACCGTCAACAATTTTGACATCATGCCCCCAATCTCTGTAGACAGTATCGTGGCGAAGCAAGTATGCGAGAGATTCCATAGAGCCGAGATCGTTTACTGCAACAATTTCGATTTCTGGGTGTGTCCAGGCAATTTTCAAAAATGCTCGACCAATTCTTCCAAAGCCATTAATGGCAACTTTTATTGTATTCATGGCTTTAGTATACCACGAGAGTTATTTCAGCAAATCTTTCAAAATCTGCATTGCAATACCTGGGTTTGCCGCACCTTTTGTCTCTTTCATTACCATACCGAGCAAGGCCTGTAATGCGGCCTCTTTACCAGCTTTGTAGTCTGCAACAATTTTTGACTGTGCATCTACGACACCCTGAATAATAGGAATAAGCGCATCTGTATTGTTTTGTTGTACCAAACCATGTGTTTCTGCAAGCGATATAGGATCTGTCTCTCCTTGCAAAAGAAATCCTAATATATCTTTTGCTCCACGAGAAGTGATTTTGTTTTCTACAATGAGAGTAATAAGTGCGCCAAAGTCTGCTTCTGAAGGAAGTTTGAGATTTGCATCTTTTGCGATTCTTCCCAATGCATCAGTGATAATATAGTTTGCTGTTGTTTGTGCAAAAAGACTATCTTTACCTTTTGTAATAGTTTCAAAATAATCTGCAAGCTTTTTATCTTGTACAAAAAATTCTATATCAGCATCTTTGAGACCAAATTCTTTTGCATATCGAGCACGCTTTTGAGCTGGCAATTCTGCAAGATTTGCACGGAGACTTTCCATATCAAACATTTTTGAAAGATAAAATTTTGGAATATCTGGATCTGGGAAATATCGATAGTCGTTTGCATTTTCTTTTGAACGCTGTGAAAAAGTAGACTGCTTTATTTCATCCCAGCCACGAGTCTCTTGCACTATTTCATTTTGTCTTCCTGCTTCATAGAGTGCTTGCATACGTGCGAGCTCATACGCAATAGCCTTTTCTACTGTTTTGAATGAGTTGAGATTTTTTACTTCAACTTTTGTACCAAACACATCAGGATTGTCTGAAATAGAAATGTTGGGCTCTACGCGCATTTCTCCTTTTTCTAGATTTGCATCACTAACCCCAAGCGTACGGAGCAATAATTGCAATTCACGAGCAAAATTTGCAGCATCTACTGCACTATGAAGCACTGGTTCTGTGACGAGCTCCATGAGCGGTACACCAGCACGATTGTAGTCCACCAAAGAAAAATCTCCTCTATCATGTTTTGAAAGTCCTGTGTCTTCTTCGAGGTGAATACGAGTAATAGCAAAATCATTGAGCTTCCCGCCTGATACTATAGGGAATTTGTACTGAGAGATCTGATACCCCTTTGGAATATCTGGATAAAAATAGTTTTTACGATCAAATTCTGTAAAATCAGCAATATCTGAACCGAGTGCGAGTCCTACTTGTATTACTTTTTGTATAGCTTCAATATTGGGTACAGGAAGTGTCCCTGGATGCGCCATACACACCGGACAGATATTTATATTTGGGTTTTCTTCATCGGGATCGTTTTTACAACTACAAAACATTTTACTTTTTGTATTGAGCTCTGCGTGAATTTCCAATCCAATTGTTGCGTAATACTGTTTTTCCATATACCTATTCTATATCATTTTTTTATTTATGCATTCTTAAGTAAAAGTACGAGTGAATCTTTGAAGTTTTTTACCCCTGCTTCGTCAAACAAAGTAATAGTGAAAACTTTTTTACCAAGCTTTTCAAATTTTGCCCGCATAACATCCACCACCATATCTTCTACAATATCAGTTTTTGTTAACAAAATAATTTCTTCTTTTTCCAAAAGTGCAGGATTGTATTTTCCTAATTCATCACGAATAGTCTCATATGCTTTCATCATATTTTGTTGCTCAAAAGAAACAAGGTGCAACAATACTTTTGTTTTTGTGATGTGTCGCAAAAAAGTATGCCCAAGTCCTTTACCAGCACTTGCTCCTTCGATAATACCTGGAATATCTGCAATGATATAGCCGTAGAGATCACCTAAGTTTGGATCGATAGTAGTAAATGGGTAGTCGCCGATTTTTGCTTCTGCATTGGTAAGCGCATTGAGAAGAGAAGATTTTCCTGCATTAGGAAAACCAAGAAGCCCCACATCTGCAATAAGAGAAACTTCTATATGAAGCTCACAGCTTTCGCCTTCTTTCCCGAGTGTTGCTTCTTGTGGTGTTTGATTGGTAGAACTTTTGAAATGTTCATTACCGTGGCCACCTTGCCCTCCACGCAAAATACGAACTTCTTGTCCTTCTTTAGTAAGCTCCCATACAACCCCCGTAGTAATATTGGTCACTACAGATCCAATAGGAAAATCTATACGCAAATCTTTTCCATTTGCACCAGTGAGACTTTTGTGATCACCAGACCCCCCATTTTCAGCAAAAAATTCTTTTTTACCTCGGTATTGATCGAGCACACGAAGACTGCGGACCGCACGGATATATACATCTGCGCCGCGACCTCCATCGCCACCACTTGGACCACCCTTAGGGATAAATTTTTCACGTCTCCAACGAACGACACCATCGCCCCCCTTTCCTGCTACTGCTTTTATTGTAATTTCATCTAAGAATGCCATAATCTATACACTATACCAGGTTTTCTATATAAAAGATATAAGTACTTGACTTTTATATAAAAATATGCTAATATATAAACAAATAGGGCACAATGTCGTGTTCCTTAAAACAAATAAATATGAAAATTAGCAATAGTATTTTTCTGCATCTTATCAAACAAGGAGGCCTTGATCCTGAAAAAATTATTACAGGGTTAAAATCATCTAGAGAAAATTCAAAAGAGCTTTTCAGTGATGTTTTTTATTTTTACAAAGAAAATAAAAACTTTCTCAAAAACTTTTCACTTATTCAAATAAGCGAATTATTTTATTTGATAAAAGACACCCGCTTTTCAACCGAGTTCTTACATGATTCTTTTTTAGAAGAAGAGTTTAAGATAAAATTTAAAAATGAAAACTCTAAGGTACTAAAAATTATCTCATTATTTGCAAAGTATGATTATTATATTCTAATAAAACATACTCCTGGATTTGACCAGGTAGTTTCAAATTTGATTGAAGAGTGTAAAGCTTTATGGAATAATCTTGATAAAAATGAGACTAAAGAATTGTGTAAAAATGAAAAACATGTTTATTGTTCTACAATTTTTGAATTTTTTGGCACAAACCCTATTCAGAATTTTTCTGAGGAAGATTTATATTCTTGTGCAAACCAACACAACTGGGAAACATTAGAACATTTTTTTTCTTTTGAAACAAAAAGCAGGGCTGAGGTATTTTCAATTCTTGAAAAGTATAATTACACGGAAAATATATCTATTTCTATTATAGAAAATAGTACTCTTTCAAAAGAAGATATCTTGGCAATAGTAAGAAACGCAAAAAATTGGAATGTTTGGAAAAGTGCAATAAGAACAGAAAAAATTCCCAAAAACCAGGTTATATCTATTACTGAGGAAGTTTTAAAAAATGAAAATCTTTGGAATGGTAACTCTAATGGTATTTGGGAAGATTTTCTTGATGAAGAATTAAATGATCAGCAAAAATTAGAAATATGTTTCCGAATTAACACCTCTAATTTTTGGCATGATTGTTCATATGATGTCTGGGAGCTTCTTAAAAAACTTTCAGAAGAAGACGCTTTTAAAGTTGCTCCGACAATATGTTCCGCCGATCAAGAGCCAGATTCTTTTTTCTTTTTATATCAAAAAATAAATTGGAAAAAATATTCTGAAAAAGAATTGTTCGATATACTCTCAAAATCACAAACTTCTCTATTGTTATTTTTTATTGAAAAAGAAATTATAAGAAAAGAAGTCTTAAGGCCTTTCCTTATCGAATCGTTTAAAAAAAACGAGTACACTCTTTATAATGGCGAAATGCTATATCTTATAGAAAAAAATCTATTTTCTGCTAATGAAATATTTGATTTATTTTTAGAATTGCCGTTCCTCGCAGAAAGACTTTCTGTATACTCTATTTAACTATTATTCTTTTATCAAAATACCCTTACTTTATTAATAAGTAAGGGTATTTTTTCTATCCTATTGTTGGCGTGGTAGTTTTCATAAATTCCAAGACTTTTTCGATACATGGAGCGACTTGTATTTTTTCATCATTTTCTGGTTTGAAGTTTGCACCACTTGCTCTATCGTGCCCGCCACCAATACCGAGCGCTTCACTAAACACTCGTACATTTACACTGCCACTAAGCGAGCGACTAGACATACGGACTCCACCATCATTGCGCGGAGAAAACACAAATCCCCATTGCTGATTTTCTATTCGTGGTAAATATTGCCCCATATAGATATGACTTGCAGCAGACATATCTTCATCTGAGAAATTATTTTTTTCCATAAAGTCCCTATTAACAAAACTATATTGTAGACTTGGCCAATTTTCTATATTTGCATAGGTAGTATTTTTTACAAATTCTTGCAAAAGCGGCACGATGTTTTTTGGAATAGTACGATAGCGAGAAAGAAAACTATCAATACGAATATCTCCCACTTCAACAAGTTTTTTTACAATACTAAATACTTGCGTCTGCCCTGCGTCTATATGAGTGAGATTGCCTGTATCGCCGAGAATACCGAGCATTACTATTTCTGCAAGATTTTTATCCAAATATTTTTCTCCTTCGAGTGCAGTATATACAAGCTCAGAATTTGAAGAATATGCTGGTACAATAAGCCCACACGTAAAATCATCTGGCATTGAGCCATGGTGATCTATACAAAGACGCACTGGTACACTACGAAGTACTTCTGGATTTTTTGATACACGAGCAAAGCCGCACACGTCGAGTGTGATAAGTGTATCTACTCCTGCAAGGTGTTCACTAATATCAGAAACAAAAACTATCTTATCGAAATTATGAAAAATAGTATATTTCTCCAATTTTTCTGCAGTGTAGATAATAGAAATATTTTTTTGTGGATATTTTGCAGTGAGTATAGTGTATGTCGCGAGTACTGAGCCGATAGAATCATCATCTGGTGAAATATGCGCAGTAATGACAATAGTATCCCCTTGTTCTATATAATTCCAAAATTCCTCTCGAAATAGAGAGAGCTGTGTGTCTGTATATATCATAAATTAATCAATAAACTTACTAACGATCCAGTTGATAACAGATATCACCAGTGCACCAATCACCGCACTCATAAAAGAATTTACAGTAAAGCCTTTGATGATTTGTCCGACAAACCAAAAGAATGCACCATTTATAATAAGAGAAAAAAGTCCAAGCGTGAGAATATTGAGTGGCAATGTGAGTATCACAATGATAGGTCTCACTACCATATTGAGGAATGCGAGCGTCGCAGCGACAATCACCGCAGTGAGCACACTACCTACAGAGATACCAGTAACAAAATACGGAAGAGCGAATATTGCGAGCGTTGTAATAAACCATCTAAGTAAAATCATAATTTGTATTATATCAGATAAATAATTGTTCGATAACTTTTTTTACCACAGCACCATCAGCACTCTCACCACGTGCAGTAATTTCTTTCATAACAGCACCTACGAGAATACCTATCTTTGCACTATCAGTGACATTGAGCTCGAGCTTTTTTGCAGTAGCGATAGTGGTAATATCCGCTTCACTCATTTGTGCTGGTTGAAATTTTTCTAGTACTGCAAGTTGCAATTTGTCTGCATCTGCGAGATCTGTGCGTCCTGCTTTTTCAAATTGCTCTATAGCGTCGCGACGTTGCTTGATAGTACGGAGTATTACCTTGAGTGCTATATCATCGGTCACTTCATCTTGAGGAGTTTTTCCAGAAGAAACCAATTCATTGGTAAACGCACTCATCACACCGCGAAGTGCGTCGAGAGTTGCTTGGTCTTTGTCTCGCATTGCTTGTTTCAATTGTTCTCGTATTTCTGTGGATATCATATATATGAGTATAGCATTTTAGTCTATATACAAAAATGCAGAGGATTTTACCCTCTGCATTAATTAGTTTATTTTTCAGAATTAGTCTTTTGAAGATATTCTTCATGTGTTTTGATGCAATGCCATTTAAGTCGTAAGTTGCCTCCAAAATAGTGATATGTGCACACTTTGGGACCAGTAGACAAATTATCCCACTCTTTTTTGGTATACACTTTCCCTGGAACCATCTCTGCAACAGCAGCATATGATTCTGCTTTGACCAAGTCGTACCCGAGCTTTTCAACCCTTTGCACTGTATCTACCGCTTGTACAAGATTGTCTGTAATAAGAATGACGCTCGTATCGAATTCTTTAATGATATTGTGGAAACAAAAAACAATATATTGTTTATTCATAAAAAATATTTTTTTATTATAATACCAAAATATATTATTTTGTCAAATAAAAGTACCTCTATATACTGTGATACACTTATACTATATGAAAAAGATTTTTTTTGATACAGAAACCACTGGCAATACCCCTGGAGATTATATTTGCCAGCTCGCATACAAGACCAGTCGCGCTTCAATGGACACTGCGCGACATGATTCTGCTGAATCAGAGACTTTTTGTGAATTATTCAAACCACTCATTCCTATCCCCCCAGAAGCAAGTGCTATCACCCATATCACCAACAAACATGTTGCAGATATGCCTGAATTCAAAAGTGCGCCATGCTATAGAGATATAAAAGCACTTTTTGAAGATCCAGACTCTATCGCAATAGCACACAATGCAAAATTTGATCTTGGTATGCTCGCCAAAGAAGATATCGTCCCAAGTCATTTTATTTGTACGCTTCGCCTGGCACGATTTCTCGACACAGAAAACGCACTCCCTCAATACAAGCTCCAATATTTGCGATACAAACTCGATATAGATATAGAAGCAACAGCGCACGATGCGCTCGGCGATGTACTCGTCCTCGAAGCATTATTCCCCCGTTTAGAAAAAAAGTTTATTGATCGACACAATGGTGATGAAAAAGCTGCATTACAAGAAATGCTTGAAGTATCTAGTCGCCCATCACTTATGAGTAAGTTTGGCTTTGGAAAATATCGTGATCAAAAGGTTGTTGATGTTGCAAGCGATAAAGGATATTTTCAATGGCTCCTTGATGAAAAGAAAAAAAATAATCCAGATGACGAAGACTGGATTTATACACTCGAATATTATCTCAAGGCATAAGAAAAGCGGTTTGTTGTTTACAACAAACCGCTTTTTTGTTTACCAAGCAGCACCACTGCCATAGTTTTTTTCTTTTACAGATTCTTCCGGATTTTTGTCTAATTTACCAACTTTTTCCAAAGCACAGTATTTTATATAAAATGCCAAAAATATACCAAGCCCTGTAAAAATAAGAACAAAAAATCCTAAGCCATTATTCACTACCACAGTAGAAAGTTCTTTTGGAACAAAATACCTTGCTACTAATATAGGTATGAAGAAAAGTATCATATTAGCGAGAAATCCTAATGCCATGAATTCCCAGAACCAACCCATTTTATCAAGTTCATGGTAATCAATAACATTCTTTCTTTTTACTAAAAAGATAGCTGATCCAAAAATACCGAACAAATACGCAATACAGATAAAAAATGAATAATCATCTGTTGATGAATTACAGAAATCAATACTTACCTGCTTAGTCTTTTTATCAAAAACTAATTCTGAATAGGTATGCTTTCTGTTCCAAGACAAAAAGAAATTTGAGAAGAATAATGTATCCTTTTCATTAACTTTCATTTTTACCCCAGGATTTGCATAAAGTTTTTTAAGAAGAAATGTATCAAAAAATGGTACAGCTTCTTGTGATACAGTAATACTATCTACCACTTTTTTGTAGATAGTATTTTCTACACCAGCTTCATATAAGGTATCACCCTTATCAAGAAGATATGGCATACTATCTATGCAATAATACCTCTCAACAAAATAATATTTATTGAGGTTTACCTTTTCTATACTTGGAACTATCTTTACGATATTTCCAAAAGAAAATAAGAAACATAGCGAACATATCGTCGCAAAAAGAATCTTTTTCATAATTATTACTGTTTTTTTGTGTAAGGAAATTTTTTACATATTTTATACTATTTTTCTATAAAGTCAATAGAGATTAAATCTCGTATTTTTAGTACAATATACCCCATGGAAACAATACTTATCATACTTGGAATACTCATTGGGGGCGGTGTCGTATATTTTTTAACTAACAAAAAACAAGCTCCTGTACAAGATACCGCACAAACCGGCTTTTCTCTCCTCATGCAGCAAGTGCAAGAGCTTCAAAAGACCGTAGATCAAAAACTTGGCGACTCAGAAAAATCTATGCGTGAAAGTATGATGCACCAATCAAATCAAAGCGCACAAATTATTGGCGATATTACTGAGCGTCTCGCTCGTCTCGATGAGGGCAACAAGCAAGTGCTTGGCTTTGCAGAAGGGCTCGCCCAACTTCAAGATATTTTGAAAAATCCAAAACAGCGCGGTATCCTCGGCGAATACTATCTTGAAACACTCCTCAAAAACGTACTTCCTCCTGCAAGCTATCAAATGCAATACGCATTTCCTGATGGTAACATTGTCGACGCAGTAGTTTTTGTAAAAGATAAAATAATCCCTATCGATTCAAAATTCTCTCTAGAGAATTATAATCGCATGGCAGAAGAGCGTGAACCAGCTCGCAAAAAAGATCTCGCAAAAATATTTGAAAATGACCTCAAAAATCGTATTGTCGAAACAGCAAAATATATTCAACCAGAAAATGGCACTATGGAATTTGCATTTATGTTTATCCCTCATGAAGCGATTTATTATGACCTACTCGTAGGGACTGTCGGATCTGGTGAAGGAGTAGAAAATCTTATCCAGCGCGCCGCAAGTAAATACAAAGTAATCATTGTTTCTCCTACTTCATTCCTCGCATATTTACAAACAGTACTTCAAGGACTCAAAGCATTACAAATAGAAGAAAGTGCAAAAGAGATAAAGAAACGCGTCGAAGAGCTTGGTAAACATTTGAAAGCGCACGAAGAGTATCACAACAAAATCGGGACCACCCTCTCAACTGTCGTAAACCACTACAACACCGCATCAAAAGAGCTTCGCAAGGTAGACAAAGACGTACTCCGTATTACCGGCACCACCAACGAAATCGACCCTATCCTTATCGACGCAACAATAGAAAGAACTATTGAGTAATTATCTATAGTTTGCAATAAACTCTTTTTTGAATTCCAAAAATGTATCATTGAGTATCGCTTCGCGCATGCGCTCTACTAGTCTGAGCAAAAAGTGTACATTATGAATTGATGCCAATGTCCCTGCGAGCATTTCATCGGCACGGAACAAGTGTGCAAGATACGCGCGTGTATGGTGCGTACAGGTGTAGCAGGTACAATCTTTTTCAATAGGAGAAAAATCTGTAGTAAATTTTTTATTACGAATATTTATTTTCCCGGTTTGTGTATTGAGACTACCATGGCGACCCATACGCGTCGGCGCAATACAATCAAAGAGGTCACACCCCTGCTCTACTGCATCAAAGAGATCGAGTGGTTCTCCAATACCAAGCAAGTGGCGAGGTTTTTCTTCTGGTAAAATAGCATTTACCCACCCTACCGCACTACCAAGATCTTCTTTATTAAATGATCCACCAATACCAAACCCATCAAACGGTAATGCCCCTATAGTGCGCGCAGCCTCCTCACGAAGCTCTTTGAAGCGTCCCCCTTGCACCACACCAAACAATGCTTGTACGTGCTCTGTATCGAGCTCTTCGTGGCGTGCAATACAACGCTCAGCCCAGCTATAGGTACGAGCCAATGCCCGCTTTTGATAATTGAAATCCGCATGTGGACTGGTACATTCATCAAATGCAAAAATCATATCTGCACCAAGTTTCCATTGTATTTCCATTGAGCGCTCAGGAGTAAAAAAATGCTTACTACCATCGAGGAATGATCTGAATTCTACCCCTTCGTCAGTAATACGCGCCATTTGTTTTTTGCCATTAAAATTTTCAATCTCAGTCTTATTTCCTTTTGCTTCACCTGTCGCAACCTTGCTCACTGATGAACCATATGCAGCACCGAGAGAAAACGCTTGAAATCCTCCAGAGTCTGTCATAGTAGGTCCATAATATCCCATAAATTTTCCAAAACCTCCTGCCATAGCGACAATATCTGGTCCAGGTTGTAAATATAGGTGATAGGTATTTGCAAGTACTACCTGCGCACGCAATTCTCGTATATGTTCTGGAGTGAGCGCTTTGACAGTCGCTTTTGTACCGACAGTCACAAATGCAGGTGTCTGTATAGTACCGTGTGGTGTCTCAATACTTCCTGCACGCGCAAGAGTTCCTGCAACTTTTTTCTCTATTACAAATTTCATATCTTAAAATACTCTTCTAAATATAGCTCGGAGGACAACAATAATAAGTAATCCGAGTACTACATAAAACATTGGTTGACTGCTAAATAGTTGCACTAGCATAGCAGAAAAGATGTATGTTGCATAATCAACAAAAGATCCTGTATTTGCATTCGCATCTGTCGTAGTAGCCGTTGTAGATCCTGTTGCAGCATTGAGCCCTTTATCAATGACCCCACCAGCGAGTGTGTCTATAGAAGATCCTATACGGATTTTTGCACCATCTCGAATAGCAGTGAAGTATTCAATTTGCTGTGCACGAAAATTATCTACCGTAGTATACACCGCACCAATCATAGGGACTTTTTGTACTGATTGTAAAAACCCTGGAAGTTGTGCACTTGTTGCAGGACCAACACTGAGTGTACCGATAGGTTTTTCTAGAGATGTAATATGTGTACCTGTTTTGGTAACTGCTTTTTTTATAGTTGCGCTCACACTATCTACGGTCTTTGGTATTACAAAATTTGCTTTAATAGTTTTTGCACCAAGACTAGGAACACTTGTCTGCTGTGTACTAATTACTTTTGTTGGTGTAGAAAATACTACCGTATACGTAATATCAGATTTTTCTGCGTTATAGATAAGTGCTTGCAATGAGACTGTCTCGCCTGGCAATGCCGTACTTGGGACAATATCAAAAGAATCTGCAGGTGCTGCAGCAAATACTACAGACACACTAGCCAATATTCCTAGTAAACAATACACCAAATACTTCATAGTTATTTAAGCCCAAATACTGCTTTTACTGTTACTGTTACTTGTTTTTCTATCTGTGAAGTATCGTATGATCCATAATCAGACACATCTGTTGAATTACGAGACTGTACTTGTACTACCCCACTTGAAGCAGACTTCAATGTACCAACCTTTTTACCAGAACTTTGTGCGAGCTCATTTGCACGAGCTTTTGCATCTGCGATAGCATCACCAAGTAAACTTACGCGAACATCAGGAAGTTTTATGTAATTGTAATTGAGTGCATTAGTAGAAAAAATAACTCCTTGATTTATCACATCTGCAATATGACTTGAAGCAGTCTTTATTTTTGCAACATCAGCAGATTGTACTGTGTATGATTGCGTGAGTGTATATAATTTTTCTGCAGAGACATTTTGCTGATACACCTCCATCATAGAAACTGGATTGATAGTAAATTCATCAGTAGTGATTCCTTGTGCAACAAAAAATGCTTGTACTTTTTCTGTATCACTTGCGATCTGTGCATAGCCTGTCTTGAGTGCACTTTCACGAACAGTACGAGTCACTTGTGTAGTCCATTTTGCCTGATCAGCAGTAACATCTACTTTTGCAGAACCTGTCACAGATATCACATCATTTGCGTCCCGAACCTTCAAAACTACCCATGCCCCAACTCCTGCAGCAAGCAAGAGACTTACCCCTAAAATAATACCAACTACCACTGTAGGATTGCGAAATAATTTTTGTTCCATATATTTCTAGTATATCACTAATTTAGATAAAAGAATCAAAATTTTACTAGATTAAAACCAAGGACTTGCAAAAAAATGTTTCTTTGAGTACAATACTTTTTGTCCACTTTTGGGCCCTTAGCTTAGCTGGTAGAGCGCCTCATTTGCAATGAGGAGGTCAGGAGTTCGAATCTCCTAGGGTCCACCATAGAAAAAACTCCTTTTAAAAAGGATTTTTTTTGTTACTTTACCGTACTTTTTATAATCAAATCATTCAACACTGCAAGCCCAACAATAAATTCTATTTGTTGAAATCTATTATCAACATTGTGAGGGCTTAATGTTTTTCCAATACTTCCGAACATGCCACTTGTGTATGAACTGGTCCCTAATGTGCAAGCATTACCCGGAGCCTGAAATCCAAAATGAGTACCATCATAAAAGTCAAAACGAAATAATCGTCGAGAATATGCGTCTGGATCTTTGCGCAATAATACTTCTTCTACACGAGCCATAGTATACGTCATTTGTTGTAATTCTATATCAGAAGCTTGTTTGAGCCATTCAAATACAAAATCATCAGTCCATGCAGATATTGAGCAATTATGCATACCAGTAGTGTCGGTCCATTCAAGAGCAATTAATTGCTTTTCATTCGTTTCAGATTTCCAATCATGGTCATTTTTGTCAGTACAATTATCAAGTAATGCACCATTTAAAAATCGAACTATTGGACACAAGCTGAGCATTCCTTGTTGAAAATGTCTCTTGCTTTGTACATGCTTTTTGCCTGTTGCCCTACAATCATTACAAGGATGTTCGAAGTGATCGATTTTGGTTCCATTACAACGATCACAGATTTCTTCTGTTGGTTCAATGACAGGAGTAAAGGTATACCCATATGCAATTTCTGTATCTGTTTCAAAAAGAAATTGTATCGCATTTTCATAACCAAAAGATAACTGCTCCCCGCATGAAGCAAATACTGTTTTATCTCCTCCATACTCTCGATACATATAATCCATAAGAAGAGTCTCTGCGCGTAGTCGTTTTTGTAATTCTGGCATAAGCCATTTTTGTATTATCAAAGATAGTGTCATTGTTTCAATATTGAAAGAGAAACGATAACAAAGTGGTAACTGTGTAATTCGTGCCATATTTGTGCGTTTTAATTTAACCAAACAATAGCATACTTATATATTTTGTAAATAAAAAAAAACTGTCTATAACAGACAGCTTTTTAAATACGAAATTAATACCAATTTGTAGTATGAGGTACTTTTCTTGCCCCGGGCCATGGTGACTCATTAGGAGGTCGAACCCCTAGTATAGCCTCTAAGGGTGTTTGTCCCGTGTGGAGCATCTGACGTCTTAGAGCCATTCTAGCTTTATTTACCTTATTATTTGATAATAACTCTTTTGCTGTTCTATAAGCTTTTAAAGGATTACATATCATGTAAGGTGCTGGAAGTGTAGCAGAAAGATTTTTACCTCTTTTGATTCTCCAGTCTCCATGACTTACAACATACCTTATAATATCATCGAGTTTTGGTGTACCTAATTTAAGTGCTGCTATTTCTTTTTTAGATTTCATACAAAAAATTTTTTATACTATAACATATTAATATTATTTTCACATCTATTAAATATAGTAAAAGCCCCGATTTTCATCGAGGCTTTTTTCTTTCTTTTTTTAGTACTATAAACGTTTTTTATTTTGTTATACGGGCACCTGTTATAGGAAAACCATAAATCAAACTACCCTCACAAGCTTTTGAAACACCAGACCCTGTTATATCAGTCCAAACAAATCCAGTATTATTTATTGTAGTAGAAATACTATTTCCACTACCAAAATCTACTAATGTTGTTACTGGTATATACACTTGAAATGTAACAGTTGTTCCTGCGGCAACAATATACCCACTAGAAGGAAATACTATTTTCATAACAGATTGATTTGGCACACTTGATGACACTTGTTGTATCGATATACCAGATACCAAAGAGTTATTTGCATCTTTTACAAATGCAGTCCCTGTAGAACCAAAGGTTACAGTACCGGTAGTGTTCAAAACAAAACCAATTTCATTCTGAGAAAAATTTCCCTGAGTATTTGCAGTCATAGTAATATCTGCAACATGTACCATACCTACAGACAAAGCAGTATTTGGTGATGTTACCAAAATGTTTTCAGGTTTTGAACCTACCAGTGTCATAGCTGGTGATATTACATTGTTTACCTGTATTACATACGTATTACCCGAAGCTTTATCAACGCATTTAACCGACGTTAATTTGAGTTGAGAAATTGTCCCACTAGGAGTTCCATTCGCTCCAACTACTCCATACGAAATGTACGTATCAAGATCTACACCCTGGCCACTTTTAGCAACCAACATATTAAGACCTGCGACCATCATTTTTCCAGAAACTGCACAAGCAAAAGTATTATTCACCCCTATACCTGTTATTGTCGGTGTAGAAGAAATTTCTTCATACCTCAATTCAGTAACGGTTACATCAGTATTTGATGTAAAATGAAATGATACTCGTACTGTATTATCTGCATGATTTGCAGAAGCAATATACTGAGAAACTGTCGATTTTGCCACATTTATACTTGGCTGATTTAGTACCGGTAATGTATCAGTACCTGCTGTTTCTGGTGATACACTCTTTGTACATGAAGTCGAAAATACCATTGCAGTAAAAGCAATAAAAAACGTTTTTAACGAACTAATTTTTTTCATAAATTTTAATTTAAGTTTGTATATATATTAGCACAAATAAATTAAAAAGTCAAGTACCCTCAAAAAATCCTCCTATTCCCCTATTTTTTCTAAAATCTTATCAAGTTTGTCTGTTTCTATTGCATCGAGTCTTTTCATGAGTGTTTCAATATCTTTTTTTGCTTCTATATTGGTCTCATAATCTGCATCAGCGCGACGTTCAGCATGACGACTTTGCAAATTTTGCCCTACCATAATAATAGAAAGTAAAACCAATTGTAAAAATGTTTGCGCAATCCAAGATATAGTTGTCGCTGTACCACCAGATATAGCCTGCGGAAGACTAATCAATGCAAGTATGGTAAATGCTATAGCGCACCACATAGTACCTACAATATTAGTAATAACTATCGCTGCTTTATCTAGCATGCTGAGACTTTCTTTATGTTCTTTGTTTACATTTCGTACCATATATAAAAATGATTATGTAGTAATATAACAAGTGTATCACAATAAAACCCCGACATAGTGCCGGGGTTTTACTTATTTCTTTACTTCTTTCTTTGGTTTCTTTGCTTCTTTTTTGCGAGATTCGTTTCCTTTTGCCATATATATTATTTGTATTATTTTTTAATACTCTCAGTATAGCAAACTATATATTTCGTGCATCATATGCCCAGTGCAAAAGTGCCTGTCTTTGTTTGGGGCGGCAAAACACATCGCCACGTCTACAATGTTTTGCGATTTGCGCGCTGTGTCTACGTATCATTTTCCATCGTTTGATTTGTCGTGCATCATCTGGATGTCTGCGCCCAAGATAATACCTACAATACCACTGAAACCATCCTCGAGGATCATCTGGATGTATCCACCCTTTTTGTTGCCAGACACGAAGCGGCTGACTTGCAATAACACCAAAGTAATTTAATTCTTTGTGTGCCTTTTTATCGGGAGAAAGTTTTACATGAGTAAACCATGATCGAGGAAATTCTTTTGGTTTATCAGAAAAATATAAACCGCCAAATACTCCCAGCTCGAGCATTTCTTGAGGAGTGAGCTCTGGATGAAATGTTGGATCAAAATTTTTTCCTACCGGTTCTTTTTTCATATCTATAATAATACCTCAAAAACCTTTTTCTTGGCAGTCGCACCAGATACCAAAGACACACACGATTTTGCTACACAAAAATATTCTGCAAGGACCCGTATAATTGCATTGTTGGCCATATTGTTTACTGAAGGCTCACAGACAGTGATTTTGTACACATCCATAGTCTTTGTACTACCAGGCAAATCAAGCGTCGGCTGGGTCAACAATACAATACTCTCCTTTTTTGCATTTGCTTTTGCTTGGACCATAATTCGTACCATATAGCTATATAATATACTCATATCTACACTAATCAATTGACATATTGATATTTTCTAGTAATATAAAAGAAAAACTTACTTACATGTTCCAAAACAAAAAATTACTGCTCTTAGAAAAAAATAAAGAAGAGCAATTAAATTTTATTATGGCGCTGAACTTATTTCTTGCCGAAGAAGAAATTGATCTTGAGATTATTGAAAATGTATATACCGCAAAAAAACGGTACAAAAAAAATCATTACGATATAGTCATAATCAATTTTAACCAGGTACTAGAAATATCTGGTACACACTTTACAAGAACAGAAGATCCTGATCCTGAAGATGTTGCACATATCCTTATTTATGGAGACGAAGAAGCGTTACGAAATGCTTCAAATCGAAAATTTATTAAACTCTTTGAAAAAAAAGAGGAGCAATCCATTTCGGAAAATGAGGACTTGTTCAAAAAAATTAGCTGCATTTTAAAAAAGTGCAAAAAGGCTACACACCCCGTGTAGCCTTTTTTTATTTCCGTCCAAGCGGTATACTGTACTATATGAATATCGCAACACAATCAAGTATTTTCTTCCTTATTTCTTCAATCGGCTTTGTGCTATTGTGGGTACTTTTTGCAATATGTCTTTTTTATGCAATCAAAATACTTCGTCATATCAAAAAACTTATCGATCTTTTAGAAAAAAATATAGACTCACTCAACGAAGATGCAAAAGATTTATTATTTGATATTCAAGAAAGTACACTATTTAGATTATTTTTCCCCAAAAAGAGACGACGAAATAAATAATACTTGCTATACTATATACATATGACACAAAAGAAAAAGGGTATTAAAAAATCAAATGTATCAAAAGGAAAAATAGTAGCAGGTATTGCAGGCGGCGCAGCTCTTGCGGCTGGTGCATATTACCTACTCGGCCCCGATGGCAAAAAGAATCAAAAGAAAGTACAAGCTGCTGCAAAGAATATTAAAAAAGAAATCCTCAAAGATTTTGGTATTGCAGAAAAAGCTGTAAAAAAGACTGTTAAGAAAACAGTAAAAAAGGTAGTAGCAAAAGCTACCCCTAAAAAAGTTTCTCCAAAAAAGAAAAAATAATATTTTCAAAAGACTCTATCGTAATGATAGGGTCTTTTTTTATATATGCTATACTCGGCACAATGAAAATAGAAAGAAAACCAGCACCCAAAGACCCTTCTACACTCCCCAAAGGATTTGAGCGTCTTGAACGTGCAATAGCGTATGAGGGTATTGCGTCTCGTCGTGAAGCAAAAGACCTCATCATGCGAGGATTGGTAAAGGTTAATGGGCGTGTTATCAAAGAACCCGGGTTTGGTATTGTAGTAGGAAAAGATATTATAGATACAGGAAAACAAGTAGTAAAAAAAGAGTCTTATTTGGTATACAAAAAACGAGGTATTGAAACAAGTCATACTACTCCCAACACTCCAGACCTCCACACCCAATACCCCAAACTCACTCACCTGCACCCTATCGGCCGCCTCGACAAAGATTCCGAAGGGCTTATCATTATGAGTAATGATGGCACCCTCACCGCAGCACTTACCAAAGAAGACAGCTCTATAGGCAAAGAATACACAGTAACAGTCCGAGAAAATGTTACCAATGAACAGCTCGCAAAAATGAGCTCTGGTATTATGCTCGACAAGGTTATGACAAAAAAAGCCGTAGTAAAACGTATCTCTCGATCAGTATTTACCATTACCCTTTTTGAAGGAAGAAAACACCAAATCCGTCGCATGTGCGATGCGTGTCATCTCACTATAGAATCTCTTGTTCGTACCAAGATAGGACATCTCGCTATAGGAAAAATGAGCGAGTCTTCAATGCAAGAGATAAGTACAAAAGATATAGAGCTCCTCAAAAAATAATCTCCACTGTGTAAGAATTATTTTTCAAATACTATATTTCCGAGCTCTCCAATACCGATTTTCTTTTCTGCAGAAATAGGCATGAGTATATGTGCACCAACAAGACCTTGTATTTTTTCTAATTGTTTTTTGTAGTCAGATTTTTTTATTTTATCAATCTTATTTACTGCGATAACAATATTTTTTCCAGAATGTTCGAGTGCTTCGAGCATATCAAGATCGTCTCGTGTAGGACCTACTACACCATCTATAATAAGCACCACTTTTTGTATGCAGGTATTATTACCAAACAAGTATCCTCGAATAAGCTCAAAGATAGTATCTCGGCCACCAGCAGACACACGTGCGAATCCGTATCCAGGCAAATCTACTAGATGAAATTTATTATTAATTAAAAAGAGATTTATTTGTTGTGTGCGTCCAGGAAAAGA
Organism: bacterium; assembly: GCA_037127795.1. GTDB lineage: Bacteria > Patescibacteriota > Minisyncoccia > Phycocordibacterales > UBA9973 > UBA4124. The sequence goes on along the minus strand of JBAXXQ010000001.1, from coordinate 338,233 downwards.
ACTTGTTTTTGCGAGTCCTTTTTGTTTGGTGAGTGTATTTATCAAACTAGACTTCCCTACATTTGAACGCCCAATAAACGCATACTGCGGAAGCGTTTCTTTTTCTACCTCTTTGGGATCAACAAATCCTTTTACAAATTTTGCAGCTGTTATAGTCATTGCGTCTATACTAGCAGAAAAATACTAAAATAGAAACTTATTTTTTCTTCTCTACAATTTCAGCTACGTATAGTGCGAGACTTTTTTCCAAAGTAGTGATATCGATACTCGCACTATTGGGATTGTTTACAAGGTTTTTCCACGGCGCAGGTTCTGTATATACATACTCACCAAAAATAAGTACAGGTGTCCCATATGTTTGTATATGTTGCCCGTTTGAAGAAAGTGTCCATTGCTCTGCCCAATTATAGAGCCATACTGCATCATCCTTGAGAAGTCTGATACACGCATGACTTGCAGGAAATCCAGGAAGGTCATATTGATGCATAGACACACCGTGCGTATTATCCAAATTGAAATACCACGGCATAACCCATGTATCATCTATACTACTTCTTACACTGAGTCCTTTCCAGTTTGTAAAATATAATTTACTTGGTGTAGGAGTAGATTCTTTACCAGTACTTGCTGGTCCCCAACGAACAAGATTCCCATATTCATATACACCAAACACTTGCACCTTTTGAGATATCACTATCAATTTAGGAAATGATTTTGCACTAGATAAAACTTCCGGTAACGGCGCAAATGAAGTAATGTCTGAAAAATTATTTGGTACAACGATAGTCATTCCTTTTTTAATATGATCTATGTCAATACGGTTTATATCCAATAGTAGTGATACATGATTTTGTGATATACCGATGAGCTCTTTTTGTACATTACTAGTATGTACTAGATATTCGTGATACAGCGTTTCAGGTATTTCACCTTGCGATTTAGGTTGTTCAATATCAACTTTTTGTACCAAATAGTTTTCTTGTATTGGTGCATGAGCTTTTGTATACAAAAATAATGATACACCTAGTACCACCATAATACACAAAACCCATACTACTTTTTTTATAGATGAGTTTTGTGGTTCCATGTGCGAAGTATAATACCTTAAATAAAAACTATTTTTGTATATCTGCTATACCGCCACCATTTGTAACATGAGTAAATCCTGCTGCATGCATCATACCGAGCGCCATCATTGCACGATTACCAGACTGACAATACAAAGTAATATCAGCATCTTTTTCTAGGTCTGGAAAAAATCCTTGCATCATTTGCATTATGTCGTGATGCAACGCGCCATCAACATGTCCACCATCAAACTCTTCTTTTGTTCGAACATCTATATAAATCATTATCTTAGTATACTACAATAGCTATTTGACAATATATTTTTATAATGTAATATAAGTAAAAAATTACCGTATATGAAAAAATTAATTTTTGTTCTCCCTGGAGAATTTACTCCTGAAAAAGGACTAACTGGTAAAGGAAAGGTACAAGTTGAACGCTTGCTCCAAGAATTAAACCGGGGAAGTTTACTTGGACACACAGTAAAAATTCTGTGTTCCCCGCAACAAGAAGCTGTAGAGACAGCTCAGATATTGTCTGATGGATTAGGTGTCGGCTATGAACCAGACAGTATGCTCTGGCATAACGAAAGAATCTTTAACCCAAGAGATTCAGTAAAGATGATCCAATTAAAAATAAAACAACACGGTCATTCAATCGGCATAATAATAGCGGATGAAAATTACTGTGACGTTCTTCCAGAGGTTATATACAGGAAGCTAAAGCAAAAAAAGCTTCTATCACAACATTCTTTACACCCTGCGGATTATTTGGAAATTGAATTCTAAATAATCTGTACAAAAAAGCTCGACCAATTGGTCCGAGCTTTTTATTTTTATAAATAAAATACTTGACTTTGATAAAATAAAATGTAGTATTCAAAAAAAATATATTTTATGCACAAAGACAATTACGCGTTTTCTCTAGAAGAACATTATATGTTTTCTTGGAAGTATGGCATTGGAAATAAGCCTTCTATTTTTGTAGAACAACCAACATCTATAGAAAAAGATACTGTTTTGTTTCATTTCCTAAATGGACATAGCAGTGAATCAGAGTTTATAAAAAAGGATGAAATTCTTGCCGTTGGAATAAAAGAAAAAGGAGTTCAAGTAAAGGGTTATGGCGGATCATACAGAATCCTAAACCAAACTCTTTTTAAGAAATATCTCCAAGAAGGAGTTGTTGAATTAAAAGGAAAATATGTTTTTGCAGGATATATAGACAATACCGCAATTGCAAGAGGATTCCTTATTCCTTTCTACAAAAAAGCAGAAGAGTATTTTTTTGTAGAAACAACAAAAAACAAAAAGAACATAGAGTCTTTTAAAATAGTTGAGCTAAAAAACTATACAAAAGATACTTGTGTGTTTTTAGAAAGTGAAATTGAAAAAGAAGTTGGAAATATACCTATTTTTGTTTTCAAAGCACCAGAAATTCCTGAAGGTGTTGCATATGGATCAATAGATGATTCTGACTTTATTGCAAAAATAAAAACGTTTAATCAAAAAACAAAAGGAAAAAGAAAAACACTTCTAAAATCATTGCGATCAATAATTACAAAATAATCGCAAAAGAGGTATGAATTAATTCATACCTCTTTTTTATATAAAACTTTCTTCGATTCTTTTATTGATCAGCGGTATAAAATGATTTTTATATTTTTCTTGTAGAGATACTATTTGCCAATCCTTACCCGTTATCTTATGACGACAGTGCACAGATCCGCACATGCATTCCCAGCTAGATATTTTATCTTCATCTGTTTCCCATAATACATAATCAGCAAAAAGCTCTTCTCCTACAGCAATATCTCTCATAGTCTGTAGTGTGTATGCATTTTTCATCCAAACATTTGGTTCACAAGAATGATTTATAAAATATGCATTGCTCTCACCTCTATCTTCTACTGAAAACAAATCTTCATCAAACTGCATAACTAGTTTTCTTTGTTTTTTTAATTCCTCAGCTTCTTTTGCATGTACATATTCTCCTCCCCAGATAACAACATCTTCTCCTTGTGCGATAGGTTCTATAGCAAACATTCCTTTCCCTTTATTTTCTGTTTGTCGTATTTCAATTTTTGGACTTACCCAGTCTTCTTTTGGAAACATAATTATGTAAGTATATAATACTTGACTTTATTATATAAATATGCTATTATATATTTAAATAATTTAATATGAGTAAATTAATAGCTATCGGAATATTTATTGTTATATTAGTAATAATAGGTTTCTACGCAACAAACACACAGTGGTTTACAAAAAGTTTTGGTGGAACAACAGAACTACAACTCCAAAAAGGTAAGAAATTAATTAATATTACCTGGAAGGGAGACAATCTCTGGTACATAACCAGAGATATGAAAAAAAGTGATTCCGCTGAAACATACACTTTTCAGGAAAGTAGTAACCTTAGTGTTGCTCAGGGTCTGGTGATCATTCATGAGCAAAAATAATTTAATAAACAGGGCGCCCTCTTTTATAGATGGCGCCTCTTTTTTTTACTTAAACTCAAATAAAATATCTTTGAAGTTTACGATCTTGTTATTTTTATCAAGGTGTATCGCCTCTTTTTTATACAGTGCAAGGCGCTTTTTACTATATTCATCACTGAGCCACACCCTCCCATCTGCATACACAATACGATGGAAAGGAATATCTAGTATCCCCGCCTGGTACGCCTTACCCAAAATAGCAGTAATACTTTGCGAAGCCATAGGCCCTGCCCCTGCCGCTCGCGCTATCCTCCCATACGTAGTGACTCGCCCAACAGGTATCTGTCGCGCTATTTTTATTACCCTGTCGCTAAAAGTTTGCATAGTAAATAAATTTTATTTTAATTTAAAAGTAATAATTTTTACAATAGTATTTTCATCAACGCGGTCGCCGTAATACATTTTGTATGTCGCATACATTTCTTCGTCGCTGGCAAATTTTTCGTGACCTATCAAATCTGTATCTTCTACTGACCCAAAAAGTTTTTCTTTTACTTGTTTTATTTCTGCTGTAGCAAAAATTTCTTTAGTATCTGAATTTATTAAATCCGACACATCTCCAACTTGCAAATCCTTATCATCAAAAAGCCGCCATGTTGTAGTCTTTTCTCCTTTCAAAATCAAATCAGCAAGATGTGGTTTAAATTTTACTTGTTTTGTATTCATGTTTTTAAATTTCTATAATCATATCGCTACCCTAATAATAAGAATACTTAAAAAGTCTTAAAAATTTGCTCTAAATCAGATATTAGTAGAAGTAAATTTGTATCAAGATGATTTCTTTTTATAACAGGAATCAATAAATTAATCTTTAGAAGAATTTCTTTTTTTAAAAATTCAAATCGCTCTTTTTCTGTTTTATTAAAAAAGTTATTTTCATCAACAATTATATTCACAGCAATTGCTTTTTCTTTTTTACTATAGTTTTCTAATTCTCGTATATTATCTAATTCTAAAGAAATAGGACAAATTTTAAACTTAAAAAGAACTAAATTCAAATCATCTCCATAATCCTTACTATTCAACTTTTTCAAAATATCACAAACTCCTTTTTCACCCCAAATATATGAACGGAATTCTTTTCCATTCTTGTCTCCTATTTGAGAAGAAACAAAGCAACCTATTATATTATTTTGAATTTTAGTTTCCATAAATTATTTTATTCCATTAATTTGCTCGTCTGTAAATCCAGCCATTTTTAAAGACCTATTAGTATACCCACCATTAGCCATTTCAGAGGCTGAGTATCCCATATCTTTTACAGCCCATGCAGGATATCCTAATTTCTTAAATCCTGCAGGTGATGAAGTTTTCGTCTTAAATACTTTTGCTTGTTTTTTAAAACCATCTCTAAATATCTCTTTAGATGATCGAGTTTCTAGTTTATTTTTCTTTTTAAAAAAATTAAATAAATTCATTTTATTAAAACTATAATTCTATAAATTAAAATAGCTTCTTCTTGTGTTTTCTTCGAAAACATCCGCGAAGCGATTTTTAGCCTTTTTGAAAAGGATCGCTTTGCTTACAAAAAGCAAAAAATCGGCTGGGGTGCAAGGACTCGAACCTCAATAAACGGAACCAAAATCCGTTGTCCTACCATTAGACGACACCCCAATATTATTTTTGTAACAGCTCGTACTTTTCTTTTGAACCTTTATAACTTTTCAAATATTTTTCTCTTTCTCGTGCTTCTATTCTAGAAGAAAAAGATTCTTGATGTTTAAGTTCAAAAGGAATACGAGCTTTTGTTGAACGAACCTTACCAGTATTATGATACGCCAGTCTTTTTGTAATATCAGAAGTCATTCCTACGTAGTAGTTATTATCTTTTTTACTTTGTATTATATACACGTAAAACATATAAAACTTTTGTCCTACCATTAGCCTGCCCGCGGACGGGCTTGACCGGCCAGGGACGACACCCCAATATTTACACCTCTATATATAGCACAAAACGACTTTTGAATCAATAACCTTATTTCCCTTCTATACCCATCATTTCGAGCATAGCAAGCTCAAGTGGAATAGTTGCCACACTCGCATAGCTAATACGCTCTATAGCAGTGATGAGCGAAAGAATACTTCGTGAAGAAATAGTAGTACTTGCTGCAGCGCCGTCTTGGATGAGCGCGACATACTTTTCGCCATATTCCCCCTCTATAGTCGCTCGCTGGCTTGGTGCATATCGATACATGAGCATCACACGAATAGTCTTGAGCAATAATTCTGCGAGAAGCTTCATATCGGTATGATGTGTCTCTGCGTCTTGAAGTGTCTTGTATGCAAGGTCTATATCATTTGCAAAAAGTGCTTGGAATAAACTCGTCGTGAGTGTGAGCGATGGTGCGCCAGTAGCAGCTTCGATACGCTCGGTATTGATCACCCTATCTTTTACTGATGAAGCAACTTTTTGCAATACGCCGTAAGTATCACGAAATGACCCATCACCAAGAAATGCAATAAGGTCTGCACTCTCTTTGTCTATACTGAGTCCTTCTTGCTCTGCGACACGAAGTACCCGCTCTGCGAGAATCTTGGGACTTGGTTTTCTAAATGAAAAAAGCTGACAACGAGAAATAATAGTATCAGGGACCTTGTCAAACTCTGTCGTCGCAAGAATAAAAATCACATGTGCGGGTGGCTCTTCGAGTGTTTTCAAAAGCGCATTGAATGCATGATTTGAAAGCATATGCACCTCATCAATAATATACACCTTGAATCGTGAAGAAAAAGGAAGTGTGCGGACATTGGAGCGGAGCTCATCTATCGCTTCTACTCCTCTATTTGATGCAGCATCTATTTCTATAATGTCATCTGCACTAGTACCCAACGCACGAGCAAAAATACGCGCCACAGAAGTCTTGCCAGTACCGCGAGAACCTGTAAAAAGATACGCATGAGAGAAACTTTCTTTTTCTACTGAAAGTGAAAGCGCGTCGACAATATGATCTTGCCCGACTACTTCTTCCCACACTGAAGGACGATATTTTCTGTATAAAACTAAATTATGCATATATGAACTAATTATATCAGATACCTCGGCGTGAGACTATTTTCCAAAAAATTCACTATGGGCGACGATAGCGCGCACATCAGAAGCATTTTTTGCTTCATTCATAAGCTTGATACGGAGCTCTTTTGCGCCACGAAAGCCTGTACAGTACGCTTTGAAATGTTTTTTCATAATAGAAAAAGATTTTGTTTGGCCGAGATATTTTTCAAACAAATGCGCATGTTCTACCATCACCGAGAGACGCTCATGTATAGATATAGGGGTGATGTCAGACTGTGCGACTCCTCGAGTAGTGTATGAAAGTTTTTTGAGTATAGGAATATTGCGCAAAAAAGTAAGGTGGCGCTTGGGTAGTATCGTGTGGATAGATTTTTTTGAATCAAAAAACCATGGATTACCAAAAAGTGCGCGCCCTACCATCACCCCATCAACACCACTCATACGAGCTTTTGCTATACCATCATCAAGAGATGTCACATCACCATTACCAATAAGTACTGTCTGCGGCGCAATAGTATCACGAAGCTTCACAATATCTTTGAGGCGAGACCAATCTGCAGGGACCAACGAAAGCTCTTTGCGAGTACGCACATGGATACTGAGCGCGGCAATATCCTGCTCGAGCAACATCTTGATCCATTCTTTTTCGACAACACTATACCCTACGCGAGTTTTGACAGATATAGGAATATTTTTCCCAGCATCAAGTACCCCTTGTTTTGCTGCAGCGATAATAGCTTTGGCAATTTCGGGGGTACGTATCATTGCAGCGCCAGCTCCTTGCTTTTCAATAGTTTTGTCTGGACACCCCATATTGATATCAATACCATCAAACCCAAGCTCTGCGCAAAGTGTACATGCGAGGCGCATATGTTCTGGGTTGTTGGTAAAAAGTTGTGCAACTATTGGTCGTTGTTTTTCTGTAAATTGCAAATCAACTTGCAGTGCATCACGCCCAATACTTGCGAGCCCGTTTGCAGAAACAAACTCAGTCCAAAACATATCAGGACCTCCCCCACTTTCACCAGCACGAGAGTACTTTGCTATAAGTTCACGAAATGCGACATCGGTCACATCAGCCATTGGTGCAATACAAAAAAATGGTCGTCCTTCGTTTTGTGTCTTTTGTTGTAGTTGTTGCCAGATATTCATATTATTTAAATTTATATACTACCTTGCCATCAAATCGTGTATCGAGATATACAAGTGTTTTGTTTGTATCATCAAATGATGTACCGAGCGCTTCAGTATTGAGCGCTGCAGAAAGTGCTTGGATTTGATACAAAATATCTTTTGTCGGATCAATAAAAAGCTGCGCCATAGTACCATTGTGCATAAAAGAAATTGCGAGCGAATGTTCTTGTTGGTACGTAAAAGAAACAGGGGTAATACCTACGATAGGCATATCGCGAATAATCTCTGGTACATGCGCAAAAAGCTCATCATGATACGGTTCAAATGGCACTTCAGTATTTGTCTTGCCATCTTGGCGACCAAAGAGTTTTATATACGCACTACCAGAAAAATATGGTGACGGAGAAAATACCAATCCATTTTTATTCATAAAGAAACATTGCTCTTCTGTATCGGTACACCAGACATATACTCCTTTGTACTCAGTAATAGCAATACTAATACTAGACATATTTTGTCTATGTATTTCTATAGTTTGAATATATGGAAATTGTTTTTTTATTCTTGCGGCGAGTGTGTTGGGTCGTAATACAAAAATACTTGTCTTAGGGATCACGCGCAAATAATTGCCTTGCATAGTATTTTGTGCAAAAGTTTCTACATCATGCGGATCGATAACAAAGGTACCAGAAACAGCGACATTTTGTATTTGAAATTTGTGATACCGCAAACAAGCGACTACTCCCCAAACAAACAATCCGATAGCGAGCGCAATACCGACTCTTTTGAGAATAACAAAAATACGAGGAGTTGGCGGCGGTGTTTTTAATACCCGTGTTTTATACTGCCGCTCGTACATATTATTTTTTGGTGATTATATCTTTACCGAGGTATGGGCGAAGTACTTCTGGTACTACTACATTACCATCAGCGTCTTGATAATTTTCTATCAAAGAAACCAAAATACGAGGAGTTGGAATAGCGGTACAATTGAGTGAGTGAGCAAATTTTAATTTACCAGATTCATCACGATACTTGATACCGAGACGACGTGTTTGAAAATCATGGAAGTATGATGCACTAGAAATTTCTCGATATGTTTCTTCTCCAGGAACCCAGAGCTCAATATCAAATTTCTTCACTTGGCCAAGACCAAGATCTCCTCCACAGTTCACTACAGTGTGATATGGAATATTGAGACTTTCGATAAATTCTTCAGTATTGCGATTTATTTCTTCATGGAGACGTGCTGATGTTTCGTGATTTGCCTCACAAAGCACTACTTGCTCAAGTTTAAAAAATTCATGAACACGAATAAGTCCTTTTACATCTTTACTGTGTGCACCTGCTTCACGACGAAAACAAGGAGAAAAACTCAACATCTTTTTAGGAAATTCTGATTCTATAAGAACAGTATCAGCAAAATAACTCATAGTTGCTACTTCTGCAGTACCAGCAAGATAGTCTTCATCTTGTGTCTTGTAGAGATCTTCTTCGCCTTGTGGCAAATACCCACTACCAAGCAGTGTTTGCTTGCGTACGAGAGATGGTACAATCATAAAATCAAATCCGCGCTTCATCCAAAAATCTCGTGCGTAATTCCAAATAGCAAATGAGAGGTGTGCCCCATCGTTTTTCAAAAAGTATCCACGGAATCCAGACACTGCAGTACCTTTTTCAAAATCTGCCATGTCGAGATTTTCCATTATTTCAATATGAGATTTTGGCTGGAATGAAAAAGTTTTTTTCTCGCCCCACACACGTACTTCTTGGTTTTGTGCATCATCTTCTCCATCTGGGACAGACACATCAGGTACATTGGGAACTTGCAACATAAGCAATTGCCATTCTTTCATTATTGCCTTCAAAGATTCTTCTGCCTCTTGCACTTGTGCCTTGAGAGGAACAAGCTTTTCGAGAAGTTGTGCACGGACTTCAGGACTTGGTGCTTTAGGGATTTCATCAGAGAGTTTATTTTGCTCTGTACGATATCCTTCGAATGCAGTCAATGCTGCCATGCGTTTTTCTTCTACGGCAAGGAGAGCGTCTACATCAAAGGATATGTGTTTTTTGCGAGCACCTTCTTTGATAAGATCTTTATTTTCTTTGATGAATTTAATGTCTAACATATTATCTATAGTATCGCTTTTTTTACTTTTTGTACATATATAGTTTATACTATTATATATATGGAAGAATTCGATATATACACTATCGACCCACAGGTACACTTCCCGCAGCTCGCAGAAATACCCGAGCCGCCAAAATCTTTTTCTATACGCGGCAATATTGATTTTTTGGAAAATAAAAAAATTATCGCTGTTGTCGGTAGTCGCAAATGCTCTAGTTATGGCAAATTAGTTTGTGAAAAAATTATTTCTGAATTGCGCGGGTATCCAGTAGTTATTATTTCTGGTCTCGCACTAGGTATAGACTCTATCGCACATCGTGCAGCACTTGATGCAAATCTCCCCACTATCGCATTCCCCGGCTCAGGGCTTGATTGGCACGCACTATACCCATCGAGCAATCGCGGACTCGCAGAACACATCATAGCGCACGGTGGTGCACTCATTAGTGAATATCAAAACAATATGAAAGCGCAGCTCTGGACCTTCCCTCGCCGCAATAGAATCATGGCCGGTATTGCGGACATCACACTCGTCATAGAAGCACAAGAAAAATCTGGGACACTCATCACTGCGCGCCTCGCGACTGAGTACAATCGTACTGTCGGTGCTATACCGGGCAATATCACAAGTCCTTCATCAAAGGGTACCAACTGGCTCTTGCGTCTCGGCGCAGTACCAATAACTTCTGCACAAGATATCCTCGAAGAGCTCGGCATACAAGTACACACAGAAAAAATCATCGAAACAAAAAACTTCGCCGCCCCCGAAAAAGCAATTATAGAGCTCTTACAAAACGGCCCCTTATCAAAAGATGAAATCCTCGCGACACTTGATTTTGATGTAGTAGAAATAAGTATCGGACTCTCATCGCTTGAGATCGAAGGATACATACAAGAAACACTCGGTACTATCGCACTTATTTGCTAAATTTTTTATATCGTGGTACTACTTCATACTATATTATGAAATTATTAATCGTTGAGTCACCTTCAAAAGCAAAGACAATTGAGAAATATCTTGATGGCGCATATACCGTGCGTGCTTCTGTAGGGCACATCCGCGACCTCCCAAAATCAAATAAAACAGCTATAGATATTCCTGGTGGATTCGTCCCTCGATATGAAATATCAAAAGGCAAAGAGCATGTAGTGCACGAGCTCCAAGGTCTCGCACAAAAAGCAAGTGTTGTACTCCTCGCAACTGACCCGGACCGCGAAGGAGAAGCAATATCTTGGCACATAGAAGAGCTACTCAAGGCAGACAAAAAAGTCAAAGCTCCTATTGCACGTGTTGCATTTAATGAAATTACCAAAGAGGCAATCATCGAAGCACTCAAGCACCCCCGAGCAGTAGATACCAATCTTCGCAAAGCGCAAGAAGCGCGTCGCGTACTCGATCGTCTTGTTGGGTATGATCTCTCTGGAGTTATTTGGAAAAAAGTTCGCTACGGACTTTCTGCTGGTCGTGTACAATCCCCCGCACTTCGTATTCTCGTAGAGCGTGAGCGCGAGATCAAAGCATTTATCCCAGAAGACTATTGGGTACTCACTGCTGATTTGAAAACAGAAAAAAAGCACACACTTTCTATGACCTGTCTCGAAGAGCCTCGTGATATCAATGAAGTCAACCGTATTTTGGACATTGCAAAAAAAAACGCATGGTATATCAAAGAAGTAAAAGCGAGTGAGCAAAAACGTAGCCCACGTGCACCATTTACCACTTCTACACTCCAACAAGCAGCAAGTACTCGTTTTGGATTTTCTCCAAGTCGTACTATGCAAGTCGCACAAAAGCTCTACGAAGCCGGACATATCTCATATATGCGTACCGACTCGACAAATCTCTCGCAACAAGCAATCACCAGTATTGCAGGTGTTGTAGAAAAGAAATACGGCAAACAATATCTCGAAATCCGCGCATACAAAACAAAATCAAAAAATGCCCAAGAAGCCCACGAAGCAATCCGCCCAACACATGCAGAAAAAATCTCTGCCGGAAATAACGAAGAGCAAAAGAAATTGTACTCTCTCATCTGGGAGCGTACTGTCGCAAGTCAGATGGTAGATGCAAAATTGCTCAAAACACGCATCGTTGCAAATGTACAAAAAAATACTATTCCAGATTTTTCTATCAATGGATCACAAGTCGTATTCCCAGGATGGCTCATGGTAGATACTGCAGCGCGCGGTGAAGACGTAGAGCTTCCAGAAGTTGCAGAGAATTCTCCCCTTTCACTCATCAATATCACTGAGCTCGCAAAGCAGACTCAGCCACCAAATCGCTATAGCGAAGCTGGATTGGTAAAAGAACTCGAAGCTCGCGGTATCGGCCGTCCATCGACCTATGCTGCTATTATTTCTACACTCGAAACTCGTGGCTACATAGAAAAAATCCAACGCGCACTCAAGCCGACAGATACTGGCGAAGTTGTTTCTACATTCTTGGAGCAAAACTTTATGCAATATATTTCTGATACATTCACCGCAGAAATGGAAAACGAGCTCGACGAAATCGCCGAAGGTACTCGCGACTATGCAAAAACACTTTCTGATTTTTATATTCCATTCCAAAAAGAAGTACAAGAAAAAGATAAGCTCAATAAAATCACTACCCTCGAAGCAGCTGATGCAAAATTTAAATGTCCTATTTGTGGTAAAGGTATGGTGGTCAAGCTCGGCCGCGGGGGCAAGTTCCTCTCATGTATAGACTACCCAGATTGTATGGGCGCACTTACGCTCGATGGCACAGAGATCAAAAAAGACGAGCCTATTGGTACAGATCCAGAAACAGGACTTCCTATCTTTGTACTCATTGGACGTTTTGGTCCGTATGTACAGCTCGGCCAAATGCCTGAGAAAAAAGCTTCAAAGAAAAAAGGAGAAAAGGCAGAGAAGCCTCGCATGGCAAGTATTCCAAAACTTATTGACCCAAGCTCTGTGACAGTCGCTATGGCACTCAAGTATCTCTCACTGCCACGTACTCTCGGTACTCACCCAGAAACAGGAAAAGAGGTTATGGCAAATGCTGGCCGCTTTGGCCCGTATGTCGGCCACGATGGCAACTTCCGCTCTATCAAAGCCCCACTCGATATGTATACTATCACTCTAGAACAAGCCCTAGAACTCCTCGCACAAGAAAAAAAACCCCGAGGGTTTCAGAAAAAAGCAAAATAAAAAAATCCAAATAAATTTTATTCGGATTTTTGAGTATAAAGTTTTTTAATTATTCTTTAGTAGCTTTTTGTAATACTTCTTCAAAAGTATCATTAGGAAACTTTTCTTTAAGCACTTTTCTATAAATTTTTTTTATACTGTCAGTACTAGTTATTTTAACAGAATAATAATTAGGCTTAATTTTTTTCCCTGTATTACTGTTTTCGTTTGATAAATTCTTTGTAAAAAAGATAATTGATAAAACTACAACTATAATAAGCGTAAAAGAAATTGTTTTTTTCATATTTCAAAATTTAATTGATGAACAGAAAATCTATATTTCTGTAGATACTCAATTCACCAATCAAATTTGTCTTAAAGAACGTTATAAGTATATATTAGCATATTATACTATATTTGTCAAGTATAGGCAAAAGAGCTTCTAGAATATAGTATTAAAACCATGGATACACTACTCCCCCTCATCACCCACCCGCTCAGTGAAGCTGACAAGCAGCTCATACAGACTGCATACGACTTTGCATATCAGAAGCACGATGGCCAGCTCCGCAACAGTGGCGAGCCGTATTTCATACACGTACTTGCTGTCGCACAAAACTGCGCAAAGCTTGGTATGGATCTCGAGACTATTATCGCAGGACTCCTCCATGACACCCTCGAAGATACTGATGCAACAGAAGAAGAAGTACGCGAGCTCTTTGGAGAAAATGTACTCTTCCTTGTAAAAGGAGTAACCAAGCTTGGTAAACTCAAATACCGCGGCCAAGAGCGCCATGTAGAAAGTTTGCGTAAATTCTTTGTCGCTATGGCAGAAGATATCCGTGTACTTATCATCAAGCTCGCAGATCGCCTCCACAATGTTTCTACACTCGAGCATGTCCGTGACGACAAACGTGCACGTATCGCCATAGAGACTATCGAAGTTCACGCAGCGCTTGCAGGACGTCTCGGTATGGAGAAGCTCAAGAGTATGCTCGAAGACTATGCATTCCCCCATGCATATCCCAAAGAATACGAGCAAACAAAAAAGCTTATCGACGAAATAGTCCCTGAGACAAAACCAACTGTCGAATATGCACACGAAGAAGTACAAAAAATTCTTACTGATTTTGATATCAAAAATGCAGAGGTGCATAGTCGCGTCAAAGCAACATACAGCTCATACAAAAAACTTCTCAAGTACAAATGGAATGCAGAGCAAATCTATGATATCGTCGCGCTTCGTGTATTGGTCCCTAGTGTGTCTGATTGTTATCAAGTACTCGGTCTGGTACACATGCTCTGGAAGCCAATGCCAAAACGTATCAAAGACTATATTGCATTACCAAAACCAAACGGCTACCAATCTCTCCATACTACAGTAATCACCGAGCACGGTATTGTAGAAATACAGATCCGTACCTACGAAATGCACCAAGAAGCAGAAATGGGAGTTGCGAGCCACTTTATGTACAAAGAAATGCAATTCGGAAAAAATGCTCTTGCCGCAAATCAAAAAAATAAAAAACTTCGCTGGATTGATGAACTCAAAGATCTGCATACTGTGGTCAACGACCCATCTCGCTTCCTCGAGCAACTCCGTATGGATTTTTTCAAAGATCGTATTTTCGTATTTACTCCAAAAGGTGATGTTATCGATCTCCCTGATGATGCGAGCCCACTTGATTTTGCCTATGCGGTCCACTCAGATATTGGAGACAAAGTAAGCTCAGTACGCGTCAATGGCAAACAATCTGCACTCGGCGCAAAACTCAAAAACGGCGACATCGTAGAAATACAAACTAACAAATCTGCGCATCCAAGTGCAAAATGGCTCGACTACGCAAAGACCAATATGGCACGCAAAAAAATCCGCACATACATCGCTGAGCATGGCGGACTTATTGAGCGCTTCCTTCTTAAAAAAGAATAACTATAAACTAAAATTACTGAGGTTGTAGAGATCGTCTGTTTCTTCTTCTGCGGCACGGATTTCTTCTTTGTCTCTATCTTCGAGAAGTACTACCTCCTCTGTCTCTGTGAGCCCTGTAGGCTCTTCTGTATGTGTAGTCATTTGCTCGTGCTGTTTCTTTGAAAATGCTTCTACAATCACCGCGAGATCTTCAGGAGAAAAGTAATCAATAGTGATTTTGCCCCCTTGCTCTTTTGGCTCTATATGCACCCGAGTACCGAGGCGCTCTTGGAGCTCTGTTTCAAATTGTGCAAGCTCAGGTGTTGGGAGAAGCTCTCTCTTGCGTACCTTATCTGTCGCTATACGGCGCGCTATACGCTCTGCCTCACGCACAGTAATCTTGCGTACCATTATCTCCTTGAAGAGTGTCTGCTGCTCTTCTGGGCGATTTGTAAGCATCATGAGCGGGCGAGTATGCCCTTCATTTATTTTACCCATTGAAAGCGCTGTGAGTATTTCTTCTGGAAGCATCAAGATACGAAGTGTGTTTGCAACATACTCACGACTCTTGCCTACCTTTTGACCAATTTGTGCATGAGTAAATTTGAATTCATTTACCAATCGAGCAAATGCATGCGCGCGCTCCACTGCATTGAGATCTTCACGCTGGAGGTTTTCGATAATAGCAAGTTCAAGTTTTACCAAAGAATCATCTCCTGTGCGAATGATTGCAGGTACTTGAGTGAGCCCTGCGAGCTTGGATGCGCGCAAACGACGCTCTCCTGCAATAAGCTCATACTCTGTTTTGAGTCCGCCATCACCTGTTTCTTTTTCAACACGTGATACTACGAGCGGCTGCAGTACTCCATACTGACGAATAGACTCAGAAAGGTCTCGCAGTGGTCCTGGCTCGAATTCTCGACGTGGTTGATAGGGGTTTGGGAAAATTTTATCGACATCGATAAAAAAAATTGAATTGCTATATATTTCTGACATGCAGATATTGTATCACACGACAGAGATTGAAAAAATATCAAAAAAATGCAATAATGTTTTTGTTCTCAAGATTATTGCCCGTGTGGGTAAAAATTGCCGGTGTGGTGGAATGGTAGACACTCGCGACTCAAAATCGCGCGCTCGCAAGGGCATGGAGGTTCAAGTCCTCTCTCCGGCACAAAATGCAAAAACCTCATATTATTGTCATCTGTGGCCCTACTGCAACAGGTAAATCTGACAAGGCAGTAGAGATCGCAAAATCTCTCCCAAATGGTGGTGAGATTATTTCCGCGGATTCACGTCAGGTATATATCGGGCTTGATATTGGTAGCGGCAAAATTACCCCAGAAGAAATGATGGGTGTCCCGCACTACATGCTCGATATATGTGAACCATGCAATATATATTCTGTTGTTGATTTTCAAAAAGAAGCACACGCTCATATCCAAGATATTCTCGCTCGTGGAAAAACTCCTATTATTTGCGGCGGTACCGGTATGTATATAGACGCGCTCGTATACAACACACAATTCCCTATTGTCCCCGCAAACGAAACATTACGAAAAGAATTGGAGCAAAAATCACTCAACGAACTACAGACAATATTACAAAATCTCGACAGTGCTCGCTATGAGACTATAGATACACAAAACCCTGTTCGCTTGATACGTGCAATCGAGATCGCAAGCGTGCTCGGCTCTGTCCCTGTTATTCATCGTGAGGCAATATATGATGTCCAGTGGGTATATCTTGATTTCCTTGATGATGTACTCAAAAGTCGTATTCATACTCGCCTATACAAACGTATCGATATGGGGATGATAGAAGAGGTACAAAATCTATTGGACCAAAATCGTATCACTTATGAAAGACTTGAATACCTCGGACTTGAATATAGGTATATAGGTAGATACCTCGCAGGACATATCACAAAACAAGAAATGCTCGAACAACTCGAAATGGAAATCTGGCATTATGCAAAGCGGCAACGCACCTGGTTCAAAAAATATGCAAAATAAAAAGAATGGCGACAAACCATTCTTTTTTACTTCAATCTTTTTTTAAAATCTTTTTCTAAAATACTCAAAATTATAGGATGCATTCCGCCTTCCATTATCGAAGTGAAAAAAAGTACTTCACGCATATCATCTTTATATACAACTTTGTGTTTAATAAAAATAGCCATGCGGACTTTTGCTTCTATTGGAACCTCTCGATCTATCAAAATCTCAAGCGCTGATTGCAACACCGATCCTGTAAGATACGAAACACAAGATTCAAATATTTGTGCACTGTAGAAAATGATCAATTTCTTTTGCTTCAGGTTTTCACCAAAAGCATCGTATTTGTCCATACGCTATATTTTTTCCTACACTAACACAGAAGCACAGTTTTTACTACTATCATCCTTCTTGTGTTTTCTTCGAAAACACGTGCAAATTCGGCGGGCCCACCAGGACTCGAACCTGGAACTGCGGTTTTGGAGACCGATGTTTTACCATTGAAACTATAAGCCCAATAATTACGTGTGTACTATAGCAAAAAGTAGCCATTTCGGCTACTTTTTATATTTAGAGATTATTTCTTTGATTCTTTGAATTCAACAACCTTGCGGAGCTTTTTACTGTACTTGTTGAATTTAAGCTTTATACCAGCAAGTTTCTTCTTGTTCTTTGCAGACCAATATGTCTCGCCTGTTTCTTTATTTGTGAGTTTTACCAAATTTTGTTGTGCCATAGTGGAAAAACTATATCAGAAAAGCCTTTTTTGAGCAAATCCCCAGGTACTTGACTTTTTTATATAAATATGCTATCATTTACTTAAATAAATTATCTAACTCAAAAAACGTTCTTTGTTATGAACAAAAAGACATTAGTTATTAATGCTGTGCACACGATTGTGACACATCATCGACCTCACGTAGATGAAATTGTTGCTATTAGACTTCTACAAAAGTATGGAAGAAAAACCTTCCCTGGAATCGAAAAAGCAAATTTTGCTTTCTGGGATGCAGGAGCTCGCTCCAAAGATCCAAAAAGTTGGGCCGATTATTTACAACAAGGATTACTTCTTGTTGGTATCGGAGGTGGTTGTTTTGATGAACATCCATCCGCTACTATTGATCGTGCAAAAGGTCATTGTGCTGCCACTTTGGTTGCGGAGTATTTAGGAATATCAAATAATCCTGAATTACACCAACTTCTAAAGTACACACTTGCAAACGACACCAAAGGGAGTGTAAATCCACTCGACCTTGGAGCTATGATTCACCTGGCAAATAAGCACTGGTGGGAAAAAGACATGCAAGGAACTTTGACATGGGCATTACAATTGATTGACCTGTACTTACTTGATCAGGAAAAATTCTTTTCTGAAACAAAAAAGGAGTATGACAAATGGGCAAAAATTATTCCGGTTGTGTACAAAGGGCGCGATATAAATATCGTAGCTATCCAAAGTGACGACCAGAACGTAGGAGCTTATGCAAGATCTTCTAATGGATGTAATGCTGCCGTTGTTATTCAGCAAAATATCAAAAAGCAGGTTATCATCGTGTCCCAAAAAAGAGCTAACATCAATTTTGACTCCGTAGCAGTAAAGCTTCGTAAAGAAGAAGCACGCATCAAAAAAATCGACGTATCGAGAATGAACCTTGCTGTCGATGGTACTATACCTCAACTTGAGGAATGGTATTATGATAAGCCTGCAAATCGATTACTGAACGGTTCACTATCCGCTCCGCATGTTTCGGCAACAAAACTTGAATTTGATTACATCATCAACCTGGTGTATGAAAAGTTAAGTCAAAAAGAAAACTAATTCATAACTTTAAAACTGGCGCTAGTATATACTACTAGCGCCTTTTATGTTATACCTATAGATATGAAAAAGAAGTCGAAGAAAAAAACAACATTTCAAAAAATTGAAGACACCGCAGCAAATGCAACAACATGGCTCGGATCTACAAAATCACTTTTTGTCCATACTATAATATTTTTAGCGTGTTTTATAATCCCCCTTTTTGGTGTCCCTATTGATCACGTATTGCTCGTGCTTACGACTGCGCTCTCTCTCGAAGCTATCTACCTTGCTATTTTTATCCAAATGTCTGTAAACAAAAACACACAAGACATCGAAGAGATCCAAGAGGATATCGAAGAGATTAGTGAGGACATCGAAGATATCGGTGAAGATGTGGAAGAGATTCAAAAAGATGTGGATGAAATCCAAGAAGACGTTGACGAGATTCAGGAGGATATCGAAGGTATCGAAGAAGACAGCGAAGAAGATCTCAAACACGAACAAAAAGAAGTAATACTTTTCTCAGAAATTCAACAAACCCTCACCCGCCTCCAAAACGAAATCGAACAACTCAAGAAGAAATAAAAATATCAGAATTTATATTTTGAATTCAATTTATATCCAACTACGCTGGATGATTGAATTCATATTATTTATATTTTGAACTCAATCACATCCCCATCCTTCACAATATATTCTTTTCCTTCAGTGCGGACTTTGCCTTTTGCACGAGCTTCGGCGTATGAGCCAGCGTCGAGAAGGTCTTTCCAAAATACTACTTCTGCGCGAATAAATTTTTCTTTAAAATCGGTATGTATTGCTGCTGCTGCAACAGGTGCAGTACTTCCCGCTTTTATAGTCCATGCGCGAGTCTCTATAGGACCAGTAGTGAGATATGTCTCAAGACCAAGCAATTTATACCCTTCGACAATAAGGTCGTTGATACCATCATGTTCTCCGCCGAGCTCTTTGCGGAACATTTCTTTTTCTTCCCCCGCAAAGTCTTTAAGTTCATCTTCTATTTTTGCATCTATCACTACATAGCCCGCACCAGACTGTGTGATCCAATCGGTAAGTTCTTTAAATAATACAGGATCGCTTTCATCGAGATTTTTTGCACCACTTCTTTTATTGAGTCCGTACAAAAACTTTTTCATAGTCAAAAGACTCAAAAGCTTCACCATAACAACCTCTTCTGGCTCAAGCTCTGTCGTATGTGCGAGGCGTCCTGCTTCGAGACTTGCTTCTACTTTTGCAAGTGCAATATCTTCTGCAACAGCAGTTTTTTCACCACGTTTTACGTCACGAGCAATATTATTGCGACGCTTGGTCACTGTTTCAAAATCAGCAAGAATAAGCTCAAGATTGATAACAGAAATATCACGGAGTGGATCTACAGAGCCATATACGTGTGCAATCTCTGTCCCTCCTCCTACTATCGGGAAAAGTCGTACCATCTCGAGGATCGCATCTGTCTCGCGAATATTTGCGAGGAATTTATTTCCAAGACCTTCACCTTTTGATGCACCTGCTACAAGTCCTGCAATATCTACAAATTCTATTGCGCCAGGAATTATTTTTGTTGAGCCAGAAAATTGTGCGAGCTTTTCGAGGCGCGCATCAGGCACCGCAACAATCCCGACTGATGGATCGATAGTACAAAATGGATAGTTCTCAGCAGGAACACCTTTTTTGGTGAGGGCGTTGAAGAGTGTTGATTTTCCTACATTGGGTAGGCCGACGATTCCGATTTGCAACATATTATTTTTTCATCATGAGCTGCATGAGTGGCATAAGCGCATCTCTGTGCTTCACGATATCAGCTTTGTATTTTTCTGAAACCATAGCCATAGCATACATATCTGCCATGCCATTTTTTTTGTATTCATCCATTTCTTTTTGCATTTTTTCAAAAAGCTCTTTGACTTCTTTATTGTCTTCGAGAGATTTTAATGCACTCATAACTTCTGGATTTTTTTCGATCTCTGCCGCAATTGCTTCTGCTTGTTCTTTGTCTACCCCTTTTGCGCGAAGGGCTGATTTCATAAGAAATGATTTGATACTCATATAAAACAACTCTACCAAAAAATACTAATTAATACAACGATTTTACTCAATGGGACACTGTTTTTTCTCCTTACGATACTTTTTACCTTGTGTAAATGCTCCAAAAACATACCCTAGTGGCACAATAGAAAGGAAATACATAAAGTCTATAACACTACGCAAAATCCATGGGAGCAATCCCGCAAAAGTATATTTACCACCGCCATATACTGCCCAGTATGAGCCGACAGGTATCACGAAATCTGGTTGTTTTTGAGAAAATGGTTTTGGTGTTTTACCTGCTACCAAAAGAGGAATCGCAGTACCAATATATTCACCGTGCAATATTGCAGTTTGCGCAAGACCACTAAACGCTGTCCCTGCGCCATCCCCTGCGATAAATACCGAGCTATCGTTTGGTAGTGTGAGCGTATCACTTACGACAATTCTTTTTCTTTCTGTAAGCTCAGCGCCTGGAATATTACTAAATGATGTGTTGATACGAGTACCTGCAGTCCATACGACAGTATGTGCATCCATAGTCATATCTTTGAGTGCGACTTCTTCCATCTCTTGTGATTGTAATGCGCGATTCAAAAACAAATTTACCCCCATTTTACGCAACCGTGCATCTACTTTTTTTGAAACACTTTCTGGGAGTGTCGGCAATACGCGAGGATTTGATTCGACAAGATCGATAGTAATAAAACTTGGATCTACAGCATATTGTTTTGCGAGATCAGTGAGATAGCTTTTCAAATCACCTGCGAGCTCAACACCAGACGGACCACCGCCTACTACAAGAATATGAAATGCAGCAACGAGTTCTTCTTTTATTTTTCCTGTTGCGGTCGTCATCAATGCACAAAAATGTTTTTTGAGGCGTGTTGCTTCTTTTACAGATTTGAAACTAAATGAATGTTCTGGAAGTCCTGGTATATTGAAAAAGTTTGTCTCACTACCGAGCGCTATAACTACATAATCATATGAGATTTTTTGCCCACCAGCCAATACCACCTGTTTTTGTTCACGATCAAGTGTTTCAAATTGCCCTTCTACAAAAGTAACTTTTTTAGGAAAAATAGTAGCTATAGGCACAGATACTTCGATAGCGAGCGCTCCGGTGACAAGTTTGTACAAAGCCGGATAGTATTCAAAATAAGACTTGTTCGCAATAAGAGTAATTTCTGCATTAGGGAGTGTTTTTTGTAGTTTTTTGATTGTTGCAATCCCCGCAAAACCAGCACCGACCACAACGATTTTTAGAGGGCTTTTTTGTGTTTCCATAGGCTCAAGTATAGCAAAATTGACCAAAAGGTTCTATACTGTATGAACTTGTAATATGAAGCCAGATCAGTCGTCACAATCAGTAGAAGATAATTTTTTTGATCTTTTTGAAACATATCAAGATGCAATCTTCCGTTTTGTATTATTTCGGGTTAAAAACCGAGCACTTGCAACCGATATCACCCAAGACGTTTTTACTCGTGTATGGCAATACCTTGCTGGCGGTCAAAAAATAGACCATCCACAAGCCTTTTTGTACAGAACAGCACGCAATGCTGTTGTAGACTACTACAAACGATCAAAGACGTACTCACTGGATGATCTCGTCACAGAAGGGTTCGAACCAGAAGTCGATACTACAAACGATGCAATCTTCAAACAAGACGACATTGCTTCAGTGCAAAAACTTCTCGAAGAACTTGATGAAAAAAGTAAACAAATTATCTTTCTGCGTTATGCAGAAGAACGATCACTCGATGATATAGCAGAGCTTTTTGATAAAACACCAAATGCGCTCGCTGTACAAATACATCGTATTATCGAAAAACTAAGAAAGTCATACGACAAATACCATGGAGAATAAATTACAAAAATTACAATCATTCAAAGAAATAAAACTCACTCCTGATGAGAAGGCTTCTTTGCGTGCTCGTATGGCATACCAAATGAGTATCACTCCAGTAATGCCTCGTATTTCATGGATACAAAAAAGTGCGCAACACGGTCTCCGTATTGTCCTTTCAACATCAATGTTTGTAGTCTTTGTATGTGGCAGCATCTCAGTTGTCGCAAATAGTGCGCTTCCTGGAGATCCACTCTATGCATTCAAGGTGAATGTAAATGAAGAAGTAAAAGGTGCATTTATGAAAACTCCTACTGCAAAAATTGCTTGGCAAAAAGCTCGTATCGAAACACGTTTGAACGAAATTCAAATCCTCGCACAAACCAAAACTCTTACCGAAGCAAAACAAGCAACAGTAGAAAAAGCACTCGATGATCACGTTACTGCATTGAATGCTGAGCTTACCACTCTAGGACAAAACGATCCAAATACCGCACTCAAAACAACAACCGATATAGAAGCAACACTTCAAGCAAAAAAGGCTGAAGTATTGAGTACTCCAGACACCTCTACAACACCGACAGATACTACCGCTCAAACAGCTGCATTAAAAACTATCGATGGTGCTATCCAAAAAGTTTCAGACCAAGAAGTACAACTTCTCAATAAAGAAATTGATAGTATTAAAATAGATACACAGAGTACTCCAGTGGATACTGCACCAGCAGCTACACAAACAACTCCTACAAAACCAGTTACTCCTTCTGGGTCATAAAACGCTCAAGGAGTAATAACAGGCCGATAACTGTTGCAATAACCACACCGAGAATAATACTTTTGGTGTGGTTTTTTGTTTGTGGCGCAGCAATAGGCTCTGTCGATACATTTTGTATAGGTTGAGCTACAGTACCGAGAACACTTCGAGATGTGGTGTTTTTATTTTTTGTTGTAATATTTTTTATAACAATATTTGCCTTAGTATTGGGTTGTATTACTTGTGTACTAAATCCAGAAAATGGTGTATATATTTTTGCGCCTTGCACTGAACTAAGTTGTAAATTTTTTGCAGAAAAAATAACATCTGCTTTTGGCGCAATATACGTCATATCAGGAAAAACGGTATTACCAGAACTTGTTTCCAAATGCCATCCAGACAAATCCACCACCTTGTCTGTACTATTTTGAATACTAAGCGCTGCGCCATTATCTATAATACTCATATCTATACTAGGTTTCAAAACCTCAATCTTTTTTGTACCAGAAAGTATTGACTTTTTCTCATATGCAGATCTGTAATACGCAAAAGATACTGTATACGTACCAGGATATTCATAGGTATACGAGAGTGGGTCAGTATTATCTGTTTTTGTAAAATGTGATCCATCCCCCATATTCCAGACAAAATATCCATACGGCTCGGTCATATACTCAAGTACTGCTTGTGCACCAAATTCATATTGCATACCACTGTACAGAGGTGATGGAAAAGAAAATTCTATATGCGGTACTACTTTTGGTGGAACGTATTGCTGTGAACCATTACTTGTATTTGTTGTGGTGTTTACTGTAGAGATATTTGTATCTGCAGTCGTTTGTACATTACTTGCTTTTGGTGTTGCATCTCCTGTGACCCAAGTACTACCATTCCACTGCATGGTTTGATTTGTGGTCGTGTTCCCTGCTGGCCATTTTGCAGTAAAATCAAGACTCTGTACTACACTACCGGTATTGTCTTCCAATATAAGCTTTTCACCACTATCAGAAAGCGCGCCAGTATAGATTTTATCAGCTGTTATATTGGGTACTGTCGTATCATCAGTACGCTCCAATAAATAAAACCCATTTCCAGATATAGATCCAGAAAGGGTTATATTTACACTGTTGTCTGCGGTATGCAATTTCCATCCAGCAAGTGAGACAGCAGTACTATCTGTATTTGCAAGCTCAATCCATTCATCACTAGAGCTTTTATTAGTCCCCATCCATGCAACTTCATTTATGATTACATCTGCATGAGCCAGAGCGGGCATACTGATAAGAAAAATAAAAATGATGCATGTGATTTTTTTCATATATTATTCCAAAACTTTTTTTAAATCTTCGTGACTAATTTCTTGTAATGAGGAATCAGGTACTGGACTTTGCAAAGGAGGCGATTTTGGAATAGGTGGCGGCGTATTATTTTGTTGTATTGGTTTTTGAGGATCTTGAGCAATGTAAGGACTTGGAGGTGGTGTATTAGGTTTTTCTGGAACTGCTTTTAGGAGCGCTTCTCGAAGCAGGTTTTTATTTTGCTCAGTCGGACCTCGTTCTGCGTGTTTTACTGGAGCAATAGCTTGAATAAGTGGCTTTTCATCAGTAAAAGGTTTTGCTACATCTTTTTTCTCAAAGACTGTTTCTATTTCAGGAGCTTGCGCAAAAGCTTTTTTAAATGGATTATGAGCAACAGGAGTTTTTTCTGGAGCAGGACTTTGTGGTGGTCGAGGAGTAAACTCTTTCTTTGGCCATTCTTTTTTTACAAAAGGAGCTCTTGGTGCATCTGGATTAAAAGGTTTTTTTACAAATGGAGGCTTATTTTCTGCAAATGTTATGCGAGGTTTATCTTGACTTGGTTCATTATTACTCTGCTCTCCACTAGGAGGATATTCTCTTTTTGGTCGTACATCTTGTGCAAACCATGCGGCAATATTTGCTTCAACTGCTGGTCTATCGAGTGTATTGCGTTTACGTGAATCTTCTATAACATCATTTCTATATGAAATAGGAGGGCGAGCAAGTGGTGGTAATGTTCGCGCAGAGAATGCTTGTGATCCAATATCGTTGATCATAAGTGTAAGGTAAATCTGCGCCATACCAAGATTGATAAGATCATTTTGCATAAATTGCGGCGCAAACACTTTTTCCAAAAGCTCAGCATCGAGCGGCCCCACACGGAAACTCACCGTAGTACCTACGTTTCCAAAGACCGCATCACGAACTTTTTCATCCATCTGTGCGACATATTGGTGTGCAATAATAAGTGCCAATTTATATTTACGAGCCTCTGCGAGAATATCAGCAAATGTCTCATTGGCAAATGATTGGAATTCGTCAACATAAAAATAAAATGGTGCGAGAGATTTTGAGCGCTCTGCAGATACTTCTGCACGACTCATAGCCGCAAGATACATCTTGGTGATGATCATACTACCGAGCAAGTTGGTATTTTGTTCTCCGATACGTCCTTTTGAAAGGTTCACAATAAGAATCTTTTGATCATCCATCAATGCACGCATATCAAAACTTGATTTTGGTTGTCCGATGATATTGCGGATAAGTGGATTTGCGGTCAATTGTCCCACCTTGTTTTGTATTGCAGGGACAGCTTCAGCAGCCATACGCTCTGTATATTTTGCAAACTCTTCTGTCCAAAATGCTTTCACTGCAGCATCGGTAATATTATCAACTACCGCTTTTCTAAAATCTTTATCAGAAAGCATACGGTTCACTGCGAGCAATGTCGCTCCTGGATATTCCAAAAGCGCAAGAAGTGTATTTGTCAAAATATATTCCATACGAGCACTCCATGCATCCACCCAAATCTTTTTGAATGTACTCATAAGGCCAGATACTACAAGGTGGCGCTTGTCTGCACCCACATCTTCGAGCACATTGAATGATATTGGATATTCTGTATCAAATGGAGAAAAATAAATCACATCCTTGATACGGTGCTCAGGGATATATTCAAGAGCTTTTTCTGCAAAACTTCCGTGCGGGTCCAAAATAGCAAGCCCTTGGCCATCTTGAATATCTTGTATTGCCATGTTTTCGAGCAATGTAGATTTACCTACACCAGACTTACCGATCACATACATATGACGAGTACGATCACGACTTTTTATACCGAAGCGCGTTTTTTGATTACGAAAATCTGTTTCCGCAAAATACGTAATATGCTCTGGGTCGTATGGTGCACTCATATTGCATATAGTATAGCAAACTTTTTTATTTCAAGAGAGCTTTTGCGCGTTTTTGTCTGTGGAAAGTAATTGCAAATCTGTGTGCTTCGCTATTTGCGAGCAATAATGCATATTTATGTTTTTCAATTAATGACTTATCTCCTACTATCGCTTTTGGTCTATGGCGTTCATCTTTGACTACACCAATGATTGGTATATTGAGATTGAGGTCTTTGAGTACTTCTCGTGCAATATTTTGCTGCGCTATACCACCATCTACTAGTACTACTTGCGGCATAGTCCATTCTGGATGAGCAAATCTGCGCGTGAGTATTTCTTTGAGCGCGCCAGTATCGTTGGACTTAATAAATCCCTTAATATTGAATTTTTTATACTCAGATTTTTTACTTTGCTCGCCATCTACTACTACCATCACCCCTACCATACTACTCCCTGAAATATGCGCGACATCATAGGCTTCTATACGAAATCCGCTTGATTCAAAACTTCCTTCACGTTTGATGAGTGATACATCCTGAATATGTTGTAATGAAAATATCTTACGCTTGAGCATTTCTGCTTCTTCAAAATGTTCTGTTTTTGCAGCAGCAAGCATTTCTTTGGTAAGTGTTGCTATAAGTTTTTTCATATTACCACCCAGGAGGAGCTTGATATGGCTAATACTTTTTTTATACGCTGCAATACCGACACTTGTTTCTATATCGGGCGCAAGACCAATCTGACGATAAAATATTGCGCGATCTTTTTGTGTACTTGCACGATCTCTGAATGGAAAAATCTTGCGGATAATACCAAGCACTTCTTTGAGCGTTGTCGAGCTCGGATACGGGCCAAAAAATACATCATATGGCGCCTGTGTGATATTTTGTTTTACTGAAGTTATAGTCTTGGCGCGAGTATCAATATCTTTTTGACGGACGATAATTACTCGAGGAAATTCTTCTTTGGTAATAGCAACACAATTGAAACTCTTATCATCTTTTTCTTTGGTGTTGTAGTACGGCTTATGTTTTTTTATTAAATTTGCTTCTACGATAACTGCCTCGAGCACACTTCCTGTTTCCTGAAAATCTACCCTTTCAGCCTTAAAAACCATATCGACAATATGTGGACCACGAGTCTTGATCACATCCGGCGAAAAATAGCTTCGCACGCGATCGCGAAGTGAAGTAGCTTTACCTATGTAGAGTATCTTCCCAAACCCATCTTTGAAAAAATACACGCCAGGTGCTTCAGATAAATTTGCTTTTTCTAAGTCTTGACGTTTCATAATATAAGTGTATTATAACATAAAATTATAGTTATGGAAAATAATGATGCGTTATTAGAAGGTCTAGATTTTAACCTCGCAACAAACAAGTTTGTTTCAGAGGATGATGCTCGAACCTATGACTTTAGAGTTGAAACAATGCTGGAGCAAGAAAGAGTTAAAAACCCTTCATATAAGACTAAAAAAATATTAGCTGAATTCCTTGTTGGACTATCTGAATTTAATATTGAAACAAATCTTGCAAATGAAGTGCGCTAGGTAAAACCTATCGCATTTTTTTATACACATCCATCAATGGATCAAGTTCTGGTTTATACGGTCTTGCTTTCCCCTCTTTTCTTCCATATTCCTTTGTTGCATAGCCGGCGCGTTTCCAATCTTTTTTGGGAATTATTTGTAGTAAATCTTGCTCTACTTTATTTGGGTCAGTGTTTTTTGTGAGATTAAACCGTTTTACAAAACGAAGCACATGCGTATCTACAGGGATTCCATAGGGCGTATCTGAAAGATTGGTCATGACTGCTATCGCTGTTTTGCGGCCGACACCAGAGAGAGTTTGCAATTGTTCTACATCGAGCGGGACTTTGCCGCCAAAACTCTCGGAGAGAGTTTTGGCGGTCTTTTGTATATACCCCGCCTTCACGCGATTGTAATTTACTTTTTGCACAAGCATTTGTAAATCTTCTATTTTTGCTTTTGCCATTTTCTCAGGCGTCCCATATTTTGCAAAAAGCATAGGGGTGATTTTATTTACCCCTTCATCTGTTGTTTGCGCAGAAAGTATTACCGCAATAAGTAACTCAAAAGGATTAGTATAATCCAAAAAATTTTTATCTCTTTTATACTTTTTCAAAAGCACTGGACCAATCAACTTCCATACCTCTTTAGCTTTTTCTAATTGTTTATTAGTCATTTTACAAAATCTTTTTGAGATAGTGTCCGGTGTGTGAGTGTTTGTTATTTGCGACTTCTTCGGGGGTACCACGAGCAATAATCTTTCCACCATTTATACCTCCTTCTGGACCAAAATCTACCAGATAGTCTGCACACTTGATAAGGTCAAGGTTGTGCTCAATCACTACTACCGTATTCCCTTTTGCAACAAGACGATTGAGTACACCAATAAGATTTTTTACATCATCATAATGAAGCCCTACTGTCGGCTCATCGAGCAAGTACATAGTCTTTTCTAAATATGGACGGAAAAGTTCTGAGGCAATTTTGACACGTTGTGCTTCTCCCCCAGAAAGTGTTGTTGCACTTTGTCCCAATTTTACATACCCAAGACCTACATCAGAAAGTGTTTTCAATCGATCATACAATGCGGGAATATCTCCAAAGAATGCAAGTGCTTCTTCTACAGACAATTGCAATACATCATATATACTTTTCTTTTTATATTTTACGGTGAGTGTTTCTTTATCAAAACGCTTTCCATTACATACATCACAGGTCACATACACAGTCGGCAAGAAGTGCATCTCTACAGCTATTTCACCATTACCTTCACAGGCTTCACAACGACCACCTTTTACATTGAATGAAAATCTATTTATCTTCCACCCGCGAAGTCGTGCTTCTTCTGTTGCGGCAAAAATTTCTCGAATATGACTAAATGCTCCAGTATATGTCGCAATGTTTGAACGGGGAGTACGCCCAATAGGACTTTGGTCGATCATGATTGCGCGAGCAAGATATTCTGTACCAGTAAATGAGGCACAATTATATATTTGTGCACTACGCAATTTACGTTCAAAACGTGCTTGCAAATTTTTATACAAAATATCATACAAAAACGTACTCTTACCACTACCAGATACCCCAGTAATTGCAACCATTTTTCCAAGCGGAATTTCTATATTTTGATTATTGATATTGTGCAGACTCGCACCAGTGATACGAAGAGTGCCTTTGTCTTGATCGCGGCGTTTTTCAGGAATTGCAATTTCATCTTCATGACGAAGATATGCAAGTGTCCGACTTCCTGAATCATTTTTCTTTGCTTTAAGTAATGTGTCGAGATAATCTGCAACAATAACATTTCCCCCGTGTATACCAGCTCCTGGCCCAATATCCACCAAAAAGTCTGAAGCAAAAATAGTATCTTCATCATGCTCTACCACGAGGATAGTATTGCCTGCATTACGCAAATCAAGCAATGTTTGAATCAAGCGTTCATTGTCGCGCTGGTGAAGCCCGATAGTCGGCTCATCGAGCACATACAAAGCACCTACCAAACGACTTCCAAGCTGACTTGCGAGACGAATACGTTGACTCTCCCCACCAGAGAGTGTATTTGCGGTACGATCGAGTGTGAGATATTCAAGACCTACATTGAGCAAGAATATGAGTCTATCTTCAATTTCTTTAATTACCGCTTTTGCAACTTCTGCATCTTTTGGAGAAAGTTTTATTGAAGCAAAAAATTCAAATGCTTCTTCGATAGAAAGAGCTGTGAGTTCTACAACGTTTATTTTTTTTATTTCTTTTTTAATTATGGCTTCCAAAAATACATGCAATGCTTCTGGGCGAAGGCGCTTACCATGACAGGTATCACATGGCTCTGTACCACCAAAAAACTTTGATCCTATACCATTACAATCCGGACATGCGCCATATGGACTATTGAAAGAAAAAAGGCGTGGTTCAATTTCTGGGAAAGAGAATCCATCATTTGGACAAGAAAACTTTGATGACAAAAGAAATTCTGATTGCACTTGTGTCTGCATTTCAAAATCTTCTGATACACCAAAAACAATTTGCACCAAGCCACTACTTTCAAGCGTTGCACGCTCTACTGCTTCAAAAAGTCGCAATTCTGCATCACGAGGATTATCTTTAAACTCATGCACAGCGAGCTCATCTACCAATACTTCAATATTATGATTGGTTGTTTTGTGGAGCTCTATTTTCTCACGCAAACTAAATATTTTGCCATCTATGCGGACAGTACTAAACCCTTTTCCAAGCAAATCATATAGAAGCTGATAATATTCACCCTTTCTTCCACGCACAATCGGTGCATAGATTTGTATACGAGTATCATTCCACTCTACATCCATTACTTTCTTTTTTGTACCAGATTTTTCTTTTGCAATTTCTTTTATTTTTGCAATGATAAAATTGTTGATTTCTTCAAGAGAAAGCTTTTGAATCACCGTACCGCAGACAGGACAGTATGCTTTACCAACACGCGCATACAATACACGAAGATAGTCATATATTTCTGTAATAGTCGCCACAGTCGAACGAGGATTATTTGAACGAGATTTTTGATCAATAGAGATCGCAGGAGAAAGTCCGGTGATTTCATCTACATCAGGCTTGGGCATTTGATTCAAAAATTGTCGTGCATATGAAGAAAGACTTTCGACATAGCGACGTTGTCCTTCTGCAAATATAGTATCAAATGCGAGAGAAGATTTTCCACTTCCAGAAAGCCCAGTGATTGCAATCATTTTACCTCGAGGCATTTCTACTGAAATATTCTTGAGATTGTGTGTTCGCGCACCTTTTACCACGATACTATCGTGTGCTTTTTTGTCTGGTAATGGACGAATATTTTCGATCTTTTTAGGAGTTGGCATCCATGCTTTATAGCACAAAAATGCATATATTGAAAGGGTCTGTGTTTGACTTTTTATTCTCGTACGTATATATTTAGATTATATAATAATTAGACAAGCTAAGTATATGGACCATATAGACATAGAGCTAGAAAACGCACTGATTAATTTCAAGCGAGCGATCATAGAAACGATGCGCGATCAAACCAAAAAAATCGATTGCACCATGGCACAATGGGAAATCCTGCATATAGTATCGGAAAAGAAAAACCCGACTATGAAAGAAATCGCTTCCCTACTCCAGATAACTCCACCATCGGTGACCGCAATCATAACTCCGATGATCAAAAAAGGATTGGTCAAACGACAATATGATCCAGCAGATAGACGAACAGTACATATCACCCTCACCCCCAAATCTTCTCTTATTGTAAAAAACCTTACCAATAAAAAACATTCTCTTTTCAAAAAAATGTTTTCAAAAATAACCATTTCAGAAAAAGAATATTTTATAACTGTATTAAAAAAAATAACCGCAAAATAATATGAAAAAACACATTATTACATTTTTCAATAAACCAAAACTCGCTATATCAATATTTTTTGGTATTGCAATTATCGTAAGTGGTATTAGCTACAAAATGATTCATACCAAAAAAGTATATAGTTTTGTTCCTGTAACACTTGGCTCAATAACACAAACAGACATAGCAAACAAAAACCTTACACTTGCTTTTGTCTCTGGAGGAAAAATTCAATCAGTCCTTGTACACAATGGCGACTCAGTCAAAACAGGGCAAGTACTTGCAACGCTCGACAATGGCACAGCACAAGGCTCTATAAACCAAGCAAAAGCTGCATATGCGCTTGCACAAGCAAATTATCAAAAAGTACTCAATGGTGCGACAAGCTCTGCAATTGATGTTGCAAAAGCTGCAGTAAAAACAGCACAAGTAAATCTCGACCAAGCGACTAAACAACAAACTATCGCTGTAGCAAATGCATATTCAAAATTGCTTAGTAGTGGACTCGAAATAACAACCACCTCAAACGATACTACTGTGCAAGCACCAACACTTTCTGGTAGTTATACAAAAACCCAACAAGGAGACATCATAATCCAAGCATATCCAGGAGGAGATAATGGATATTTCAATGCATCAGGGATGCTCGACAACTACACAGGCACTATGAGTACTACTGTTCCCCAACCAATTGCAGATACTGGATTGTTCATTACTTTTAGTACAAAACAAAGTCAACCAAATTGGGTTATTCATATTCCAAATAAAAATTCTGTAAACTACACTGCAAACTACAATGCATACCAAACAGCATTACAAACAAAAGACCAAGTATTAGCACTTGCACAAGCAGGACTTGATCAAGCAAATGCAGCACTTATAAATCTCCAAACTGCCGCTCGCCCAGAAGATGTTGCAACTGCAAAAGCACAAGTAGAAAGCGCATTCGGTGCAGTACAAATCGCACAAGCAAATTACAACAATACTATAATCACCGCACCAAATGATGGTGTTATACATAGTGTTGCAATAAATCCTGGACAAATCATTACACCAAATTCTGCGGCTATTACTATGCTCGCACAAACAACTACTAAAGATAATGTTTTACTTATTCCAAAAACAAGTGTCATTTATAAAAATGGAAAAACATATGCAGTAGTACACCAAGGCAATACCAATGTCCAAAAAGAAATAACTATCGGTATTACCGACCAAGACCATGTAGAAGTCGTATCGGGACTTTCTCAAAATGATAAAGTAGCAGTATTACAATAATTTTATGGAACAAGAAAAAATAACAAAAAAAGAAAGTGTATTTAAAAAACCTTGGGTACAAAGTCTTAGTGGACTTGTCGGCGCAATAGTTTTGGTAATTGTATTTATCGCTTGGGAATTGCAAGCAAATACTATTTCAATAGAAAATTCTCAAGTACAAGCACCTATTATAAATCTCTCTGCACCAAGTGCTGGTATCCTCAACGCAGTATATGTACAAGAAGGTGGCCACATAGAAGCAAACACTCCTGTAGCACTCGTAGGAAGTACTATCGTTTCTTCAAAAGTATCTGGTACCGTAGTAAGTATTCAAAACACTCTTGGTGCACTGTACAACCCAGGACAAACTGTAGTATCTATGATACACCCTGAAGATCTCGAAGTTGTAGGGCAAATAGAAGAAAACAAAGGACTCAAAGATATTACCCCAGGACAAACAGCAAGCTTTACTATTGACGCATTCGGCTCAAAAACATATCAAGGAACTGTCGATAGTGTGAGTCAAACATCAGACGATACTACTATCACCTTCTCTATTTCAGACAAACGTCCTACAAAAAAATTCGATATAAAAGTGCGCTTTGACACTACTGCATACCCAGAAATCAAAAATGGTATGTCTGCAAAAATTACCATTTATCCAAATAAATAATCATGCCCGAAGAAAAGCCTGAAAAGAAAAATACCCTCCGCTGGTGGATATTGCTCACTGTTATTGTGGGTACCTTTTTGGGGCGCCTCGATCAAACTATTGTAAACCTTGCCCTACCAAAGATTATCAACGACTTCAATATCACCACATCTTCTGCGGGATGGATTGCGACGGCATATATTCTTGCTAATGCAATATTTGTCCCTATTTGGGGTAAGCTTGGCGATACTATAGGAAGAAAAAAGGTGTACATACTTGGCTTTACTATATTCATTTTTGGATCAGTACTTGCAGGACTTTCATGGAATCTTTCTTCTATGATTGTATTTCGTGTGATACAAGCAATTGCAGGATCTGCCGACTACCCTACCGCTATGGCAATTCTTGCGGTGACATTTAAAGAAGGTAAAGAGCGCGCACAAGCACTCGGTATTTGGTCTTCTGCATTTGCTGCAGCAAGTGTATTCGGCCCACTACTTGGTGGACCACTTATCGACAACTTCGGTTGGCGTTCAGTCTTTTTGATAAATCTACCCGTAGGTATTATTGGGCTTCTTATGGCGATGCGATTCATCAATGAATCTCGCTCTGAAAAAGTTTCAAATTTCTTTGACTGGTGGGGAGCTATCACACTCGGTAGCGCACTGTCTGCATTGGTATTGGTTTTGGATAAAGGGACCGATTGGGGCTGGCTATCATTGAGCAGTATTATTTGTTATGTAGTCATTGTTGTATTTACAAAAATATTTATCGAAATAGAAAAGAAGGTACCAGAGCCGATTGTTGATTTGAAGTTTTTCAAAATACCAGCTTTTGTACATACACTCATAAACAACTTTATCGTCTTCATGGGTATGATGGGAAGTATTTTCTTATTACCTATTTTTGCACAAACATTCCTCGGCTACACCGCAACAGAATCTGGGTATTTATTTATGCCGATGGCATTTATGATGGTACTTGCATCTCCTATCGGTGGGAGCTTCACCGGCAAAGTAGAATCTCGCTATATCATTGCTATTAGTACATTTATTGCAGCATTGGGATTGCTTTTGTTTGCAAGAATAGACCCACGATCTACTGCGCTTGATATCATAATCCCTCTATGTGTTATGGCATTTGGACTTGGGCTCGGTATGGCACAACGTACCAATATCATTGCATCTGTTGTCGATCCACACGAGATTGGTATTGCATCATCGATCCTCTCTCTCGCACGAAATATTGCAGGAGCTTTTGGTATTGCAATATTTGGTACCATACTTACCAACTCAACAGAAAACTATGTAATCAAAATAAATCGCTTTAGTACACTACACAGCCACGCACTTATAGATATACAAAAATATATCGCACTCATAACACTCAAGGCACAAGTAGACGCATACTCAAACGTATTTCTTATATCAAGTATTGTGGTATGTATTGGAGGTTTTCTCGCATTCTTTATTAAAGTAAAAAATGAAAAAACAAACGTAACCGTACACGTGGAATAATTATTCCGTAATATACGTTTTTTCTTTCAAGACTTTTATTTCATCGCGGAGGATTGCAGCGGTTTCAAAATCGAGAAGTTTTACCGATTCTTTCATTTCATCTTCTTTGAGCTTGATGAGCTTTTCTATAGGATTCTTTTTTCCTCTCCCGCTTTTACCTTTTGATGGCTCCATAGCTGCAGCAAAGAGCGCCATATCAAGCGCGAGCTCAGCATTGACCGCGCGAGCATGATCGCTTTCCATACCTTCCATAATGTCATGGATTTTCTTCTTGATAGTCATTGGGGTAATACCGTGCTTTTTGTTGTACGCGAGTTGTTTTTCGCGACGACGACTAGTCTCCCCTATAGCACGCTCCATTGAGCCTGTAATGCGATCTGCGTAGAGTATAACGCGCCCATCGGCATTTCTCGCAGCACGCCCAATAGTCTGAATAAGTGATACTTCACTGCGCAAAAAGCCTTCTTTGTCTGCATCCAAAATACCAATAAGCGAAACTTCTGGCATATCAAGCCCTTCTCGAAGCAAGTTCACCCCAACCAAAATATCAAATTCTCCTTTACGGAATTTGGTAATAATTTGAATACGCTCAATGGTTTTGATATCACTGTGCAAATATTCTGATTTTATTTTTTTCTCTTTCAAAAAACTTGCAAGATCTTCTGCCATTTTTTTTGTGAGTGTTGTTGCGAGTACTCGCCCTCCTTTTGCAATTTCTTTTTCTGCTTCTGCAATAAAATCATACACCTGACCGAGATATGGACCATCTTCAAGAATAGGACGAATCTCTACCACTGGATCAACGAGTCCTGTCGGACGGATGATTTGCTCTACCACTTGCTCTGCATGCTCTGCTTCATATTTTCCCGGTGTTGCAGATACAAAAATAGTTTGCCCAATCCGTTCTTTAAATTCTTCAAATTTGAGTGGGCGATTATCTTTTGCACTCGGTAGTCTAAAGCCGAATTCCACCAATGTAGATTTGCGAGATGCATCCCCTGCATACATACCTTGTAGTTGCGGTAATGTCACATGACTTTCGTCAATAAAAAGCAAGAATTCAGGATTTCCGTTTTTGTCGTGTGGAAAATATGAAAGCAATGTCTCTGGTGGTTCTCCTGCATTTTTGCCAGACATATGACGAGAGTAGTTTTCTATACCTGAGCAGTACCCCATTTCTTTTATCAT
The DNA here is from genome assembly GCA_037127795.1 of bacterium. GTDB lineage: Bacteria > Patescibacteriota > Minisyncoccia > Phycocordibacterales > UBA9973 > UBA4124. The sequence continues at coordinate 301,693 of JBAXXQ010000001.1, read as the reverse complement.
AGCGAGGTCGTATGTGGTACGGCGTTTGATACGCTCCGCTTCGAGAAGCTTCCCTTCTTTTTCAAAATGTTTCAATTGTGCGTCGAGCTCACTTTTTATAGCTTTTATAGCCTTATCTTTTTCAGCCTCATTGGTTATAAAGTGTTTTGCTGGGAAGACAAAAATATCACCTTCTTCTTGGATAATACGAGATGTTACAGGATCTATTTTAAGAATTTTTTGTATGCCTTGTACACCGAGATCGATACTATATGTCACCGCTTCAGACACCGGCATGATCTCTACCTTATTTCCTAATGCACGAAATTGCCCTGGACTAAGGTCTGCATTGGTCCGTGTAAAATGAATACTTACCAGCTTTTGCATAAGCTCAGTACGAGTAATTTTTGTATTCAAACTCAAGTGCAAATTTACTTTTTCATATTCCTTGGGAGAACCCAATCCATAAATACAAGATACAGACGCGACAATAATACAATCATTGCGAGTGAGGAGTGATTGTGTAGTCGCATGGCGAAGTCTATCTATTTCTTTGTTTATCTGTGCATCTTTTTCGATAAATGTATCAGTCGTCGGCATGTACGCTTCTGGCTGGTAGTAATCGTAATACGATACGAAATAGTGCACGGCATTATTAGGGAAAAATACTTTAAACTCTTGTGCGAGCTGAGCGGCAAGTGTTTTGTTGTGCGCAATAATAAGTGTCGGCTTTTGTTTTTCGGCAATGATATTTGCCATGGTAAAAGTTTTTCCAGTCGCAGTCGCACCAAGCAAAGTTTGCAATTGCAAATTATCATCGAGTCCTTTACTCAATTGCTTGATAGCCTCGGGTTGATCGCCAGCCGGACTATAGTCGCTTTTTAATTCAAATACGTTTTGCTTTTTCATATACAAATATTACGAAATAACCTTTTGCAATCGTGCAATAGTTTTTTCTTTACCGAGAATTTCTGCAAGCTCAAATGGATCTGGAGAACGATCGAGCCCTGAGAGCGTAAGTCGCATAGGCCAGAGCACATCACCTTTTCCTGTCGCTTCTACGAAATCCCATATAGCACTTTTTATACTATCTTTATTCCAATTAGCTTCTGGTACTACTTCCAAATTTTCTACTACTGTCGCAATATATTTTTTTGTTTTTGTAATACCTTCTGTATCATTTTTGAGATTTTTCCATACAATATTTTCGAGCTTCATATCAGGCTCAGCAAAAAACCAAGACAATTCCCCACTATCTACCATAGTCTTGATATCACTAAATTTTGTAATTCGCTCACGCAAAAGAGTTTCGAGTTTTATATCTTGTGCAATATATTTTTCTGCATAGTTCCAAAATTCAACAGAAGAAAGTTGTTTGATATATTCACGATTGAACCAATCAAGCTTTTCTGGATTGAATACTGCAGGAGACTTTTGCACTTTTGCGAGATCAAACTCTGCAATAAGCGCAACTTTGTCAAAAAGTTCTTGTGGTGTCCCTGGGTTCCACCCCACCATAGAAACCATATTCAAAAGTGCCACTGGCAAATACCCAAGATCTCTATATTCGGTCATAGCGAGGGCCCCTTTGCGCTTTGAGAGCTTTTGCTTATCGAGCCCGAGTACAAGTGGTATATGGGCATATATAGGCGTAGGAGCACCGATTGCGCGCTGGATGAGTATCTGGCGCGGTGTATTTGATACATGGTCTTCTCCACGGATTACATGCGTCACCCCTTCATCAAAATCGTCTACCACTACTGCAAGGTGAAAGAGCGGCTCTGTTGCACTTTTTGCAATAACAAAATCTCCAAGGTCACCAGTGTGCATAGTCACTGTACCTTTGATCTCATCTTGGAAGCTTATATCAGTGCCAGGATTTTTGAAACGGACGATTTCTTTGATTACTCCACTACCATCTTTTGCCTCTTCTTTTGAAATATATGCATGGCCATCTGCAATAAGCTGTGCGAGTACTTGTTGGTGGCGAGCAATGTGTTCGCTTTGGCGATAAAAGCTATCATACGAAATACCGAGCCATTGTAGACTGTCCAAAATATTGTCTTCAAATTCTTTTTTTGAGCGTTCTTTGTCTGTATCTTCTATACGTAAAATAAATTCCCCATTGTGCTTTTTTGCAAATAAATATGAAAAAATAGCGGTTCTATATGAACCTGAGTGCAAATTCCCTGTTGGACTTGGGGCAAATCTTGTAACTACCTTTTGAGTATTTTCCATACAATGATAATAGCAGAAAAAAGCCCATAAATAAAGATGTATATCATAGATACTTGACTTTTATATATAAATATGCTAATATATAATTAAATATTTCTTAACAAAAAAAATAAAAAACAAATGAGAAAGATAGTACTTTTTCTTAGAGATTATTCAATTTTAGATTTCTTTATGAAAAGAACAGATTGTCTTAAGATGCTATTAGAGAAAAAAATTTTACAAAACGAACACGAATCTTTTTGTAATCGAGTTTTAAATTTATTAGCAAATTGGGATAACTTATCTCCAGAAAGCAAAGAAAATCTTATCTTTACGCTTGAAAAAAAATTCAATTTTAGATTGGATAATGATGTAATCTCAGTTATAGAAACAGCTCGCGAAATTGATGCTGATATACCTAGGATTGAAAACATAATACCTGGAAGAAACTTTTTTATAAGTTTTGATAATCTAGATTATGAAATAATAACTTATCAAGATGAAATCTTATGGATGAATCTTGGATAAGTAATATGCCCGCTCTATATGAGCGGCTTTATTTATTTTATATCGGAAAAAATATTCATATATAAAACTTTGTATGGCGCGACTGGCGCAGAACAAAGAAAATTCTCAGCAGAAAATTTTCGTGTTTTAGATGTGATTATTTTTGAAGATAATTATCTTTTTCTTTTTTTGAAAAAATGTACCAACCTAAAAAACTCAATAATGTGAATATTAAAAGCGGAAGTGTCCAATAATAAAAACTAATATAATCTTTTATATTAAAAGACAAGGAGGTGATACCTGATGGATATGCGTAATATTCATACCATACATCATAATGGCCTCTTTGAAAAATTAAAACATATTTATCAGTATTTTTTGGTATAAAATTATTTAGTTTTTCTTTATTAGATTCTTTTTCACTAAGAACAAAGATATCTTCATCTTTTGGGTAAACTTTATGAGTATCATAGTAATCATTTATTTCAGATACTCTTTTGACAAAAGAATCTTGCAAACGATAACTATCTTTAATAGTATCTCTTACATTTAAATAACTAAAAACTGTAAAAGAGAGCACTATCCAAGATATTATAGATAATACTACAAAAACTTTTTTCATATTTTACAAATTCCCCCTACTCCATTCGTACAAAACAACAGATGTTGCGATAGATGCATTGAGAGATTCACAATCTGGATTCATTGGTATAGAGAGCTTGATATCACAGAGCTCCAAAGTTTTGAGGCGGATGCCATCACTTTCATTTCCTACTACGACAAGTGTCGGTGTATCAAACTGCGCATTTTTGAGTACAGTGTCGCCATCCATCACGAGCCCATATACCCAGACACCTTTTTCTTTGAGTGTACGGATGGTTTGGTTCACATTACCAATTTGAATAATAGGAATACGAAATGCCATACCGACAGAAGTCTTGATTACTGTACCAGTGATTGGAGATTGATTGTGTTCTGGTATAAATATTGCACTTGCACCAAACGCTACCGCAGACCGAATAATAGCACCTACATTGTGTGGATCATGGAGCTCGTCGAGAAGTACAAAAAGTGGATTTTGCTTTTCTTTGAAAATATCATCTACGACAGACATTGGTGTATAGAGGTTTTCATTTTTGAGAAGCGCAATTACTCCTTGGTGTACTGCGTCTTTTGATACGCCGATATCAGATTGCCCTTTGAGCTTGCCCGGGGTGATATTATTTTTTGCGAGGATATCAGTGATATCACGATCCGCCATGGCATTGTCGTCGAGAAAGACTTTTTTGATAACTTGGGGACGAGCAATAAGCGCTTCACGGAGCGCATGTTTGCCATATAAATAAATACTTTCTTCTTTCATATTAGGATTTTATATCTGAAATATCTTGCATAATACCAGAAAATACGACGCTATTTTCTTCTTTTTTTACATTACCATAGATATGATACTCGCGAAAGCCATTCTCCAAATTACCAAATCGTATATCGCACCACGTATATGAGACACTTCCACCTTCTATTTCTCCCAACATTTTTTCAAAATGCTCTATATCGTCTGGGTGTATATATGCACGAACATCATTGAATGATAGTGTGTCAGTTTTTTGCTCTTTGTACAATGGCGCAAATTGTTCATCAAGGGAAATAATCTTTTCTGGGAATTGAATAGTGATACGCCCGACATATGCGAGGAGTTGTACTGACTTGAGCGCAGATACATCATGAAGCAAGACTTCTTTTTCTTTGGTAAGCTCTGCAACTTTTTGCTCTTTTTTATAAAATACTTTTGCGAGAATGAGTGTAATACAAAGACATAAAAATGTAATGATTGCGATAATAAGATTTGAAACAAGGATTTGTCTATGCCATTGCGCAGTAGAAATATCTATCCCGACTTGAGCCACCACTACACCTGCATTATTTTTTACTGGTGCATTACCAGATACCCATTCGCCCCAACTATCTCTATATGGACCTTCGACATACCAAGTACCAGATTTGAAACCAGTAACATCTTTTTGTGTTGTTTCTTCATATACAGATCCTGGTGCAGAATAATCTTTTGAATGCGGATCTTCTGAATCAACATAAAAAAATTGCTTTCCTGTATTTTCATGAAAACCAAGCAAGTATGCAAAGCGACTATCTTTATCTGCTTCATGAAAATTTACAAATACTTTTTTGAGATGAATATATTCTGGGTTTGTGAGATCGGTTTCGTCTGCATGAAGATTTGCAATATTTTGCCAATCAACAAATGATGCAAGCTCTTTTGTTTCTTCTATAAGATCAGCTTTTTGCTTTGACTCTATCCGCGCATCAAATAATTGAGACCCAAAAAACGCACAGACAAGTATAAGTACTCCAATACCTGCAACTTTCAAAAAGTACCGATTTATATGATGAGTCATTGTGTATATAGTATACAATAAATAAAAATTTTATACCCTATTTACAATAATCAGACAAATCTTTATATCCAAGCACATACCCAGGATCAATTGGTGGTGTTTTAATTTGTTTAAAATCATCACACGCCTGAGTTTTCATGCTTAAACTTTTTTCAACACTACCTCTAACAAGATATGTATTCCATGCCGAACTAATAGACATTGCTTTATTAAGATCATCTAATGCCAACTTAAATTGATGAAGATTACTATATGCGGTACCTCTTTCAAAATAAGCATCTCCATTATTTGGATTAAAAGAAAGCATTTTAGTACTGATTTCAATGACTTTTTGATTATCCCCCATACCGCCATATATTAAATTTTCTGTATCTAATATATATTCATTTGATGGTTTTTGTATATTTTTTGGATCTAAAGAGATAGCTTTTTCTAAAAATGAAATAGCTTTCTTTTGATTTTTTGCTCTATATATCTTAGCAAGAGAATAATAAGCATCCTTTAATTCAGGATTAATCAGTAATGCCTGATTATAGTCAGACTCAGCAGAGCTCATATTATTATCTAAAAATTCGGCATCTGCTTTTGCACTATACGCATATGCAAGTATCTTAGAATCTTTAGGTGCAATAGCTATTATTTTATCAAAATCAGCTGCTGCTTCAGAATATTTTCCTTTATTTAAATTTTCTTGAGCAGAATTAGCATACGAAGAAATATTTGATGAGAATCCAAATTCTTTATTATTTATTAAAAAATAGATAATAAAAATAACAACCGATATTATAATAAAAATACTTAATATAATAAGATTAGTAAATTTATTATTTTTTACTTTTTTATAAGAATTATATTGTTCCATAAAAAATTAAATTTTATTTACATCATGCTTTCCCATGACTTGATCTTTAATAGTAATAAAAATTGTATCCGCACTTGTTTTTGAGAGTCCAATAAGGGCCAATGTTCTACCCCCACCCACAGCATTTTCAATCATAATAGTATAAACACCAAATATTTTATCAAAGAAAGATTGCTCAATTCTTACATCTTGAATAGTATTATACGGCATATGAATTTCTGTTATTGAAAAAATTCCATAACGAGCATATAAATATTCAGGAGTAAAATCAAAGCTATAATTTCTAACAAATAAAGATAGTCTTATTATTCCCCAAAAAAATCCAATAACAAAAAAGCTGGCTAGCAAAATAATAGTTGAACTATTTATACCATTTTGCGAAGTACGTATCATAACAAGAAAGGCAATTATAATTAAAGTTCCAATACGAGATAGAATGCTCCCTATCCACCATGCTGAAATAATAGGATATTCATCACTTGATATTTTATTATCAAAATTTAATATTATTTTATTTGAATTTGTAATATTAGGTTGTATTTTTATATCCACACCATTTTCTGAAGAATTTTCTCCACTATTTTGTATTTTCGATAGTAAAAAATCTTTTAAACCATCAGCTGATTTTTTTTCAACACCATCAATATGAGCCTCTATAGATGACCCAATAGTTGCACTTGCAATATGTACATCATATAGCCCCATAATTCGATCAAGAAAATCTTGATCGACATAAACATCTTGAATTTTGTGATATGGTACGTGAATTTCCGCAGAAGTAAAAACTCCTTTACGTATAGTAATATAATTTTTCTCATTATTGTAATAATAACTACGTATATATGCTTTTATATACCATGCACGCAACAGAGATATTATACATAGTAATACAAAAAGACTTATTATGACCAAACCTACATAAAAAGCACCTTGATCATAAGTACTTAACGAAGAAATAACCAAAATAATAAAAGGTGTTAATATTATAGTAATTACCAAAAGTGAAATATTTGCACTTAAGTATTTTTTCCAAAATTTTTTTGAGCTTAATGGAAATTTTTCTTGCAATCCATCAGGTAAATTTTTTATATTCATAAATATATAATAATTTCTTTTTTAAAACATGTCAATAGTATTATATAAATTCTAATTTTATATAATAGGCACAAAATACAAAAACACCAGAGTATTCTGGTGTTTTTGTATTTTGTGCGCCGGGAAGGATTTGAACCTTCGTAGCCCGAAGGCGACAGATTTACAGTCTGTTGTAATTGACCACTCTACCACCGACGCTGGTCCCGTTATTATACATAACGGGGATATTAAAACAATACCCAGCACAAAAAATACTTAATTAGCAATTTTGGCCTTTTTGGGAGATTGTTTTTGGAAAGAACTAGTCGTCGCTCGCTTTTTTGAAACTTTTGAGACAATGATGTCATTATCTTTTACAGTTACGAGGACTGTATCACCTGCAGAAATTTCTGCAGAAATGATTTGTTTTGCAATCGGATTCAAGACTTTAGTCTGAATGAGCCGATTGAGGGGGCGTGCCCCGTACATAGGATTATACCCGAGACTTGCCAATAATGAAAGTGCTTTTTCATCGATAGTGACAGCGATTTGTTTTTCTTTGAGCCGAGCAAGGACCTGATCAAAACGAATACGTACTATTGATGCAATCTCCTCTACCCCGAGCATATCAAAGACTACTACCTCATCGATACGATTGAGAAATTCTGGGCGGAAATATTCTTTGAGAGACTCTTCGACTTTTTCTTTGGTCTGCATGTATTCTCTCTCATTGCTATTGGTATGGAATCCAATAGTTTCCATTTTTTGAATATATTGTGACCCAATATTTGAAGTCATAATAATAATCGTATTTTTAAAGTTCACTTTTCGTCCCTTACTATCGGTGAGATGTCCATCATCGAGCACTTGGAGTAATACATTGAATACTTCCGGGTGAGCTTTTTCTACTTCATCAAAAAGTATTACAGAGTATGGGCGATGACGGACCGCTTCGGTGAGTTGCCCACTTTCATCATAGCCGACATATCCTGGTGGTGAGCCAATAAGCTTCGATACTGCATGGCGCTCCATGTATTCACTCATATCGACACGAATAAGCGCTTTTTCGTCATTAAACATATATTCTGCAAGTGCTTTGGTGAGCTCTGTCTTCCCTACTCCTGTCGGACCAAGGAAAAGGAATGAGCCAATAGGACGATTTGGATCACCAATACCTGCGCGATTGCGACGTACCACATGAGAGATTTTTTCTATTGCAATATCTTGCCCTACGACACGCTTTTTGAGCTCTGCTTCAAGATGTAACAATTTTTCTCGCTCTTCTTCGAGCATTTTTATTACTGGTACTCCTGTCCATCGAGCGACCACACTTGCAATATCTTCACTCGTAATTTCTTCTTTCAATACACGTCGATTTTTTTGTAATTTTTTAAGCTTTACAGATTTTGCATCAAATTCTTTTTGCAAAAGTGGAATGTGTCCATAGCGAATCTCTGCAGCACGACCAAGATCTGCACGTTGCTCTGCATTTTCTGCTTCGAGACGGAGAAGATCCAAATCTTTTTTCAACTTACTCATATCATCGAGCAATGTTTTTTCACCTTTCCATTTCATTTCGAGCTCACGATTTTTTTCTGTGATATTTGCAATTTCAAGCTCAATATCTTTCATGCGAGCTTTTGCATGCTGTGCAATATCACCACCCTGATCAAGATCTTTTTTCAATGCTTCTTTCTCTATTTCGAGACGCATTATTTTGCGATACGCTTCATCGAGTAATATCGGCTTATTTTCGAGAACCATACGAAGCGCAGAACACGCCTCATCAAGCAAGTCTACTGCCTTGTCTGGGAGGAATCTGTTGGTTATATAGCGACTAGAGAGCTCCACTGCAGAGACTATCGCATCATCAGTAATGCGTACACTATGATAGAGCTCATACTTTTCTTTCAACCCACGAAGTATAGCGACGGTGTCTTCTACGCTTGGTTCTTCGACAAATACCGGCTGGAATCGTCGTGCGAGCGCAGGATCTTTTTCTATATGTTTTTGATATTCTTTGAGTGTTGTCGCACCTATTGCACGAAGCTCACCTCGAGCAAGTGCAGGCTTGAGCATATTTGCCATATCGACAGTACCTTCAGCACTTCCTGCTCCTACAATACTATGTATCTCATCAATAAAAAGAATAATCTTTCCTTGTGCAGCTTCTATTTCTTTCAAAATTTGTTTCAACCGCTCTTCGAATTCTCCACGATACTTTGTCCCTGCGAGGAGTGATCCAATATCGAGTGATACAATTTGTTTATCTTTCAAAGATTCACTTACATCTCCACGTGCAATACGATTTGCAAGACCTTCTACAACAGCAGTTTTTCCAGTTCCCGCTTCACCTATCAAAATAGGATTGTTCTTGGTACGGCGAGAAAGAATCTGCATAATACGCATTATTTCCATATCGCGTCCTATCACAGGATCGAGTTTGTCTTCGCGCGCCATATCGGTAAGGTTGCGAGTAAATTTTCCTATCATGCGCATTTTTGTACCAGAAGTTTTTGCTTGTGGTTCACTGCGGTATTGGAGCAATGCTTCGACGCATCCTTTTTTTGTAATATTAAATTTTGCGAGAATATCAGTAGTCTGATTTTTTGTATCACACAATGCGATAAACAAATGTTCAGTAGAAACAAATGGATCTTTTAATTCTGCAGCAACTTTGAGAGATTGCTCGATAGTATGTGCGAGATCACTTGTGAGGAACATCTGATATGACGGTGCGACAGTAGTAGAGCCTTGCACTTCTTCCATAGACTCAAGAACAGTGTCTGAAAGGTGGATAGTATCGACATCCATAGTTTCAAGTAATGGAATAATGTTTGATTCTTCTTGTATCAAAAGCCCTGCGAGCAAATGCAATGCGCCGACATTGTTTTGTCCACGCTCAATAGCGAGCTCATGGGCTCGTTTTATCGCTTCTTTTGCTTTGGTAGTAAATTGACTTAATGGGGGCATAAAAATAATATAGCATAAACTAAAACAATTTTATACTTATATAAAACCATAGACTTATTGCCTATTTTTGGTATAGTAAAAGAAAAAAATATGGAAAACAAACCAATCAGAATAGAGTGTACTCCGAAACAAAAAGCATCGCTTTCTGAAATTTTTAAAAACGGAGAAAATTTCCAATTCAAAAAAGTTGATTACAATTCTCCTAAAATTACAGCAGAATGCGAAAAGCTTCGAAGAATGAGAGAAAAGCGACTTCTTGAAGAACGCCAACCTTTTGAAAATTTTTATTTTAACGTGTAAAAAATGCCTCCAGTATACATACAGGAGGCATTTTATTTTTATACCCTTTCTATTTTATAATACAAAACTACCCATTCACAGGTAAATACTTGTTTACCTATTTGATTGGTTCCTACTATCAACCAAGTACATTTAGCAGACTCTTTTTCTTCTGAAATTTTTTTACTTACAAGTGTATAGGAATACTCTATCGTGTCTCCAATATGTATCGGGGCTAGATATCGTATAACATTATATCCTTGTGCAATTATTTCAGTAGGCTCAATAAAGGTAAATATTTTAAAAATAAAACTTTCAGCCTGAGCAATAGTGCTTATACCATGACGAGAAAGTCCTCCTAGTTTTGATTTGTATTTTTTATAAGTAAATATATTGATATGTACAGGATTTAAATCACCTGTTAAAAAACCAAAAAATAACGTCCATAAATATCTTGATTTTATTTTTGGTGATTTATATACATACCCTTCAGGTATAGTTGCAATATCTTTATACGATATAAGATTTTTTTTCATTTACAATTAATTTTATATACTATAAACTTTTATTATATTTTGTCAATACTTGTGATATAGCCTTAACTAATCTATCTATATCACGTTTTTTGGTAGTACTGCCAAATGATACGCGTAATGTTGCGACGTTTTTGGGTTGGAGGTTTTCTGGAAGATGCTTCTCGGTATCATTACTACATGCACTTTGTGAAGATACTGCTATCCCTCGTGCGTCGAGCTCTATAACCAAAAGCTCGCTATCTATATGTGGGATTAAAAGATGACTTATATGTGGAGCGCGATAGCCAGCAATACTTGAGATTTGTATAAAAGGAAAACTTTCTTGAATACGTGTTTCGAAATAATCGCGGAGATTTTGGATGTGCGGCGCAAAAGATGCGCGCATCTTTTGCGCCGCTACTACTGCATGTGCAAAATGTTCTATAAGAGCTACTGGTTGTGTTCCTGAGCGAAATCCAAATTCTTGTCCCCCACCAAAATACACTGGCGCCATAGGAGTATTCTTTTTTATATACAAAAACCCTACCCCATTTTGTACTGGCAATTTTGCAGAGCCCACCGTCATCATATCTATACCGAGACTTGGTACAGAAAGGTCTATATACAAAGGAGCTTGTGTCGCATCAGTGTGTAATACAAAAACAGTTTCCGGAAATTCTTTTCGCACATGGCGAATACGTTTTGCAATTTCTTTTATGGGCTGGATACTACCAATTTCATTTTGCACAAAAATAATAGACACAATACATGCACGAATATTTTTACTTGGAACAATATCTTTGGGATTCACATAGCCATCAGTATGAGTAATTTGTGTATACACAATACCAGCACGATCAGCGAGTCCTTGTGCAACTTCAGAAATAGACGCATGCTCTATATCGCTCGTAATAATTTCTATTTCTTCTTTTTTGTACCCTCGCGCAAGTAGTCCATACACTACCCCCTGTAATGCGATATTGTTTGACTCAGTTGCCCCACTCGTAAACACCACTTCGCTAGGCTGTACTTTTATTATTTTTGCTATATTTTCTCGCGCAGTAGCAAGCCGTGCAGCTTCATGAAGCCCTTCTTGGTGTAAAGCGTTCGGATTACCCACAGAACTGCCAAAAACAGCCCGAGAAGCAAAATCGAGGTATATACGACGTTTTTTTGAAAAATACTTGAAAAACATAGGAAATAACGTATAATGGAAGTCTTATGTCTAGCAGTATATCATTACTTATCTCTATTGCATCTATTCTGTGCATTTTAGGTATTATTGGTGTCGGATATATGGTATTACAACAAGAAAAGAAACTTCGGTCATTTATGATTGGCAAAGACGGCAAATCGCTCGAAGCGACCCTCGCCTGGCTTACTGAAAAAACAGCTCGGACAGACGACGTGCTTGCTGCGCATAAAGAAGCACTCGATATTATCGATTCTCGTGTACAAAAAAGTATTCGCGGATACTCACTTATTAGATACAACGCATTTACCAACGATGGTGGCGAACAAAGTTTTGCGAGCGGCTTCCTTGATGAAAAAGGAAATGGCTACGTACTCTCTGTGATCACTAGTCGCAACCATACTGGTGTATACGCAAAACAAATACGTGAATTCAAACCACAACAAGCATTAACTAAAGAAGAATCTCTCGCTCTCGCAGAGGCCAAAAAAACATTATGAAAAATTCAACTCCACGACCACCAATAGTAGCAATCATGGGTCACATCGACCATGGAAAAAGTACCTTGCTAGACTACATCCGCAAAACAAATGTGGTTGATGGAGAAGCGGGCGGTATCACACAACACCTCAGTGCATACGAGATCACTATTCCCTACCAAAAAGAATCTCGCTCAATAACATTCCTCGATACACCAGGACACGCCGCATTTACTGGTATGCGTACTCGTGGTGCTGCAGCATGTGATATTGCTATTCTTGTTGTTTCTGCAGAAGACGGTGTAAAAGCACAAACTATCGAAGCACTCCACACTATCCGTGCAGCAGGTATTCCTTTTATCGTTGCAATAAACAAGATAGATAGACCAAATGCAAATATCGAGCGCACCAAACAATCTCTCGCAGAGCAAGAAGTACTTGTAGAAGGATACGGAGGAAATATCCCATTCGTTGCTATTTCTGCAAAACAAGGTACCAATGTGTCAGACCTCCTAGAAACTATTATTCTTATTGCAGATATGGAAGGTATCGCAGGAGATGCAGAAGGTACTGTAGAAGGACTCGTGATCGAAAGTCGCCTCGATGAACGTCGCGGTATTCACGCAACTATTATTATCAAAAACGGTACACTCCACAAAGGACAATTCCTTGTAACAGGGACAGCAATGACCACTACTCGTATCATGGAAAACTTCCTCGGGAAGCCTATAGAAGCAGCTACCCCTGGTACCCCCGTAGCACTTGTAGGATTTGATAGTCTCCCTAGTGTTGGTGTCCCTATTGCAGTATTTGATAAAAAGAAAGATGCACTCGCATATATCGAAGAATTGGAATTTGCCAAAAGTGATGACAAAATAACTATGATTGTGGACAATGAAGCAAAAGTTATTCCTCTTATCATCAAGGCTGATGTGTACGGTACTGTAGAAGCAACACAAAAAGAAATTGAACGTATGCAAATAGACGGTGTTCGTATCAAGATTATTGGTAAAGGAATCGGCGCTATTGCAGAAAGTGATGTGAAGCTTGCGCAATCAGACAAAGAAACTATTATTCTTGGTTTCAATGTAGCGCTCGACAATGCAGCACGAGAGCTCAATGAAAAAGTTGGTGCGACAGTAGAGCGTTTCAATATTATTTACAAACTTACTGAATGGCTCGAAATAGAACTCGAAAAGCGTCGCCCTCGCAAAGAAGTTCGTGAAGTACTCGGTACTGCAAAAGTTTTGAAAGTATTTTCAAAAACAAAAGAACGTCAAGTTATTGGTTGTCGCGTAGATGAAGGTAAGATCAGCGAGCGTGCTCGAGTAAGTATTGTTCGTCGCGACTTCCCTATTGCAGAAGGTACTATTATCGAAATACAACATGCAAAGCAAAAAGTAAAAGAACTTTCTGAAGGAGAATGTGGTATGCTCGTCGAATGTAAAACAGATATCGCCCCTGGTGATGTATTAGAAGTATTTACCTTTAAGACAGTATAAAAATATGGAAAATAAAAACGCAAAAAAAGAAGAAATCATCCGAGAGCGTGCAGCACGCTTTATTGAGACAGTGACCAACAAAACATCACTTATCACCGTGACCTCTGTACACCTTTACGAAAAAGATCGCAAAGCAGATATCCTCGTGACAGTACTTCCAGAATCTCAAGAAGAAGACGCGCTCAATTTTTTGAAGCGTCAACGCAAAGAAATGCGCGATTATATCAAAAAAGGGTTCCCCTTTCACACAATTCCTTTTATTGATACAATGATTGACAAAGGAGAAAAAGCAAGACAAACTATAGACGCACTACTCAGTAAAGACGAGTAGTATATAACGGTCCGGTGGCCAAGTGGTAAGGCGGTTCTCTGCAAAAGAACTATACGCGAGTTCGATTCTCGCCCGGACCTCAACGCATTTTGCGTGTTCTTTGCCCGAGTGATGGAATGGTAGACATAGAGGACTTAAAATCCTCAGACAGTGATGTCGTGCGGGTTCGAGTCCCGCCTCGGGCACAATCATAAAAAACACTCTTTTGAGTATTTTTTATGATTGCCTTGAGTGCAGACGAGAAAGCCGGAAGCGCGCGCCTGGGAGGCGATACAGCGCTGAGGCGGGGTCGCGAGTACTTATGAGCAAGGCGAATTAGTAACTCGTGACCGAGTCCCAAATAAATTGTTTTGTTGAAAAACCTACAAAGATAGTATATAGTATGATTCATGCCGAGGTGGCGAAATTGGTAGACGCACTTGCCTTAGGAGCAAGCACCGCGAGGTATGGAGGTTCAAGTCCTCTCCTCGGCACACGGCATTTTTATAAAATGCATATACGCACCCATAGTTCAGTTGTAGCGGCTCCGTTCGCAAAGTGATACTATAGAAAAATACTTTTACAAAATAAATATGCGCCTATAGCTCAGTTGGTAGAGCAGCTCCCTCTTAAGGAGAATGTCGCAGGTTCAAGTCCTGCTAGGCGCACCATATAAAAAACCTCTCAATATGAGAGGTTTTTTATATGCACTATTATTCTTGTGTAATAATCTCTAATGCTCTTTTTTGAATAGACTCAATAGCCTCATCTTTTTTAACTGCGTCAACAAAAAATTCAAAAGCGATTTGTTTTCGTATTTCTTCAGGAAAATCATTCAGATGATCGATGAGAAATTGCCGTGCTCCTATTTCATCATTTTTCTCAACAAAATCCATGAATGTAGTATATAGTTCTTCGTGTGTCATATATATTATTTAAGACTATCTTTATTAATAGTAGCAAAGAGATCAAAGAAACTTCCAAAAATTGAAGACCAGAAACTAGTTTTTTTACTTTGCTGTTTCTCATACAATTCTTTTTGAGTATCCAGAAATGACTCTCGGTGCATATCCTGATCGTCAGGAGTAAGATCTGCCCAATCTTTTACTTGAGCTTTGTAAGAATTCCAATCTAATTGAACCTTTTCTTTTGTAGGTTGTTCATTTTTTATAGTACTAAAACCTTCAAAAACTTCTTTATTTGCAGGATCTCCAATTATCTCTTTTGAAACAGCATTTCGAATAACCTCATTTGAAGTAAGAGCTGCGAGAAAATATCCGACTTCACCCTGAGCATCCCGCATATCATCGTTCGCACTAAAGATATACCTTGAAGTATCAGTTAGTGTATCTCTATCATCTCTAGAGTACGCCCCCTTAGAAAGCCAATCTGTTGCTTTTCCAAACCAAGAATACCCCTTACGTACAACAGTTCGCAATGCTTCTTCTCTTTCATCAGGATCTTCAACAAGGATAGCCTTGAAGTATTCTTCTGGATTAATCTTTTTTTCTTTACAGAGAGCAACAACTCGCTCATCTAAGTTTTTATAATACCCGTCTTTGTAATCATTCTTACTTTCAACAGATCTATACAAAGCCTCAAAATCATCTGGTGCTGTAATAGAAAGACGTGCCAATTTATCTTTTACTATTGATTCATATTCATCTACCCCCACCAAAGAAATTACTTTCTGTAGGTCTGAATTATGTCTTGTATATGCATGAATAAGCTCTTTTGATATAGATTCTTTTACTGTTTTAACTCGATCCATAGATCCCATAAAGTCAGTCCGATATTCATCGAGTTCTTCGATATCAGATTCAGTAAGTTCACCTTTTGCCAGTCGGGTAGCAAGATTTATCTTACCTTCTCTTTTGAGTAATTCACCAAATAAATCAGAGTCTTCTTTTTTCTTCAAAACTTCTTTTAAGCTAGGCTCATACCCTTTTTCATTCGTTGGGTTTTCTTGCGAATGTAGCGCCTTTTCAAATCGTTCTAACATAATATTTTGTATTAATTTATATGCGATAAGTATAGTATATATAAGGGTTATTCAGATACTTGACTTTTATATATAAATATGCTATTATATATACAAATACATTAAAAACAAAATAAACATTACTAGTATGACAAAATTTATCCAATTGGTACCAGAAAAGACTGGAGTATATACCATCATGACAAAATTTGGCAAAGACGTTGACTGGATCATAAATGACCCAAGCGACCCTAGCGGTATTACCGATGCCAATTTCCCTCTTATTGTTTGGCCTTATGGAACAAGCAAGGTTAAACTTCGCTGGAAAGAAGAAGTTGCAGATGTAGAATCTGCGGCAACTGAAATGATCACCATAAATGGTGTGGAGAGAAAAAAATATATCAACCTAAGACAATTCTTAAAATCTAAATTAGTAATTGGGACAAGAGAGGAATGGGTAGATATTATGAAAAATGAATCACATCTTGATGTTGCGGAAGTAATATCTGAAGATGCAGCAAGTCTGGAATTGGTACTTCAAATCTCAGTAGAGATAGGAAACCCAATAAAAGCAAAAGGTCTCGAAGATCCATTGGGGCAGATCCATAACCAAGTGATTAGTGTTGTTCGTGAGTGGGCAAGCAAAAAAAAGTTTAAAGAAATTAGACAAGTAGCAGGTACAGATATATTAAGTGAGATAGATAAAGATATCACCAAGCTTAATAATTCTGACTTTTTTACCTCTAATCAATTCAAAATTTTAGGCTTCCCTGCTATACCATATATCTTTGTAGCTGAAGAATCGCAAGATTTTTTAAATGCAGAAGAAAATATTGGTATAGAAGAAAACAATACTAAAGCACAAGAACACATCCTTAAAACAGAAGAACTTAAAGCCAAAGGACAAGATGCAATGAATGAGGTAAACATGAAATTTATTGAGAAAAAATATAAAGCTCATGCAGATTTTATTAACAAAACATCTGAAAATCTTGCAAAAGTAGCAGAAGCATCGAACAAAGGCCTTCCGCAAGGACTTAAGTATTTTAATCAAGGAGGTGGTACTCTATCAACACTAGAATCGATTCTACTTGGAAAAGATGATGAAGAAACTGGTACAAAAAAAAGAGGAGGTAATAATGGACAACAGTAGTAATCAATACGGGACTCGTAAAGCCCACAAGAGTAGTAAAAAATTATTTTTATTTTACACACTTGCTGCTTTATTGATATTCGCAATCATTATCCTGATTTTCTGGTTATTCATGGGGGTTTGGATGTTATATATGGTGGGCATTGTTGGGTTTTTTACTGGTATTTACTTTTTAGTAAAAAACTTTAAAAAACCAAGTTCATTTCCTTCCTGGATTTGGTGGCTCATTGGAATAATTTTATTCTGTATCATACTAATTTCGTGGAATCCACCTGATTTTGTATGGCCAGAAAAGATTAAATACACTTTCAAAGAAATGTGTACACCGAGAGTTACTTTTGGAAAAGAAATGGATTTGAAATCTGATGAAACGATTAAGTTTACCGCTCCAGACATGAAGCGATTTGAAACAATTTCTGAATCAGGTGAGTTTGAAGTTTTTGCACGAGATGCAAAAAAACTTTTTTACTATCGTGTAAAAAACAATACAACTATCGAACAAACAAATACAACCTTTCCGAGATTGTGCGTTATTGTTATACACACAATTACTCCTGTAAAAAAATTACACGTAGAAATATCAGATCCAAAGTAATGTTATGTTCCTTATTCCACAAAAAAAAAGCCTTCCTGATTTCAGGAAGGCTTTTCTTATTTGTAGGTAGTTTTTATTTAGTAGGTAAATTAAAAGATTTAATTTTTACCGATGGGATATTTTGAGGAGTTACTTTTATTTTTGTTGGAGTTACAGTTACATTTGAGAACCCAAAAAATTGAGTAATTATAGTAATAATCCCGTATACTCCTACCATAATAGTAAATCCTATAATCCCCCACAACATATGATCTTGTCCTTCTTTACGCTTTTTTGGATCTGCAGCATTTCTAATATATTTTATAATCCCCCAAATAAATACCACTGTCGCTATCGTAAAAAGCAACATAATTGCGGGATTGATAATATAATAATTAATACGAGATAAAACACCTTCTAATGTCTGATCGTGTGATACCTGTGCAAATGCAATAAATTCAGACAACATAGTATTGTAGTAGCTTAACGACAACCACCTCCAACAGGGTTTGTACCTGGTGGACAAGGGATTGCAATATTATTTTGGTTTCCATTAGTTGTACTAATACCAAGAGTATCAGCAGCAAAACGGATAAGACCCCATACACAGACCATAATAGCAAGACCAATAACTGCCCATTTTACTTGCTCTTTGTTTTCTTTTCTTTTTGCAGAATCTGTTTGTGTAATAAGTTTTATAATAACCCAGATAAAATACAATGTTGCCAATATCATCAAAAACGCAACAGCCTTATTTGCAAGGTTAAAAATTTCATCTATAAGATTATTCAAATGACTTGGTGATTGTGCGTACAAACTTGCAGGAACAAGTACTGCACTTAATGCTATCAAAAATTTTTTCATAAATTACAATTAATTACTATCTTTTAATTATTTAGTACCCTTATAGTATACCACACCTATATATCAAATCTACAATGGCAGCTGTGGTATAACACTTCCTATTCCAAGGGTTGATGTTGTGAATGCAACCAAGCCCCACATACCAACAATAACAAATAACCCTATTAATCCCGCGATTATATATGTACGGCGCTCATTATTCTTTAATGCATTAGGTTTAATTATGTAGTTGACAATATTCCACATAAAGACAAGGAACGCAATTGTCATCAATAATGGAAATAGACTTCCTATAAAACATCGAACCCACAAAAAGAAACTCCAAAAACTTTTCAAGTCAACTTTTGAAAGATTTACTTTTGAACAGGTTGTTTCTACGACAACATTTTTACTATATGTTCCCAAAGGATCACCCCCTAAAAGACTTCCCCCAACCCCAGAACCAGGAGAAACAAACCCGGCAATATTTGCATCCGGACAGCCCGCATTTGTTGCCTCAATAGTAGAATTAAAAGTTTTGAACAAACATATATCTGCTTGTGATAATGCAACACATGAGTTGGCAACAACAGCACCTGCACAACAAGTCGTATAATCATCCCTAGAGGTAATAGAACTACATTGATTCTGGCACTGATCAGCAGGAAGTACCCCCAGAGCACATTGTTGATTTTTTGTCATTGTAAGACAACTTGTAGGTTGAGGAGAATGAGGAGTATTTGTTTTTAAATCAACACAACAACTATTGTACTTATCCAAAGAATCAATACTAGAAAATGCATCACATTGCCCTGATGTATAAGTCGCACCAGGAGTGTATGTTTGAGGTTGATTCTGGGTCACTTGCTGTTGCGTAGACACACAGAGCGATGGATTAATAGGCGCTCCGTATGCACATTGTTCTGGTACTGAAAGTGACTTACAAATAGGATGATCAGAAAGATTACAACATACATCATAGTCATTTTTTGATTTTATAGAATCACACTGATTCTGACATTGATCCGCAGGAAGTACTCCTAAAGTGCATTGTTGACTTGTGGTAAGACTACTACAAATAGCGGCCTTAAAAGTACTCGTACAGCAAATAGTATATTGAGCACTTGTTGAAATGCTAGATAAATTTTTACACTGACTTTGTGCTGTTATCTCTCCAGCAAAGGCAAATGCCGGGATTGATATACTTACTATTAGTATGAGTGAGAATAAAAATCTTTTCATATTATCCTGTTATTAAGCTTACTGTTGTAACAATAGCAGCTGCTATAGCCCATGCACCAAGGATAATAATAGTTCCTACAATTACTTGCCAAAGCATAGTTTTTGCTGTTTTTAATTTTGTGGTATCTCCCTGTGCTGTAATAAACATAAATCCTGTATATAAAAAGAGGCAGATAATTACAGGAACTGCGAGTTTAACTATAACAGCCATTATTTTTTGTATAACCTCATCAATACTAGTAACTCCAAGCGGGTTATTAATACTATAACTTATCTTTGTATCTCCTGGCGGAATAACAGTATTATTTGCCGTAGCAGATGGAGTTGTTTGATTTGCTGTAGCATTTGCACCAGGATTATTTGTTGGTGTCCCAGTACTATTTGCACCAGGGTTACCTTGAGCAAATACTAACAAATTTGAAAAAAACATTATTCCCAAAAATATACCTACAGCGAATATTTTTTTAAGATTTTTATATTGCATATAATATAAGTATACATTAATTACCTGTCAAAAACATCCCCGCATCTGTTGCCCCTAGTACATCGAGTACTGTTTTAACAATAAGCCATGATGCAAGAACAAGGATTACCCCTAAAAACATATGCCAAGCCATTTGTTTTACATTAGCAACCTTCTTGGTATCTCCACCAGCGGTAAGATAACTCCATCCAATGTACAAAATAGCTACAATAAAAATTGGGAAAAATAATTTTGTAATAGCAAATTTTATGAGATTATTAATCAAGGTAAAAATATCCTCAATGTTACAATTTACTCCATCACAAGGAATACCTATAACACTTCCTGCTGGACCTTTTGCAAAAGCTGGTATAGCTGTTATGAATAAAAATAAACTACTGAATATAAGATTGAATTTGATTTTGTGTTTCATATAATGCTTGATTAATATCTCTTTCCCCTGAAGCTGCTTGTCTTATCATATCACGAAAGGCAGTATCAGTACCATTTTTATCAGGATCAGGCCATGTAAATGTTTGTAGTGCTTGATTAAAAAATACTGCAGCATATGGATTTGCTGGTTGTACCTGTAAAAGGTCACGACGTGCCGGAGGAAGTGATACCTGTTTTGATATAGTATCGACAATATCTTTTCCCAAAAGAGAACCGAGTACATTGTACGCAACAGCAAGATTTGAACTATTTTTGAGAATACCTACACCATAAATAGTACCGTATGTAATAGGTCTTACCGCATTGTCTGGTTGAAACATTGCCGTCGTATCAAAATTAAGATTTGGATTTTTTGTTTGAATTTCAAACAATTCACTAGCGGGAGCAAGATAAAAGGCACTCTTTCCAGAAAGAAACGCGTCTTGTGCTTCTGGAAGTTTTTTATTCCAACTGTAGAGCTGACTTGTCGGATCAGCAAATGATTGATAGTACAAAAATGCTTGTTCTTGTGGTGTCGCTTTATTTGGGTCAGATCGCTCAGTATTAAGTTTTACTAAATACCTCTTTGCATCAGTATTATAAGAAACAACAGGAACCCCTGATTGTAATAACAGAGTAGAAAATATTTTCTTGAAATGCTCCATATTAGGAGATTCACCCAATGCAATAGCACTTTGCGTAATACCTGTTTTATCTTTTTTCAAAAATAGTGGCACGCTTTGATTGAGCCCAGACCATGTACGAGGAGGATAGATATATTTTGCAGCAGCAAGAAGATCTTTGTTGTAATACACAACCAAAGGATCAACAACGAGCGGATACAAAACAACACCATCATTATTTAAAAACGTACTAGCTCCATCTATATACGTATCACGAAATGTTCTCTCAGGATATGTAGCAAAAGGTGTTACATATAACTTATCAATATCTTGTAAGAAATTTTCGTTTGAAAAAATGACCATATCAGGTCCTTTCCCTGAAGCGATAGCTTCGACGAGCTGCCTATGCAAATCATTTGGTAAGACTTGGGTATAACTAATTTGTGTATACGTATCAATATTATTAAAATCAGTAATAATACCCTGCATAGCAATTGAAGGAAACGGTCCCCAAAGGGATAAATTTGTTTGCACTTTTTGTTGTGTCGTCCCACCAATATTTATCACCCCAGAAAATACCAAAATAGCGCCGACAAAAAGTACAATAAAGAGTCCAAGTAAAATGTTTTTAAAACTTGTCATATTATATACTACTTAGTATAGCATAATGATGATCTCCGACCGGAAGATTGTCATTTTTTATAATAAACCCAAACTCACCTAAAAGTGCCATAGCCTGATCTTTGGTAAACACATGATGCGGTGCTGGACCAAGCCCAGAAAAAGAATCAGACCAATCTATAAGAAGTACTCGCCCACCTGGTTTGAGTACTCGTTTTACTTCTGCAAATACTCCTTTTTTATCTTCGAGCTGAAACAATACATTGGATAGTACGACAGTATCTACTGCCGCATCAGCGAGTCCACTTCCTCCCAAAATTTCTATATCTCCCCAGAGTGGATGTATGTTGGTAATATTTTTATCCTCTGCTTCTTTTGCAATACGCGTCACCATGTCTTTATTTATTTCAATAGCAAACACATGACCACTCGGTATCATTTGTGCGAGAGTAAATGCAAGAAATCCACTTCCAGCACCAAAATCTGCAACAGTATCTGTCACCTGAAAATTCATTCCAGAAAGTGTAATCTTAGGATCCATAAACATATGAATCTAGTGTATCACGTTTATTATATGCGTGTATACAATTTACACACAAGTTACACTTGCAAGAGAGTCTCCTGCGCGAAGCTTCATGATTGTTACTCCTTGTGTTTGTCTTCCTGATGAAGGAATAGTATTGAGGTCTACACGGATCACTTGTCCTTTCTTTGACATAGCAACAAGCTCACTGTCGTTCTTTACAATTTTTGCAACCATAAGTTCTCCTGTTTTTGCAGTTACTTTTGCAGTCTTTATACCAGAGCCTCCACGCTTTTGAATCTTGTATTCTTCCATTGCTGTTTTCTTACCAAGACCGTTTGCACCCATTACAAGCATAAACACATCTTTTTCTTCTTGTACTACATCAGCACCGATAATTACATCATTTTTTCCAAGCTTCATAGCACGTACCCCTCCTGCAGTACGTCCCATTTCACGAATATCTGTTTCCAAGAAGCGGATACTTTGCCCAGTCTTTGTTGCAAGAATAACACTATTATTTTTTTGTACACGAAGCACATTGCCGAGCTCGTCACCCTTGTCCAAACGAATAGCGATAATACCACTGCGACGAACATCTTTGAAACTCTCATAAGAAACTTTTTTGGCAACACCTTGTTTGGTGATAAGCATCAATGAAGCTTTTTCTTCTTTCAATTTCTTTGGTACAGCGAGAATAGAAGTCACCTGCTCATCTGATGCAAGAGACAAATAATTCATAATAGACTTACCTTTTGTTGCACGACGTCCTTCTGGAAGTTCATACATTTTTATTTGGTATGCCTTACCAAGATTGGTAAAGAACAACAAATCACTATGTGTATCTGTCACCAAAAGTTGTGTAATAAAATCTTCTTCTTTTGTTTCGAGATCTACCACGCCGACACCTCCACGCTTTTGCATTTTATATTCATCTGGATCTGTACGCTTCACATACCCACCCGCAGTAAATACCAAGATAGAATCTTTTTCTGGGATCAAATCTTCATCACTTACTTTATTTGTTCCTCCAGCAATAACTTTTGTTTTTCGCTCATCACCATATTTGTCTTTTATTTCTGCCAATTCTGTAGCAATAACTTTGAAGATTTTTTTAGTACTTGCGAGAAGACTTTCGAGCTCTTTGATGAGTTCTTGTTTTTCTTTCAATTCAAGCTCCACCGCTTTTCTTTCGAGACCTGCCAATTTTTGCAAACGCATTTCCAAAATAGCATCTGCTTGTAAATCAGAGAATTTAAATTCTTTTATCAAATTAACTTTTGCAGCAGCAGAGTCTTTTGAGGCACGGATAAGACTAATGATCCGATCGATATGATCGAGTGCTTTTTTCAAACCAAGCAAGATATGCTCACGGTCTTTTGCTTTTTGCAAATCAAATGCAGTACGACGACGAATCACTACTTCACGATGTCCAATAAATGCATTCAAAATAGACTTGATAGAAAGTGTCTCTGGCACACCATCAACAAGTGCCACCATGTTGTAGTGATATGTTTGCTCGAGTTGGGTGTGTTTGTACAAGAAGTTCAAAACTTTTTGTGGATTTACTCCAGTCTTGAGTCCTACAACAATGCGTGTATCTTTTGCAGAAAGATCGTCAAGAGATTTGATTCCTTCAAGCTTCTTTTCTTGTACGAGATTTGCAATAGATTCTACAAAGGTTGCACGGTTCACACGGTACGGCAAAGACGATACAGTAATCTGATATAACCCTGATTTTGTCTCTGTTATTTCAGCTTCTCCGCGACATACTACACCACCGCGACCAGTCGCAATAGCGTGTAAAATATCGGCTTTATTAAATACAATTCCTCCTGTTGGGAAATCCGGCCCTTTGATGAATTCTGCGATATCTTCATTTGTAGCATCATCATGCTCTATAAGGTGCAAACATGCATCTACCACTTCACCGAGGTTGTGTGGAGGAATATTACTTGCCATACCCACCGCAATACCCAATGTACCATTCAAAAGAAGACTTGGTACTGCTGTTGGAAGCACAGACGGCTCTTTGCGAGTTGAGTCGTAGTTGGGACGAAAATCGATAGTATCTTTTTCGATATCTCGCATCATTTCACTAGCGAGTTTTGACATACGAGCCTCGGTATAACGCATCGCAGCAGCACTATCACCGTCGACAGATCCGAAGTTTCCCTGCCCTTGAATGAGCGGATATCTATATGAGAATGGCTGTGCCATACCTACCATAGCATCATACACTGATGTGTCTCCGTGTGGATGGTATTTACCAAGCACGTCTCCGACAATACGAGCAGATTTTACAAATTTTGCAGATGCAGTATGCCCACTATCATGCATAGAATACAAAATACGTCGGTGTACCGGCTTCAATCCATCACGCACATCAGGAAGCGCACGATCAGTAATAACACTCATCGCATAGTCGATAAAACTATCTTTCATCTCGCGTACAATATTTACCGGAACAGTCTTTCCTCGTGCGATTTCTTCTTCTACTGGTATTTTTTCTGCCATATGATACTCCTAGTATATCATTTTTTTACTGAAAAAACGATTGCGTTTTGTTGGTAAGTGTTTTATAAAAAGACTCAAATTCATTTGTATTTTTTACTTGAGGATTTTGTAGACTATTCAAAAGACGTACTACCATAATACTAAACAACACAATACCACATAGTATAGATACGATGATTGGTATATATGTTTTTTTAGTTGATGGCTTGGTATCCATACAAAAAGGTTGTTATGATTTACTTTCTATTACAACAATAGTCCCCTGTTTACCGTCCAAATCTCTTCGTTTTACAGTGTATTTTTCTATAACTTCAGTTTTTTCTTGTCCACCATCTTTCAAAAACCGAGCGAGTGACGCATCATCAAATTCATACGGAATAATAACGTTTGGTTCAAAAGAAAGCGCTGTCTTGTATGCTTTTGCACTATCGTAGACATTACCGCCACCGATTGGGACAAAAATAATATCTGCAATACTTGCGATTTCTTTTGCTTCTCCACTGAGGACTGCGTCGTTATTGAGAATCCCCATAAAAGCTACTTTGATACCATCGAGCTCAAAACTGTACACGGTATTTATTTTTGATTCTCCATTAAATACAGTAGTACTAGATGCGCCAGTAAAAAAGATATCTCGTATCTCATAACTTCCAGGACCATCGATCACAAATGGTTGTTTGTCTCCGAGAGATACTGTCTCTGCATCATCGTAGTCTGGGTGGTGCAAACTTATAAGTGCAATATCAGCACCAAAACGAGGTGGCTTGGGGAACCCTTTACTGTCCTTTGCTGGCGGATTGATAGCAATGGTCAAATCCCCTAAAGTGAGCTTAAAATAGCCTTTTCCGAAATGTGTAATTACCATAATGGTCACAGTATATCATACGTTGATTTTTTAGTCCCAATATGCTATCCTACACGTACTTCAGATTATTGTAGTGAAGTAACAAAATTAACAATTAACCATTGTAGAATAACCTCATTTTGAGACCGCCAATCAAAATGAAATCTACAAAGGTCGTTACCCTAATAATTAGGGTCGCCACCTTTGTCGGGTGGCAATTTATTTTTATGAAAACAAAAAAAGACGAATTAGTAGAAAAAACAGCAGTAGTTGCCGAGGAAACAGGTCCTACAAAACCAGCAGTTGATGAAATTGTTGAGGGAAAAGTTTTGGCAATACAAAAAGCATCAGTATATGTAGATCTCGCACCATTTGGTACAGGTATCATATACGGTCGCGAATTTATCGCTGCACGTGATTTGGTAAAAAATATCAATATCGGTGACTTGGTAAAAGCAAAAGTTGTTGAAGCAGAAAATACTGATGGGTATGTTGAGCTTTCTTTGAAAGAAGCAAAACAAGCACTCGTATGGGCAGAAGCAGAAGATGCTATCAAGGCAAAAACTATTTTTGATATTGCAATCAAAGATGCAAACAAAGGTGGTCTTATCATGGAATGGCAAGGTGTATCTGGATTTCTTCCAGCATCACAACTCAAGCCTGAGCACTACCCTCGCGTAGAAGACTCTGATAAGGACAAAATCTTGCGTGAATTGAAGAAACTCGTAGGAACAAAACTTCCTGTGATGATTATTTCTGCAAATCCAAAAGAAGGAAAACTTATCTTCTCTGAAAAAGAAACAAATCCAGAAGAACGCGAAGAAGTAGTAAGTAAATATGCTGTTGGTGATGAACTTGAATGTTCTGTAACAGGTATTGTAGACTTCGGAGTATTCCTCAAAATCGAAGACGGTCTCGAAGGACTTGTACACATCAGTGAGCTTGATTGGGGCCTCGTAGAAGATCCTCGTGCACTCTTCAAACTCAAAGATACTGTTAAAGCAAAAATCATTGATATCAAAGACGGAAAAATTTCTCTTTCTATCAAAGCATTGAAAGCAAACCCTTGGAGTTCATTTGAAAAAACTATCAAGCGTGGCGACATTGTAAAAGGAGTAGTACTTCGCTACAACAAACACGGCGCATTGGTTTCTATCAAAGAAGGAGTTGCTGGACTTGTCCACAATTCAACATTTGGTGGTGAAGAAAAACTCAAAGAAGCACTTGTACTTGGAAAAACATATCCATTTACTGTGACTCTCTTCGAACCAAAAGAACAACGTATGACTCTCGTTTTTGGTGAACAAAAACTTGAAGAATTGAAAGACGAAAAAGAATCTAAATAATTCTTTATTTGTACAACATTCAGTAAAAAAGCCGTTTGGAAATTTTCCAAACGGCTTTTTGCTAATTCTTTTTAGAAATAGTACCTATATACGTATCAATACATATAAGTGCACTAAGAAATCTATTATCAGGATGATATTTTTTTACTTCAAAAACATTATCCTTAACAGAAAGAAATTGTATAATACAACCAATCTCCTGTATCTCAATCGGAAGATCTTTTCGCGAAAGAAAAGAAAGCTCTTTTCTTTCAAGTAATGAGCCAGTAAAACTAATTGTTTCTACCTCTTTATCAGCGTATGGGCATGTAATATATTGAGGGAATTCTCCAACATACCGAATACCTACTCGATCATTAAGAATTTCTTCCACAACAAAAAGCTTACATATATTACGCCCAGCAAAAGATAATATCCCCCAAGGGTGCATAATCTCTCTTAACTTTTTTTCTTCTTCAAGTCTTTTTGATTTAAAAAGATCTCTATTAAAGTATAAAAAACAAAACAATAAAATTACCCCTACAATAAGTAGGATCCATGAATTAATAGACATAGTTGACAAAATTTAATTTAAGCAATAATTACATATATTACTATTTCTGTCAAATTTTAATTATGCGCGTTCATTATTTCTTCAAATGTTTTTTGACCAAGTTGTTCGAGTACTGTCACCGCTTTTGCAATCCCCTGTTCTACAAGCGCAAGCTCTTGTGGTGCAAAATTTGAAAGTAAAAAATTTTCAAAACCGTGCGGCGGTAAAATATGTTTTTGTAGTTCTTCATGCACTGGCCGCACCCCTACGCGAATCCGAAAAAATTCTTTGGTACCGAAGTGATCAATAACAGACTGCACCCCATTGTGTCCTCCCGCACTTTTCCCAAAAGAACATTTTATTTCTCCGAGATTGATATCGATATCGTCATACACTACCACTACACTATCTTCTGGATCGCGTAATAGTTTTTTTACAGATAATCCAGAATCATTCATAAATGTTGCAGGTTTTACAAAAGTCATATCAGCTACTTTTGCAACACTTCCTACAAAAAGCTTCTCTTCGGTAAAAGATATATCGTGTTTTTTGGCATATGCATCGAGTACCATAAAGCCCATATTGTGGCGATGGTTTTCATACTTTTTTCCTATATTTCCGAGCCCTGCAATGATATACATAGCTATAGTAAACACCAAAAAAGGGTTTTTGTCTTGTATTTTGTATTATAAAGCTTTTTTTGCTATACTAGCCCTACAATGGAAGTTGAAACAACAAAGACATGGAAGGACCGTATTCGGGTATCATTTGATGATATTTTATATATTTGTCTCGCTGTCGGACTCGCTATTTTTATACAAGCGTTTATTGTACGTCCTTTTATCGTAAATGGCGCAAGTATGGATCCAGAATTTGGTACTTCTGACTATCTTATTATCGATGAGATTAGTTACCATCTCGGTCATCAATACACTCGCGGTGATGTAGTCACATTCAAAGCTCCACCAGAACCTACCAAATACTACATCAAACGTATTATTGGTCTCCCAGGAGAAACAGTGAAAATCTACAGCACCAAGGTAACCATTATCAACAAAGATCATCCTGAAGGTCTTGTTCTTAATGAACCATATATCACTCACCCTCGAGAGGACTATATGGAAGTTACCGTACCAGCAGATCAATATTTTGTTATGGGAGACAATCGCGCAGGAAGTTACGATTCACGAAGTTGGGGTACAGTCCCTAAAGAAAATATTCGTGGTGTCGCATTACTACGATTGCTTCCGGTAACCAAGTTCGCTATTTATCCAGGATCAGAAAAATCATCATATGGAAAAACAAACTAATAAAAAAGAAATAGCAAGTCCAAAAGGAGTACGCGACATAATGGGCGCAGACTACTACAAGATGCAAGGGTTTTTTGAAAAGGCACAAGAGGTTGCTATCTATTTTGGCTTCTCACCAATAGAAACACCTATTTTTGAATACGAAGAAACATTTACTAGTGCGGTAGGTGTAGGGACAGATATTGTCGACAAAGAAATGTACACCCTCAAAACAAAAGGAGGTGACCATCTCGCGCTTCGCCCAGAACACACTGCAAGTCTCATGCGTGCATATATCGAGCACGGTATGCAAAACGAACCACAACCATTGATGTTCTACCACTCTGGTCCTGTATTTCGCCATGACAATCCTCAAAAAGGCCGCTACCGACAATTCACTCAATTTGATATAGATATACTTGGTAATGACAAGAGTATTATGGACGCACTTATTATCAAAGCGATCTATACTATGCTCGAAGAAGCAGGCGCAAAAGAACTCGTAGTAAATATAAACTCTATTGGAGACAAAGAATCTCGCCCGCTATATATCAAAGAGCTTACCAACTATTACAAAAAACACATTGATGTACTTCCTGCTATAGACAAAGAACGTCTCAAAACAAATCCACTCCGCATCCTTGATTCAAAGGATCCAAAAACAAAAGAGATAAATAAAAACGCACCAAGTTCTCTTTCATCTCTTTCTCTATATGGCAAAAAACACTTCAAAGAAGTACTTGAATACCTAGAAGAAATGAATATCCCCTATCGTATAGACAATTGTCTTGTACGTGGACTTTCGTATTACACACACACGGTGTTTGAAATCATGGAACCAACAGAAGACGGCGGTCTTATGACTATCGCTGGCGGTGGTAGATATGACTATCTCGGCAAACAACTTGGCTCAAAGAAAGATATTCCTGCAGTTGGTGGTAGTATCGGTGTAGATCGTATTATTGAACGCCCATGGTGCAAAGATCTCACTCCACGAATACTCAAAAAACCAAAGGTATACTTTATACAAATCGGTCTTGATGCAAAATTAAAGAGTCTCAATGTTATTGAAATTCTTCGTAAGGCACATGTACCAATATTGCAATCTCTTTCAAAAGATTCTCTTTCTGCACAACTTGGTATTGCAGAAAAATCGGGAGCACCGTATGCAATAATCTTTGGACAAAAAGAAGCTATGGAAGGTAGCGTCCTCGTTCGCAATATGGAAACACGCTCACAAGACACTGTCGCTCTCACCGATCTCCATACATACATTAAGCAATTGAAATAACATGAAACCTATCTTGCAAGAACCAGCTCCTGTATTGCGCCACGACGCAGCACCAGTAGGCGCCGACGAATTCAATACTCCCGCACTGCAAAAAATACTCAATGATATGAGCGAAGCGCTTTCTCACGAAGAAGACGGTGTTGCTATTGCTGCACCACAAATAGGAGTAAGTAAACAAATTTTTGTCATATCAAAAAAGATTTTTTCTGATGCAGAAAATGATATCGTTTGTATCAATCCTTCTTTTATCCGTGTAGGAAAAAAGAAAGTAGTAGTATCTGAAGGATGTCTTTCTGTACGCTGGAAATACGGCAAAGTAAAACGTTCAGAAACAGCAACTATTCGTGCAACAAATTTTGCTGGTAATGAATTTGTATTGAGTGGTCGCGGACTACTCGCACAAATTTTTCAACATGAAATGGACCACCTTGTTGGTGTCCTTTTTATAGACAAAGCAAGTAATCTCGAAGATGTACCAGCACCTCATCACACAAAATAATGAAAAAAATAGCATTCTTTGGAACACCAGCATTTACCGTAGACTTTTTAGATAGTTTAAAAAACGCGGGACTTACTCCTAGTGCAATTATTACCAACCCAGATAGACCAGTAGGTCGTGGAATGCATATCGAGTCTCCTGCTCCCAAACACTGGGGCGACTACGAGCATATCCCAGTATATCAACCAGAACGTATTACACCAGAATATATAGAGCAATTACAAAAAGAACATTTTGATCTTTTTGTTGTTGTCGCATATGGCAAAATCCTCCCTGAAGCACTTATACAACTTCCTACGTATGGCACTATAAATGTGCACTATTCCCTCCTCCCCAAATACCGCGGCGCAACCCCTGTAGAAAGTGCTATTTTGCATGGCGATGCTGTCACTGGTATTGCAATACAACAAATGGTATATGAGCTCGATGCAGGAGATATCATTGCACAACAAGAGCTTGCTATAGCACCAGACGACACGACAGGAAGCCTTCGTGCAAAATTAAACACGCTCGCAGTAGCGATACTCCCTCAGACTATCCAAGATATTTTTTTACATAATACTCACCCAATACCACAAGACACACGACATATAAGTAAGACAAAAAAAATCACCAAAGAACACGGAGAAATCAATCTTGATGATGATCCTATAGAACTCGATAGAAAATACCGCGCATACTTTGGCTGGCCAGGATTATATTTTTATACA
This sequence comes from bacterium, assembly GCA_037127795.1. Classification (GTDB taxonomy): domain Bacteria; phylum Patescibacteriota; class Minisyncoccia; order Phycocordibacterales; family UBA9973; genus UBA4124. The sequence goes on along the minus strand of JBAXXQ010000001.1, from coordinate 269,907 downwards.
AAAAAAGAAGGCATTACTAAGCGAGTAAAAATAGTAGAAGCACACTTCGTAGGCGGCAATTTTATTATAGATACTGTTATTCCAGAAAATGGCAAACGAATATCTTTTACTGATTTTCAGAAGATGCAGGAGCAGGAGTAGTATCTACCACAGGACTTGGTGTTGGGGTAACAACTGGGTCTACTACAGTAGCGTCTGATGAAACTGGTGTTGGAGTGGTTACTGGTGTTGTACTAGGTGCTACAGGCACAACAACACTCGGAGCACTTTGTTGCTGACCTGCTTGCTGGACCATGTTTTTGAACTGATCACGGGTGACACACACATCGTCTACACAGAGTGTATGTGTTTGTACAATATCTACTACAGCCTTCCCTTCTGTAGCAATTTCTCGCAAAAATTCTTTTATTTTGCCATACGCAGTACTATCAAGAGTATCTGGAATTACAGACGTAATAGTAATATGCATCTCTTGTATAGCTTTGATAGTATAAGGAATAAGTGAGGTCGTAGAGAGCAGTCTGAGATGTGTTGCAGGGTCTATAGATACTACTTGTGGGAATACTGTTTCTACTTCTTGCGCAATGAATCCTATATGTGTCGGATCAGTATCTTGTTCATCATTCCAGTTGTATGTTACCGGGCGGAGTGCAAGTACTTTTGCAAGCGTACCATCTTGTACGGCTACAATATTTTTCTTGAGACTTGCATCAGACGAACATGCAATACCTGTACCTGTGGTGATAGTACATTGTGTACTTGCACCTTTGATGACAGTAGTATTGATTGGGAATGAAGTTGAGCCGATCATAAATTGATTTGTTGCGGTATTGGTAGCAGAGCCACCTATTGCAATACTGTTTGAATAGCCACCAGTATTTGTATGTGGCCCTATAAGAATTGAAAACCCTCCAGTTGAAACATTATTTACAGCATCATTATACCCAGCACTTGCACCTATAAATATTGCATTTGAAGCATTGGTTGCACCACGCCCAGTATTATCTCCAAAGAAATTTGACTCACTTGCATTTGTTGCATCAAGACCTGCGCCGATTCCAATAAAGTTTGAAATTTGAGCATTTGTTGCATACTTACCTGCTGCAAATCCAATAAAGTTTGAATATGATGCATTACTTGCAGAATCTCCTGCATTGCGTCCAAAGAAGTTTGAGCCGTTTGCATTACCAGCTCCATACCCAGCATAAAACCCCATAAAGTTTGCATACGCAGCATTAGTTGCTCCATACCCTGCGCTATTTCCAAAGAAGTTTGAACTTATAGCAGTATTTGCAATATATCCTGCTTGGTATCCAAAGAAGTTTGAGTCGGTGAGATTGTAATCACCATACCCTGCTTGATACCCAAAGAAGTTACTATTAAATGGAGAGCTATTACTACCGAGCGCACCATATCCAGCCTGGAATCCAAAGAAGTTTGAATTGGTTGCATATGTTGCACCATGACCGGCATCTTGCCCCAAGAAGTTTGAGCCCGTAGCATTCACAGCCCCATACCCCGCCTGGTACCCAATGAAGTTTGAGACACTTGCATTGATTGCACCATTACCAGCATCTGCACCAAAGAAATTTGAATGGTTTGCAAATTGCGCATTGAGCCCTGCATTTGCACCAAGGAAGTTTGAATTGTTTGCATCATTTGCACCAGTCCCAGCTGCAAATCCTACATATACAGAATTTATATTTGCACCAAAAGATCCAGCCCCTCCGACAATAAAGCTATTGTTACTATCGAGTGCGACACCATGCGTAGAGAGATTGTATAGTGTACCCCCAATAGACACAGCGACAGATTCAGAAGTGCTATTATAACTTCCAAGCTTCCACGCAGGGCTTAGTGTTCCCGCCCCCGCTACTGCATCGGTTGTTTGCATTCCAGCTACATCTACATAGAATGTTTGGTTACCACTTGTTTTATCTGCTATGTAAAAATCTCCATCGCCACCAGTAAATAATGTTGCTGTTCCATCACTAATTGAAGCAATTGTAAGTGAACCAGATTGCGTTGCATCAAAATTATTAAACCCATCTACCCCCGAAAATATATGTCCATTTGAAAATATCCCCGCATTACCCCCCATTAAACTTAAATCACCATAAGTAGTTATATTTCCACCTGCATCCCAACTAAAATTACCATTAGATAAATAACCACCCCCGTCTACATTAATAGCAGCATGAGGAAGTCCTACAGAACCATCTGAAAATAATGTTGAATTAGGTGTGGTTATCTTGCCACCACCTTCTATATCACCATCAGTTTGAACACTACCTCCAAACATTTTTATTGGTGCTCCTAAAGTAGATGTTAATTCAATATCACCCGCATAATTGTTAATTAATATTTTTGCACCATTTAAATCATCTTGTAATGCTATCGTCCCACCAGTTGTTGAATGTGCCTCTATATTACCACCTGCGCCTACATTTATATAGTTTGAATTACCATTATTTATTAGTTGTAAATCATTTGCATTTGCAGATATAGTACCCCCGTTTGTTAGTAAGATATTACCATCACTACTTATAGAACCTCCTGTGAATTGGAAACCGTTTTGCGCATTAAAATCAATAAATTGTTGTCCAGTATTGTCATTAACCAATAAACTAGTACTATTAAAGTCGCCAGAATTATCCCCTATAAATGCTATTCTACCTGATATTATTGCCCCTAATAACCCATCTTGATAATGGTAACTGTTGCTACCTGATACAATAAATCCTCCATTGTCAGTATTAAACGTAAACCCATTATTAGCATTGAAGGTTTGGGTTTGAGCTAGATCATCAAGTAAAATTGCTGTACCATTTTGATTGTGACCATAATCACCATAATAAAAATCAGCATTTCCATAATCTAAATAAATACCTGAATTTTTATAATTATTTGAACCACTATAAGTAGAAATAATATCATGAGTATTATCTACTGATAATGTTGTAGCATCATTATTGTGACCATAATCACCCAATTCATATATTTGATTATTAAAATCAAGATTCAATCCAGCTGGATTTCCTCCAGCCAATGAATAAATTTTATTATTAGGACTATCAACTGAAAAATAAACACCATTTCCAACCCCACCAATATCTCCCATATTTACCTGCCCTTCCACAATTTCAATAGTGTTTTGACCAGAGACCCCAGAAAAATCAACTTCATTTATATTACTAAATCGTAAATATTTATTATTAACATCAATAGTTCTATCCTGCGTCTGTACTTGATTTTGCGCCAACATACTATCCCACCCATTAGTTCCTCCTCCTCCACCAGCAATATGTACCGTACAATTCACCCCACTTCCTGGCGCACAGTCTGGATCAAGAGTTTCTCCTGCAGTGTAGGGGTTTGCACGGTCAGCAAAAGAGATAGTAGTACTAAAAAGTATCACAAATAACATTGCGAAGAATGTTTTCTTGTGTGTGATAAAAAAGTGGCGCATATACGCTATAAGTATACTATGTAAAGACTACAAAACAAACAATTTTATTGTGTAGAAACAGTAGGTGTCGTAGTGTCGGTGACAGCAGGTGTACTTGGGGCTGGGTCAGGAGTAGGAGCTAGTATAGGGTCTGGTGTTGCTGGAGTTTGTGTAGTATCTGGAGTTGCTACAAGAGTACCTGGCGCTGTATTTTGTGAATTTGCAGACTGGAGCATTTTTGCAAGCTGATCACTATCGATACAAGTGGTGCCGACACAGAGCTGGTTGGTTGTTGTTTTATTTGCACGAATTTCATCACTAGTGATAAGTGTTGTTTTCAAAGTATTGAAAGTAATTTCTCCATCAGTTGCAACTTGATGCAAGAAACTTTTTATTTTTGCATACGCAGTCGCATCAAGATCATCAGGAATGATTGCAGTCATCTTGAAATTCATTTCTTGTATTGCTTGTACTATATACGGTGCAAAGCCCATATAGTTGAGAGATTTGAGATTAGTGGTTGGATCTGTAGTTACTAGATCTGGGAATACTTGTTCTACTTGTTGTGCGATGAATCCAGTGTGTTTATTATCAGTATCGTTTTCTGTTTTCCAGTTGTAACTTACTGGAGTAAGTGTCATGAGTTTGTCTAGTGTGGTAGCTGTTGGTGCTGTAGTGATAGTGTTGAGAGTGAAGAGTGTATTATCCTTGAGTGCAACAATATTTTTCTTGAGGTTGATGTCGGAAGAACAAGAAACTGCTGAACCTGTTGGGGAGATAGTACAACTACCTGATGAGTTGGTGAACTGAGCTACTATTCCTGATACCGACGAATTACCTACGTCGAGGGTATAATACGGATTAGCATTAGCAATACCTATTTTGCCAGAGGTAACAGCGGTAAAATAAGCAGTATTGGCACTATAATCATTTTGAGTATTAAGACCGAACAAAACACCGCCTATATTAATAGCATTACTTGTACTCGGAGGAAGAGTTATATTTGTACCAATAATAATATTGTTTTGTCCATTTAAAGGATTAAAAATACTATCAGCACCAGCATGAAAACCTATAAAGGTAGAATATGATGAAGATGATGAGAAGGCTCCAGCTCCATCTCCGATAAAGTTGGAGTGAGATGCATTTGTCGCAAACCCTCCAGCACCGTTTCCAATAAAATTTGAATAAGAGGCACTTGTTCCAAAGCCACTAAGTGGTCCTAAAAAATTATTATATGTACCACTTGCCCCAAGACCTGCGTTATTTCCTAAAACATTAGAATATGCCAAATTAGAACTTCCTAATAAACTAGAGTATACGGAATTATTTGATACATTTACCGAAATTGTTTGCGTAGGAATATTATATTGTGTACCATCAACAGAAACATTTAAAGATTGAGTACTAGTATTATATCTTCCTAACAGCCATTTAGGACCTAACACATTAACTCCAGATATCGGATCAGTTGTTTGTATACCAAAAGTATCAGCTGTAAAATATTTCTGTGTACCAGTTACATCTTGAAAGAATATATTATCTTTTTCAAATCTTGCATATTGAGCATCTATACCAGTACCATAATATTTATCTTGAAAATAAGAATAATCATACCCCACATTAAATGTTTGGTAACCATTCTGCTTATCTGCTATATAGAACTGACCACTACCATTTATGTATAATGTGTTGTTGCCACTTGAAGATTGAGATATTGATAAAGTACCATCCTCTGTTACATTAAAAAAATTACCACCATAAACACTATCTGTTACTTGTAACAAATGCCCATTGTAACTTATTGTTTTAGCAGCAAGTGAGTTATTATAAGTACTAAAACTTCCATCACTAAATATTCCGGCATTACCACCCGCAAGGCTTAATTGACCATCACTATTAATATTACCATTACCTTCTACACTGAAGCTCCCTGCTGCAAAATGAGCTGCGCCTGCATTATCTATACTCCATCCTCCTGTAACAGTGTTTCCAATATTATTTCCTACACTTATATCACCATCAGTAGACAATGTACCACCTCCTGTAAAATTATGCCCCCTATAAGCATAATATGTATTTATACCTGACCATGTGTTTAATTCAATTGAAGCACTTAAAGATATATTACCTAAAGTAATAAGATTGTTATTATCATCAATAGTTAAATTATTACCATTACCAGCAATACGCTGATTATCTCCTATTACAATAGTTCGATTATTAAAGTTTGCATTAATTAAATACTCTCCACCACTATTTGCATAAGAAAAATTATTTCCTGTAAAATTAAACCCATTACTAGCATTAAAAGATTGAGTCTGAGCATTGTCATCTAAAGAGATATAGGTTTGAAGACCTTCTTGACTGTATACACCTAATTGAAATAGGTTGTGTTCAAAATCTAAATTAATCCCTTCACCTAAATTATTAAATTCCCCATGATTTGAATATGTTCTTATATAATTACCTGTATGTCCTGAATTATTTAATATATCTATATGTGTATTATCATTTGATGTGTTGAATTCTCCTAACAATATTTCATTAGTATCTGGGTTGATACTTGCAAACCCTCCTGGATAATTAACACCTGTAAATAAGAACCCATTATTAGCATTGAAGGTTTGGGTTTGTGCTACATCATCTAATAAATATTTTGTTTTACCACTAGTTTCATCAAAATCTCCCATTAAAATTTGCCCTCCACCTGGATACACGGTAAAAAACGTAGAATAACTACCACCAACTGATTGTATAGTTCCATCCGGGTCTATCTCTACTCCAGTACCAGTTATAGGATGTCCAAATCTTGCAACACCATTACTATTTATCCTCCATGTATTATCAGCAAGATTCCCAATATCATTAGTTATAGAATTCCCTGCAGTTGTTACATCTTGCAATGTCTGAGTTCCTCCTCCACCAGCAATATGTACCGTACAATTCACCCCACTTCCTGGCGCACAGTCTGGATCAAGAGTTTCTCCTGCAGTGTAGGGGTTTGCACGGTCAGCAAAAGAGATAGTAGTACTAAAAAGTATCACAAATAACATTGCGAAGAATGTTTTCTTGTGTGTGATAAAAAAGTGGCGCATATACGCTATAAGTATACTATGTAAAGACTACAAAACAAAAGGTTTTATTGGGTAGAATTCGTATCAGGTATTACTGCTGGTATAGCAGGGTCTTGTATAGAAATATCTACTACTGATTGCTGTACCGGAGTAGTATTGTTCAACATTTGTTTGAGTTGATCTTCATTGATACAAGTACTATTGATACAAATTTGATTACTACTATGGATATTTTTTGCATACAAATCTTCTATATTATTTTTTGAATCAGCAAGAAATTGTTTTATGAGCGAGCCGAGAGAATTTATATTTCCAGTATCCAATGAAGAAAGATTTTTTATAGTAACATTTATCTCTTGTACCGCTTGTACAAGATATGGCGCAAAGCCCATATAGTTTACAGATTTGAGATTTGTCTCTGGATCAGTAAGTACGAGATCTGGGAATATTTGCTCTACTTGTTGCGCGATAAATCCGGTGTGTTTTGGGTCGGTATCTTGTTCTGTTTTCCAATTATATTGCACTGGGGTAAGGGACATTATTTTATCCAATGTAGTAGCTGTTGGTGCTGTAGTTATAGTGCTGAGCGTAAAGAGTGTATTGTCTGCAAGTACGACAATATTTTTCTTAAGATTTATATCTGAAGAACATGAGAGTGATGTTGTTGTCGGAGATATCGTACAAGACCCTGTTGCATTCGTAAAACGCCCGACAATACCAGAGACACTACTACTTCCTACATCGAGCATGTATGTCGGATTGAGATTCCCAATACCTACCACTCCTGCAAAATAATTACTTGCGGCCGCATTTGCTTGATACAAATCATAATTTTTTACTCCAGTATACCCAGCGGCATTATAGGTACCATTTATGTACAAAGCACTAAGCACGTGGTTACTTGCAGATGCAGTATAATTACCTGCAATACTTACCCCTTTTACAGATCCAGTAGAAGTACCAATCTGTCCATTAATTTGCATATTACGCATATACACCGAACGAGATGATGTCACCACTCCTGACGCATATATAAATACTCTAAATATAATAGTAGTATTACTAGGAACAGAAATAGAAAGACCTGTATATGAAAATGTTAAATACGATCCAGAGGTTAATGGGAAATTTTTTACAGACCCAGCAGATGTAAAAGTATTTCCTCCATCTGTTGAATATCGCAAATCTCCAATAAGCTGATTACTTCCTCCGGTAACAGCGGTATCAATAGAAATAGATTGAATCACTGGTGAATACCCTGCACCCGCAGCAATATCATATTCATCAAAATACGTCGGAGTAAGCACTGTAGGCCATGTCACCGCAGAGCTCAATTTGTGTCCACTCGCATTAAATACCCCGTTTGTAATACTACTTCCGACCACCTCACCCTGAGCTGTTACCAATGCCGACACAGTCCCTGTGGTTACTGCAGTATTTGCAGCCGTCAACGCATACGTCGAATTAAACGATAATGAAGATGATGAGGTTGTCGCAGACGAAGATGTTGGTGTAAAAACTACATCACCTGTACCATCTATAACTAAACGCTGATTTGCAGTAGTTGTTCCACCAGTAAAGAATTTTAAAGATTTTCCTATTGATGCATTACCGATCGCAAAATCATTTCCAGCACTATATAAATATGCATCATTTACTCCGGTAATATTGAATGATGGTGTATTGTACCCAGAACTATTAATTCCCATATCTACATAGTTTGCGAGCTCATTTCCATTGTCAGATGTTGCAATCCAATCAGTTGATGCGTTTGCACCATTTGACTGATTTTGAATATTTGCCTGAAAAAACGTATCGACATTTCCACCAATATTAAAAGTCACCGCAGATGGTGTAGAGAATGCGAAGTTTGACCCACCACCAATAACAAGCTGTTTATCAGTATTATCCCAAACAAGCCCTGTATCACCTGTTATAGTATTTGTACCATTCCAAAAAGGAATTTGCCCTACTGCACCTGTACCAGAATTGTATCCCACATTGTTATTAAAAATAGAAAGATTTTGCCCGGTAAGTGCTGTTACCGCGCGAGCATTAGTAAAATACAATCTTGCTGGATGCTCTGAAACATTTGAAGTATCCAATGTTTGCCATGTTTTATCTCCTCGCCAATATTCATTTGCAAGTCCTGGAACAATCACTGGCTCTTTTTCTGTCGCAAGTTCATTAATAGCATTTTGCACTGTAATAGAACTAATACTACCAAAAGGTACATTAGTGATTTGTGATGCGGTATAGTCCCCATTCATAGCAACAACACTTCCCATACGACCAAATACAGAATCAATATTATTTGTTTTTTCAACCTCTTCCCAAACAGTCCCCTTACAAATAAGCCAGTCACCAGACTCCCAACTAAATTCACTACCAATATGTCTATTACCTGAAGCACCTACAATATAAAAATTACCTTTTGCAGAACTATTACAATCACTATCTGCTATAGCAGGTGTGTTTGTACCAGGATCCCATGTACCCTGATATTTCAAAGACCCTAAAACACCAGAAAACAAATCATTATAGGTGATTTTTTTACGAACATCAGGACTAGTGGTTTGATAGATTGGAATATAGTCAGTACCAGAAACACTCGTTATAACTGGTATATTACTAGTACCAAGACCAATAGTCACAGTACTTCCTGAATTTGTAATAACAACACCATCAGCCCCAGCAAGATTTACCAAATCGTATCCAGTACCATTACCGATAAGGAATTCTCCGTTTTGTGGTGTTGCGCCAAGCCCAGTACCACCATGCGCAATATCTATCACATCGCCATGCCAGTGCCCCGCAATAATAGTCCCGACAGTAGTAATAGAACTTTGTCCAATATACCCATCAGAAATTTTTAACCCCGTATTTGATTTATAAAGACTTGCTCCATCGAGTTTGACTTGTATTGCTTGCCCGACAAATTCAACCCCATTTCCTGCACTAATTTTATTATTTATATTTACTGTACAGTCTGTACTACCTGGTGCACAATCTGGATCAAGGATAGTACCAGGGTCATAGCCACCTACAGGAGGATTCGCAAAAGACACTGTTGCACCAAAAAGAAACACAAATGTGAGCGCAAAAAAAGTCTTCTTGTGTCGAACAAAAAATAAAAGCATAGAGATACATACAGTATACTCTATGCTTATTATTTTTACTATCGTAATACTACCACTTTCGTACCATCTTTTTGATTGCGCGAGAGCTTCGTCTCCAGAGATTTTCTTTTTTATCTTTTGAGTTATTTAATTCACGTACCAATGTATCACGGACATCATCTATCGCTTCGTAGAGATCTGGTTTTTCAGACACTGCGCGATATTGTGTACCGAGTGGAGTAGTGACATTTGTTTCTGCCATAAATACATCACCGTTTTTGTGATGATTGGTAGTCTTTGCAACTTCTATAGAAAGATCTGCGGCATCAGTGACATATTTTACAATTGCTTTTGAGATACGCTTTTCTGCATAATCCTTAATCGCCGGAGTAAGCTCCATGTTTGTTGATTTTATTATGATATTCATACCTCTCTAGTATACCACTATTGAGAAAGCACTGCGAGCATGTTTGTACCACCAGAAACACCCCATGGAGTCCCCGCTGATAGAATAACGATATCTTTTTTATTGATCAAATCTTTTTGCTCCAAGTATGTATGTACCCCCTTCATAACTTGAGAAATATCTTTGAATTTCTTTTCTACAATTGGGAAACAACCATATGAAAGCATTACTTGGCGAGCAACAAGCTCTGAACTAGTAAGTACAATGATTGGTTGTTGTGGCTTGTATCGAGCAATCATACGAGGAGTGAATCCACTCGAAGTAAGCGCAACAATAGCACGAGCATGTGCGTCTTCAGCGTTGTGTACTACAGAAGAACTAATAGAGTCTACAATATCGTCATGACGAACACGGAATCTACGGTGTGTCCCAATGTGTGCTTCAATATCGAGCGCAACATGATGCATAGTAGTTACTGCTTCTACTGGATATGCACCGAGTGCTGTTTCTTCTGAAAGCATGACTGCATCTGCACCATCAAAAATTGCATTCGCAACGTCTGAAACTTCAGCACGAGTAGGTACTGGACTTTGAATCATTGATTCGAGCATTTGTGTTGCAACAATAACCGGCTTACCAAGATCATTACATTTTTTTATAATAGTTTTTTGAATAGCAGGAACACGTTCTGGACCAATCTCTACAGCGAGATCTCCACGAGCAACCATAACTGCATCTGTTGCTGCAATAATTTCATCAATATTTGCAATTGCTTCTTCTGTCTCAATCTTTGCAACAATGAGTTGATTACCTTTTGCTTTTTTTATCAAACCACGAAGCTCTTCAATATCTTTTGCGGTACGCACAAATGACAATGCAATAATATCTACACCAAGCTCAAGACCGAGTGCGAGATCTTTTTTGTCTTTGTCTGTGAGTGCAGAAATAGAAAGGTATGCACCTGGGAGGTTCACCCCACGACGAGATTTTGTTGTACCACCGACAACAACTTTTGTTATGATATCATCTCCTGCAATTTTTGTTACTACGAGTTTCTTTTTTCCATCATCAAGCATGATCACTTGTCCTACCTTGAGATCGCGACGAATATCTGGGTAATTGAAAAATACTTTTGTTGCGTCTCCTTCACAAGGAGTTCCTGAAAGAATAAATTGCTTTCCTGGTACGAGCTCAACAGGTCCTTGTGCAAAGTCTCCAATACGGATTTTTGGTCCTGAAAGATCTTGCAAGATAGCTACTGGTACTCCTTCTTTTTTTGAAACAGCACGAATAGTTTTGATACGCTTGGTGTGCCCTGCGTGATCATCATGACTCATATTGGTACGCGCTACATTCACCCCTGCGTGAATAAGTTTTGCGAACATTTCTTTTGATTCTGACCCCGGGCCAATGGTTGCGATAATTTTTGTTTTTCTGGAAAATAATTTCATAGGGGCTTAGTATAGCACAAAATCTATATATAGCACCTCACTATTCTCCGATATCGTATTTTTCTAAATAGGTAGTAAGTTGGTGGTGCACTTGTATAAATGTCGCACGTTTTGGAAATTCTTTGAGTCGTTTTGCACCAATATAGGTACCTGTACTACGAAGTGAGCCGAACAAATCTTGTATAAAAACATTTACACTACCACCCTTGTATGGCATCAATACAAAGCGTCCTTCTGAAGCTCGGTGTGCATCTTTTTTACCATAAAAATCTTGCAATGCTTTATTTGATGATGAACCAAAATATTCTTTAAACTTTTTCCCATCTTTTTCTATCACATTCCCCGCACTTTCATCAAAACCAGAAAATAGTGACCCTGCCATATTAAAGTCTGCTCCCCCACAAAACGCTTTTGCAATACATGAAGGGTATTGTTGTCCGCCGTCTGCAATCACGAGTCCGTATCCGCCACGCCCATTTGAGATACCGTGCGCCGCATCAGCACATTCTATAACCGCAGAAAGTTGCGGATATCCGACACCCGTCATACGACGAGTAGTACACACAGATCCTGGGCCAATACCTACCTTTACAATATCTGCACCAGAGAGAATTATCTCTTCAGTCATTTCATTTGTTACAACATTACCAGCAATAATAATATGATCAGGACACAATGAACGTACCAATTTTATTGCTTCTAAAAATCGTTCCAAATAACCATTGGGTACATCGATACAAATAAAAGAAAAATTGTATATCAGCTTGGTGTCTATCATTTCTCGCAATTTTGCAATATCTTCATCGCGTATACCGAGCGTGTATGCAATGTAGTCAGGATTATTAAAAGAAGAAAAGAATTCTGTGTAGTCTGCGACAGTATAGTATTTATGAAATGTCGTAATCATTTTGTGTGGCGCGAGTGCACGAGCCATATCGAATGTCCCACACGTTGCCATATTTGCCGCCATAATAGGAATACCTGTCCATGTTTTGGATGAATGATAAAATGCCATAGTTCGCTCAAGCTCTACTTCTTTACGAGATTCAAGAGTACTTCTTTTTGGTCGCAACAACACATCACTATAATCAAGTTTTATTTCATTTTCTATACGCATGTTTTGATTTTATCACAAAAACAAAAAAGCCCGAGAAAAAATGATATTTCATTTTTTCTCGGGCTTACTAACTTAGGCAGTAGGGACTGTATCCAACAAATATAAATATTCATCTTTTACTTTTCCATTGGAAAGCAAATCTTTCCCTTGATCATCAAAAACCTGAACAGAAGTCGCCCTCTGTTTGATAAAATGCTCAGCAACCTGCAAGGCTTCTGTTACTGTATTAAAGTCTTTTCCTCCGAGGCGCTTTGATTCTCTTCCGTGAATGAGTCTGCATACTTTAAATTTTCCAGAATCTGCAATGTAGTTATTAATCACGTCATCATGAACTACATGAGAGTTTTTGTGCGACGTACTTTGTGGGATGTACGGTGTACCACCTTTTGCTGTTGTCATATATACAATAATTTTTCATATTGTATCATATATACAAATAAAGTCAATTATAAATCTTTGCGCTTCCCCCACTGCCAGCACGGCTTTTCTCCTTTGGTGTAGCAAATATATATGAGCATAGCGGTAGCAAGTAATACTCCTATTTTCCTCCAAAAAAAGTAATCGAGCCCTCCTGCCAATACTGCAACAATTACTACCTATGCGAGTAGTGTTGCCCAGCCTTGCCATGTACAAGGTGTCCACCCCCAGCCATACAATTTGCGTCTAAACCAAATTTCTTTTGAGTCTTCCATATGTGATAAGTATACCAATATATACAAAATAAAAAAGCCATCCTATTACGAATAGCTTTTAAATACATTTTTATATCCACCCTTTAGTTAGATGATGAATATATACCAACGGTTCACGAAGCCACCAAAAATACCACGTTCTGGTCCACCACTGTGTAGAAAAATTATCATAAGGAATCCACCAATAATTATCAAGATCTCTCTCCAAATCAATTTTCATTGATTCAGCTATCATACGCACCCTTGGTAGATGTGCATGATGTCCGACCAATACCGCATGAGTAAAACCGTTTTGATCCATGAAGTTTTTTGCCGCAATGAGTACATCTCGAGAATCAAGATATTTACCTCTTTTTGACTCCACAGAAAGAACAGGTGTAACTTTTTCGATAGATAACAATCTCGAAATTTCCCACTGAGAAATAATAGGAAGGTTATATCCCATCGCAACTTGTGCAATAGAATAATTACTAATACCGTATTCATCTCTTCTATTTTCGGTAAGACTACGCATACCAAAAGATAGTGCAATTACGCACACTTTTTTCGTTTTTTTCATTTACAATATTTTTTGTAATACTACTTTAAAATATTGAAATGTCAATAAATCATTTTTTTTACCCTACAACCTCTGTATGCACTTTTCTATTTGCAAAAAATTCGTATGTCTCAATACAAATTATTTGAATAACAGCCGCTACTGGTATAGCCATCAAGATACCGAGTATACCTCCAAGCTCTGCACCAAACACACTAGCAATAACAATTATCAACGCAGAGAGATTGATAGATTTTGAATACACAATTGGTTGTATAAAATGCCCTTCAACAAACTGATATATCAAGATAATGCCCACCGCAAGAATTGCCACAAAAAGTCCTTTTGAAAGTGCGACAAGCCCGATAGCAATAGTTGCGATAGAGGCGCCAATAAGCGGGATAAGATCAAATACCGCGACAAGCCCCGCAAGCGCAAATGCATAGGGTACTTTGAGTAGCCACAACGTAAAGAATGTTACTGTCCCCGCAATGAGACTGATAAACAAATTTCCTGAAACAAACCCACTGATTGCTTTAGTAATTTTTGCTCCGATACGTCTTGCATTTGCCGCATCTTTTTCTGTGAGAAAACCAAGTAGTGAATGCCAAATATTTTCTCCTTCAATTTGTAATAAAAATGTCAAAACCAATACTATAGTAGTCGCTGTTATTTGCGCAATAATACTTCCTGTAATAACAACAATAGATCCTCCTCCACCAAGCAATATTCCTGATGTCTGATTTGAGAGTTGCGCGAGACTATTTTCTAAATGATACCGAGTCACCAATTCCAAGACGTGAGGATTTTGCAAAAACGTACTCCACACAGTAGGAATATTGCGAATGAACGAAGTCCCTTGGTGTGCAAGTGGTACAATAACCTCTCCAATAATAAGACCAACTAGTACCCCTAAAATAATATATGAAAGTATGACAGCGAGTGTTTTTCGCACGTGTAGTATTTTTTCAATACGAGAAACGAGCGGATATATTGCTATAGCGAGCATGATAGCAACGACGAGATACAACAAAATAGTTTTTGCAATAAATAAAACATAGAGCATTGCCCCAAACCCTACGACCACTCCACATATACCAATAGTTTTTCTAATTGTTGTTTCCATAGGTATAGTATATATAAAAATCCCACCAAACACACGTCTGGTGGGATTTTATTAATACCTGATGTACAGATGATAGCTTGGGTCAAGTAAGGTACTGTTGATAAAATCAATTTTACTTTTAAAACTTCTACAATCCTTAAATAAAATTCTCCATGCATAAGAAATCTTTGCTTCATCATGGGTCCCAGGTGCACCAGCTTTTTTACAACGATGCCCATTAATAAAAATACATATAACCGTAGCACTTCTAGGTTTAAAATGTATATTTATATGATTACAAATTTGCTCCGCACTCATATCACCCATAATAAGAGTCCAGGCCTTATGGATCTCATTTGAAATCATGGAAATATTTGATGGAAAATTACTTCCATCAAGAGCGCGAGGTCTCCGATGATGTTTTGTCATGATTTTTTCTGAATGTACAATATCAGATTTTTTTCTATGAATAACATTTTTTTCTCCTAAAACTTTGTTGATATGGTCACTTTTTAAAGAACGTTTATCACGTTCAGTAACCCAAAAAGGTTTTTTTCTCATACAATTATTTTTTTCGCATTCTATACCAGAAAAGGTATATACACAAATAAAAAAGGTCTCCGTAAAAACGAAGACCTTTTTGGATAAAATACCCAGTTAAAAACTACTTTTTAAATCGAACCCACGGCTTATGTATTGCAAGCCACATTCTTTGGTTTAGTCTTTCCTCTCTTATGTCTATGATAAGAAAAATTATCCATGAGACAAGGAATAAGACACCGATAGCAATCTGTACTGGAGAGCCGAAATAATAATACACCGGAGCAAGTGTACCAATAAAGTACACAAACAATGGTACTACCACTATAGCGTGCCAGCCATCCATTTCGTATTTTGGCTTTTGGTCAATAAAATATACAGCAGCACATATAACAGCAGCTCCAAGTGAACAATAATGATATACCGGATTCTCCATCCAACTACCAATAAATTCACGAGCTTCATGTTGTTGTAATATATACCCAGCATATATACAGAAGGCGGTCAGGCCTATGTCTCCATATCTTGAAGATAAGGATACATCATATGCATGACCTTCAAAAACCTTTCTCCCTAACAGGAGCATGCTGTACATAATGCCGTGCGCTATAACAAAAACATACAACGGAGTACTGTGCATTAATGCATGACTCCAAAAAAGACTAGATTCCATAATAAAAAAATTTTGATTTTTAAACAATATATTTGTATATATGATAGCATATATACATATTTATGTCAATATATAGACTTTTCCCTAATAAGTATTACATCGAAAAAAGCTCAACCTAGGTTGAGCTTTTTATTTTTATACAATTATTTGTGTACAATGCGCGCAACGCTTTGCATCTATTGGGATCTCGCTAAGACATTCAGTACATTTTTTTGTTGTTGGGTCTATAGGAACCTCTTTACGAGAACGCGCAATGAGTACATTCATTGGTTTTACTACAAAGAAAAATACCGATGAAGCAACAAGTAAAAATGAGAACAGTGCATTGATAAAATGTCCGTACATAAATTTACTTCCGTGAATAGTGAAAAACATACCAGAAAAATCTGGAACCTTTGCAATAGCGGCTATCAATGGGGTGAGTAAATCTGCAACAAGCGCTGTCACAATAGTACCAAACGCTGCACCAATAACCACACCGACTGCGAGATCTACTACATTACCTCTCAATAAAAATTGTTTAAATTCTTTTAACATATATTTATATTATTTTTATACTATCAAACTACACACAAATACTATCACTACAAACATCACCAAGTTTGCAAAAATATCTGAGAAGAATTTTTTCCATTTCAATTTTGGATCGCAATTCCCCCAAAGCAATGACTGTCCTATCAAAGGCGCAGTAAAACAAAGCCAAACAGAAAGTACATAAAAATATACTATATATGGTGCAACGCCATTTTGCTTGGTCATCGTCATAACAAATGCAATAAATACTGCAGACAAAAAAGAGAAGAACATTTGCGCGAGATAGCTTTTCCACATGTGTGGCTTCATTGCTACAATCTTTTTTTCTTGCTCTTCTTTTGAAAGCTTCGAAAATCCGATAGATTCCATATGGATTTTTCCCATAGGAGTATTTGGTGAATACCAGATAGTCCCTATAATTGCACTAATAACCGCCCCCAAAATTCCCAATAAAAAAATCTGTATCATATGGTCTGTAAAAAAATTATAATATCACTAGTATATCATACAAAAAAGCCGCAAATATATTGCGGCTTTTTAAATACAAAGATACTACAGTACAATATCTCAATATTAAATTTTTACATTTTACCTGCTACGGTTTTTTGAGAACTTCTTTCGTTATACTTTTTTGCCCGGACTTGGCACCATTCATAATAGTAATAGCGTTTGATACAAAACTACCGATCATAAGCCATACTCCAGCATCTACACCATCCTTTCCTGTATCCATAATAGAAGGAATATGTGGAATATAAAGCAATGCTGGTATCCCGCCCAAAATTGTCAGTGCAATAAGAATTATTGTTGCATTCTTACCACCTGGGACAAATAAATTGCGTCGCCCTAAGTACCACCCAATAATATAGAGAAACAATACAGACACGGCAATAATACCGACAAACAAAAAAGTTTTTAAAAGCACTATCATAATATAATTTTTAATTTAAATAAATAATATCATTTTAAATTATTTTGTCAATAACACTCAATCTATGAGAAATTTGATACAATCCCCATATGAATACCCTATCTCATAAATATGTCATCGTAATGAAAATTGGGCCATTTTCTGGTTTTAGTTTGGAGGAAATTATTGATATAAAAATAAAAGAAGAAGAAAAAATTGGAAAGTTTTTTCTTGGATATGCAGGAGTATTTTGCCATCCCAAGCGAGTGAGTGAATTTATAAAACTCGCAAAGTCAGAAAATGAAAAAGTATTTGTATTATTTATAAAAACACCTTCGAATTTTATTTCACCAATACAAAGACTTTCAGAGTACTCTCTCGATAAAAATACCTGGCAACCTCTCGACACAGCGGTTCTTTTGGTTGGTAGCAAGTTTTCTATAGTTGGAAAACATATACAAAAAGTTGATCTTGAAATAAACCTTGCTGACTATCAATCCATACTTGGCACAACACCAGGCAAAACACTTGATCAATACTTGCAATGGCGCTGCGATAAGTCTTGCGCGCTATATACACCAAACACTACACAACCTATTAAATTAGCAAAAATCAGTTACCTGTGCGAACTCACCGAAGAAGGTGTTGTGTATGTGAGATAAATTAAAAAAACTCCTTATAAATATAAATTATAAGGAGTTTTAATATGCTATCTCACGCAAAGATATTAATTTTTTACAAATTCTTCCATTAAATCAATCATTTTCCAATAACACTTAAAATCTATAAAAGCTTCTTGATACAGGTGATTATCGAGAAATTTTTCTGCTGATAATTTTTCTGATTCGGTAGTTTTTTCTGTATACGTTTTATAGTCTTCTAAAACAGGAACAGCGTGCGTACTAATAAAATTAGGTATTAATCCATCAAATGAAGAAGGTGTTTTTTCAAACAAAACATTCTTTCTTTCTACTAAAAAATCATACGTTTTCATAACTGCTATTTTTAATTTAAATAAATAATATCATTTTATATTATTTTGTCAATATTTTTTACCCCCCTTTTTTTCTATATTGACTTTGCAATTCCTACGCTATATCTATTTTAGATTAAAAATATTAAAGAAATAAAAAAGCCATCCTTATAAGGGACGGCTTGGCGGAAATGGTATCCGTTTTTTATATTGTTCAAAAAATTCGTGCACTGAATAATAAAAATATTCCCACGGTTTTGTTTTTGGCTCACAATCAAACATATTACCGTCTTGTTCAAAATATGCGATATCTTGCGCAATTTCAACATCTGAGAACATCTTGTTGTATGGTAATCCTGCCAAAAAATGCATACCACATTCAGACGGAAGTGATACAAATATTTCAGGATAGTTAAAATAAGATTCCAGCTGAACACTACCGATCACCCCATCCAGCAATTCAGAACAGTTGTCTCCTTTGTTTTTTAAGAAAACTTTTATTTCGGGATGAATAGATTCAAATAATTTTTTCCACTCACAGAGATATTTCTCTGTGGGATCTACCGAAACATTTTTCCCTCTTACCGGCCTTGGTACACCAATTTTTGATTTCGATATAAGGCGTTTTTTAAAATTAATTTTTTTGGCTTTGTTACAAGAAACATTCTTTTTTGTAATACCCATAATTTAAGTTTTAAATAGTTTAACAATTTTTTATTACATTATAACTAAATATAATTTGTGTCAAATTGTTATAAAAACTTACTATAATTTTCTTTTTCTATATTGACTTTGCAGGCCCTACGCGATACTATCCAGGAAAGCTTTATGTACCAAGACAACCAGTGTAACAGTTTGGAAGCAGCTAATACTTAAAGAGTGCGTAAATCACTCACTGGTTTAGTACTTATTAGTCAGGGGTATATGGGATCGATATACCTTGTACACACCGCCTGACATCAAAGATCCTAGGTATAAAATACCTATTTTATTTTTGGCATAATTCGATGATATGCGAGATGCCTCTCTACGGACCCTGGTTTTTAACCGGGGTTTTATTATGTAATGTACGTATTAAATTTTTCTTCTTAATTCAGATACTTTAATAGTTAGCGTATTCACAGGATTACTAAAATTATTTTTAATATCTTCTAGTAACAAATCTCTTATCTCTAGTGGAAACACTAGCATGGTTTTTAAATCTTCTATTTTATACCAAGCAGGATTATAAAAATCATTACCCTCTGCCATTTGTTTTATCTCAGGAGCATCATGTGCTAATTTAGGCTCCCCACCAATATATTCACATAGATAAAAGTATTGTTCAGTATCATCGTCATACATGTGACAATATAATAGTTTTTTTATTTTTACTTCAATAGTTGTTTCTTCTCGTAACTCTCGGATAACAGCTTGTTCTACAGTCTCTTCATTTTCTACCCCACCTCCTGGAAACACAAAGTATTCAAGCGTATTCCTTCTTTCTATTAAAAGAACTTGATCATTTTGTACCACAATACCAACAGCTCGTATTCTTTTCATGTGCAAAGTATACTCTAGGTTTGGGCTCCTACAAAGATATCAAAAAACCACCTCTATATAAGGCAATTTTTAACTATTTTTTATACGATCTTCTTTAGAGGAAACAAATTCTTTAAATTTTACAGTATCATCCTTAGAGTCTAAAATGTGTATTTGTTCAGGATTTCTAATTTTAATTTGAACACCTTCATTAGTTGTACTTGAAGATTCTATAGCACTATCATATTTATATACCGGTGTTTCGTCAGCTGAAAAAAGATGTGTGCTATAAAAATCACGCACCTCTTTGTTATATTCTACTTTTTCTTCAATAGTTGCATCTACTTTTGGCCGTATTAATGGATTTTTAGCATTTACAATTACTCTGTAAATACAATCCCCAAAAACACCCCTTATGGGTGAATATGAAAGGTATATACCAAAATGATTATTTCTAAATTTTTCTATTGTGCCGTCCCTACCACCGTGATAAACAATATCTTTTATATTACTATCGGGAAATATCGTATCAAGATATGTTGAATATTGTTCTTGCGTTCCAATAGTAGCTAATTCAGGATTAGATTCAAATAGTTCTGCTACACCTTGCTTTACTACTTTTTCTTCAAGATTTTTTTCTAGATTTAAACTAGGTTTTGGAAATTCCTCCATCATAGTAAATTATATCATTTTTCGCACTTATCTTCGAACCCTGCCCTTACATACACCGACACGACCTACTGATCGCCCGCGGTTCGAATCAGGACAAGAGAGTAGAAATGAAAAAAGCCCGCTATGTTGTATAGCAGACTTTTTTCATTTTGCTCGCACTGGCAGACGATTTTCGAACGATAGATTGGGCAACAGAGTACCCATATCCAACTATAAGTTTAGGCGAAATCAAAGCATTGGTAAGTTAGGGTGATATCATGTTTCTTGGGCGAAAATTGACTTGTCTTTATTTTGCTCCAAAAACTCAAAGAAAAGTTCAGTGTATCTTTCAATGTTTGGGATGATTTCTTCAATAGGTACGCTATTTGTCTGACCATTTACTTTTTCATCAGGATAAAGAGTTGTAGACATTGTACTGAACCCTTTTCCTTCTTGGTAGAAAGAAAGTCCTTTTATGAGCATTCTTGCGTCCTGCTCTTTTTCAAGAGTATGCGTTATCAAGTGGTCTCTGTGACCAATAACTTTTTCTTGAAGCCACTCTGCTTTTTCTTTTAATTCTTCGTTAATAGGGTCAAAATAATGCTTGTTGTTTACCGAGTTCCAAAACTTATGGTGAGAGCCACATGTTATACCTCTTTTGTAATTATGAGAGAAGTACATTTGAGGATAGTTAGTCATTTTATTTAGGAATATATGGCAAAACAAAAAGAAGCTTTCTATTTCAAGGCGCATTCGACTGCTCAATTCACCACTTCTATTAAACAGTGTCATTTGCTCATCAGACATTGTTCCTTCTTTCCCTTGTAGAGAAGTTTGGAGTTCTTTGCTTACTTTTTGCCACTCAATTCCAGTTTCAAGATATCTATCAAAAATAATATCCAAAAAACCTAAATAAACTCTAATTTCATTAAGTGTAAGATTTACAAGATTGAGCTCTCTTACTTCTGGGGGCTTTAATTCTTTTGCGTATTTATCTATGACTGATAGTGATTTTACAAATTGAGTTGTCATAGATACTTTTATTCCTCTTCACCTTTACCAATAATTGCTTCTATTATATTAAAGTTTTGGTCTGTAATATATTTTTTGTAAATATCTTGAAGCTGTGCTTTTTCAAGTCTTTTACTAAATCTGTAAGTTTGTTGATTATCACAATTAACCAAAGTCTCAATTAAAATGCCGTGCTCGGTTAGTTCTTTTTTAAGTTCGAGGTGTATGGTCAGTGGACAAACTTCTTGCTCTATACCAAGAATAAAATGAGGTTTAGCGACAAAACCAATTTTCATGCCTGAAATAGAGTTTTTATTAAAGGCAAAATCATTTTGAGTACTCTGACTTATTTCTATTGCCATACTTTCACCTCCGACGTATACATATCCATTTAGGTTTTTAGCAACATTTTCTCCTTTATTATGAATAATAATACCAAGTTTAATTTTGATAGTATTTTCATGGTCTACTTCAATAGGTGGAGTACCATAAACTATAAACGCATTTGGTTGAGGCTCTTGTCCGAAGAGTGCTCTCAAAAATGTATCAGGTGCAGGTTGAGAACTGCTACCAGCTCTTATGTAGTATCTTAAATCTTTATTTAATACTTGAAATGGTCGTCTGTTTGATTTTGGAATATAGCTTACAACATATCCAGTATCATTTGTCTCATCCTCAAAGATTATTTTGTTGGATACGTTTGGGTGCGGAGGAGACGTAAGAAGTGAAGTAAAACTTTCAAGTAAACTACAAAAGTTAGAGACATTTTTTATCGCCTTTTTTCCGATAGCATAGTCAGTATCACTCGCACCTGTTTCTATACCCCAAATAATAACCCCTCCTTCGCTATTACCGAAAGCTGATATACATTTCCCGTAGTTCTTTTTGTCTGAGTCAAAAAGATTTCTTTTTCCAGTGTAATCTTCATTTTCGGTGAGCTTAAAGTCAAGGTAGTAGTTTTCCGAAACCTTGTTAGCCACAAGGTCATCAACGTATACTATGCCTTGTTTGATTACTGTATCAAATAAATCTTTCGCGGGGTTATTCATTTTAGGATTTTAGCATTTTTTGACTTAAAAATTAAGCCCAAAAATGGTATAATGTAAAGATTATGGCAGACCCACACAAGCGAAAAACAGCCCACGTTAATATGCAGGCAAAATCAGGTTTAACTGGTGAGTTCATAAACTTCAACGGCATAATAGATGAGAGTTTTAAGGAGTTGGGTGAAGAGGAAGTAAAAGCCATTTTACTTGAAGAAATTAAAAAAACTTCTCCTAACATGGGAAATGGCATTACTATCATTCAGCCTTTTTTCAGTTATGACAACGAAGACGCAATGAAAGACTTTGACTACGGTAATGTTTTTGTAGAAGCACATTTACCTTATTGTCTCCACATACCTAATGATTACGAACTCGAAGTGTTGCTAACAGCGCCCAATGATGCAGCTCTTTTGACACCTAAAAAGATTTGGACAAAAAAAGCTACCACAGACGGAAAGGTCTCTGATGAGGCTGACTTTTACGCAGATGATAGACTTACTTATTTAAAAGATAGTGTTTTTCTTACCCCTCAAATGCCTGTAGACCCTCGTGACGGCTGGGAACAAAACTATACGGGCACTAACCTTCAAAAGATTAAAGATACAAACGGAGTATTTCGGTTTACTCGTCTTTACATTCAATTCAATATGGAAGTAAAGGAAGAAGACCTTAAAGACAAGGAGCGGACAGAAAAAGTTCTAAATGCCGTAAAAGAAAAAGCTCTTGATGCGGTGAACAAACTCATTGACACCTATCGGTTTACCACCAAGCAAGAATATATAACAAGGTTAGGTACTTTGAGTATAAATATGATTTATTTCACCAAATTAAATCAGGGCTTATATGTTCTTCCAATGAACGTAGAAACAGCTACAATAAACCGTTCAAAGTTTGAAATTGAGGCAATAGAAAAAATGCTTGAAGAGGGTCAAAAACCAGACCTCTGTAATTTGCTTTTACTCGATGCTGAAAACTCTTATAACAACAAGGACTACGCACTCGCTGTCGTCCAGTCGTATCAAGGTCTTGAGATTTTTATTGAAAACTTTCTTGTCGATAAGCTGCAAAAAAATAAGGGTCTTACCGAACAAGAAGCAATAGATTTTATAGCTACAGGTGATAATTGGAAAACAAAAACTCGACTTAAAGAGGTATTACGGGAAGCCACTGGATTTACCCTCGAAAATAAAGACCAGCCCTTATGGACTAACTGGTGTTCTTCTTATAAAGAAACCAGAAACAAAGTTATTCATAAAGGCAAAGATGCTTCTGAAGCGGAAGTTAAAAAAGCATTGGCAGAAAATCTACAAGTCATTGCAATAATGAAAACATTATGAGTGATAAGACCTACACATTCCAAGATAGAGACCTCGCACGCAAAGCCTCTGTGAAAGGCAATCTTTCTCGTCCCAAAACATACCGTTCAAAGCGTAAAATCATCGAGGAAGTGCAGAAGGAGCTCATACGTGAAGAACTGCTGCAAAGCGGCTTCTTGCAGCAGGTAGGGGCTTTCCTGCCCAAGATAAACGCTGCTCTTATCAAGTCGGCAATGCAACCGACGGCAGCAGGCGCAGCAGACCGCAGGACTGTCTATACTGCTCTTAAAATACTCAAGCGTGAGAAAGACGAAGAGCCCCAAATGACTATGGGGCAAGTCCTTGCTGATTTAGCGAAACAAAGCGAAAGATAGGGAAAAAATGACACTTAACAACCACCCTTTAAACAGCGAGGTGCGCAATCGTCGTATTCAGGATTGCATGGTTTAACTTGGAGAATAAAAAATATAACCGCTACCACTAAAATAAGTAAAACAAGCTTAAAAATATCACCTCTTTCTTTATATAAAAAATCTTTAACTTTAATTAGTATCTTCTTCATAGGGTCTATTGGTTAGTTAATAAAACCCCATGAGTGGAACGTAAAATGCGCGCCCCCAAAGAGGTGCTGACATAACCAACAAGCCCGAGAGCCGCTGATTGTGTTTCCTCAATGAGAACGCGCATTCTACACGCAATCAGCAGTAAAAGACCTTGGGCAAAGTCTTTCGGTATCCTATTGGTTATGTCAGCAAAGTCATTATAACAAAAACTTACTTCTTTTGAAATGAAGTTGAAGTGTGATATAATATATGAGTACAAAAAAGTACTCGGCGTGTCATTTGCCGAAAGTGAAGAGAGGTTTAGTAAAAATCGCTCTTTTCAAAAAAATCTTCACCCACAAGATGACCAAGTAGGCGGCGACGGACGCATTCGAGCTGGCTTGATGAGCTGAAAAATACAGTTGTGTATTTAAGTAAGTGCATGAACAAATAAATCTTCTAACGTGATAATCGCGTTAGTGCTACGACATTGTTGTAGCAATGCCAATGGGGCGATTTATTTGTTTGGTGTTTACTCAAGTACAAAACTTAAAAGCGACCCTATTGGGGTCGCTTTTTTCGTTTGTCTCAATGAATAACCCTACTCAAGAAAACATAAATACAGAAGTAATAACTGGCTTGGCTGGGTTTTTCGACTTGCTTGCCAAGTTTGATTTTGAAGACCAGAAAAAACTTAAATCGGAAACCAACTCTACTCCGTTAGTTTCAGCTCCTAACGGGGTGGAGTTGGGTGCTGATTTATAAATTAAAAAGAGCTGTATGAATGAGCTGAAAAATAAAAACGATAAGGGCTGGTTTAAGCTCGATAGAAGCATAGTTGATAACGTGGCAAAGCATTTGCACCCGTTGGTTTTTTCTATGTTCGTTGTTTTAAGGAGATATAGCAATGATTTTACAGATGAAGTATTTCCATCTCATGAAAAAATTGCAGAGTTGTTAGGTATTACTCGAAAAAGTGTACAAAGAAACATACACATACTCGAAGATTTTGGACTTATCCGTAAACAAAAATATCGACATAACGGAAAATGGGCAGGTTACAAGTATTATTTTTTGGACGATTGGAAAGACATTCAATGGGACAAATTGTCCCATAGCGTGCACGCAAAGTCTACGAAACGTGACAGTGGGACAAATAAGACTGAACAATGGGACAATTGCGACCCATAATACGAGACATAATGTCCCACTATATAGAATTAAAAAATAGATTTATAAATAGATGTTAAAAATGCTAAAATAGCAATATGAAAAATGCTGACATAACAACAAGTGTGATATATTGCCGAGTTTCTTCAAAAGAACAAGAAGAAACAGGATACTCTCTACCTTCTCAAGAGAAGTTGCTTAAAGAGTATTCAAACCGCAAAGACTTCAAAATCGTAAAAGTATTTTCTGTTGCAGAAAGTGCAAGTGGAGCAAAGCAACGAAAGGTCTTTGCTGAAATGATGGCTTTTATTGAAAAGCACGACATCAAAAATCTTATTGTTGAAAAGGTTGACCGTCTCACACGCAATCTCAAAGAAGCTGTTTTTGCCAACGACTGGATAGATACTGACAAAGAACGCAAAATACATTTTGTTAAACAAAATCTCCTACTTCATAAATACGCAAACTCGGATGAGAAGTTTCGCTGGGATATTGAGATAGTTCTTGCTAAAAAGTATCTTGCCAATCTTTCTGAAGAAGTCCGTAAAGGGCAAGCAGAAAAGATTGCACAAGGTTGGCTTCCTACGAAACCTCCGCTTGGTTACAAAACGATTGGAGATAAGGGGCATAAAATCCATGTCATTGACAGCGACGTTGCACCTTTCATAAAGACAGCTTTTGAAATGTACGCGAGCGGTAACCACTCAATGGAAGCGGTACGACAAGAAATCTATAAGCAGGGCTTTCGTACGCGCGCAGGATTTAAGCCAGCAAAAAGTGCAATTGAAAATATGCTGAACGAGCCGTTTTATTACGGAGCTATGAAGTGGAAGGATGTTCTTTCTGTCGGCAAGCATGAACCAATAATCACCAAAGAACTCTTTGACAAAGCGCAAAGCGTTCGACGCGGACATCTGGCACCTGCGTATAGTAAACACAGTTTTCAGTTCAAGAAGATGATGAAATGTGGTGAATGTAAAGGTACGATAACTGCCGAGTTACAGAAAGGTATTGTGTATTATCATTGCAGTCACTACAACGATTGCACCCAAAAGCCATACACCCCAGAGAATGAAATCGAAGAACAGCTTTTTGGTGTCTTTGAGTTCTTTAAGAACATAACACCACAAGAGGCAGAAGCGATTAAAGCAAAAATCAAAGAGAACCACGCACAGGAAACAGAATACAAAGAGACTGCACTCAAGTCTCTCAATGCTCGCTATACGCAATTACAGAGCCGTTTGGACGTTCTATACAACGATAGGTTAGACCAGAAAATAGGAACTGATATTTGGGAGAAAAAACAGTCCGAAATAAACAAGGAGCAAGCAGAAATACAGGAACAAATCTCGCGTATAAAAAATGTAGAGACCCAGTACTTTGAAATCTGGCTTAACATTCTTGACCTCGCATATCGTGCAAAAGAAATCTACGAAAAGCGTACACCAGAGGAGCGACGCTTACTTTTATCTCATATTTTTTCGAACCTCACTCTTAAAGACGAAAAAGTGTTACCACTGTTGAAGAAACCAGTGGAAGTCCTTGCAAAGCGTGTTCAAGAGAAGATTGACGCTCAAAAGATTTTCGAACCACGAAAAACCCTTACTAAAAAAGGAAAAACACCAGCTTTCGCTGATGTTCATCCTATCTGGCTCCCCCGACTGGATTCGAACCAATAACCTCAGAGTTAACAGCTCTTTGCTCTACCGTTGAGCTACAGGGGAACGTATATCTTCGTATAGAAGAATACAAAAGAGAATATACCATTATACGGAGTTTTTCTCAAGTCTTGAGAAAAACTCCGTATTCTTTTGTATTTGTCTATATCCTACTGTCCACCAGGTGGATTACTAGGATCTATCAGTGGTGCAATAGTGGTGTTTATTTTATCCTTATGTTTTGCAACTTTTTTCTTCTTACCCTTCTTTGTGGTCTTTTTTGTTGTTTTTTTAGTAGATTTTGTTGCAGTTTTTTTAGTTGCTGTTTTTGTTTTTGCAACAGTTTTTTTGTTTTGTACAGTGTTTTTTACTGCCACTTTTTTAGTTGCAGAGGTCTTTGCAAAAGCCCCGACTGGTAATAAAACCAGTAGTATTGCTACAAAAAATGCTCCTATCAGAGTACGTTTTTTCATATTTTGTAGTATACTATATCTTCATGTTGATACAACTATCATCTTTATATCAAGGATTCCTTGTCGGACTCCTTGTTTCTATACCACTTGGACCAAACGGAATATTCACCATGAAGCGCACTGCTGATCACGGTATTTCTGCGGGAGTTATCGCAGGCACTGCTATAGCACTTATTGATACTATTTTTGCAACAATACTTCTTTTTGGTATACACCTCCCCCACCACCAATACAGACATATTCCTCATTATGTTTCAATAGTAGGAAGTTTTATTATTTTTTGGTATGGCTTTTCTATGTTTAGAAGAAAAGAAATTAAAACACCAGAAAAAATATCACGATGGCAATATCACTTCCTCGATACAATATGGCTATCTCTTACCAACCCATCAACATATTTTTCTTTTGGTGGTATAGCATTACTCCTCTCTCCATTTCTTATTCGAAACAATGAAGCCCGAATTTTTGGTGCTATAGGATTTTTTATTGGAGTATTCACTTGGTGGATGATACTTGTATCAATCGCACATAAAAAACGTGATACCTATTTTAAAAGTGCTCGTATTCAAAAAATTATGGGTATTGTGGTAATGATCCTCGCTGTATGGACAGGAATTTATACTTTTATTCCTCACAACCAGCCTCGTCGTATAGATACTTTTTTGAAAAAAATATAATATGAAAAAAATACACCGTTTTCTTATAGATCAATATATTCCTAGCGAAGGCAATATCACTATTACCAATACAGAAGTAGTGCATATTATTTCTTCTGTATTACGCATCGCACCTGGAGAGCAAGTTATATTTTTTAGCAATGGATCACCAGACTTCCATACCACCCTCACAAGCGTGACAAAAAAAGGTATTACTGGAGATGTTGTATCAGTATTTGGAAATTATACAAAACCACCACGAGAGCTTGTTGTTGCTATTGCGATTACAAAAAATAATTTTGATACCATAGTACAAAAACTTACCGAGCTCGGTGTACAAACTATCGTCCCCCTCATAAGTGATAGGGTTATAAAAAAAGAAGTTCGCTTAGATAGATTACAAAAAATTAGCAATGAGGCACTTGAGCAATGTGGAGGCAATACCGTCGTGCATATCATCGAGCCTCTTTCTATAGAGCAGACATTGCTCCAATACGGAGAATACACACCATATAGTTTTGATACCCTAAACGGGCACGCAGAGCATAAAAAAGAAGCTATTACATACAGTGAAAAAAGTATTATTTTTATAGGACCAGAAGGTGGCTGGAGCGATACCGAGCGAGAATATCTCAAAGAGCACACTACAGTACTATCTCTCGGTGCACGTATACTCAAAGCCGACACCGCAGCAATAGTAGCAAGCTACGAAGTGTTACGGTAAAAAGTGATATAATAAAATTATGGAAGAATCAAACAATTATGAAAGTTTTATTAATTTTTTAAAGATAACTTACTATTTTTTTCTGATATCAATATACCCTATTCTTTTTTGGAATAGCTTTGGTGCTAATAAAAGCTTTATTACACTTATATTACTTAGTTTTATTTTTATATGTATTTTAGGAATTAGTATTTTTTTAATACGTGATTATTTAAAAAATAAAAAATTTTCATTTACAATATTGATATCTTTTCTTATTTCTGGGTTATCAGCAATAACTATTTTTATCTTTATAATAGCTTTACTGCAACATTTTTTTATAGGAACACCTTTTCCACATTTTCCAGGTATAAATTAAAAGTTTTTATATTTTTCCGCAAAAACTTTTTCGGTGTAGATCGCTCATGCCATGTTTTTTGATAGCATCTCGGTGTATTTTTGTACCGTAGCCTTTGTGAATATCAAATCCATATACCGGGTACTTTTTTGCAATTTTTACCATGTATCTATCGCGAGTTACTTTTGCAATAATAGACGCAAGTGAAATTATTTTTTCTTTTTGATCACCTTTTATAATAGTTTCTTGATTGATATATATCGCTGGTGCATGGAGACTTCCATCGAGAAGCACCTTGGTGTGTAGCGGATCAATCTCAAGCTTTTCTAGGCATGCAACAACAGCAGTTTTGATACTCGCAGAAATACCGTATCTGTCTATATGTGTATTAGATTTTGATACAACAACAAACGATATCAATCCTTCAGCTTTCATAAGTTTTGCAAGGGTATACCAATGTTCACGGTTTTTCTCAGTGAGTTTTTTGGAATCGGTAAGTCCTTCATATCTTGCCAATTTTTTATAAAACTCTGCACTACATACCACTGCACACAGTGTCACAGGCCCCGCAAGTGGCCCCCGCCCTACTTCATCTATACCGACTATATATTGTGGTGTTTTTGAGGTTTTTTTCACATTGCTACTATAGCAAAAAAAATCCTAGTGTTATAGGATTTTTTTATTAAAAGTTTTTTTCCAAGCAATAATATCATCGAAAGTAGGTTTTTCTTTTTTTGACATAAACCCCTTACCACACATGTAATAAACACGTACAAAACTTGGTTTATCTGATTGTGTACCACCAACTATTTCTGAAGATTTCATTTGTGTAAATATACCTTTTGGTTTCTCTATCCATTTTTGATACGAATTATTATAAACATATACATTATTTATAATATTTCTATGTACAAAATTGATTTGCAAAAGACTCAAAAGAAATCCTACAAACAACATTACGAAAAATATTTTTGGTAGATACACAAAAACCCGCAATATATCTTCTACCATATCAGTGGAAAAAAACTTTTTTAACTCTGTAAATAAAATTAAAGGTACTCTTTTCATCGTTTATATTTTTTAAATAATAGCATTTTATATGTAAAAGTCAAGTACTGCCATACCTTCCTATAAATTGGTATACTTAGCCCTACTATGGCTTTTGTCCACCTACATACCCATTCCCACTACTCTTTCCTTGATGGATTATCAAAAATTCCTGACTTGGTAAATCGTGCAAAAGAGCTCAATATGACCGCGCTTGCTCTCACCGACCATGGTGGCATGTATGGTGCTATCGAATTTTATAAAGCATGTAAAGCAAAAGATATAAAACCTATTATCGGTGTCGAGGCATATATCGCAGAGCGTACTCGTTTTGATAAAGAATCTGGTGTCGACAATCCACGATATCACCTCACCTTGCTTGCAAAAAACAATGCGGGCTACAAAAACCTCATGAAGCTTGTATCCAAATCAAACCTCGAAGGGTACTACTACAAACCCCGCATGGATATAGACCTTCTTCGCCAACACAGCGAAGGACTTATCTGTCTTTCTGGATGTCCTGGGTCTCGTTTTATAAAACATATTAAAAACGGTAATATCGACGAAGCAAAAAAACTTCTCAAAACATATACAGAAATTTTTGAACATGTATTCGTAGAAATAATGATTCACGATGATGTGGACTGGTACATACCACTCATCCCTACTATCCAAAGTATTGCAAAAGAATTTGACCTCCCTATTGTCGCAACATGGGACTCGCATTACCTTAACAAGGGTGACAAAGATGCACACAATACCCTCCTTGCTATCAATACCAACAACGGTAATTTCAAATTTGAAGGAGACTACTCTTTTATAAATGAAGAAGAAGCACGTGAGATTTTTAAAGACATACCAGAAGCAGTAGACAATACACAAAAAGTCGCAGACCTTGTCGATATCGATATAGAATTTTCCCCATGGCGCTTCCCTACGTATCCAATCCCCGAAGGTACTACCTACGACGAAGTATTGCGTAAAAATGTTATAGATGGGCTCCCTGCGCTCGGCTATGCATATGAAGGAAAAGCAAAAGAACGTATTGATTTTGAGCTTGATATTATTACCCAAAAAGGATTTCCTTCGTACTTCTTAGTAGAAGCAGATATTGTGCAAGCAGCGCGTCGTATGGGTATTTATACCAACACTCGAGGATCTGCTGCGGGATCTTTTGTCTCATACGCAACAGGTATTACAACAGTAGACCCACTCAAGTACAAACTTCCATTCGAACGTTTCTTGAACCCACTTCGTCCTGGTATTCCTGATATTGACCTAGATATTGCAGACAACCGCCGTGATGACCTTATCGGCTATATTCGCGCAACATACGGAGAAGGTGCTGTTGCACAGATCTGTACCTTTGGAACAATGGCCGCTCGAGGAAGTGTGCGTGATGTTGCTCGTGCGCTCGGATATCCATATACTGTCGGAGACAAGCTCGCAAAACTTATTCCTATGGGTAGCCAAGGCTTCCCTATGACTATTGAGCACGCTATAGAA
Source organism: bacterium (assembly GCA_037127795.1). Lineage (GTDB taxonomy): Bacteria > Patescibacteriota > Minisyncoccia > Phycocordibacterales > UBA9973 > UBA4124. Next base: position 237,666 of record JBAXXQ010000001.1, on the reverse strand, counting down.
ATGGAGCCTGAACTCAAAAAAATGTATGACACCGATCAAGGTGCAAAAGAAATTATCGACATGGCGAAAAAGATTGAAGGAAACGTCCGACACATCTCTGTACACGCTGCAGGAGTGATTGTAGCCCCTATTGCAGACATCACAGAGTTCACTCCTATCCAATACGATCCAAAAGGTGAAAATAAAATTATCACACAATACGATATGTTCACCGGAGGACGTGACGGTGTAGTAAATCTACCAAAATTTGATATGTTGGGAATTAGAAACCTACAGTTTATTTCTGGGGCAATAGAACGTATCAAAAAAATCCGTGGTATTGATGTCGATATAGACACTATCCCGCTTGATGACAAAAACGTGTTTGAAATGCTTTCTCGTGGTGAGACTATGGGAGTATTCCAAATGGCTGGTGATGGTATGACACACTATCTCAAAGAACTAAAGCCTGCAAAGATTGAAGACTTGATGGCGATGGTGGCTTTGTACCGTCCTGGACCTATGGAAGTGATCCCTGAATATATCAAACGTAAACAAAACCCTAAATATATAAACTATCCAGACCCACGCCTCAAAGACGATCTTGAAGCATCATACGGATTGCTCGTGTACCAGGACGACGTGCTCATGGCGGCTATCCGTCTTGCTGGATATACATGGCTCGATGCCGACAAATTCCGTAAAGCCATGGGAAAAAAGATTCCTGCAGAAATGGCCGAACAAAAAGATAAATTCTACAAAGGTTGTCGTGAATATGGTGGCTTGGAAGTAAAACAAATAGATGATCTCTGGAAAAAGATTGAACCATTTGCTGCGTACGGATTCAACAAAGCCCATGCGGCGAGTTATGGTATGGTGGCGTACAAGACAGCGTATTTGAAAGCAAACTATGCCCCTGAATATCTCAGTGCGTGTATGACCGCAGAATCAGGTGATATAGAAACATGTAGCCTATACATCGCTGAAGCAAAGCGTATGGGATTTGATATTCTTCCCCCAGACATCAATGAATCTTTTTCTGAATTTACTGTAGTGGTAGAAAATGGAGCCCCTACAAAAAAAATCCGTTTTGGAATGAACAATATCAAAAACTTTGGAGAAGAGATTGGAAAAATTATTATTGCAGAGCGAAAAAATCGTGGCAAATTTACTTCTATAGAAAACTTCCTCGAACGAGTCCAGCATCGCAATATAAACAAAAAATCTCTCGAAGCTTTGGTAAAATGTGGCGCCATGGATGCATTCGGCGAAAGAAATAAACTTTTTGAAAATATGGACAACCTCCTGGCATTTCACAAAGGTATAGGCTCTTTTGCCCAAGCAAACCAACACTCCCTTTTTGATAGCCTCCTTGCAGCCCCACAAAGTACTCTCACTATGCGCGATGCAGAGCCAGCACCGGTAAATACTGTCCTTGCATGGGAAAAAGAACTGCTCGGCTTCTATATCTCAGGACACCCACTCGATATATATACGGACAAGATAACCAAGGCTGGATCTACTATTGCAAAACTCATTGCCGAAAAGAATGTAAAAAACAAATTCCTTGTTGCTCGTATTGCCGAAGTCAAAATGATTATTACCAAATCAAATACTCGTATGGCTTTTGTCACCCTCGAAGACAAGACTGGCTCTGCAGAAGCAGTAGTCTTCCCTGAAAAATTCAAAGAAATTGGCAATAAAGTCGTAGAAGGTGCCATCATCGCCATCCAATGTAGTGCTTCAGAGCGAAACGATAGATTCTCAATACAGATAGAAAATATAAAGACTTTTGAATAGCTTGACATGCATTTTTGCAATGCTATAATAAATACAAATAAATATTCTTTGTTATGGATAAAATTCCACCAACAAAACAGGAACTTCTTCAAAAAATCTCTACGGAGTATTATGCTTTAAAACAGAAGCATTTTATTAAAGGGAAACTTGGCATACTATTTGATCGTGTAATTGAGAACAACTTCAATACCTATGGTCATTTGTATGGGTGCAAAACAAAAGCAGATTTTAAGCGCTTTTATAATGAAATTAAAAAAGAGCAAAAAGATGCTTCCAAGCAAAAAGAAGAATTCTCTGCACAGAAAACAGAGGTAGTACATGACACCCTATTGGAACAAGTTCTTGAACTTGGACTCAATATGGACACCTACTTCTAAATAAAAGTTGCTACTACGTAAGTACTAGCAACTTTTTTCGCCACTACTACAAAGAAACAATAAAACCCCCGACATAGTCGGGGGTTTTATCTGTATTGGTATTACGCGTCCATATCATCTATCTTGTTCATAATTGACATCACTTCATCAGCATATTTTGGAATAACTGAAGGAGGGTTGTAACTCTGAAGGATTTGACGATTTGTTTTACCATCATAGTACGCAGCGGTATTTGGGTTATTACCTCCCAAGTTCTTTGCAATCACTTCGATAGCATCGTCATAGCTTTTAAAACTAATACGACAAGAACCAAAGCCGAATGGACTGAATTTTACACTTTTACATGCATGAATTCCTCCTGTTGACTCACGAACCGCAATAGCCGGGATCATACGCCAGTCAACATCGTGCTTCTCTGCTTCAAGTACCATTTTCATACCATACCCAGCAAGTGGCATATCGTATTGTGCAAAATATGCATCAATCTTTGCCGCATGCTCCTCTCGCAATTTCTGCTCTGGGGTTTGGGTGGTAGATACGTCTTGTACCGGAGCACCAGTGATTTGTGATACAAGAGAACTCATTGAAGTAGTCATTGTATTCACCGACAAACTTGTCGCAATCATTGGAACAACGATAAAAGATTTAAATATTGTATTTGTTTTACTCATAGATTCCGGTTGAGCTCCGGAGGAACTTCGTAACTGCGAATCTCGTTTCGTAAGAGTGTTACCCCTTGGAAGCGAAATTCCTTATACCAATACGGTGTAAGGAATATCTATATAGTATCACAAACGAGAATTATTGTCAATGGTTATACAACGAAAAAAATAAGTGTCAAATATAAAATACCCTTATTTTATAAGGGTATTTTATGATACAAATCTTGACAATACGTCAAATATGTGTTCTAATTTTTATTTACATCTTCCCCTATTGCATTCACTAGACCCAAGACTTGCTCGGTAAAACGGTATTCCATCTCCCGGAAGAGTCTGGTTGCTTCTTTTTTGTATTCTACCAACGGTTCTCGTTGTCCATATGCCCGAAGACCTACACTTTGACGCATATGTTCCATAGTATCTATGTGTTCTACCCACAACATATCGGTCACATAGAGTATCGATCGGCGTACTGCATCCCAAAACGCATCTTCTCCAACAAGTGCAATACGAGATTGCGCCAAACTATCCATTTCTTCTCTATTTCCGAGTGCATGAAATGCTGCCATGATGTGCCCTTGGTCTCCATGAAGCATTGCTTTGCGTCTAGTATAGATAACATCTCGTTGGAAAGAGAGCACAGTATCGTATTCAAGGGTATATTTACGAGCATCAAAATGGAATCCTTCAATTTTCTTTTGTGCTGATTCAAGCGCGCGAGATACAAAACCGTTTTGAATAGGCTGATCTTCTGGCATACCGAGCTTGTCGAGCATACCTTTTATACGATCTGAGCCGAAAATACGCATAAGATCATCTTCAAGAGACACAAAAAACTGTGTTACCCCTGGATCTCCTTGTCGTCCAGCACGTCCGCGAAGCTGGTTGTCGATACGGCGAGCTTCATGACGTTCTGTACCAATCACCGCAAGACCTCCAACTTCTTTTACAAAAGCATGTTCTTCGGGGATAAGTGGATTACCTCCCAATATAATATCAACTCCACGCCCTGCCATGTTTGTCGCAATAACCACAGAACCTTTGCGGCCTGCTTGTGCAATAACACTACCTTCTTGTTCATGATTTTTTGCATTGAGTACTTGGTGTGGGATACCTTCGCGCTTGAGGTATGCAGAGAGAAGCTCGTTTTTTTCGATAGATACGGTACCAATAAGTACTGGCTGCCCTTTTGCATGGAGTTCTTTTACTTGTGTTGCAATAGCCTTGAACTTTGCCTCTTCGGTAGTAAAGATGAGATCGCCATTGTCGGTACGCTTGTTGGGATAGTGTGTTGGGATAGAAACCACAGAAAGCCCATATACTTTCAAAAATTCTTCTTCTGAAGTTTTTGCAGTACCTGTCATACCAGAAAGTGTTGTATAGAATTTGAAATAGTTTTGGTATGTAATAGATGCAACAGAGCGAGTCTCTTTTTCAATACGAACACCTTCTTTTGCTTCTATTGCTTGGTGAAGCCCTTCACTCCAGCGACGTCCTGGCTGCATACGACCAGTAAATGGATCAACGATTACCACTTCCCCATCTTTTACTACATAATCTTTGTCTTTGACATACAAAGCACGAGCACGGACTGCAGTCTCAAGGTGGTGCACATATGCAATACCTTTTTGTGTATACAAATTTTCAATTCCTAAAATACGTTCTGCTTTGGTAATACCATCATCGGTGAGACTGATAGCTTTCATTTTTTCATCTACCGTATAGTCTATATCTTTTTCCAATTGTGCAGCTGCATCACGAGAGCTCGTGTACATACTCTCAGAATCAGCAGTTTCATTTGAAATAATAAGTGGTGTACGAGATTCATCTATTAAGATAGAGTCTACTTCATCGATAATAGCAAAATAGTGTCCACGTTGTACGATCTCTTGAGTAGAATTTACCAAGTTGTCTCGCAAGTAATCAAAACCGAATTCACTATTTGTCCCATACGTAATATCTGCAGCGTATGCATCACGACGTGATACTGGGCGAAGCAATTGCTTTACTACTTGGAATACCCCCTCGTCTGTTTTTTCTTCTACTTCTGCTTCATGTGTTGGATCGTATACAAAAGATGTTTGTTGCCCATTAAGTACTCCGACAGAAAGCCCCAAGAAAGAATACACTGCTCCCATCCATGTCGCATCACGGCGAGCAAGGTAGTCGTTCACAGTCACTACGTGTACACCATTACCAGTAAGTGCGCGGAGATATGCTGGCGCAGTAGCCATCAATGTCTTTCCTTCTCCGGTACGCATTTCTGCAATGTTCCCCGCGTGGAGCGCCATACCTGCAATAAGCTGTACATCATAATGTCGCTTGCCGAGTACACGAGTACTTGCTTCGCGAACCAATGCAAATGCTTCTGGCAAAATAGCATCGAGACTTTCGCCACCTGCGAGACGTGCTTTCAAACGATTTGTTTCTTCTGGAAAATCAGTGTCACTAAAACCTGCATATACAAGCCCTGCTTTTTGGATTGCAGGAAGTTTTTTCTTAAAACTATTAAGTGTTCCACGTTCAAATAATTGCTCAAAAAAGGTATTCATAAGTACCCCACTATACCATAAAATACACAAAATCGCACCTCCGAAGAGGTGCGATTTTGGTAAGTGAGAGTTAAGAGTTTAAAAAAGAATTATTTCTTTTTTACAACTTTCTTTACTGCTTTTTTAGCTACTTTTTTAACAGTCTTTTTTACTGCCTTTTTTGCAACTTTCTTTACTGCTTTTTTAACAGCCTTTTTTACTGCTTTCTTTTTTGGTGCCATAAAAATTTTTATTTTAGTTTCTAATAATCATCTGTGATGATCGACCACTTTATTTTTGTGATTGAACGCGTTATCACCACATGTATTATTATTATCTCGCACAAAAAAAATACATGCAATATTTTTTTATACAAAACTGTGGATAACTCAACAAAAATATTTTTCTTCATTTTTTATAAACGCAAACAATTTGCATTTATAAAATAGTATAGAAAATAAAAAAACTCTAAAACATTTTCATGTCCTAGAGTTTTACAAAAAGTGTAAAGCATTACTGTTGCTGAAGCCACGCATTGCCGTCAACGTACCACGTGTTGACAGGATTCACCTGAAGCACGTACAAGCGGAGCCTGCCATCGCCGTCACGATTGCAGACAAGCTTGAGAGCCCTACCTTGTGCATCTTTTTCTTCCAAGAAGATAATGCGGTAGGTAGAAAGCGTATCGAATGTGCCTTTTTGCAATTCTGCAATAAATGTATCAACTGCGCAAGAAAGCAGCATTATGATAGCGGTCTTAAGCATTTTGCTTTCGGTAGTACCATTTTGGGTATCTACTTTTTTCCAATTTCCTTGCGGTGCAGGATTTAGTGATACTACTGCATTTGGTAGCCGATTCATAATATCTGGATCAGTCCCAGTAGTTGTATCATAATATAATTTGATACCTTTACTACGAGCAATATCACCAAACCTTGCAAGTTTATCGGCAATACTTTCTGGTACAGCATGTTTTTGTACCAAACCTTCCAGTTCTTGGAAAAACTTAATATCATTTGCTTCAAATTTTTGAAGCACTACTTTTGCAAGGTCGTTCTGAATTTGGAATACCTTGCGTGGATTTACATTTGCCATTTTATTAATGTATTTTCTTGGTCACTGCCAAGCCAGTTTTTGTTTTGATACAACGTGTATCTTTGATTTTATATTATCATAATTTGTGAAATTGTCAAATGTATATTTACCAATTCATAGGTTTTGTAAATTGACCTATTTCATCTTCTAATATATCGGGAAATTGACTAACTCGTAAAACACCCTTACGAATATGTCGCACAGAGCTTGCAATATTTTTTAATTCTATAGAGTTGCGTTCAAAAGGGCTGACCACAATTACAGGTAGGCATAAATCTCTTGTAACTATTTTAATCGGTTCAACCAAGTCAGAATCGTTTGAAATAACAACAGCTATTTCAAAATCATGATTATGAGCATCATGGACTAAATGAGTAGCAATATTTACATCAGTACCTTTTTCTTCGGTTTTTATAACAGTAATATACCCCTCCCCATCAGCACGCTTCATTGAAATCTTGTGAGATAAAAAACTTCCATACACTATTTCTAAATTTGGAAGTGTCCGCAATGCACGAAAATATATTTGTTGTCTATTTGGTTTATCTATATCGATATCATTCGGACGAAGTTTTACTGGAGCTGTATAATATTTAATTTTATGAATAGTATTATTAGGAAAAAGATATAAACACAATTGTGAAATATTGAGCCATTTAGTATTTGATTTTTTAAGCGCACCATAATAAAGATTGAAACTATCTATATAGATATTCATTTTCATATAATATAAGAATAATACTAGAATGCAGAAAACGCAACAATTGTTGCGTTTTCGCGTCCTGCCACCTAAGCAACAGAAGAGTACAAACACACTATATATCAAATATATAAATTATGCAAGGTATCAAAATAAAAAACCCTATGCGTAACGCAAGGGCCTCTTAGTTTTTTAATACCAATTATTAAAAAACGTTTTTGATTTACCTGTAATGAACAACCATGCTCATCTCCCAGGTTGAATCTGCTATTTCTTGATCAATTTTATCTTGATCATCCATTGCAGTTTCATACATCTGATAGTCTTTAGGATTATCAGAAAGATTATTTGGTGTATTTTTCTTTACAAGAAAATTCCAAACTCTTTCACTCGCACCTGCGTACGAAACCTTAAATGGATAATATCCATTTGGCAAACAAGTGATAGTAACGAAAACATATTCGTCCTTATCATGGTCTACACAAATTTTAACTATCAAGCTATTTTTCTTTGTTTTAAAATATAGCATATATTTAAATGACCCTCAGGTTTCCTAAACCGTTTTTTGTGAGGATCTTTTTAAAAGAACCTTATAAATATATGTTAGCATATTATGCTATATTTGTCAAGTATATAGATCTATGCTACAGTATCTTTTGTGCACCAGATAGATGCGTATATTTCTTTTGAAGTGTATGAGGAAAGTCCGAACACACAACGATTCAATTCGTACAGGTAGTGGGTAATTCCCATCCGGGTAAACCGAGAGGTGCGAGCAGAGACGCCCGAGCAGAAATGCAGAGGCATCCGCAAGGATGAGCATATATGGAAACATATACAGTGAAACGGCTAAATCCTTACTTGTGTGCAAGGCCGTGTCCGAGCAATCGGAAGTGCTGCTTGAGTCTATGAGTAATTGTAGACCTAGATAAATATCTATCTTAAACAGAATTCGGCTTATGGTGCACGACATATCAAAATCCCCCTCTCGCGAGGGGGATTTTCCTTTTTATATTATTCTTTTGTTGTTGCAGTATTTGTTGCTTGATCTTTTTTTGCCTCTTCAGCGAGCACATCATCTATAGAACAAACACCAGATACACATGCAAACTCTTTTGCTCCTTGTGTATTATCTTCTTGTTCGTAATACATAAGTTTTGAGAAGTCGATATGAGTAATTTCTTTTTTACGACTTTCGTATTCTTCTTTGGTAATTTCTTCGTATGGTGCGAGTTGGTATACGTGTTCACTTCGTGGCAAGAATGAAAGTCCTCCTACGATATCCCAGTTTTCATATACAAAACTTGCAACCTTGAGCCATTCATCTGGTCCTACATAAATAGTCACTGACGGATTGTGTTCGATGTAGTTTTCTTTGAGACGCTTCCATTCACCAAGAAGATCGAGCGCAGAAACCTTGTCTTTGGTGATAGCACCTTCTGGAGCTTTGATTGGGAATTCAAGAACAGCTACTGTTGAGTTTGCTGTTGAGTACCCTACTTCTGGTTTTGCAGGAACTCCTTGATCCATCATCAATTTGTATAGTGGATCATTTACTGCGATACGTACGCGACGGATATAGTATTTTGCAAACCATGGGTGCATACCAGACCCCACATTGAGAAGCTGTCCTGAGTTTCCGTGCGGCTTGATAGTGGTGATACAGGTAGATTCATTGATACCAAATTTCTTTGCGTATTGCTTGTTTACTTTGATAGCCTCTGTTTTGAGATCACGAAGGACTGCATCGTTGCGGATAGTTTTGTTATCGTAATATCCAGTAATAGAACAGCCGAGCAATGCTTCTTCATCACAGTTTTCTTTCCACTCTTTTGAAAGATATGGGAAGAAGGTCAATGTTGCCTGGTATGTTCCGAGGATTGTTGCAAGTTTTACCTTTCGTTTCAAATCTTCTACAGTGTCTCGTGGACGCACTACGATAGAAGTAAGGTTACAAAATTGCTTTGAGCGAAGCGTAATCTCTCCGCAAGGGTTTGATCCTGGCATTTCTACAATGTGATTATTTTCATCAATAATACCTGCTTCTTTCCAATTTTCGATACGACGTTTTGGAAGTTGTGTAAGAAGGCCACCACGATTGAATATTCCTCGCTCCCCAGTACCTGACTTGATAAGATCCATCCATTCTTCGAGGAATGTTTCCGTACTTGGTTTTTGCAAATATACTGCTGAGTTATTTGCCATAGAACGCTGACCGTTTTCAACCCAGAATTGCCCTTGTTTACTCTTACGCATTTGTTCATCATCGAGATCTGAAAGAGAAATAAGTGCACTGCGGCGTACCCCTCCAGCAACCACAATAAGACCGATTTGGCAAATAATATCGTGCAAATCAATATTTGAAAGACGGCGACCTTGGCGAGCGAGAATCTTTGTCTTTGCAAACGCAATCAAGTCGATAAGTGGTTGTGGTCCTGAGGCACGTCCTCCAGCTGTTTTGAGACGAGCACCATTTGGACGGATTTTTGAATAATCAAAATCTATATCCTTTCCATCTGCCCATGTTTTACAAGCGAGCACAAATGCATCTGCCCAGCCTTCTTTACTATCTGCGACAACATGTGTAGGAATTTTCTTTCCTGTTTGTCGTTTGATTTGTGGAAATTTTTGTACAGTCTCTGTTTCAACAGAAAAACCTAATCCTGCACCACACATAAGGATGTACATCACCTCTCCAAGGTCCTGCCATGTCACAGGAGCGATGTATGAGCAGTTATATGCCCAGACATTACTCTTGTCGCACGCATTTCCTGCAGACCATAGTAGACGCATAGAAGGACAAATCTCTTGTTTCAAAATACCAACACGAACTTCTTCGTATTCTTTTTCTGTAAGCGCTTTTCCGAGACGCTTTTTCATGAACGCCATAAAACGATCAATAGTTTCAATCCAAGTCTCACGACGACCAATCTCGTCTTGCCACTTAGAGTATGTACGATAGAAGATAAATTCTTCATAAGAACTAGCAAAGTACTTACTAGAATCAGTAAACACCTTACGCTCTTCTACAGAAAGAGTACCAATAGATTCACGCATCATTGCGCGTTCTTGGCGATACAAAATATACGCTTTTGCGGTATCAGTAAAGCCGAGCACCATCAACTCGCGTTCTACGATATCTTGTATTTGTTCAACACTTGGCAAAAATTGCTTGTCCTTACTTTCTTTTTTCAAATTAAGCAATTCTTTATATACTTTTTTTGCTACCCAGTCAGATTCTTTTTCTCCACCTTCATTTGTCTGTGTAAAAGCTTTTTGCACTGCGTGCGCAATACGTTCTATTTCAAACGGCACTATTTCTAAGTCACGATTACGAATACTCTTTATTTTAGCCAAGTCTGCTTTGGTGAGGGTGATTGGTGTCATGCGTTACTATTTGTCTGTATAAATTTGTAATACCCTATTGTACCGAATACAGAGAGATGCGCATAGGAAAATGATAGAAAATTTGTATCAAAAAATAAAACATCGTCTCTGTGAAGACAATGTGTCAAAATAATATTATATAGAGAAGTTTTTCAGTACCCTATATGTGGTCACTACAAAAAAGCTATTTTACTTTTTATGAAATTCGAAAGTTCCTCCAAGCGTGAGGTGTAAATATTTTGATTCACCAGTATTAATCTCGAGAACATATTGCGCATTACTGTCTGGATAAAACACGTGTGGGTATGTTTCTGGGCTAAGGTTTTCTTGTATAGTAATAATATGGAATTGCGCATCAAGCCATATAATATCGAGCGGATATTGCATATCTTTCATCCAAAATCCATACATACCAGGATTTGAAAATACAAAAAACATCCCTGTATGTATAGGAAGTGATGCTGTATCAGAAAGGCCGTGTTCTTGGAGTGCTGGCGTATCTGCAATAGAGACAGGTAGTTGTTTGCCTTCATATACGAGATATGAATTTGAGGGTGTTTTATGAGAATAAAGCACAAAAACGGCACTTAAAATGCCGATCGTTGTGAGTGCCCAAATACAAAAAGTTTTTACATTACGCTTAATCATCTTTCTTTTGTCTCGTCTTACCTTATGCACTCATATGATGTGCACAAGGGTTTGTGTACCGTAACCTTGGTACAAGGAGTGAATATTGAGTCATCCACCAGAACCTTTTTATATCTTACGATATTATCAACCGTATCAATTTTTATTCCAACTCGAAAGTCAGAAATAAAAACATCTCAATTTGAGTTAATCCACGACCAGCTTCCGCTAGCCGTGCCTTGTTACGACTTATTCCCTGTCACCGATCTTACCGTAGTCCCTTCTTATGAAGAGCCTTCGGGTACTACCGGCTCCCTTGAATTGACGGGCGGTGAGTACAAGACTCGAGAACGTATTCACCGCAGTTTGGCTGACCTGCGATTACTAGCGATTCCAGCTTCAAGGAGTCGAGTTGCAGACTCCTATCCGAACTAGGGCTACCTTTTAGGATTGGCTCCGGATCGCTCCATTGCAGCCTATTGTAGTAGCCATTGTATTATGTGTGTGGCCCAAGATATCAAAGGGACATGCTGACCTGGCGTCATCCTCTCCTTCCTCCCAGCCCGATATCCACGAATATATGTGCACTATGCAACTTTCACAAAAACTAGAGATAAATCTTTTTGTTTAAGTAAAAGCTACATAGCACACACAATGTATATGCAGTATGGAACTTTCACAGAAGCGCAGATAAATCTTTTGCTAGAGTAAAAGCTCCATACTGCACATATTCATGTACATTGGGCTGGGCAGTCTTGCCTGACACTTGTAACAGACAACAAGGGTTGCGCTCGTTAGCCCACTTAAGGGAACAGTTCAAACCACGAGCTGACGACGGCCATGCATCACCTGCCTAACAGTCTTGCGAGGGCTCTAGTTTCTTAGAGCTTTCAGTTAGGTTTCAAATCTTGGTAAGGTTCTTCGTTTACCTACGAATTAAACCACATAATCCACCGCTTGTGCGAGTCCCCGTCTATTCCTTTGAGTTTTAGCCTTGCGGCCGTACTTCCCAGGCGCTTTTCTTAACGCGTTAGCTTGGCCACTCAGAGGGTCGATACTCCGAATAGCGAGAAAAGATCGTTTAGGGCGTGGACTACTGGGGTATCTAATCCCATTCGCTACCCACGCTTTCGTGCTTCAGTGTCAGATATGTGCCAGTATAGTGCCTTCGCTTTTGGTGTTCCCCATGATATCAACGGATTTCACCCCTACACCATGAGTTCCGCACACCTCTCCTTCATTCTAAGTCTTGCCGTTTCGAATGCAGTCCCCAAGTTAAGCTCGGGTATTTAACATTCGACTAACACAACCACCTACGCACCCTTTACGCCCAATAATTCCGGATAACGCTCGGGGCTCTCGTATTACCGCTCCTGCTGGCACGAGATTAGGAGCCCCTTATTCATGAGGTACCGTCAATAAACTTCTTCCCTCATAAAAGATCTTTACACCCCGAAGGGCTTCATCAATCACGCGGCGTCGCTCCATCAGACTTTCGTCCATTGTGGAAGATTCTCGACTGCAGCCACCCGTAGGTGTATGGGCCGTGTCTCAGTCCCATCGGTGGGGGTCAGCCTCTCAGCTCCCCTAAGCGTCATAGCCTTGGTGGTCCTTTACACCGCCAACTAGCTGATACTTCACAGGCCTTTCCCTAAGCGAAAAACTTTACTCCGGAGAGACTATCGTGTATTAGCTCACCTTTCGGTGAGTTGTTCACGACTTAGGGGGAAGTTCCTATGTATTACTACCTCGTTCGCCACTAACTTTAAACGACCTTTGATTTGATATAATCTCATCTCTGGAAATAAAAAGTCCGTTCGACTTGCATGCCTTATCCACGCCGCCAGCGTTCATCCTGAGCTAGGATCAAACTCTTTTTAAAGGATATAATTATAAATAATATATATCCAAGACGAGACAAAAGAAAAACGATTATGTTGCACATCCGTGTGCAACGTTTCTTTTGTCTATATTTTCAAACGTATTTTTAGATTATTTTGTATTTGATATTGTATTTTCAAGGCACAGCTTGTTCTAAACAAGTAGGGGCATTATATACCAAGCAAAAAAGAAGTCAAGCAATCTCCCAAACACCGTTTTTATATACAAAAACTGCCGCTTTTTTAAGGCGGCAGTCATTAGCTTAACTTTCAGTTTTGGCGTTTCATCTAGGTGGGGTTTCCACCTAAGGTGGGTGCCCAGTAGTTATTAAAAATGGACATCCATTACATGTTTCCGACGACAGCGGAAACAGGAACGAATCATCTATAAAAAATGTTTTCCACCCTCTTTTACGAAGATAGAAGAAAATGTTTGAATCTCTATATTCATTTCGGTAGAAACAAATATGATTATCAATATTTTTATGTACCCCTTTTACCGGAGACACAGCTTCTTTTTTTACTACAGGAGCAACTTTTTTTGTGCTTATGCATAAGCACAGAACACCAAACACCAGAATGTACAAAAATACTCTCATGTGGTTTGTTTTTTGAAACTCTACTCCTTTTTATAAAAAAAGCAAGAAAAAAACCCAAGATTATAAAATCTTGGATTTTTCGATAAGTTCCTCAAATGCAATACTGAGACTGGTTGCTTTTGCTGTTGTCTTTTTTAGACCAGGTACTTGTTTAAAGTTTTCCACATGTACTGATTCTGCCGTAATTTGAAAAACTCCATCAATTAATAAAATACTGCAATATCTCTTTTCTATAAACCTATCAATAGGTTGTATAGCAGAGAGTGCAATACTATATGGATATTTATTTTTGAGCTGTTCTTGCAAAACAGCATCATCTAGCACACTAGCACAGAGAGAGAGTAACAAATACTCCCATCCTCTGTCTTTATGTACAAAAAAATTAACCCCTTCTATCTTGCAATGTGCAACATGGAGCATCTCTAATTTTGGAGCTACTCCTACCCTATCAGTCTTTTGGAACAGTTTCTTTAAATGAGCATCTACATTCATATTTATTTTTTTATAAAATTACCATTACAAATAATAAATGTCAAAATATACAAGCACTCTCAGTCCTGTATACTTTGTATATGAATACCGAGCAAATCTATACCCTACTCCAAGAAAAAAATCTTTCTATATCTATAGATACCCGGACTATTAAAAATGATTCAGTATACATTGGCATTAAAGGAGATACTTTTGATGGTAATAGTTTCGCAGAGCAAGCTTTTGCTAATGGTGCACAGTATGTAATTTTGGATAACGCTGCATATTGTAATAATGAAAACTGTATTCTTGTCCCCGATACAAAAAAGTTTCTCTCTGAAATAGCTTATCTCTATAGAAAAAGTTTTTCTATTCCAGTTATTTGCATAGGTGGCTCAAATGGTAAAACAACCACCAAAGAACTTGTCGCGCAAGTACTACAGACACAATACAACATACATGTAACTAAAGGAAATTTGAATAATGATATTGGTGTCCCACTAACAATACTTGCAATGCCAAAAGATACAGAAATTGCAGTTATAGAAATAGGCGCAAATCATCCACTAGAACATACCGAGCTTTTACATATTATTGAACCAACACACATACTTGTGACAAATAATGGCGCAGACCATCTCGAAGGATTTGGTTCAATAGAGGGAGCTCGCTATGCAAATAAAGAAATATATGATTGGGCACAACACAATCCTTGCACTGTTTTTGTAAATAAAAATATTACTGATTTAGTCACAGATAGTGAACACACAAATCGTATCCTCTACCCTATCCTAGAAGTTCATAGTAATTCAAAACTATTTGCAGGACTTATATATAACAACACTTCTATACAAAGCACTCTTTTTGGAAGTTATAATGAGCCAAACATTCTTGCGGCTATTGCTATAGGAGAGTTTTTCTCTATCTCTCTTGAAAATATAAAAAATGCAATAGAAAACTATATTCCTAATTTAAAACGATCTCAAATTGTACACCAAGACACCACCACATTTGCCATTGATTGCTACAATGCGAATCCTACCAGTATGGAGCTTGCCTTAATAGACTTTTTTACCCAAAGCCCACAAGGAAAAAGAATTATAATTATTGGTGATATGCTAGAAATTGGTGAACAAGAAAATATGATGCACAAACATATTTTAGATATTGTGCAAAAATATACTATTGCAGGAGATACTATCCTTTGTGTAGGACCTCGATTTTTTATTCATAAAAATGAATTTCCTTATATATTTTTTGAAACATCGCAACACGCTCAAGAATATTTTGACCAATTAGATATAGAAAATAATTATGTTTTCTTAAAAGCATCTCGCGGAATAAAACTCGAAACTGTTATAAAAAATAAAGTGCCCTTATCCTAAAAATAAGAGCACTGTAACACCTTACATAAAAAACACTAATCATGATTTCCTGGTATTCCACATACTGGTTTACCATCTTCGATAGTAGTAGCAAGTTCTGCACAATACGTGCAAGATATCTTGCCAAAACGAATTTCTTCCAACAATTCTTTTTCAGGAGTTTCTTTGATTATTTCTCCTCCAGAAATTGCACAGACTAACTGTATCGTGCGAAAATCTTCCGAATGCAAAATAAGATTAAAATCTTTTGTAACAAGGTTCCCCTTGTTATGAGGTAGTACACCCCACGGAAAAGGAAGGCTATTGAGCAAATAATGCTCAAATAAAAGCTCAATCTGATGGAACATCATTCCTTTTTTCAAAAGAACGTCAGCGCAATCGTGTATCCTTCTCGGAACCTGTGAAGATAGGTTCTGAGAAAAAACTTTTAGCGCTTGCGTGATCAGATCTTTTTCGTCCTCATTTTTATGAAGCCAAAAAATGTGCGCACCGTTTGCAAGTTTCATTTCCAGCAAATTATTTTCTGCTGGTACAAAAACTAGTGTTTTCGAACGGTGCTCTGGAATTTTCTTATAAATTCCAAGCAGTAACACTGAGAAAACATTCTTTTGATCTTCCTTGGAAAGATTTTTGACACTAGCACTAATTTTTTCAGAAAGGCGTTTTTTAATTTGAGTATTCATATAGAACGAGTTTATTTCCTTCTATCCTACTCTCAAAAATACTTTTGTCAAAAGACTATTTTGCAACCTTTACAGCTTCATCAAACTTGATAGACAATACTTTTGATCCCCCATCGGCACCGAGTGTTACCCCGTACAAGACACTTGCGCGAGACATAGTCTCTCGATTGTGAGTAACCACTATAAGTTGTGAATACGCAGAGAGGCGCTCTATCATATCGCCATACCGTCGCGCATTTGCTTCATCGAGTGCTGCATCTGTCTCATCAAGAACAAGAAATGGTGGCGGATTTACTTGTGATATTGCAAACAATAATGCAATAGAAACTAATGAGCGCTCTCCACCAGAAAGCATAACAAGCTCTTTTACTTTTTTCTCCGGGAGACTTACATGTACCTCAATTCCCCGCTCCATATTCTCTTCATTTTCTTCTTCAGACTCAGTATCAATATCATCATCTTTTTTTGCGGTACGTTTTTTTGTATGCACAATAGAAAGAAACGCATTTCCTCCACCAAACATAGCCTTAAAAAATTCTCCAAACTTTTCATTTATATTATTGACACCTTGCACAAAGGTATCATCAAGAGTCTTTTTTAAATCTATAATAAGAAGCTCTAAATTGCGCATACTTGTCTCGATATCCACCACCTCTTTTGCGAGGAATGTATCACGCTCAACAGCACTTTCGTATTCAGTGAGAACTTCGCTACCAATACTTGCGTGCTCATCAAGTCGTATTTTCAATTTTTCAATATGCTTGCGCATATCAACAGAAGAAGTATTTTCTTGTGTAGGTGTTGTATTTTGTACTGCATGCAAAAATGCTGGACCAAACAAAAATCCTGCTTCTCTAAGCTCTGTATCGAAAAAACTTTTTCGTTCTATAAATGACTGTTTACGTATAGCGAGTACCTGGAGTTCAGCATCAATTTGCTGTATCTGTGCCAAGATACCATATCGCTCTTCTGTTTGTGTACGAGCACCAAGAAGTGCTTTTTCTCTTTGTATTTCAAGCTCTTTTTGCTTATTCAAAAGATCTGCCTGCGCAGCAACAATATCACGCAATTGTATTTCAAAATGCTCTATATCTAGCGCAATGTGATGAATCTCTGCACTGTGATCTTCTGCTGCTACTTCTTTTTCTTGTGTAGTTTTTTGTGAAAGCTCATTGTGTAGGTTATGCAATTCTTGTATGTATTTTTTTGCGTCTTCTATATTTTGTACAGTATCAAATGCTGAAAGTATTTTTTCTATACGAGCAAGAATTTCTATATATGTATCATACGCAAAAGATACTGCATTGTGTGCAATAGGAGCTTTTTTTTGAAAATCACGATGTGCTTGTATCACCCCTTGTAATCGTGCTATTTGCTGTTCTATATTTCGGCGCTTATTTTCTGTTTCAAACAATGATTGTTTTATATCTTGAATGCCTTGTACATATCCAGTATCTAGCTGCTGTGTATTATCCGGCATTGATGCGAGACGCTCTTGTAAGGTTTTTTTATTGCGATGCGCAAAATCTTCAGCTTCTGTTAATGCAGTATTTTCATCACGCAAAACTATACGCTCATTAGATAAAAATTGTATTTGTGCCGTTTCAAGCTCGCTACGTATAGCACGAGATTTTTCTAATTTTTCTACCTGTCTTTTGAGAAATGCGAGATGTGGTGCAAGCTCACGACGAAGACTCATTACTTCTTTGAGTGTCGTATCTGCCTTGGTGAGTTTGTTTACACTTTCTTTGATACGAGTATGGATCACCTTGAGACCTAATGCATCTTCAAGTATTTCTCGACGTTCTTTTGCGCTTGCACGAAGCACCCCATCAGCTTCACCTTGAGAAATAATATGATGCGTTGATGTTCCAATATTTACTGAAGCAAGAAGCTCAACCATAGTTTTGAGACGTATCTCTGTACCATTCATCGAGTACTTACTAGTACCATCAGAAAAAAGCTCACGAGTAAATGTAATAGTATCGAATAACATAGGCGATCCTGCAGGATCGTGTCGCGCAGTGTCCATTGAAGCGCGACCATCGGTAGTTCCAGCAGATAATGCAAATACTTTATCGCTATTATCAAATGTTATAGAAACAGCAGCGCGAGACATTTTGGGAGCTGTCGGGCCGCCGCGGAAAATCAGGTCGGAGCCTGATTTTCCGCGCATACTCTTCATAGATTGCTCACCTAGTACAAAACGAAATGCTTCTACTACATTACTTTTACCAGAGCCGTTTGGTCCTACTACAGAAGTCACTCGTGCATCAAAAGGCATACTTGCTTTTTTTGCAAATGATTTAAATCCAGAAATTTCTATTTCCTTCAAACGCATTACTTATAGTATATCACGGAGTATTATAAAAAATAAAAATTCTGAAACATATTGTTTCAGAATTTTTACCATCCCTTTTTAACCAACGCTGCTTCTGCGGCTGCTTGTTGTCCTTCTTGTTTACTTCGTCCTTTTCCTTCTGCTATTTTTGTATCACCAAAGAAAATACCGATAGTAAAATATTTGTCATGGTCTGGACCGTTTTCAGAAAGTACTTGATAGTTGGGAGTAAGTCCTACGCGCTCTTGTGCTTCTTCTTGAATACGAGATTTTGGATCTTTCCATGCTTTTTTTGAAATAATTTCAGCGAGCTCTGGAGATAATGTTTTCAAAATAAAATCTTTTGCAATATCGTACCCCTGATCGAGATATAACGCCCCAACAAAAGATTCATACGTATTTGCAAGGATTGTTTGTCGTGCGCGACCAGTATCTTTTTTCTCTCCTTTTGAAAGCAAAAGAAATTCATTCATACCAAGCGCCTCTGCAACACGTCCCATAATCACCGCATTTACCAATGCACTACGATATGCAGTGAGCTCACCTTCGTTGTGTGTTGGGTATTCGGCAAACAAATAATCTGTCACGACGAGCTCTACAACAGCATCACCAAGAAATTCCAACCGTTCATTGTGCTCAAGACCACTACGAGGATTTTCATTTATGTATGACCGATGTGTGAATGCGCGTTCAAGAAGCGCTTTATCACTAAAGACAACACCTATCTTTTCTTCAAATGGACTTATATCTTTCATTTTTTAAAACTTAATTAGTAGCAATTTTTTCTATCGCTTTTGCTATAAGCGGTAATATATCATCGTAAATAGTGAGATCGAGCACTTCGTGAAGTTGGAACCATGCGGCTTTATCCAAACCACCAGAACTAGTAAGGTGCATTTCTTTATATGGAGATTCCGCGAGGAAATATGTTACTACCTTTCGAATCTTTCCTTTTTCAGGATGAGACGCAACATAGTCGATACTACCGATTTCACCTTTTATCTCAATATCAAGAGCAACCTTTTCTTTTATTTCTCGTATAGCAGTTTGCTCAGCAGTTTCGCCGTCTTCTGCACCACCCTTGAGGATAGTCCAATATCCGAAGACATCATGTGCGAGTCCCATATAGAGCACCCCATCAGCTTTTGCAAAAATAATAGCACCAGCCTTTGCTTCTACTGGAAGAGTTGCAGGATCTACAGGTTCAGCAGGAGTTTTTACTTTTGGAACACGTGGTTTTGAACTTTGCTCTTTACCAGGCTCTCCAATTTCTTTATATACCGCACCCAAAACTCCATTTACAAACTTACTAGAAGTCTCTCCACCAAATGTTTTTGCAAGCTCAATAGCTTCATTAATAGCAACCTTGGGAGGTACTTGTTCACGGTCCCCAAACAAAAGCTCTGCAAGTCCGAGACGCAAAATATTGCGGTCGACAGTAGAGATTTTGTCTATTGGCCATTCTGGCGCAGCTTTTGTAATAATATCGTCAAGAATAGTTTGCTTACGCTGTACTGTCTCTGCAAGAGCATACATAAAAGCATGATCTGTATGACCAGGCGCAAATTCTACAATATTGCGATCTACAATTTCTTTCATTCCCTCTGGTTTACCAGTGAAATCCCACTCAAAGAGTGATTGGAGTACTATTGATCTTGAAAGGTGCCGATTTGCCATTTTTTTAAAAAGAATTAGGCTATTATTTTTTCTTTGCTACTACCTTTTTTGCTACTTTCTTAACAGTCTTAGCTTGTTTTTTAACAACTTTTTTTACAGGGTCTCCCATTACTGAGCGGCCTTTATACATACCGTCTAGTGTTGCGCGGTGGCGAATGTGAAGTGTGCCACTTGCATCTTTAGAAAGTGCAGGATCTTGTAATTTGTGATGCGATCGGCGATTTGCCGTATGCGCTCGTGTGTGTCTCATTCGTACTACCATATACAAATATAGTATCACGATAGTATAAAAAAAGCAAAATAAAATGCCTGCGTCGTAATTACGCAGGCATCAACATTTTTACAGGGCGTTTTTGAAGCTCTTTTTTTACTTCGAAGAAAATCCATCTATGATGTCTCCAAATATATCTTTCTAAAAGAATTATTGGTACCCAAATAGGAGTTCCTACTCGTTGTCCAAATTTTAATTTAGTTACTATATTGGTAACATCAATATTACGAGCAAAAAAAGAATATTTTCTATGCTTCTTATCTTCTCCAGAACTATCTTTGACTTCTAAAGAATTAAGAAAAATAATCTCCCCTGCGCGAATACCGGTCTCTTCTAAAAACTCCCTATAAAAAGTCTGCTTAGGCCTTTCGGGGAATTTTTCCTCTTTAAAAGGAAGTGATTGAATTTTAGGATTATACGGAATGATCAGTAATTCAATATCTTCATACTGATTTATCCGTGAAGCTGTTCCTAATGATGAAAAATTTCCCTGAAGACTTTTTCCACCCGGGAATCGCAATTCAAGTCCTGACCTGATAAGTTTTTCTAAAGTGTCTCTCTTTTTTTCCCAATAAATATTCTTTTCCATAGTGTACACTTTGTATTAATAATAGCATACAAAATAACGTTGTCAATAAAGCGTATTTTGGCATTATTTGGTATAGTTTTATTACTATGAATACAGAACAATTGTCCCACCTTCGCCACTCCCTTGCCCACTTGCTTGCTCAAGCGGTGACCACCAAATATCCTCATGCAAAACTTACTCTCGGCCCAGCAGTAGATGATGGCTTTTATTACGATATAGATCTCGGTGACACAAAAATAAAAGAAGAGGATTTGGAGCTTTTTACAAAAATGATGCGAGACAAGCTCCCCTCTTGGAAAGGATTTACCCATGAAGAGGTAGACCCGGAAAAAGCAAAAGAAATTTTTGCCGGTAATCAATACAAAATAGAACTTATCGAAGAAATTGTAAGTCGTGGTGAAAAAATCACCCTTTATACCTGTGACGGATTTACAGACCTTTGTCGCGGAGGACATAGTGAAGATCTCAGTACTATAGACCCAGAGTCATTTAAACTCAGTCGTCTTGCAGGAGCATATTGGCGAGGAAATGAAGATAATGCCATGCTTACTCGTATATACGGACTCGCATTTGAATCAAAAGAGGCGCTCGCAAATTATGAATGGCAAATGGAAGAAGCAAAAAAGCGAGACCATAGAAAGCTTGGTAAAGAATTGAAGCTTTTTACTATCTCAGAGCTTGTTGGTCCAGGACTCCCCCTTTTCCAACCAAACGGCATGCTTATTCGTAAGGAGTTGGAAAACTATCTTTGGGAATTACACCAAAACGAAGGATATTCTCGTGTCTGGACTCCTCATATTGCAAAAATCGCCCTCTACGAAACATCAGGCCATGCAGCAAAATTTGGTGATGAGCTTTTCCGCGTACAAGGAAAAGAAGATGCTTTTATTATGAAACCTATGAATTGTCCGCACCATATGCAAATCTTTGCTGACAATCAATTTTCATACCGTGATATGCCAGTGAGATATTTTGAACCAGCTACTGTATATCGTGATGAAAAATCTGGTCAACTTGGCGGACTTACTCGTGTACGCGCTATCACTCAAGATGATGGGCACCTCTTCTGCCGTGACTCTCAAATCGGACAAGAAATCAAAACTATCGTAAAAATAATTAAATCATTTTATACCACTATGGGTATGATCGATGGATATTGGGTGCGCCTCTCTCTCCGTGGGGATGACAAAACAAAATATCTCGGTAGTGACGAAGTATGGGCAACAGCAGAACAAGCGCTTACTGATGTATGTATCCAAGAAAATCTCCCTTACAAACCAGCAAAAGACGAGGCTGCATTTTATGGACCAAAACTCGACTTTATGTTCAAAGATGCGATCGGCCGTGAATGGCAATTGGCAACCATCCAATGTGACTTCAATCTCCCAAACAGATTTGATCTTTCTTTCATAAATGAAAAGAACGAAAAAGAACGCCCTGTAGTAATCCACCGTGCAATATCAGGATCACTTGAGCGTTTTATGGGGGTTATGATAGAACACTTTGCTGGTGCATTCCCTGTATGGCTCGCTCCAGTACAAGTTGCAATTCTTCCTGTAGGAGAAAAGTTTAAAGACTATGCGCATACAGTACAGACAGCACTTCATAATGCAGATATCCGCGTAACAACACTCGGAGAAGACAGTCTCGGCAAACGTATTCGCGAAGCAAAGATGCTCAAAATCCCTTATATTATTGTTGTCGGAGAAAAAGAACAGACAGCAAATACACTCACTATCGAAGGCCGCAATAATACCAAGTTAGAAAATGTCACTATTGCAGATTGTATTGCAAAAATAACCAATGAAAATAAAGACCGAACCTGTAATTAAGCATACTGTTTCTGTAGAAAAGCTCACTCATTTCAATTGTGGGCATTGCAAAAAATGGTGGAGTATTGGCGATGCACCGAAACGCAAAAAGTGGTTTTGTCCGTACTGTGGTATACTTTCTTCATATGGAACAAAATAATATATACAATTTGATGAACCAAATCACCCAAGAATCAAAAAGCTTGTGGCGTATAAAGAACAATTACCAAAAGGAAGCAAAGAACAAAGACCTCAAAGCATTCTGGACCAAGCTCGCAAAAGAAAAAGAAGCTCATCTCAAAGAAATGAAAGATTTTCTTAAAAAAGAATTAAAATAAATTCAATTAAAAAAACTCTCTACAGGTGTAGAGAGTTTTTTTAATATATTTTTATATATCCAATCGAGCGAGTTTTGCGTTTGACTGAATAAAAGATTTTCGAGGAGCAACTTCACTTCCCATCAAGACATCAAAGATATTATTTGATTCTTCTGCGTCCATGATTGTTACTTGCTTGATAATACGATGCACTGGATCCATAGTTGTTTCCCAAAGCTCTTCAGCATTCATCTCTCCAAGACCTTTATATCGTTGTACAGAAACTTTTGTTGCGCGCTTCTTTGTTTTTTCTGGTGTCTCATCTATTTCTTCTTCCCCTTCTAGACCATCTTCTTCTTGAATTTCTGGAGTATCCATACCACCGAGCAATGTCTGTTTTTCTGTCTCAGTATATGCATACAAAATCTCTTTTCCTTTTTTGATTTTATATAGTGGTGGTTGTGCAATATACAAATATCCTGCATCAATAACCTCACGGAAATATCTATAGAACAATGTAAGTATCAAAATAGTAATGTGTCCTCCGTCAGTATCAGCATCAGTTGCAATCACGATTTTGTGATATCGCATACGATTGAGATCAAACGTATCCCCGATACTTGCTCCCATAGCAATCACTAAGTTTTTGATTTCTTGTGATGCGAGCATACGATCAAGACGTGCGCGCTCTACGTTTAAGATTTTTCCACGAAGTGGCAAGATTGCTTGGATACGTCTATCACGTCCCATTTTTGCAGTACCTCCCGCAGAGTCTCCCTCTACAATAAAGAGTTCACTCTCACTTGCGTCTTTACTCTGACAGTCTGCAAGCTTACCAGGAAGTGTCATACCTTCGAGTGCTCCTTTACGCAAGATAGAATCTTTTGCTGCTTTTGCTGCCTTACGAGCACGAGCTGCCAAAACAACCTTCATTATTATAGCTTTTGCTTGATCTGGATTTTCTTCGAGAAATGTACCAAATGCATCACCGAACACACTTGCTACAGCACCTTGCGCTTCTGTAGATCCAAGTTTTGCTTTTGTCTGTCCTTCAAATTGAATTTCAGCAAGCTTCACAGAAACCACTGCTGTCACCCCTTCGAGCACATCATCTCCAGAGAATGCACCATCTGCTTCTTTTACCAAATTATTTTTCTTTGCGTAGGTGTTGAGTAAACGAGTAAGTGCCATTTTGAAACCAGTCACGTGTGTTCCAGCTTCTGGGTTGTAAATATTGTTTGCAAAAGGAATAATACGAGGAGTAAGATCGTCTATGTATTGCAATGCAACTTCTACACCAACATTGTCTTGCCATTTTTCGCAATAAAAAATACTATCATGAATTGGTTTTTGTAATTTGTTGTAGTGACGAACAAGAGAGATAAGTCCTCCTTCAAAATAAAATGATGTTGATGGTGTTTCTATTTTTAAATCCTTGAACCAAAAGATATCATCAGTTTTGACTTTTTCAGTCATTTCACGAGCATCAATAATAGTCACCTTTAACTTCTTTACAAGATATGCTTGCTGACGAAGACGATCGACAATTGTTTTCCAATCAAAATTTGTTGTCTCTTTAAAAATTTCTTTGTCTGGCGTAAAGGTAATAATAGTACCATGTGCTTTTGAGGTACCGATTTTCTTCACAGGAGCTTTTACTACCCCTTGAGAATATTCTTGAAAATACATGTGCCCTTCGCGATGCACCAATGCACGAGTACGAATAGAAAGTGCGTTTACTACAGATGCACCCACTCCGTGCAGACCTCCAGAAACTTTATATCCAGAACCTTCACCTCCGAATTTTCCTCCGGCATGGAGCACAGTCATTACTGTTTCAAGTGCAGAAACTTTTGTTTTTGGGTGAATATCTGTCGGGATACCACGACCGTTATCTGCAACACGTACTTCATCATTAGGAAGCAACACTACTTCAATATCTGTGGCATGACCTGCCATCGCTTCATCACGAGAGTTATCAAAAATTTCCCATACAAGGTGATGTAGACCATCGACTCCAGTAGAGCCGATATACATACCCGGACGCCGACGTACCGGCTCGAGCCCTTCTAAAACTGAAATCTGATCAGCGCCGTATCCATTGTGTTCTGAATCTTTTTTTGCCATATTATGTATATTATTATAGCATAAAATAGTAATTGCTACTATTGTAAAAAGTGAAAAAATGGGTTATTGCGTGGCGTTTTGGGTAGTAGTTGTAGGAATTGGGGCTGGGGCAACGACAGGAGTTATTTCTGGAGCAGGTACCGGATTTGGGGTAACTACTGGAATACTAGATTCTGGTACTACTGGTGCTGCCACAGGCGCAGGGGTAGGGTCTGGAGTATTTACTGGAGCCACAACTGGCGCAGTATTTTGTTGTAATAAATTGCGAAGCTGATCTTTTGTCACACATACACTATCTGTACTATCTCCGATACAGAGCTGTTGTGTCTGGACTTTATTTGCTACCACCAAGTCCACTACCGCCCTCCCTTCTTGCGCAATACCTTGCAAGAAAGTTTTTATTTTTCCTAATGCGGTACTATCAAGATTGTCAGGGATTACAGATACCATCTTGAAATTCATTTCTTGTACTGCTTGTACCAAGTATGGTGCAAAACCCATGTAGTTGAGAGACTTGAGTGATGTATCTGGATCTGTAGTTACTAGATCTGGGAATACCTGCTCTACTTGTTGTGCGATGAATCCAGTGTGCTTACTATCAGTATCGTTTTCTGTTTTCCAGTTGTAACTTACTGGGGTAAGCGTCATAAGTTTGTCTAGTGTGGTAGCTGTTGGTGCTGTGGTGATAATGTTGAGAGTGAATACACTATTGTCTTTGAGGGTGATGATATTTTTCTTGAGATTGATGTCGGAAGAACAAGAGAAAGCTGGTGTTGTAGGGTTTATAGTACATGTTGATGCTGAGGTGTTTTTGAATTGAGCGACAATACCTGTTGATGATTTATATACGTCGAGTGTATATGCAGGATTTGTCATACCAATACCCACACTACCAGTAAAATCTGATGAATGATTTGTCGGATTAAATGTCACCCAATCATAAGAAGTAACTCCTCCTGGTGCATATCTAAAAAATAATGGCAATGAACTTGAATAACTAATCAAGCCAAGCCCTGTACTATTTGGACTACTAATATCATAATACCCTATCGAACCACTACCTCCACCTCCAGCAGTATTAAAAGAAAGCGATGCTCCACCTGTAGTATTACCAGAATTTAAAGTAAGACTATTAAATACTTGTCCACTAAAAATACCCTGCGAAGTGCTAATTCCTCCCCCTAAAAATGTACCATTACCCGTAATACCCATATCTCCGTTTACATCTAAAGTATGATTTGGATTTGTTGTACCAATACCAACCTTTCCTGTATTACGAATATCAATAGCACCGTTGCCATACCTGTAATGATCTCCTGATTGAAATGTAGCAATTGACTGATTTCCATTATCTGAAAACAGTCCAGCCTCACCACCATAACCATAAATATACACATCATCAGCATTTGGCATGATAAAATCAACTCGCCCTGTCTGTTCAATTTTAAAACCAGTTCGTGGTGAAAAATTATTGTTTGTATCAAAATTTATACTACCATCGGTAGCAGTACGAATAGCCCACAATCCTGCACTACCGACAAAGTTTGCTTTATTTTGCCACAATAGAGCACCACCATTAAAGACAGTGTCATTCTCTTGAACATTTGCATACACAGAACCATCAGTAGATAGAGTACTACCTCCTGTGAATTGGAAGCCGTTTGTGGCGTTGAAATATTGAATATGATTAGGAGCATCAACTTTAATATAATTATTTAAATTATCTAAATCACCATTTCCTAATACTGCTAATCCTTCATTAAAATCTAAACTTAATAAACCATTTGGGTAATTCTTATTACCTATAAACGCCATTTGCATTTTATCATCTATAGATATTTCTGTACCATTGCCATTATAATTATCATCACCCAACCAAGCCCTTCCTTCATTTCCAGAAGTACCTAAAAGACCTAATGATGGATAACCAGAACTTGTAAACGTAAACCCATTATTAGCATTGAAGGTTTGGGTTTGTGATGCATCATCAATTTTTATAAAAGTGTTATCATTGTCACCATTCCAATCTCCTAACCTTACTTGTTTATTACTAAAATCTACATTAAATAAACCGTTTGTATAACTTCCACCATTAGTTCTTATATTGAAATTATTATATGTTGTAAAATCATACCCATTATTAGCATTGAAGGTTTGGGTTTGATTAGAATCATTTACGACAATTTTAGTATTATGTAAATAATTATTTTCATCACCTATTGTGTATTGACCAGCAGCAAAATCTAAATCTAAACCATTACCGTAATCAGAAACACCATTGATTAAACCTGTTGTATAAATTCTTCCTCCATTATCATCAATATTAAATGATGTACTATTGTTATTACCAAAATCTCCAAAAGAATATTTTTTATTACGATAATCAAAGTCTAGGCCATATAGATCACCTTGATATGTTGCCCACATTTCTTTATCTATATCAGCAACATACAAAGCAACACCATTATGACCAATATTGTTACTATCGCCAATCGCAACAATTCCAGTATCATTAATATTAAATAAACCATTAGTATAAGTATTGTTTGTAATAGTAAACATGCTATTACCTATATTTACATTTCTATCCTGCGTCTGTACTTGATTTTGCGCAAGCATACTATCCCACCCATTAGCTCCTCCTCCACCACCAGCAATATGTACCGTACAATTCACCCCACTATTTGGGGCACAATCTGGATCAAGAGTTTCTCCTGCAGTGTAGGGGTTTGCACGGTCAGCAAAAGAGATAGTAGTACTAAAAAGTATCACAAAAAACATTGCGAAGAATGTTTTTTTATGTGTGATAAAAAAGTGGTGCATATACCCTATAAGTATACACCAGATAACCTATATTTTAAAAAGTTTTTTGGCACGAGTACAGTATTCACAATCAGTATGTGAGCTTCCAAAACTTTTTACTTCGCAAGGGCGATGTATCCATTCACCACTTTCTATAGAATCTTTATATAGAGCAATATCACGCTCGAGTATATCGATAACCTCTGGTTCTATATGAGTACTATATAATGCATGTTTGTCTTTTATATCTGCCTCCAAAAAGAGCAGTCTCGACTCGGCGACACTACCTCTGCGTAAGCTATGTTGCAAGAGGAATGAATACATAGCGAGCTGTCGCATATAGTCTGAGATATTCCCCTCCTCATCGATCTTTTCAATACTTCCACCAGTTTTTGGATTCCCTGTTTTGAAATCAGTTACTCTATATGAGCCATCGCTGTATGTTTCGAGTAAGTCCAATTTTCCATAAAAAAGTATGTCGCCAAATTTTTCTACACTACATGATATAGATTGTTCTGATTCATATACTGGAAGTAAATTATCAAAATATGTTTTGATCCAATTTTCTACCACGACAACACATTCACGCTTCATTTTTGTCGCACTTGCATTTTGCTCGATTCCAGATTTGTACAAAAGCATATCTATTTTTTCTTCTAATGCTTTTTTACTTGGCTTTTCTTTTGCTTTCAAAATCCATTCAATACAGCTGTGTGCCAAACTTCCAAAAATTAAACTATCGTTTTTACTATCAGGCAGTTGTAATAAATTTCTAAAATACCATTTCCAAGGACATTCTAAAAAGTTGTTGAGCAATGTCACCGACACACGTGTTTTTATAAATTGATTTTTGACAATAGTTTGCAATTGGGAAACAACATCAATATATTCTTTTGTTTGTGTATTTTGTATATAGACATTTGGACCATACGACAAAAGTTCTTTTTGTGTTTCTAGAGATGTTTTTTTATTAAAATGTATTTCTGGAATTTCTACCAAAATATCAGCGAGTGCAAGTGGTGTCCCGGTATAGTTTGTTTGTGCGTACGATATAGTACAGTGCAATTTTGCACGAGTAATAGCAACGTACAATTCACGACGAGCATCTTCTTTATTGCGTACTTCATTCAAATTTTGTATCACCTCAGGGAGAGAAAATCCTCCATGCTTACTCCCCATCAATACACTTTCATTTATATGCGCGATCCAGACATATTCATATTCAAGTCCTTTTGATGCATGTAGAGTCTGCACAGTAATACCCACTTCTCCTTCAAGAGTTGCGAGAGGAATATTTTCTCCATACTTTTCGAGGCGTTGTATATATGCGACAAAATCTTTGAGTGTGCGAATAGTAGTGCGCGCAATAGCAAGATGCGTAAGACTACGTACTACTTCTACCGCTCGAGTAAGCGATACATGGTCTTTTGCAGTATCTATAAAAAGCTCAGTACCAATTTTTTGTACCAATTGCTCTAGCTGGGCATCTTGTGCAAAAGTAATCCATTCTTGTAATTTTTGCCCCCAACTATATATAGGATTGTGACTATCAAAAATAGTCATATCATTACCACTTGCAAGTAGGACATCGAGCGAGAGATTGCGTGTTTGTGTATTGTGTAAAAATTGATGCGCCGCAAGTGGTAGTATACCTGTCGTACTATCAAACAACGACTCTGCAAGTAATTTTGCATTATACGGATCGAGCACTATCCCTAATACTCGCATAAAAATATCGTACTCTTTGGTGCTAAATAAAGATATTGCTCCCCCGCTTGTAACAGGTAGATCCATATCTCTCAATATAGTAAGTGCGTTTCGTACAGAGAAATTTTTTGGTACCAAGATCGCCATTTCGCTCGGATGTATTCCTTGTGCAATAAGATCTTTAAAATATATCCCTGCTGCAATAATTTCATCACGAGGATATTGGTATTCAAAAAGATTGGTAATAAGATCACCTTTTTTATTGCTTTGTAATTTTTCTGCAGCAAGTGAGCTTGCAAGAAGAGTGTCTGCAAGTGCGAGAATCGGTTTTGTTGAACGATAATTTTGTACCAAGGTAATACACTTAGCTTTACCAAAAGCGTGTTTGAATTCTTCAAAATAAGAAAGTGATGCACCACCAAATCCATAAATAAGCTGTCTATCATCCCCTACCACAAAAATATTTGGCATTTCTATTTCTCCCCAGACTGCTCGCAAGAATGCATTTTGTACACCACTCGAATCTTGGTGTTCATCTACCAACACGTACAAATACTGCTCATATATATCAGCGCGTACATCATCAAAATTTTCTACCAGTGTTACCGCATAGCTCAACACATCATCATAATCCATAAGTCCTCGTTCTTTTTTGAGTGACTCATACACTTCATAAAATGCGACCACTTCTTTGGTGCGAGAAAGTGCTTCGATACGAGTAATGATTTCTTTTTTTAATTTTCCCTTACTTTCTCCTCGACTAGAAATACTATCTGGATCTTGCTCCAAAAAATTAATTTCTTTTTCTATAGTTTCAAGAAAGTATTGTGGCTGTATTCGCTCTCGCTTCAAAAGAGAGATAAGTGATTTGATATCTCTAAAATATAATGCAGGGTTTGATCGAGGGCGCAAATATTGCCAATCGGTATTGTGTAAAACTTCATCACACAAAAGCACAGAATCTTTTTCATCAATAAGCTCTGGCATACTCGCAAAGCCGACAAGTTCGTAATGTTTTTGTACAAGATTTTGCGCAAAGCTGTGGAAGGTATTTATTTCTACTTCACGTGCTCGAAGTCCGATATAGCTTTCGAGACGCTTTTTCATAGCAAACACTCCAGAGCGAGTAAATGTCAGACAAAGTACGGCATGAGCCGGAGTATCTGTTTTATCCAAAATATTTGCAATACGAATTGCAAGTACTTCGGTCTTACCAGTACCAGGACCAGCTATCACCATAACAGGACCATCGAGCGCATCTACTGCAGCTTTTTGCTCGATATTGAGTGCTTTATACTTTGTCTGAAAAATTGTCTCCATAAACCTATTCTACCATATATGATATAGTATCTACATGATTGCAATAATAAGTATTTTTGGTATATCGCTTCTTTGTGGAATGACACTATTCACCTGGAAAATATATACTTTTTTTCTAAAAACAAGTCCGATCCTTACTCATTGGTTATTGGTGATCGCGTTATGTGTCCCAGTATTTTTCTTATTGACCATACTTAGCTCGCGAGCAAAAAACCCCCACCTTCCTCGTTGGATATATTTTGTTTCAGACTATCTCGCAGGATTTGGGTATTATCTTTTTCTTTCTGCGCTCGCCCTCGGTACAATAGGCGCAATATTACTCTACACCAAAGGAGTCACTCCCCCGTATTGGATAGTATCTATATTTGTTATAGCACCATTAGTGCTCACTACTGTAGGATTTATACAAGCAAAACAAATACAGATTACAAACTACACTATCACTCTGCCCAACTTCCCTAACTCTTGGGATGGAAAACGTTTTGTACTTGTGACAGATACCCACTTCGGTATTATTTTACAAAAACAATATTCAGACAAAATTGTTAATACAATACTTGCACAACATCCAGATTTTGTTTTACATGGCGGAGATTTTTATGATGGGCCAAGTCTTGATACTACCCCTATTTCAGAATCATGGAAAAAGCTTACTGCTGTGGTACCTGTATTTTATGCACCAGGAAACCACGAGCTCTATGGGGACTATGCAGGCTTTATAAAATCAATAGATGCTGCAGGTATAACAGTACTCGAAGATAAAAAAGTATCATATGAAGGAGTAGAAATTGGTGGTATGCTTTTTCATGAAAAAACCCAAGTAGATAAAGCGCTCCACGATATTAGTCTCGTAGATTTTACCCCTGGGGTACCTCATATATTGATCAACCACCAGCCAGTTTTTATATCTGAAGCACAACACGCAGGTACTGATTTGATGGTTTCAGGACATACACATAATGGGCAATTTTGGCCAAATACCTATATCGTGCGAATGATATACGGCATATATAGTTATGGATTACAGAAATATGAGAATATGTTCGTTATCACTTCAAAAGGTGTCGGTACTGCAGGACCACCATTGCGATTATTCAATAATCCAGAGATTGTAGTAGTAACAATAAAAACTAAGTAATAAAAAAATCTCCGAACAATCGGAGGTTTTTTTATTTTATATATTCATATCGGTAAGCGCTTTGATACGCTCCTCTACTGGTGGATGAGTCGCAAACAAGTTTGATATTTTTTTCCCCATACTTGCCCCACTAGCAAAAGGATTTGCTATATACATATGCGCTGTTGCGGTATTTGCATTTTGCATAGGAGCACCACTATATGCATTAATTTTTTGCAATGCAGACGCAAGTCCTTCAGGGTATCGTGTGAGCAGTGCTCCAGACGCATCCGCGAGAAACTCACGCTTACGCGAAATAGCAAGCTGTATAAGAGTCGCAATAATTGGCGAAAGTATAATAAAAATAATTCCCATAATAGCAATAATTCCTCCGTCACCACTTCTATCATCACGACTTCTCATACCACCCCAAAACAAACTTCGGGTGACAAATTGTGCAACAAGTGACACAAACCCTACAAGCACTGCAACCATACTTTGCAAAAGAATATCTCTATTCCCTACATGACTTAATTCATGCGCTATAACACCTTCAAGCTCTGTTTTATTCAATATACGAAGTAATCCAATAGTCACCGCAACACTTGCATGTTTTGCATCGCGCCCCGTAGCAAATGCATTTGGTGCCTCTTCAGGAATAATCCATACTTGTGGCTTTGGAAGTCCTGCAGTAATAGAAAGATTTTCTACAATATTGTGCAAATCTTTGTATTCATTTTCATCTGCAAGCTCGGCATGTGCCATAGATAATGCAATTTTATCTGAATACCAAAAACTAGTGATATTCATTACGATGGCAAAAATAATTGCAACAGTAAGAATAAATTGATTGTTATACACCACAGAAAGTGTGTACCCCAGACCAACAACTACTACCAAGAATACC
Source organism: bacterium (assembly GCA_037127795.1). Classification (GTDB taxonomy): domain Bacteria; phylum Patescibacteriota; class Minisyncoccia; order Phycocordibacterales; family UBA9973; genus UBA4124. The sequence continues at coordinate 204,504 of JBAXXQ010000001.1, read as the reverse complement.
CCAATAAGCACCCAAGTTTTCTGTATATTTTCATCTTTGTGTGTGTATAGTGTAGACATATTAATTTTCAATTATTACCGGTATAAGAATACTTTTTTCATTTTTGGGATCATCAGAAGCGTTATCATTATGGATTTCTATATACACAGAACCATCTACAATATCGGTTGTATCAACCTTTCCTTCAAACGAAACTACCCCTGAGGTCATCCAATCTGATGTAGCTGATATGTGTCCAGCTTTAAGTATTTTTTTATTTATATCAAGAATATTAATTAGTATATTTCCTTCAAAAAAATATCCACCAGAAATTTCTCCTTGTACAAAAACTTCTCCAGAAATTTTTTGACCAGGATATATAGAAAATCTTTTTAGATCATTTTTATTTCCTTGTATTGATTGATATTGCTCTTTTGTAATACAGCCTATATTACAAATACGATAATCAATCATCATATCTAGATTCCCTTTTTTATACTCTGGTTTTACAAATGAACTATCTTGATTTGCATTATCCAACCTATCCCCCAAATCTTGTGCGTGTTGTACCAAACTATGCGCAACAAGACCACCTACGATAGTAATTATCAATGCGGCATAAATAAATTTGATATTGAAATTCATATTATTTTGAATTATCTTTTTGGATCATTTTGAATGCTTCTTGTACAGTAGTCATAAATTGTGCAGGGAAAATAATTGTTGAATTTTTTTCTACAGAAATTTCTGCCATTGTTTGTAATGTGCGAAGCTGTAATGCCACAGGGTGTGCAGCCATAATATCTGCCGCTTCTGCGAGTTTTGCTGAGGCTTGCATTTCTCCTTCTGCAGCAACAATCTTTGCGCGACGTTCACGCTCTGCCTCAGCTTCTTTTGCCATTGCGCGCTGCATATTATCAGGCAGTACAATATCTTTGATCTCTACTGCTGTCACTACTGCACCCCAAGGCTCTGTGTGAGTATCTATAACATTTTTGATCTGTTCATTGATAGCACCTGTTTGAGAAAGAAGCTGGTCAAGCTGGAATTGCCCTACGATATTTCGGACTGTTGTTTGACTGATTTGATTTACTGCATTATATACATTTTCAATAGAAATCACTGACTTCATAGGGTCAACGATTTTATAATATGCAACAGCTGCAATATCTATAGACACATTGTCGCGAGTAATAATCTTTTGCGCAGGGATATTCATAGTCACCGTACGAAGCTGTGTTCGTGTCATTGTTTCAAAAATTGGAATAACAAAAATAAGACCAGGACCACGCACCCCTCTTGCTTTTCCTAGAAAAAATATAACCCCTCGCTCATACTCTTTGACTACTTTCAATGAAGCAAACAATACCGCAACAACAAAAATTACAATTGGAAATAACATACAATAACTCTTAATTAGTTTTTAAATAATAACACCGTACCCTCCATTTTTTACAATTCTTTCATCGATAGCTTTTTCTTTTTCACCAGCATCAGCAATAAACAATTCCCTATTAAGTGTTTCCATTTCTGCATCTGCAGGAATTTTTGCCATAATAGCTTCCAACACAGTATTGATATCAGCTTTTGTTGCATCAAAAGACTCTTCAAAATATGTAGTAGGAACTGTCTTTATTCTTCCTTTTATAGTGCCATATATAACATCAGTATCTTCTGCATTGGTGATAAGATTTTCTACATTTTGTAACAACATCTCTGTTGCAGGATTTTGTTCTTGACTTACAGGTTGTGGAAATGATTCGAATGACATATTTTTATACTTAATTAAATATTTTATTAAAACTTTACTTCTACAGGATTTTGAGCAACATCACCTTCTGGAAGATTGAAGTATTCCATTGCAGAAAAATGAAACATTGCAGCGATTACATTACCAGGGAACATTGCAACACTTTCATTGAAATCACGCACGGTACCATTATAGAAACGACGAGCGGCTTGAATTTTGTTTTCTGTATCTGAGAGTTCGTTTTGCAATGCAATAAAATTAGTATTTGCCTTGAGATCTGGGTAGGCTTCTGTAATTGCAAAAAGAGATTTGAGAGTACCACTGAGCTCCCCTTCTGCTTTTGATTTATCAGCAAGACTTCCTCCTTGCATAGCGAGTGTACGAGCAGCAGTTACTTTTTCAAATGCAGTACTTTCATGTGTTGCATACCCCTTTACAGTATTTACCAGGTTTGGAATAAGATCATAACGACGCTTGAGTTGTACATCAATATCAGCAAGTGCTTCTTGTGCACGAGTTTTTCCTGTTACAAAACTATTATATTTTGTAACAAACCAAATAACTACTAAAATAGCAATTGCTATAATATTGAACTTCCACTGAATAAGGCTAAATAGTCCAGAAACTAACAACAATACGATAATAATAGGAAAAAGTATGCTCATAAAATATCTATAAATTAATAACTTGTATGTCAATAATATACCACAAAAACCTTATTTTGAAAATACAAAAACACCCTATGTATAGAGTGTTTTTGTATTTTATATATAAGTATTAATTACTTTTTTTAGCTATCTTTTTAACAACCTTTTTTACTATAACCTTCTTTACTGGCTCTTTTTTAACAACCTTTCCTGTATAAGATACTGGAATAGTAGTCTCTACATACATACCGTTTTTATTATAAAAACGAGCATATATAGTATGTACTCCGGCAGTACAGAGCTTTGTTACGTCACATACTTGCAACTTGGCCTTTGGGGTAAATATTTGCTGAGGAACATTTGCAAAATCTGCATGATCAGAAAACGCCATCATGACAATATCATCTCCTACCAAAGACAAATCAATAGTTCCGTTAGTTGTTACTTTTGGCGCAACAATTTTAGGAAGATTTGGTTTTGCAAAAGACATACCACCTCCATGGTGAATAATTGGTGTAGTAGTGGTAGCTTGAACTGATACATACGAACCAGTACCCGCACTATTTATTGCAGCAATTTGTATATCATACGCAGTACCAGAACTAAGCCCTAAAAGGGTCGCAGTTGTTGCAGTACTTGCACTATGTGAAAAGTCCATCCATGAATTATCTGTGTGTTTTTTATACTGAATACTATAATCAGTGACAGGGGTATAAAGATCCGAAACAACAGGAGCTGTCCAAGAAAGACTTATTTGTGTATCTGCAGGAGTTCCAATAAGTGCAGAAATAGTATTTGGTGATGAAAATGTTTGAGTAATTTTTTTAACATTACCTCCTCCAACATTTACGACATATATAGTACCAGCAGTATCTATTGTAATACCACTAGGATGTGTTAGTGTACTTTCAAAAACACTCGAAACACCAGCGGGAGTAATTTTTGTAACGGTGCCACCACCATTATCTGTTGTATATACATTATTATTCTTATCAACGACAATACTATATGGGTGAGTACCAGTTGTTCCAAACACACTAGAAACACCAGCGGGAGTAATCTTGGTAACAGTATTATCATTATAGTTTGCAGTATAAATATTCCCTACTGAGTCTATAGCAATATCGTGAGGTTGGTTCCCTGTTGTTCCAAATACACTAGAAACACCAGCGGGAGTAATCTTGGTGACAGTACCATCATTATAGTTCGCAACATACGCATTACCAGCAGGGTCTAAAACAAGCGCATAAGGCTGATTCCCAGTTGTTCCAAACACACTAGAAACACCAGCGGGAGTAATTTTTGTAACATTGTTTCCATCACGATTTACTACATATATATTACCTGCACTATCTAATTTGATATTAATTGGTAAAATACCCGCAGATGCAAACGGATTTCCTAAAACAACACCAGAAGAGCTTAATTTTGTGATATTTTGTGTGTTAAAATTTGCTACATATACATTATCGCTAGCATCAACAGCTACAGAAAAAAGGTGACTTGCTGCGGTAAAAAAGACACTTGAAACACCAGACGGTGTAATTTTCATTACATTAGTATCATTGTAATTGGCAACATAAATATTACCAACAGAATCAATAGCAATACCTTCACCTCCACTAGCAGAAGTACCAATACTACCTAGTACTGTAGTTGTAGCAAAACTATATTGTGAATTAATAAAAAATACTCCTAATAAAATAAAAATTGAGATACTCACCCTAAAAAAATTTTTCATATATGTATTATACACCCTTATACAAAAACACCCTAGAAGTAGGGTGTTTTTGTATAAGAAATTGTATTATTATTTACTTTTCTTTTGCATTTTTTCCATAACTACAAGCAACGGACTTGCGAGGAATATAGATGAATATGTACCGAAGAACATACCAATAGCAAGGATTGTAGCAAAAAGTTTAGTACTTTGTGGACCAACAATTGCAAGAGTAACAACCATGATCAACACCACAAGAGAAGTATTGATAGAACGAGCAAATGTTTCTCCAAGACTTTCACCAACGAGTGTCTCAAATTTTTCACTAGTATCTGCTTTGTTGTATTGCAAGTGTTCACGAATACGGTCAAATACCACAATAGTATCTGCAACAGAAAGTCCGAGTGTAGTAAGCAATGCTATCACAAAGAGTGTATCTACTTCCCCACCCATAAAGTGACCAAACAATGCCATTACCCCTACAGGGATCATAATATCATGGAACAAAGCAATGATCACCGCGAGACCAAATTTCCAAGAAGAAACTGGACGAGACACTTTTCTGAATGCATATGCAACGAAACAAATAATTGCAATAAGTACAAATGTAATAGACATGATTGCCTTACGAGCAAGCTCGCTTCCTACTGTCGGACCGATAGTGGTAAAACTCAATTGTTCAGCTGGTTTTGTATTGTTGAAAGAAATAACACTCAACATACGAGCACGATCTGCATCAGTAAGAGTCTTTGTTTTGATATCAACACCAAGCGTATTTACTGGTTGTACCAATACATTATTGAATCCATTTTGTGCAAGCAAATTTTGGATATCTTGGATTGTAGGACGAGTAGTATATTGTACAGTCAATTCAGAACCACCCTTGAAGTCGATTCCCATTTTAAGACCAAATACGATAGTACATACAAGTGCAGCAAGTACAAAGAATGCTGAAAGTCCTATAAAGAATTTTTTAAATTTAATGACAAACATATTATTTTGTGAACCCACTACTGAATAAGAATTTTCCGACTTTTCCTTTTTTGGGTACTGGCATAGCACGGAGCAACAAGCGAGTAATTGTCACTGCAGTGAACATACTGATAAGCACACCGACAATAAATGTTACTGCGAAACCTTTCATAAGAGATGTTCCTACAGAATACAAAATCACCCCAATAATCAAACTTGAAATGTTTGCATCACGAATAGATGTCCATGCGCGACCAAATCCTGATTCAAGCGCTTCTCGTACACCACTTCCTCTTTTGCGTTCTTCACGAGCACGCTCAAAGATAAGAATTGTCGCATCAACTGCCATACCAATAGAGATAATAAATCCAGCGATACCTGCAGCAGTAAGAGTCACAGGAATAAGTCTGTACAAGAGCAATGTGATTACTACATACATACCAAGAGAGATAGTTGCAATAATACCAGGAATACGGTACCACACGATCAAGAACAAAGAGATAAGGATAAATCCGATAAGTGCAGCATATGCACCAGCAGAAACCGCTTTTCCTCCCAATGTTGCCCCTACTGTTTCTGTAGAGATAAGTGAGATTGGTACAGGAAGCGCACCAAATTTTAACTCATCAGCAACATCTTTAGCTTCTTTAGGTGTATAAGAACCTGTTATTTCTGCTTTACCACTACTTATAACATCTCTGACTACAGGAGCCTGAATCACTTTACCGTCAAGATAAATAGCGACAACCTTACCAATATTATTTTTAGTAATATTTTCAAAAAGTTTTGCACCCTGATCATCAAACGTTAAAGATATATATGGTGCACCTGTATTTTGATTAAACTCTAAATTTGCACTTGTAAGATATTTTCCTGTAAGCCCTGTTGATACAAAATTATCATCTTGATTAAGATTTACAGTACCATCTTTTCCAACAGTTACTTTTTGTGGAGCATCAGATTGCACCTTGAATTCTAAAAATGGTGTTTTTCCTATAATGTTTATAGCCTCTGTTACATCTGTAACACCAGGAAGGTCAACAGAAAGACGATACTCTTTTAAATTACCAGAAACTATACTTGTATTTGTTTCTACAACCATCTCACGAGAACCTGTAGGGTTAACCCTTTTTTCAATCAAGTTACGAAGAACCTCCATAGCTTGCGCAGGATCACTACCACCAAGAGAGCTAGTATCTGCCTTATATAATAAATGTGTTCCTCCTGAAAGATCTAATCCAAGACGAAATGGGTGTTTATTGGTAAAAAAATTATTTGAAAAAGGCTTTTGTCCAACGAGAAGCAATGCGCACAATACGGCAACAATCACTACTACTACGGCCAAAAGTCTTTGTTTTAAAACGCGGTATTTCATATAATACGTAGATTCTAGAACATTGTGACCACCTACGCAAGGGGGTTTTATATTACAACATATCTGCCAAACGGCGTACGATATCAGCAATCAAAAGCCCTACGAGAAATCCCACAAAAACATCTATTGGAAAATGTAATCCGAGGTATACACGAGAAATTCCTACCAATAACGCAAATAGTATCAACAAAGCCCCGGCACGGTGATGATATGGCCGTATAGCTCCAGCTAGAGCTGCTGCAATAGCAGTATGCCCTGAAGGAAATGAATCCCCTCCTCCAATATAGGGAGATAACAATCGAACATTGTCTATAACCTCAAACGGGCGTGGCTCTGCAGTTAGAACTTTTATCAATGTCACAACCATCCATGTAAGCACTAGTGAGAAAAGTAGTACAAATGCTTCTTTGAAAGATTGCTTTTTTTCTTGTATAGATTTTGCCTGTATTATTTTATACAACAATCGCACCACAACAACACCTAGTACGAGATAAAAAAACCAGTATGAGAGTGCTACAAAAAAAGGATCAGCCCATGGAGTTTTTTCACCAAAGGTTGCAATATGACTAAATAAATCTATTTGTAAACTATGTATTGTATCCATAAAATTCTTTTTGCAAATCATCTCTATGTATTGATCGTTCATAGCGACTCATAGAAATAATAATTCCAAGTCCTACACACTCTGCAAAAATGTGCGACCCACCATAACTCATAAATGGTAATGGTACCCCGGTCACCGGCATAATACCAATATTCATTCCTATATTAATAATAGCATGTCCTATGATAAGTAGTGCATACCCTACACAAAATAAAGTTTCAAAATTTGAAGCAGCGTGTTCTGCGTGTTGCAAAATACGCCACAAAAATATAATCAAAGAAACTACTACAATAAGTCCCCCAATAAATCCCCATTCTTCTGTAAACGCTGCAAACATAAAATCTGTCTTGTATTCGGGTAGATAATTAAGTCGAGACTGCGTTCCGTACCCAAGCCCCTTACCCAAAAAACCACCAGATCCTACTGCAATAGTAGACTGATACACATTGTATCCACTTTTACGAATATCATGCCCTGGATTTACAAAGTTTATAATACGATCCTTTTGATATGGTTTAAACAAAAACATCCATGAACAAGAAAATACTACAACAACTATTCCAAGCAGTATAAATAAGTGTTTTTTTGATATACCAGCAACAAGCGCAATACCAAACCACAAAAGACCAATAATCATAGCAGATCCAAAGTCTGGTTGTAACATAATAAGAAACATAGGTACTAGTGCATATATTGAAGAAACAACAATGTGTTTAATATTTTTTATCTCAACATGGCGTCGTGAAAAATATTTTGCCAGCATCAAAATAACCAACAACTTAACCAAGTCTACAGGCTGAAACGCAAACCCTCCCAAAGAAAACCAACTTTTTGCACCATTAATCTTGTGTGTCGCCAATACAAATACCAATAAAAAAAGCGATGCGATAAATGCAATACTAATATACCTTGATTCTCGAAGGCTACGTACATTTATTCGCGATAGGAGCAAAATAAACCCTACTCCAATGACAAACCACAAACCTTGGTGCAGTGCATTTTTTGAATCCCCTGTAAAAGACATCATCGTCACAATACCTCCAAGTGCGAGAGGGACAACACTAAGCAATAACACTATATCAATATTTTGAAAAAAGCGACGCATTATTTTTGTACAGTAAATGGATTAATACGAGGAAGTACTTCTATATGTGCAATCTGTTTTGCAAGATTTGTGTCTGGCCAGGTAAACACTATTTCTTTATTTTGATTTGCAGGAATACTAGGAACTGTCGCAATAGAACTAGCTATTGCATTATCATCTTTGTCGTACAAAATAATAGCAACAGGGATATTACTAAAACTAGTATCTGTTTTATTTTCCAAAAGTGATCGCACACGAGTCCCCGCAGAAAATGGTTCTATAGTATTGATATCTGTTTTAATAACCAATGTTGAAATAGTAGGATCTGTTTTTTCCCATAAAATATTTCCTAAAATAGAAAACTTTACTCGAGCAACTTGTGCACCTGCAACTTGTATAAGCGGCTCTACTATTGCAGTATTACCGACTGTACCGACAAACGTATTTCCATCACGAGTTGCAAGTACGTTTTCATTTGCATCAAATAATTCAAAGCGATACTTCATATTACGAGTACTTGCACCCGCATAGCCATGCGCAATATATGCAACAGCAGTACTAGCTGTTGGGGTGACAGTAAACGATTGTCGCCAAATAATCTTTGGATCCGCAATATCATTTTTACAATAATTTGAACAAATACCACCACAGTCTATACCGGTCTCTGTACCGTTTTGTATACCATCGGTACACATAGGAGCTTTTTTAAAATACTTCCAATACACTGCACCAGATATAAGTGCAGCAAAAATCATCACCCCACCTATATATTGCAATCGTCTTTCTCCTGCCCATGTCATATCTCTATATCATACAGCAAAAAAGCCAGTCTTGCGACTGGCTTTTTTATTTTAAGTACTTTGTCCTGGCAGCTACCTACTTTTGCCTTAAAAAGACTATCATCGGTTCTACGGGGCTTAACTTCTCTGTTCGGAATGGGAAGAGGTGTGACCCCCGCGACAAACCACCAAGACAAAGCACTCAAATGTGTTTGCGATTGTAGTATACACTACAATCTAATTTTCTGAACCATTCTTGCGAATGGGTTGATTTCCAGATTTCCTAATAGGAATTGGGCAATTAGTACACCTCTGCTTAACACATTACTGCGCTTCCACATAGTGCCTATCAACGTGATCATCTCTCACGGCCCTCAACGATGACTAATCTTGGAACTGGCTTCCCTCTTAGATGCTTTCAGAGGTTATCCATTCCGAACATAGCTACTGGGCAATCCACCTGGCGGTAGAGCCCATACACCAGAGGTTCGTTCATTCCGGTCCTCTCGTACTAGGAACGAACTTCCTCAATCATCAACGCCTGCAGTAGATAGGAGACCAACCTGTCTTACGCATCTTTTCACACATTACTGTATGGATCGGACTATATCTTGTACTTATTTCTAAGCACCTCAACGTGTAGTCTCTACGGGTCTATATTGCTATAGTTCCCTCGGTATTACCCCCCTGTGGGGGTTTCACCGATATCAGTCGAGCATGTCATTCTATGTCACCATAGACGACCGCCGTATTAAGATGGTTCTCTTTATTCTATCTTTCTTTCATATACTCCTGTATATGAACTTTACTTATATTAGACGAAAAGACTAAAACATAATGTTTAATAAATCTTTGTAATTTTCTTTCTTTTTCACTCTCCTCGGGATTCAGACGATCTAGAAATCAGATTTGAAGTACAATAAAATTGCACACTTTTCTAATTCCTAGACGGTCTGAACCCAGCTCGCGTACCTTTTTAATTGGCGAACAGCCAAACCTTTGGGACCTTCTCCAGCCCCAGGATAAGGTGAGCCGACATCGAGGTGCCGAACTCCGCCGTCGCTATGGACGCTTAGGCGGAACTAGCCTGTTATCCCCGGAGTAGCTTCTATCCGTTAATCTTCAACCGCATCTAATGCGAATTGTCGGTTCACTATGTTCTGCTTTCGCACCTGCTCGTCATGGCCGACTTACAGTCAAGCTAGCTTATGCCATTGCACTATCGGCACGGTTTCCATTCGCGCCTAGCTAACCTTTGAACTCCTCCGTTACTCTTTTGGAGGATACCGCCCCAGTAAAACTACCCATCAGGCACTGTCCCACTGCGTTTTTTCCGTAGTGGTTAGGATATATCCATTTGAAAAGAGGTATTTCACTGACGACTCCACGCGGACCGAAATGCGCGCTTCAAAGTCTCCCTCCTATGCTACGTAACAAACAAATATACCCAATACCAAACTGTAGTAAAGCTTCCGGGGTCTTTTCGTCTAACTGCAGGTAACCGGCATCTTCACCGGTACTGTATTTTCACCGAGCAAATCCCCGAGACAGTTTCCCAGTCATTACACCATTCGTGCGCGTCGGAACTTACCCGACAAGGAATTTCGCTCAACTATTCCTCTCAGTTGGACTCTCTCTTAACCCTCTCTTGCGAGTTCGGGTCTGTGACGTTGGTCTCTCGTTAATCACAATGGACTAAACATGTATTACGACATGTTAGGTAGCTTGAAATGTAATGATTATTCTTTTAAATTGTTTATCGTTTTCTATACGCGGTCCTAGTCCGTTCTGCCTTCCAATCGAAATTGAAAAACAGAACCTTAGGACCGTTATAGTTACGGCCGACATTCACCAGGGCTTGTACAGATCAGCTTGATATAATCGCACCATCCGTAATTAACCTTCTGGCATTGGTCAGGTGTCACCCCCTATACATCCACTTTCGTGTTCGCAGGGAGCTGTGTTTTTGATAAACAGTTGCCAGGAATACTTTCGCTGCGGCCGACATTTCTGCCGGCAAGCCTTATCCCGAAGTTACGGCTGCTTTTTTGCCGAGTTCCTTGGGGATCTCTCACTCGTTCGCCTTGGTCTTCTCGACCTAACCACCTGTGTCGGTTTGCGGTACGGGTTCTCTCATACTAATCTTAGAAGCTTTTCTTGGAAGCGTGCTCCATACTCTTAATCTGGCGTACCAGATGACGATGCATACCTGATAGTGACATTAAAGTCAGGAGAACGGATTTACCTATCCTCCATACGCGGTATACAAACAGAAATCCAATTATCTGCAGTATGTACTACACTCCGTCCCTCCATCGAATATGAAAGAAGTTAAGGAATATTAACCTTATGTCCATCGCCTGCAGCATTCGCTATCAGCTTAGGACCCGACTAACCCAAAGACGATCATCGTTGCTTTGGAAACCTTGGTTTTTCGGCGGGAAGGGATCTCACCTTCCTTGTGGTTACTTGTGCCAACATTCTTACTTCGTAACGCTCCAGCACGGCTCACGCCTTCGCCTTCACAGCAGATACGAATACTCTCCTACCGCCCGACCAGAAGGAGGGTGGCAAGCTATTGCTTACCGCTCTTCTTCTAGTCGGGCCCTCAGTTTCGGTAATAGACTTAGCCCCGATTATCTACGGCGCAAGATCTCTTGATGAGTGAGCTGTTACGCTTTCTTTAAAAGATGGCTGCTTCTAAGCCAACTTCCTCATTGTCGAAGAAATCTCACATCCTTCGTTTGCACTTAGTCTATATTTAGGGACCTTAACTAGAGATCTGGGCTGTTTCCCTTTTGACTGACGGAGCTTAGCCCCCGTAGTCTAACTGCCATGTTTTTAATCCTTGGTATTCGGAGTTTGATAAATTTCGCGAGATTGCTCCCTGTCGAAACTTTCCAGTGCTCTACCCCCAAGGGGAACACATGACGCTAACCCTAAAGCTATTTCGGAGAGAACCAGCTATTACCAGGTTCGATAAGCTTTTCACTCCAACCCACAAGTCATCCGAATGCGTTGTACGACAAACCGGTTCGGGCCTCCATGATTCTTTCGAATCACTTCACCCTGCTCATGGGTAGCTCACCTGGCTTCGGGTCTTATACATGATACTTCCCACACTTAAGTGGACGCGCTTTTCACACTCGCTTTCGCTTCGGCTCCATGCATTTTGCACTTAGCCTTGCAACATATATAAACTCGTTGGCTCATTCTTCAATAGGCACGCCGTGACGGTTGCAAGCAACCGCTCCGACTCCTTGTAAGCATATGGTTTCAGTACTATTTCACCCTCCTCTCGGAGTTCTTTTCACCTTTCCCTCACGGTACTAGTTCACTATCGGTCTCTACAATGTATTTAGCCTTACCAGTTAGTTCTGGCGGATTCCTTCAAGCTATTCATGTCTTGAAGTACTCAGGAATAGAAACAAAAGAGATAAGTGCATTTCGAATACAGGGCTATCACCTGCTATGACGTTGGTTTCCAACAACTTTTTCTATACACAAATTTTTTCACTCTTTCCGTAAAACGACGTTTCTATCCTACAACCCCCCTATCCGAAGATAGAGGTTTGGGCTCCTCCCTTTTCGCTCGCCGCTACTCGGGGAATGTTGTGGTATACACCACATTTTTTTCTTTTCCTCCAGGTACTGAGATGTTTCACTTCCCTGGGTGCGCTCTAGTCTGTCTTATGCAGAGTAGTTATCAAGGTTTACTTGATAGAGTTTCCTCATTCAGAAATCTCCGGATCAAAGGTTGTTAGGCACCTCCCCGAAGCGTATCGCTCGCCGTACTGCGTCTTTCATCGCCATGTAGAACCTAGGCATCCACCATATGCTCTTATTTCCTATTAGGAAATCTAGAAATCAATTTTACTTCCTACTTCTCCAACCACTTGGAGTGTTTTCAGAAGGTCTGTCTACTTATTACCTGCAGTCCCCCTTATTAAAGAGTTTCCACTAAGTGACAGGATTTTTTTGTCAAAAGACATATTCTTAATTGTGATACGAAAACCGCCCTTTTTGGGGGCGGCCACAAGATTCTCTTGCGGGGTTACCCCTGTTTTGAACGCTTGTTTTTCGTATTACTCATAAGTGGGACTATTCTAGCCGAAGCGAGAAATAATGTCAAGCATTTCCCTATCCACACCCCAAAGTACCAAAAAACCACCTAAAATAGGTGGTTTTTTATAGGCAACGTTAGTTTGTTTATTTTGATGAAAGATCATCAGCGGTTCGATTGATGAATCGAGCAGCAGCATCCTTTCCACCCAAACCAAATGCGAGACCAAAAGCAAGTGCAAGCATGATAATAATACCTGTGAACAATACTTGTCCAAAGTATCCGAGAATACCAAGCTTATCAAGAGCTGTTACGATTGAGAGAACCCAGATTGCATAGTATGCAACTGTTCCAATCATTTTTGAAGCACGAACTTGTGCAATAGCAGCACCACCAGTAATGAGCTTGCGAACAAAGTCTGCAAGTACTGTACCAGCGATAAGGATAAGAGCAGCAAGAAGTACTTGTGGGATATAGAACCAGATCACACTAAGGAATGCTGTTACCCCACTAAGACCAAGAAGATCTGCAGAAGTAACAAGGAAACCTAATATGATAAGCCATTTAACAACCCATCCAATAAGTCCTCCGATGTGAAGCTTCCATCCAGCACGTGCGAGAATTTCTTCTGTGCCAGCACTTTTGAAAAGAGAATCAATCTTAAGAGCATCGATACCCTTTGTTACGAGAGTAGCAATAGTCTTTGCAACAATCCATCCTACAATAAAGAGAACGATTATGAAGACGATTTTTGGAAATGTTCCGATAAATCCATACCAAAGATTCAAGAGTGATACTTGGAATACTTGGCTCCATGTTTGAATAAGCATATTGTGAATGCGCCTGTGCGCGTAATTATAAAAATTTACTATTAAATGACCCTAAGGGTACCCCTTACAGGACATGATATAAGTATACCACCTTTAATTTGGGAATGAAAAGTGCACAAAGTCTTTTCCAGCGATAAGTCGCTCATGTGGGAAGTCAAACATATCCCGAAGAAGTTTGTCATACATAGACACGCGGTATTTGAAATCTGCAACCTCAAAAACCACATAGGTAAGCTCTTTACCAAGCTCGCTTTCAAGTACAGAAACAGTCTTTTGAATATAACTGCGACGAAGATTGTCCCCTACTATAAGCAAATCAAGGCGACTACCACTATGTTGGATAAAAAGTCCTGACACTACGAGAAATTGAATTCTTCCTGCTGGTTTGAATCGACGAACAACGTCTTCGTTTTTGAAGAACTCTCCCTCTACGAGTAATTGTTTGAGTTCACTAATATACGGGAAATCTGTATTTAGTATCCACCCTTGTACGCGCTTCTTTTTTATCTTGCCATTACGCGCATCTGTAACCTCCTTTATAAAGCTTTTCTTTTTTACCAAAGACATGCCAACAAGCTGTGTAAGTGTCCGACGTGCAAGCGCACCCTGCATACGAGATCGATCTGTAATATCCTCAAGGCAAAATGCCTGCTCTGGGTTGAGTAAAAAGAGGCGCATAATCTTGACCCGTGGTACCCCTCCCAATAATTTTGATAAAATATCCATACCCCTATTATACGAAACGGGCCCCCTTGCCAACAAGGGGGCCCGTATTTCATAAAGAAAATTGGTTTTTATTGAATTATTTCAATTCTACCTTTCCGCCTGCTTCCTCAACAGCTTTTTTGAGGGCTTCTGCTTCTTCTTTCTTCATACCATCTTTAAGAGTTGCTGGTGCGCCATCAACGATATCTTTAGCCTCTTTGAGACCAAGACCGAGAGCTTCCTTAACAACTTTCATAACTGCGATCTTTTGTTCGCCAGCTGATGCGAGAACTACAGTGAAGCTATCTTTAACTTCTGCCGCTTCTCCTGCGCCTGCTGCTGGTGCTGCTGCAACTGCTGCTGCAGATACACCAAATTTTTCCTCAATTGCTTTTACAAGCTCGTTGAGTTCGAGTACTGATGCCCCTTCGAGCTCAGTTAGAAATGAATCAAATTTTGCCATACTATTTTTTATATTAATTTATTAATTATTTTGTCTTTGCAACTTCACTAACTGCGATCGCAAGTCGCTGAATTGGACTCTTGAGCAAGTATGCGATTTGTGAAAGCAATACTTCACGTGAAGGAATTGTTGCAATCGCGAGCATCTCTTGTTTGTTTTTGTAACTTCCTTCAAAAATACCACCAACGATATCTACAGATTTTGTAGCTTTTTGGAATGTATATACTGCACGTGCTGGTGCGAGCAAATCTTTTGCTACAGCGATACCGATCTCACCATCGAGAGCTGGAAGTTCTCCAGTGATTCCTTTGGTATCAAGTACACGCTTGAGCAAGGTCTTTTTACCAACTTTGAAGTCTACACCCTCTGCGCGAAGTGCGCGGCGGAATGCACCACTTTGTGCCACAGTCATTTTGTGAAAATTCACAAATACTACTGATTCTGCACCGTCGAGCAAATCTTTGAATTCGGCAACAATAGATTGTTTTTTCTCTTTTGTAATTGCCATAATTTTTATAAGGTACTGATAATATGTAGAAATGATTTCGGTAGGACATTTATATTACGCACCTAGGTGCTCCCTACTGTCTCTAATCTACAAGACACATACTACCACAAAACCTTGTTTTTGCAATTAAGAAGCCTTTTTATAGAGGCGCCATATACTAATACCTACAATACCTATCAAAAACCCTGCAAATACCCCTATTTTATATGAAATCTTTTTTCCTGTTTCTGCTGTCGCAGTGAGCTCTGTAGTATTTTGTTCTGGTATTGTATTTTCAATACTTTGCACTTGGGGGGTAGGCTTTGTATGAGAAATAGTACGTACTGCCACAGGTTTTTGAGGTGCCAGAATATCTTGTGTTACTTGATTTGGAGTAATTACTGGTGCTGGTGTGTTTTCTACTATTTGAGTTTGTGTAGTAGTGGTAGTTTCTATTGGCGGATGACCACCATTTGTATGTACAACTACAGGTAGTATTACAGGTTCAGGACTTGAAGGTGTTGGATCTGGAATATTAGGAACTACTACAGGCGGAATTTCTATCGGTGCAGTGAATACCAAATCAATACTTACTGGAGCAAATCCATCAGATACTGCTTGTACTGTAGTAGTGCCCGACGTCGGTTTTGTAACTGTTATAGTTTGTATGCCGTTACTTAAATTAGTATTTGTTTGTGATACTACTGCATCCCCTGTTGCAGATATTGTTATAGGAATACTACTTGTCGTACTTACATTTCCAAAATTATCTTGTCCATATATGGTAATGGTACTTGTATTTTTTGTTGAAAGATTTGTCGTATCTGCATCTATAGATAATAATGAGACATTTCCAGGTGTATTGGTAATGGTTACATACCCTACATTACTATAATTCAAACCATCACTCACCTTAAAAGAAAACATATCTGTTCCGAGAGTGCCATTTGGTGTATATATAAAAACATTTCTATCTTGCGCATTCCCCAAACTTCCTTTTGTTGGAGTATCGACAATATAATAAGAAAGTGGATCATTTTCTGGATCACTTGTTTGTAAAGATATTGTTACAGGCGTATCAATACCCGTAACAACACTTTGATCTTGTACCGTTGGAGCGAGGTTTACAGATACATCGACAACAACAGGAGCTATATCTGGCATAGTATATAGTACATGCACCCCTATAAAATCATGACTTGTCTTGGTGTGCCCGTCTCCCCTATATGCCAAAAAACGCGCTTTGAGCGCATTCACTTTTTCTGGAGTATGTATAAAAGAAGTCACATCAAGCGTATCTGTGTGATCTATATTTTCTGTACCTGTGGTAAGCGGCATATCGGTAAATTGTGCTCCGTCCCAGACTTCGAGCTTTGCCCCACCGAGAGACCCTGACCGTCTAAATTTGTGTGAAAGAGTTACCCGCTCTATTGTCGCTGTACTTGGAATATTTGGAGAAAAAAGAAACTCAATATATTTATCTTCTTCATAAGACTCCCCTGCTGGCCAGCTTACTGCATTACTTTGAATACGTGTATTATCTATAGCGTCAAGTTTTACAATATCACTTTTGGGACCATTATTGGTAAAAATCGCCGCAGTACCAGTACTCACATCAGCTCCACCAGTAACTACAAAATCACTCGTGAGACTTACTGCGTATACTTTTGAGGAGGAGAAAAAACAAAAAATAAAAATGAGTACACTAATAAAAGAAATACCAACATTCTTTTTATGCATATACAAAGAGTATATCTACTTGCAAAAAAAATCGCAACATTATAGTATATGTACATAGCTTGACGACAGAAAATTTATCGGCTTGCTGCGGACAATGTAAATTGTACTCATAGGTGAAATGATGCTTTATTGTATCTGCCGTCACCTCGAGCTATATAAAAACACCAGCCATCAAAAGCTGGTGTTTTTATATTTTCTTTTTTGTCTTTTTAAAGTGAATAGAAACTATTTCTAATACGTCATTTTTTATATGCACCAGTATTCGAACAGACGGCTTACCAAAATGAGAGTATTCTTTGGTATAGAAATGTTTTATCGGTGGTTCATATTCATAATAATCAAAATTTGTAATAACTTCAGGTATAGAATCAACAGCAAAAAGTATCATATCGAGCATGTCTTTTTCTGTATGATTTTTTCCTAAATCTCTTTTTCTGCTTTCAATAAAATGTTTCAAAGACCTTCTTGATATACAAACAGTATATGCATGATGTGGGTGATTTTCATGTCGTATACTTTGTACAATAAACAACGATAATAATTCTGTATGATTTGGAATTAAATCGCCATACGCAAGTACAAAATACTCCTGTACTGCTGCATGTATTTCATGATTCATACTGTTTAGTATATAAAAACACCCTTGTATAAACAAGGGTGTTTTTATATTATGGTCTATTATTTTTGTACAACGATTGTTGTTACGTTTTGTTGGTTATTACAATCAACAAGGAAAGTTCCTTCTGTGGTAAGGTGTGCAACTTGGAATCCATAACTACCGAGTTTGTATGTTTGTCCACCAATTACGATAGTAGCAGCATCTGCTGATCTGTTATCAAGCAAAATATCTGTTCCTACTTTGTATGTAGAAGTTGTAGGCATTGCTTGGCAAGCATTACCAAATTGAATACGATTGTTGAAGTATTGCTCTACTGTAGGAGTGTATGCAGCCATAGCTACAGCATCTGCATGACGGCGACGACGTCCGTGCATTACTACTGGTGCTGTTTGTTGGTCTGGGTTTTGGATTTGTACATCTGGTACTACATCAGCAACAGGTGCTTCGGGGCGACGGTGCATAAAAGCACGTACTACCAATACCACAATTACTACTGCTGCTACCGCGCCGATAAGCAACCATATATTCTTTGGAACGTTTTTCAATTTCTGTATTAATGATTTCATAGGACTATACATTACCATAAAACCATTATTTTGCAAAAGAGACTACTGTACCTGTAACATCATGACATTCTTTTTATCATTACAATCTACAGAAATAGGACCTTTTTGTTTGAGTATAAGAAATGCAAAATCTCGAGGACCAAGCGCAAACGGAAGATCTCCAATTTGAACAAATATTGGATGAATATCTTTATTATCAAGCATTATTTCATTGTTATATACAAACGACGTAGTACTCCCTTTTGCAATCTGACAATCAGCTCCAAAAGTAACTGTTTTCTCTTTATATAAATCTACTGCTTGATCATAGCTGAGTCGTGTTTGATTTGACCGTATTAATAAATCAAGTGGCGATGCAAGACGGGCTTTTGAGTCTCCACTATCATCTATGAGTACCGCTTTTTTATCAGTGCCTACTTGAGTTGCAGTATCTGTTGTTTTTGGTGCTTGTATAAAAGATATAATAGGGCTATTTTTTTCTACATACAAAAATACCCCAACACATATTCCTACAAGTACTATAATTCCAATAATCAGATATTTCTTCATTTCTATAGTGTAGCAGAGATATATAGGAGCGCACAATATTACTTATCCTTTACAACTCCTACATATACCATTTTCGATATATCACCAATAATCTTCTTGAGAGCGTCTAATGAATCTCCATGAGTCATGATACACAAAAAGTATGGATGATTTGATGTGTATACAATACCGCAATCATGAAGCTCTACTGCATCGATATTTTTTCCATCAGTACTAAATACATGCTCTCCAAACTTATGTGCAGTAAGAGTATCTTTTGGAATTCCTGTTACAAGTCCATCAGTAAATGTTGCCTTACTAAGTATAGAAAGAGCCCTCTCTGACATTTCAGGAGAAAGATATGTTGCGTTATACAAAATTCTAAAGAATAAAGAATAATCTTTTACAGAAATAGTATAATCATTTCCATCAGGACTAGGAGCAGAAAGTCCAAGATCGCTATATATAGTATTTAATTGTTTATACCCAAGATTATCAATCAAAAGATTCATTGCGCCATTATCAGAATTGGTAATCATATTATCAATAAGCTCTGAGACAGTATAAGACCTCCCTACTTCTAGTGTTGTTGGAGAGTTAAAAGTATTTTCTTGTAATGTTTGCTCGATAGCACTCTGGTATACCAATTGGGTATTCAAAATATTTGGGTCTGTTTCTGTCTTTTTGAAATACGCAATCATAACTACCACCTTCATCAAACTAGAAGGATAATACTGATCACTTCCATTAATAATAAATCTTCCCCCATCTTGTCCATAGTCGATAAGATACACAGAAGTTTTATCAACAGTATCACTATGTGTTTTTATATAGCTTTGGATCGTATCATACAAAGATTGATACTGTGGGCTTGGTGCGGTATTGGTATTTTCTACCACCAATAATGGCTTTATAAATTTAAATTCATTTGTTTTTTCGCGAACAGCATACGTAGTATTAACAGATGGTTTTTTAATAAAATATCCAATAAGAATTCCTATTATAACCCCTATTACTAAACATAACAGTATTATTTGGGCTACCCCACGAGAGGAATTAGAATTCTTTTTCATATCTATATAATATATATACGTACTAAAAAGTCAAAAGGTTTCAAAAACAAAAAACCACCCCTTGCGGAGTGGTTTTTTGTTTCGATTTTATGTTTCGAGAAACATTCTCACTACGTACAATTATAATCTAAAGATTATTGGTTGTATGTTGTAAGGTTTGTACCAGTCTTTGTCATTGAAGCACTTGTTGTTGTACCATCAATGATATCTGACCATTTGAATGAAGCATTTGCTCCAAGAGAAACGTCAACGTTTCCTGAAGATGTTCCACTGTTTGTTACATCAGCATACAAGTCAAATGAAACTGTATTTCCTTTTGAAATTTGGTATCCATTTGCGAATGTAAGAGCTGAAGTATTGTTTTGAGTTACAACAACACCTGTTGGAACTGTACCGTTAACTTTAACAGTCCAGTTTGCGTTTGTACCAAGACTTGAGAAGTTTACTGGAATTACTCCAATTGTAATATCTCCGTCATTTGCTGTAACAGCAATTGTACCAACCTTCAAGTTTGTAGTTGTACCTACACCAACTGAAGTTGGTGAAGATGTCTTCTTAACTGTAGGAGTTGCAGCTGCAAGAGTAACTGTGTTTGAAGAAAGTGAGCCGTTTGTAAAGGCTGTACCACCATTTCCAAGAGTTGTTGTTACTCCACCACTTGTGTATTTCACCATATAGAGAGCTATAGATGAAGTTACACCTGAAGTTACACTAGCTGTACCAGCTTGTCCAACTGTTGAGTAAGATACGTATGCATCAATGTTTGTACCTGTACCACCGTTTGCAACAGGGATACTAAGGTTTTGCAACCATGCAACGCCACCTACTACAGGAGCTGAAACTGTACCAACCTTAACACTTGTTACAGTGTATGAAGGTGAAGCATCAGAACCAGTTACTTGGAACTTGAGTTCTGAGATTGTTGCTGCACCACCAGTAGCACTGAATGAGTAAGTAGCTTTTGTAGCATCTACTTTACCTGCAGGTGATGCGAGGTATGAAGTAGGTGTTGAGTTTGAAGCTAGGAATGAAGGTGTTGTAGCTGAGTTTGTCAAAGAACCAGAATTAATTGTGATTGTTTGACCTATTACTGCTGTACCATTTCCATTTTGACTTACACCAATGTTTGAACTAATTGCTGTAGCTACCAATGTAGGAATTACATTGATATTGTTATTTGAGTTTGTACTTGCAAGCACATCGATAGTTGCTGTTTGACCAGGTGTCAAAGTGAAGTCAACTGAGAATGTGTTTGAACTTGCTGGTTGTTGTGGAGATGTAGGTGCGAATGCAACTGTACCATCTGAAAATGTTCCAGCAACTTTAAGTCCTGAAAGATCTGTAGTAAGAGCTGAACCAGTACCAATTGGGTTTACCAAGAGTGAAGTTACACGTACAGAGTCTGAAGAACTTGTATTTTGGAATACAAATGAACCAATCTTTTGATCGATAGCATTTGAACTAACAGTTTGGTTAGAATAGTTTCCATTCTTTGCAACTGTTAGAGCTCCTGCTTGCATAGTAAGTGTGTGTCCTGATGGTAGAGAAGGAGCTGTCACATTTGAGTGTGAGTTAAATCCTTCTGAAACAATAGAACCGAGGTTTGCAGAAACGATACCACCTGTGTATGAAACACCTGATGTATTTCGGAGATCTGCGTGAACTTCGATTGTACTATCTGCATTTGCAGGGATCATCAATTGTGAACCAGGTGTAAATGTAATTGCACCTGATGTCCAGTTTGCAGTATTAGCACCAATTTGTGAGCCATTGAAGAACAATGCTACGTTTTGGAGACCTGCTGCACCACCTGGAAGAACTGTACCAGCAAGAACTGGAGTTACATTAATTGATGTAACTTTTACATTTTCTCCATACCCATGAACAGTATATTTAGCAATAACGGCATTTGAAACACCTGCTGTAATATTTGTTAATGAATTGAATTTAACATCATTGTTTACAGTGTATGAACCAGCACCAATTGTGATTGTGCCAGCTGTACTTGCTGTAAATGATGAGATTGTAAGGTTAACACCAACTTGTGGATCCATAACCATCAAGTCAGAAGCTTGTTGTAGAGAAACTGTAAATGAGAAACTTGATCCCTTTACAACGTCTGCACGAACTTCAACTGTGTGTGTTCCTGTTGAAAGTGAAACTGGCATTGCTGACATATCGAATGAAAGGTAGTTTGAACCATTCATTGATGTCATTGAAGCATTGTTTCCAGTCTTAACACCATCGATGTACAAACCTACATTTGCAAGAGCATCAGCTGGTGCTGAGCCTGAAATACGGAAGTTTGCTGCTTTGAGACTCAAAGCACGTGTATTAACTTGGAAAGCTTGTCTCCAAACTGCATAGTTTGTTTGACCTGCATTTACAGAAGCATTTGTTGAAACTTGCTGTGTACCAGAAAGACTGATTGAAGCAAGAGTTCCTGTACCAGAAGCAACGTAAAAATCATTACCCTTGATTGCTACGGTACTTGCAGATGTACCTACTGAGAACCCTGTAAGAGTTGTGTAGATATCATATGAAGTTGTACTACCGTAAACATCAGCCTTTACAGAAATAGTCTTTGAACCATTTACTGCAATGTTGAGGTTGTTGATTGTAAGTGTTCCTGCTGTGTTGAATGAGTATCCGTCTGTAAGACGAGTTACTCCATCGTACAAGTATACTGCTGAGAGTGTACTTGAATCTGAGATGCCACCACGTGAAAGAGTTACAGAGTTAACTGTACCTGTTCCTGTGAATGTAACATGCATCAAATCTGCAGTTGCTTGACCTGCAACAACTGTTCCTGCTGCTGGATTGTCTGAAGACAATGCAACTGAGATAGGACCAGTTACTGTAGTTGTTGTTCCTGTAGAAGTTGTTGAACCTGTTGTAGTTGAAGCTACGATAGGAGCACAAACATCTTTTGCGGCTTGTGCTTTAACAGCTGCTGCTGCTGAAGCTGGTCCGAATGTTCCTGTTGTAGGAAGACCATTCTTCTTTTGGAAAGCAATTACTGCTTTCTTTGTACCAGCACCGAAAGAAGTTGTTTCCTTTCCAGCTGCTGTTACCTTTGTGTCAGGGCATTCATTAAGAAACTTTTGGAGATTCTTAACGTCTGCACCTTTTGAACCTTGCTTGAGAGTCTTTGTAAATGTGTATGTAGTTGCACCTGCTACTGAAGCAATTGCAAACATTGCCACCAAAGAAACTCCTGCGAATTTTTTGATATTCATAATGTGTTTAAATTTTTATAAGACGCGACATGTTTATTTGTGAAGTGTCGACAACACTAAATATGTGCGTAGTGTGTCTCTAGTAAAGTGTCTTTATCACACTCGAAAAGAAACGGTTTAAGATCTTTGTTTTTTAAGTACTAGACAGTTTACTTAGCATTCTACTTACGGAGAACAAAAAGATAATCTGCCATGTCGACAGGGCCGATAACGAAACCATCATCGTAGCTACAATGATGACCCCGCACGGAACAATATCGAAAATACTTTTTCGCGGAAAACCGGTATTTCTACCAGTCAAAGCTATATTATATTTTCAATGATCATTCCTCTGTTTTTGTGACTTACGCCACACGATCTTTCGTCTACTTTTTTATTGCTAAAAAAATCGACGGAAAGATACTTTCTATACTACCATAAACTTTGCATAGTGCATAGCAAATGCTCATAAAGAATGTGTGGAAAGCCACCTATAAAAGAAGACGAGCTAGTATGGGTTTTATTACAATTTAGTAGGTATTACCGAGGGAGATACAGACTCCATCTTTTGCTCCCCTGCTTAGCAATTTTGTCCTCTGCGAGGAGTGCCAAAAGATCGCGTTGAATGGTCTTTTCTGATAGTGTCGGATAGAGCCCCTGGATGTCTTTTAGACTGGTTTCTTGGCGGCTATTTATAAACGACATTATGTCATCTTTTCTCTTATCTTTTTTATCTGAAACATCATCTAAATAAGCACTTTCAGAAACGACATCTTTGCGCTCGAGCAGCTTCTGTACGAATGGGCTATTTTGATGAATCTTGTTATCTTGGACCTTAGGGGTATTAACCGACATTTTTGGTGTGGTCTTTTTGTATGGAGACATGAGCACAGGACCAGACTGATCCTCTGTAAACATACCAGATACAGAGTCTATCTCTTCTGTCTCAGGAGACACAAAGCGACGAAGTTCATACACAATAACAGAAACATTTTTATGAGATATCTGCTTCATAAATGAGGCAGCTTCAAGGAGGGTTATGAGTGAGCGGCAGTGGTGAATCTTGATATCAGTATCTCTCTCTCGGACACAAAGAATAGCAAGCTCACGTACATGATGCTTGAGTGGCGCAGTATCTGGAATATGATTTGTCACCATATGAATAGCCGCCACAAGTTTATGTCCTTTTGTGTCGGTTATAAAAACGCCTTCTTTCTTTGTTTTATTTGAGTATGAGTACATCTTGATATTGTCGTTTATATTCTAATAATGTCCTTTACGAGAGAAAACTTCTGGGGTGAGTATAAACGACTTTGTCGTTTGCCACAAGAGAGTGTCCCGTGTTCAAATAAGTCTTTATTTATAATGGTTTTTAGATTTTCTTCGTGATATACTAGATACTGTATTTACACACAATATGGCTAAAAAACCTGAAATAAAACAAAGTAAACAAAACGCACAAAAAGAGCTTCCTCCTACCAGAGAAACCAATCATGTAGTAGCAGGATTGGGACTTACTCTTGTAGGGGCAGTATCTCTAGGGGGCCTTTTTGGTGGAGCTGGTGTTGTAGGATTTACTTGTAAACAAGCCCTCTGGGGGCTCCTGGGTGTAGAGAGTATTATCGTCCCTATCGGGCTTATTACTGGAGGTATCTTGGTTATGAGAAAGCGTCGTATTGAGGCTAGTGTAAAAGAATGGGTATCCCTATCGCTCGGTATGATCTCTATATTAGGACTCTCTGCACTCTATAGTGCGAGCTGGGGCGGTCTTATTGGTAGTGGCATAGCAACAGGGGCAAGTATGTTTTTTGATACTACATTCGCCTTCCTTGTACTCGGAGTATTATCTATCACCTCATTCATTTTCTTCTTTGATCGCAGCCCAAATCTGATAGCCCTTTGGGAGAAGATTCGAGGTACAAAAATAACTCTTCCTGAGTTCAAAAAAGAGGACGAGGAAGAGGTTGAAGAAGAGGAACAAGCACAGACAATTTCTGCAGCAGAACTCGCCCTCGACGAAGCACCTGTACCACCTAAAAAAGAGGTCAAAAAAGAGATGGTTATCAACGACTCAAACAACGCCGATTCTCTCCTCAATATAAGCCTCTTTAAAAAGAAAAATTCTTCTGGAGATGAAGCCTATACACCACCCCCTCTTACCCTCCTCGAAAAGGATAAAGGTAAGGCCAATGTGGGTGATGTAAAAGCCAATGCGAACATCATCAGACGCACTCTTTTGAACTTCGGTATTGAGGTAGAAATGGACGAAGTAACCATCGGCCCTACAGTGACCCGATACGCCCTCAAACCTGCACAAGGGGTCAAACTTTCTCGTATCGTGGGACTCCAAAGCGACCTCGCTTTGGCCCTCGCCGCACACCCTATCCGTATCGAAGCACCTATCCCAGGCAAGAGTCTTGTAGGTATCGAAATCCCAAACAAGACCAAGTCTACTGTCGGTCTTGCAAACCTTCTTTCTGACCCCAATTTCCACGACAGCCCTATCCCTCTCCTTGCTGCTGTTGGACGAAATATTTCTGGAAAAGGATCATTCAAGAGTATTGCAAAAATGCCTCACTTGCTTATCGCTGGTACCACCGGCTCTGGTAAGTCTGTAACCATCCACGCAATCATCGCATCTCTCTTGTACAAACACGGACCAGACGAATTGCGATTTATTTTTGTCGATCCAAAACGTGTTGAGCTTACCCTCTACAATGGCATCCCCCACCTTCTCACCCCTGTTATTACAGAACCCAAGAAAGCTATTCTTTCTTTGAAATGGGCAGCAAGTGAAATGAATCGTCGATATGATATCCTCGAAGGTCATTCAGTACGTGACATCACTTCATATCACAAACTTGTTGAAAAAAATAAAGGTAAGTCTGAAGAAGAACAACTCGAACGTATGCCATATATCGTGATCATTATTGATGAGCTCGCAGATATCATGCAGGCATACCCTCGAGAACTCGAAGCTGCTATTGTCCGCCTCGCCCAAATGTCTCGAGCGGTGGGTATACACCTTATCCTTTCTACACAGCGCCCTGAGGTGAACGTTATTACTGGTCTTATCAAGGCAAACGTACCATCTCGTATCGCGCTCCGTGTGCCTACACAAATCGACTCTCGTACTATCTTGGATGCAGGAGGTGCTGAAAAATTGCTTGGACAAGGAGATATGCTTGCAGTGGTAGGTGGCGACGGACAACCAGAACGTCTCCAAAGTGCATATATTTCTGAAGATGAAGTAAAAAATATTGTTGCATACCTCAAAGAAGAATATCGTGACGACATCCGAGATATGATAGAGCTCACTGGTAATATCACCGCAGACAAGACTATGTGGTCAGAAGATCTCGGTGGTGGCTCTGGTGGTAGTGACGATGACGACGAGCTCTATGAAGACGCCCGTGCATGTGTGATAGAAGCTGGAAAAGGAAGTACTTCATATATTCAACGCAAACTAAAGGTTGGCTACGCTCGTGCAGCACGTCTTATGGATATGCTTGAGGAACGCGGTGTAATAGGACCTTCTGATGGTGCGAAACCTCGTGAAGTCCTCGAAACAGGGTTGAAACATAGCGCAAGTGATGCATTAGCAGAAGAGATGGGGCTATAATATATGAAAAAACAACTCTGCTATAAAAAAATAATCGGGATCACACTAGGTGTTTTGACTATAGGGTTTATTTATCACAACAGTAAAGACGCGCTCTTTGGTGCAAAGCTCTCTGTAACTATCGCCCCAGATGGTAGTACTATCACAGACAGCACCCTCCCTATCGAAGGCTACGCACCAAAAGTAAAATCAGTAACAATCAACCAGCACCCAGTCGCTATAGATACTGCAGGACATTTCAAAGATGAAGTACTCCTTTCTCCTGGATACAATATCATTGAAGTTTCAACTATCGACTCTTTCAATAAAAAAACTACAAAAGAATATCATTTGGTGGATGCTCCCCCTACCAAAGTAGCAGCTATACCAGAAAAAAGTACAAACGGAGATATTCAGAAAAATTAATTTACATTACATATATGGCAAAAGTAAAAGTACCAAAAGAAAATAATCAATCAATCGAAGACACAATCAAAAGTATTCAAACAAAATTTGGTGAAGGCGCAATCATGAAGCTCGGCGAATCACCTAAAGTAGATATCAGCGTGGTCCCTACTGGCTCAATAGGTCTCGATATTGCTCTTGGTATCGGAGGTATGCCTCGCGGTCGTATTATTGAAATCTTTGGCCCAGAATCATCTGGTAAAACAACACTCGCATTACATATCGTCGCAGAAGCACAAAAGCTCGGCGGTATCGCAGCGTATATCGACGCAGAACACGCTATGGATCCTGAATATGCAAAGAATATCGGGGTTAAGATAAACGAACTCCTTATTTCTCAACCAGATACTGGAGAACAAGGTCTTGAAATCTGTGAGTCACTCGTACGAAGTGGAAAAATTGATGTTATTGTAGTGGACTCAGTAGCAGCACTTACTCCAAAAGATGAAATCGAAGGAGATATGGGTGCACAGCACGTAGGTAAGCAAGCACGTCTTATGTCTCAAGCACTCCGTAAGCTCACTGCTATCGTACACAAATCAAAGACTATTGTTATCTTCATCAACCAAATTCGTATGCAAATCGGAGTGATGTTTGGTAATCCTGAAACTACTCCAGGTGGTAAGGCGCTCAAATTCTATACTTCTATCCGTCTTGATATTCGTCGTATAGCACAAATTAAAAAAGGTGAAGAAGTGGTGGGAAGTCGTACTCGTGTCAAAGTCGTCAAAAACAAAGTCGCCGCACCATTCAAACAAACAGAGTTTGATATCATATATGGAGAAGGTATATCTCTCGAAGGAGAGCTCCTCGCCCTCGGTGAAAAACTCGAAGTTATTAAAAAGAGTGGTACCTCATACTCATACTTCCCTGCTTCTGCTGCCGCAAAAAAAGAAAAAGAAGGGGCTGAAGGTAAAAAATCAAAAGCTGCAAAAAATGAAGATGGTACAGACATAGACGAATCGGAGATCAAACTCGGTCGTGGCTATGACGCATCACGTATATTTATGCGAGAGAATCCAAAAATCCGTGAACAAATCCTCAAAGATGTACGCAAGCGTATGAAAGAGGTAGTTATGGAGAGTGCTGCAGAATAACACAATCACTAATAAAATGTTTAATCTATTTAAGAAAAAAGAAGTAAAAACTCAAGACCCTGATGAAATGGTTTTATCTCATTTAATAAAAGCAGGTTCAAATATAACAAAACCTCATACTATAGACTTCTTTTTATATTTCACTACCCAAGAAGATGCTGAGAAAGCAAAAGTAGTCTTACAAAAAGAAGGTCGCATTATCGAAATAAAGACAACTCAGCCTCCATATATTACCTGTCAAATCGTGATAGAAATGAAACCTAATTTGCAAATACTACAAAATATTAGACAGGAATTTCAACAAATCGCAAAACAGTATAATGGAATGTATGACGGTTGGGGTACAGAAATAGAAGAATAATCTGTCTAAAATATGCACTGCTCCCCCACCCTTGGACTTTTTATAAAAATCATATACAATCGAATCCTATGGCAATGTTAGAATACAACGAAGTACGCGAAAGAAAGATTATTATGTATGATGGTGCACCATATGAAGTTATTTCTTCACATGTGTTCCGCAAACAACAACGAAAACCGGTTAATGCAACAAAGATCAAAAACCTCCTTACAGGACGTGTTGCAGAAATCTCATTCGGATCATCAGAAAAGGTAGAAGAAGCAGACATCTCAAACAAGATGGTCAAATACCTTTATACTGCAAAAGGTGAAGTATGGTGCTCTGAAATCAAAGACCCTAGTAAGCGTTTTGCTATAAAAGCTGAAATCGCAGGAGACAAAATGCGATTCATCAAAGCAAATAGTGAGATAGAGCTTATTGTCTTCACAGATGAAGATGATGAAGAAATTGCTATCGGTGTAAAAACACCTATCAAAGTAGAGCTCAAGGTAACTGATGCTCCACCAAGTATCAAAGGTAACACCGCAACAGGTGGCAACAAAGTAGCAACACTTGAAACAGGTGCAACCATAAACGTTCCCCTCTTCATCGATATCGGTGAGACTATCCGAGTAAATACCGAAACTGGTGAATACTCAGAACGTGTTGGTTCTAGTTTCTAAGTAATAAAATAAAAAACCTCCGTCAAATGACGGAGGTTTTTTATTACGTATACAATTAGTTTGCTACGTATGGGAGCAATGCCATAAAGCGAGCTCTTTTAATAGCTTCTGCGAGAGAACGTTGGTTCTTTGCAGTGAGGCCTGTACGCTTACGAGGAAGGATTCGACCGTTTGGATTGGTGAATCGCTTCAAATTCTCAATATCTTTGTAGTCGATAAAGCGAATATTGTTTGCGTTAAAATAATCTTGTTTCATATATTTAGAATGGAATATCTTCTAAGTTTATTTCTTCTTCTGGGTACTCTACAGTATCAAGATCTGCCGCAGCGCTTTTTTGAGGAGCCTCTGCATCACTTACACTTGCCATAGGACTTGGAGATGATTGCCCCATTGGAGCACCACCAGCCTTTGGACCGAATTGGAAATTATCAATAACAATTTCTGTTTTGTAATTTTTCTTTCCGTCTTTGTCGTCCCATGAGCGAGTCTGAATTCGTCCTTCTACATACAGAGAACTTCCCTTTTTGCAGTATTGGGCAAGGATTTCAGCTGTCTTACCAAATGCAATAACATTATGATATTCAGTAGCTTCTTGTTTTGCACCATTGAGATCTTTCCATGTACGATTTGTCGCAAGACCTATAGTAACAACTTTGCTACCAGTAGGTAATGCTTTGAGTTCAGGATCACGAGTAAGATTACCGATAAGAAATACTTTGTTTAGATACATATATATTTTTTAATTAGTCTGTATATTGCAAGTATAGACTATGAACGACCATACTGTCTATACGATTTTTTACTCTGTAATTTCAAGAGCTGGGAGCTGTTCATGTGCTTCGAGAGCAACTTCTTCTTCTACTACTTCAGCATCATCTGCCAAAATTTCAGCAAGGATTGGGTCTTCTTCGATATCTTTTTTAGCATCACGACGAACACTTGCTACCTTTTTGAACACTATTTGGTTATCAAGACTTGTTTTTGTAAGCAAGTAACGAACAATATTCATATTAGCATCAAGTGCTTTTTGTACAGCAGCAATAGCTTCTGGGTCTAATTCAAATTTGAATGAGCCAAAGTATGCACTGTCCCATTTTGCTTTCTTTCCTACGTGATCCACTGTGATAGTGTATGTAAGATCGATATATTCTGCGTCTGATTGTGTGTGTACTACCCCACCATTGTCTGTAACAACTTTAGTAAGAGCAACAACAGCATCTGCAACAGAAGCTTCTGGGATTGTCGGTACGAGCAAGTATCCAAGCTCGTAAATACGATTTTCTTCCATATAAATAAAGGTTTTTTTGTTATTAAATGAGCCCGCTTCGGACCAATGTCCCACAAATATAGTTTTGCAGGAAACGGGGGCTACAGGGGCTATACTACAGCAAAAAGCTTATTTTGTAAACAAAAAAAGCGTAGCCTATATAGACTGCGCTTTTTAATACTTTTATAGGATTACCCTATACTTCATCTTTAAACGAAAGTGTTCCCTGAACAACAATATCGTCTTTTTGTGAAGGTATTTTTTCATAAATCTCTGATAGTAATTCCAAAAGATTCTTAGCATTAGCTTTTTCTTTGGTATTTGAAATTTTATCCAAAAAAGCTGGTATAGCATCTTTAATCTCTTGAGCTAATTCTTGAGAGGTTAACTCTTGTACTGCGTATGATATATCCATAACAATAAATTTTACTTATTCTATGCCTTACGAGGTAAAAGTCAAATATTAAAAAGTGTTTTTGTGTTTTGTAATAAAATAGCTTTTGTTTCTACAATGGAGAGGTTTTTTAGCTCGGCAATCTTTTGTACTACCTCTATCACATAGGCAGGCTCATTGCGCTTCCCTCTGTATGGTATAGGTGCAGCAAATGGTGCATCAGTCTCTGGAAGAATCCGATCTATAGGAACAAAACGAACCACGTTTTCATACTCAGGGAAAATAGTAATGACCCCAGAAAAAGAAATATAAAATCCTAAATCCAAAAATTGCTGTGCGATATCAGTATTACCTATAAAAAAGTGTGCTGTTCCTCGAAGATTGGGGTATTCTTTTTTGTATGTAGACAGTATCTTCAATGCATCCTCATACGCATTCATCGTACCCGGACTAGGTCGTATATGTAGCATAAGCGGTAAATCGTATTCTTGTGCAAGACGAATATGTGCAATAAATAATTCTTTTTGTTTCTCTATACCAGTACGATCATGCTCTCTAAAATAATCCAAACCACACTCTCCTATTGCTACCACGCGAGGAGAAGTTGCAAGCTTTTTAAAATCAATAACTGAGAATTCTTTTTCCCACTCAGTCGGATGTTGCCCGACAATACTCCAAATAGATTCATAGTTTTGTGCGAGACGCATAGCTATATCGCTTGTTTCAAGATCTACTCCTACACAAAATGTCCCTACCCTGCCCTCTACCATGCGAGCAATCGCATCGCTTTGATCATGCTCAAATTGGTGCAAGTTGAAATGCGAATGTGTATCAATAACTTCCATATTATTTTTCTATACGATTAAACAAAGAAATTTCTGGTTTCTTATTTTGCGCAATATGGAATAAGATTTTTTCTGCAGTCTCAGGGAGGAATGGTACGAGCATGGTTGTAATGGCATCAAGTTTTTGCACACAGTGCTGAATAAGTAATTTTCCTTTTTCTTCATCAGTCTTTATGACACTAAACGGCTTTTCATCGTTGATATATTTATCAAGAGCTCCAATTTCTGACCAAATAAATTCCATAGTTTTTTGCAAATCAAATTGTTCCATATGTGTGTGATACATACCAGGGATAGTTATTTTTTCTATTTCAATCTTATCTAGATATTTTTCACTCAATGTAAGTATACGCGCAGTGAGATTACCAAGCCCGTTTGCAAGTCCTGCATTGTAGGCATCACAAAAACGCTCTTTAGTAAAAGGACTATCTTCAAAAGAAGAAATCTCTCGTAACAAAAAGTATCGCAACGCATCGGTACCAAACTCGTTTACGATATCTCGAGGATCCACAACATTACCAAGTGTTTTTGACATACGAATACCGCCACCACCCATAACAAAACCGTTGGTAACAACTTGTTTTGAGCATGATATACCAGCAGCAAAGAGCATTGCTTGCCACATGATACCTTGGAATCGCGTATTATCCTTTCCACAATACTGTGTAGGATTTCCATGTACCCAATATTTTTGAAAATTTTCACTCGCAATTAAATCATCGAAAGTTTGTACACTATCGTCTGCAAATGTAGAGATATAGTTTGTTAATGCATCAAACCATACATACATTACTTGTGTATCATCTTCTGGTACAGGGATCCCCCATGGCATTTTTTCTACGACACGTGATACAGAAAAGTCTTGCAATCCCCTTTTCACAAACTCTTTCATTTCGTTATAACGAAAATCAGGAATAATAAAAGAAGCATTTTGCGCATACATATCTAAAAGCTTTTCTCCAAATGCGCTGTATTTGAAAAAGTAATTTTCTTCATTGAGTAGTTGTAATTCTATACCAGGATGCAATGGACAAAATCCTTGCTCATCGAGCTCACTGTCGGTCTTTTCACTTTCACACCCTACACAATATTTTGCATGGTATGTTTTTTTGTACAAAAATCCATTGTCTCGTACGCGACGCCAAAAATCTTGTGCAATACGAATATGCTTTGTATCAGTAGTACGAATAAAATGAATATCATCTGTTACCCCAAAAGACTGCAACTGTTCTTGAAAAGTCGCAAAGCCTCTATCAACAAATTCTTGCGGATCAAGCCCACCTTCCAGTGCTTTGGTATAAATTTTTACCCCATGTTCATCAGTACCAGTATTAAAATACACATCAAAACCAAGACTTTTTTTGTACCGCGCATATGTATCGGCACGGACGAATTCGAGCGCATGCCCCATGTGTAATGGTGCATTTACGTATGGTAATGTGGTTGTTATATAAAAAGATTTTTGTTCCATAATTACTATATACTCTGTTCCTTAATTTCAAGCAAGCTTTTCTTTTTTTCTACATCACTCATATATTCAAGGACAAATACTGCGACAGGAATAGCGAGCAATGCACCCCAGAAACCAGCAAGTGTGATACCAATAAGAAATGCAAGCAATACAACAAGTGGTGGGATACCTACGACACGACGCATGATAAGCGGACTAAGAACATAGCTTTCTATTTCATGAAGTACGACATAGAATATCAAGACTTTGAATGCGAACAATGTACCGCCCTGAATAAGTGCAAAGAGTAATGCAGGGATTGTCGCAAAAACAACACCAAACGGCACAATCTCAGCAATACCTGTCACCACACCAATAAGAAATGAATACTGCAATCCCATAATCGCCATACCAATAAATGTAATAGATCCGACAATTACTCCAAGCATCAATTGCCCCTGGAACCATAACCCAATCTTTTGTTGTGTGCGAGCCCAAAGACCAACCACATATTTTTCATGTTTTGTAGGAGTTATAATTCGGAGAAATGTCACAATACCACGCTCTTGTATTGAAAAATAAAATGACAAAATAGTAACCAATATCGCATTCACTACCCCACCAAATGCATTACCAATCACTGCAGTCACCCCTTCAGAAAGCGATGCTGTTGCTGTTTTTATATTTGAAAGCACATCAGTAAGTGAGCCATTGTTTGAAAGATTCACCACAAACTTTGTTGCACCTTTTATAGATTGAGAATCAATAGTACCACTTGATGGTAAATAACTAGAAATAAGACTGATCACTCCTGAGAGCTCTCTAAAAATAATAGGCACGAATGCATAAAATACTGCAATAATAACAGAGATACCTATAGCAAAAATTATCGGTACAGAAAGAGATCGCTGGATTTTGAATCGCTTGAAGAAAAATACCCCAGATTCTACAAAAGAGGCAACCACAATAGATACCAAAATAAGTATCAAAATATCTTTTATTTGCAATAAAATAAGGGTTAAAACAACAAATAAGATAACGCGGACAATCGTGCTATTGCCTATATTTATTTTTTGTTGTTCAGTCATATATGGCTATTATACCACAAGTATTTTAGGGTCTATATCTTTTTGCTCAAATGGCCCAATTATTGCGAGGTTGAGGTGTTTTTTCACAAAAACCTCTTGTGCTATATTTTGAATATCTTTTGGACTTATTTTTCGAATAGTTTTTTCTATCTCTAAGACATCACGAACTTTTTTCTGCTGTATCACCTCCCCTGCAAAATACATAGCCCATGAATCAGAAGACTCAAGACCAAGTTTCAAATTACCAACAATAATTTCTTTTGCTTTTTCTAATTCTTTTTCACTTACTAATTCATTTTTTAATGTAGTACATGCATGCAAGATTTCTTGTATTACTTCTTGTGTACGCGCATTGGTTACTCCTGCAGCAATTTCTACATAGCCATGATCAGAAAAAGTATCTGCCCCACTACGTACGTAGTATGCAACACCGAGCTCTTCGCGAAGCTTCATAAACAATCGTGAACTCATCCCTCCTCCTAAAATAGTAGTCAACACATTGAGTGCATTATTTCTTTTGTCTTGTACATCAAAACTACGGAACCCAAATGAAATATGTGTTTGATCTGTTTTTTTATACTGTACTTTGAGTGCTGGTTTACTTTGTTTTTCTATTACAGCAAGCTTGTCAGACTTTGGAGCTTTTTTGATACTACCAAATACTTTTGCAACTTCTATTTCAACAAGTTTTTGATCAATATTTCCAGATACTACAATAGTTGTTGCACGAGGCACGTAGTGCTCTTTTTTGTATTGCACAAAATCATCGCGTTTCATTTTTGTAATATTTTCTCGAGGACCGGCAACACCCCACCCTGCTGGCTGATTACCATAGAGAACTTGCATAAGTACTTCTTGTACTTGGCGCTGTGGCATATCTTCGTACATATTTATTTCTTCAATAATAACCCCTTTTTCTTTTTCCATTTCTGTTTCTGGAAACGTAGAATGTAAATATATATCTGCGAGTACATCAAAGATTTTTCCAAAATCTTTTGCTTGTGCTTTTGCATGATAGCCTGTTATTTCATGTCCAGTAAATGCATTGTATTGCGCACCCAATGCATCGAGCTCGCTTGCGATAGTGTGCGCATCTGGGCGTCTGACAGTCCCCTTGAAACACATATGCTCCAAAAAGTGTGAGATTCCATTATTCTTTTTTGTCTCATATTTTGAACCAGCATTTACCAAAATCATGACAGTCACTGTCTGATTGTCTTTCATTGGTACTGTTACGAGTTGTAGACCGTTTGAAAATTTCTTCTGAGTAAATTGCATATTTTATTATTTAAACTCTATTAATTTTTCTGTTGATAAATCTTCTTCATATAACTTATGCGAACTAAGATCTAGAAAAATCCACACATCATGAATAGTTCGTGGTTCTGAACCATCACCCTCAGAAACAGTATGACCTACGTCATACATTGCGTAACTCACACCAACTCGTATTTGATAACTATCAAAATAATATGATTCTTTTTTTCTATTTATCACAACAAGTGGATTGGTTGTAGATGCGATATAATTTTTTAATAAAGAATCAATCCATCCATCACTCTGCCCTATTTTAACATCACTTTCTGTTGTGGTATTTTTTTCAACAGAAACAACTTTTTGACTTTCAGTCACAGATTCTTGTCTTTTTTTATATGCTCTATAAAAAATATTTATCAAAAAAATAACAATAATTATTACAAGAACTGTTAATAATAACTTTTTATTTTTCATTTTATTTTTGTATGTAGTTTACGATGTCTTGTATAGCAACACGCTCTTGGGCACCTGTATCACGATGACGTATTGTAACAGTATCGAGAAGTTCTGGATTCTCCCCTAATGTATCGAAGTCTACAACAATACACCATGGTGTACCGATCTCATCCTGGCGACGATATCTTTTACCGATATTACCATTGTCATCAAATTCACAAAATACACTTTTACGTAATTCCAAATATATTTCACGAGCCTTTCCAACAAGCTCAGGTTTGTTTTTAAGAAGTGGGAATATTGCACATTTTACTGGAGCTATAGCGTATGGAAGTTTCAAAAAAGTGCGAGTCTCCCCTTTTTCATCTACAACTTCTGTATATGCATTATCAAGAACCATAAGAAACTGTCTTGCAAGACCTGCTGAAGTTTCTACAATATGAGGAATATATCGCTCCTTTTTTTCTTCATCAAAATAATCCAATGCAACACCTGAGTGCTTGCTATGTTGAGACAAATCCCAATCACCTCGAGCATGAATCCCTTCTACCTCTTTGAAGCCACCTAAAGATGCAAAATTATACTCAATATCGTATGCATCTGACGCATAGTGCGCAAGCTTTTCATGTTTATAAAAATGAAGTTTCGTATCAGCAATTCCTAAATTTTTATACCAAGACATACGTGTTTCTTTCCACATGTCAAAAATACTTTGTGTATCATTTTTATGATGAAAATATTGCATTTCCATTTGTTCAAATTCTCGTGTACGAAAAATAAATTGGCGTGCGGCAATTTCATTACGAAACGCCTTCCCTACTTGCGCTATACCAAATGGCATTTTAGGGTGCAAACTATCGAGCGTGTTTTTATATTCAAGATAAATACCACCACATGTTTCTGGGCGTAGATATACAACATTCTCTTCAGAAAGGGTGTCTACTGGAGAACCAAGATTTGATTTCACCATCATAGAAAATACGCGAGCCTCTGTAAGAGTCGCCTTATTACAATTTGGACAAACAAGTTTTTTTGCATCACGAAGCGTATCAAGCTCAGTATTAATAAATTCAATACTTGCTTTATCTGCTTGTATGCCAAAATCTTCTAAAATATGATCAGCTCTAAAACGAGCCTTAC
This sequence comes from bacterium, assembly GCA_037127795.1. Lineage (GTDB taxonomy): Bacteria > Patescibacteriota > Minisyncoccia > Phycocordibacterales > UBA9973 > UBA4124. Next base: position 167,218 of record JBAXXQ010000001.1, on the reverse strand, counting down.
AATTTTTACAATCTACCTGAGGGTCATTAAATCCATCAACATGACCAGACGCAACCCAAGTCTTAGGATGCATAAAAATTGCACTGTCAAGAAGGTATACATCTTCTCTATATTGAGCCATATGGGTCACCCAAAGGTTCTTTATATTATCCTTCAAAAGAACACCATAATGCCCATAATCATATATACCAGCCATTCCACCATATATTTCTGATGATGGGTATACAAACCCTCTGCGTTTACAAAGCGAAATAAGTTGTTCCATTGATACGTTTTCCATAAGGCTTATGGTAGCACTTTTTCAGCCTCTTGAGAATAGACAGGATCAGTATCAAGTCGTGTAGAAAGAGACGGCCTAGTGCCTGTTACAGGCGCATTTATGACCACATCTGTAGCGGAAATGATAGTTTGCCCAAGTAATGGCAATGCACTACCTATTTGAGCTTTTGTTGGCTGTGTACTTATTTGGAATGAAACTGTTTTAAATTGAGTAAGATTGTTTTGTTTTGACATATTCCCTATATTCCAAGACACAGTACGAGACTCTGGATCGTATGTTATAGGTTCTGACTGAGGGATTATCACCCCTGCCCAAGTAACCCCATCAGGAAGTTTTGCAGATGCGACAACATTTGATAATGGATGTGTTGCTGGCTTTATAGTCCAGGTAATAGTGTAGGTTGTCGTTTTGTTTGCTTTTGGAGGAAATGGCCCAATGTTTTTTATAGGACCAATACTATACAAAGATTGCCCTGCAAATTGAATATTGGTTGCAAAAGAAATAAGTTTTTTATCTATTGTTCCTACAGTAAATGGCGTATCAGAATTTGTCGGGTTTGCAGATACAGAAAGAGAAAGTCCAAGCGTACTACTATCGCCAGAATCTTTTGGAGTAAAGGTAAATGGAAAACTTCCACTCGCACCAGGTGCAAGCGCACCAAAATCAGCATTACTATCTGAGCTCCATACCATAGTACGAGACACTTCATCGTATGAGCCATCGGGAATATCTACCGTACTTGCATCTATAGCAATACCGTCGAGCGACATAGTAATCATTGGGTTGGTCAATGCGACAGACGCATTATTTTGCCAAGAGATAGTACCAGTAACAGGTTTCCCTTTTTCCAACACAACAGTATCTTGATCATTATCTCCAATATGAATACTTGCAGTAAGAAACGGATCTTCAAGTACAGTTGTTTTTAATACAGAATTATATGACACTGATATATCACTACTATTTGCAGTATTTGCAATTCCTGCATAAATACGAAATGCTTTTTCATCCCCTTTTTCTCCGAGCAATCTTCCAGATACCACCACATCCGCAGTAGAACCTTTTACCAAATCTCCCAATGCCCAGATATTGTTCCCCGCTATTGGTTTTGGTGTTGCAGATTCAAATACAAATCCACTTGGATACTCCATACGAACAAGACCATTTTTCAAAGATTCATCACCAGAAAATACAACATGCGAAGCAATAGTAATTGGCTGATTTGAAGATACCGCAGACGGCATATCGACAGTGAGGTTGAGCGGTGACGCATTGATAACCACTGCAAAAGTATTTGTTTTCAAAAATTGTGCTGTTGATCCAGGAAGCTGATATTGTAATGTTGCAGTGATTGTACGTGTCGCACCTTGCTCTCCATAAAGTACCGGCATAAATGATTGGCTCTTTGTTTTTGATGAGCCAATAGTCCCCAAAGATACACTACTGCGTACCTGCTCTGCTTGTGCCCCATCATCTGCTCCTTTTGGGTATGTGATGGTAAGAGTGGTATTTAAAAGATCGCTTGAATTTTTATTTGCGATAGAAACAGAAATAGGGAGCGCTGACCCAGCACTTACAAATGAGTCCCCCAAAATTTGTACATCTACGTTTTTACTTGAGATAGTAATAGCACCTCGATAAATAGAAAAATATGCAACTCCTACTGCAATCAAGAAGAAACATACTGAAAATATGAAAAAAGTTTTGTATCCTGCACTGAGCTTTCTACGAGCCTGACGAGGGATCTTTGTCTCCCCCCAGGTAGAATCTATGCGCTGTCGTGATGGACGCAAAATACCATATTTGTCTTGTGGTATTTGTTTAGGATCACGAGAATACAATTTGTTTTGCAATTCTTTTATATGATCAATATGTTCTTCTGCCATGGTTTTAGTATATCACGTCAAGGTCTTTTTATAAGTGTGCAGAAATAAGCGACTCGTGTACTTTTCGTATCATCATCTTCATAGTACTTTCTTGTACAAGATATACTGCTTCCGCAAACAGTGTATCAAAAAACTTTTCATCTTCTGGTTCGACTGCAATATAGCCAAGCATGGTAGCTATTTTCCACAGAGACAACGTATCTACAATCTCAGGACTTATGTCTTTTGCGTGTAATAAAAAATCTCCTAGTATACCTAGATGCGAAAATAGATCAGTATGCTCCATACCTTCCCCCACCACCAGACGCTCCACAAAAGAAATACTGCGAACAAACGGCCTTCTGTATATCGGGTTTTGTATATCTGCAACTATTTGCTGCAACATAGACACGCTAATAAGCCGCCAGACTTCTCGCCCTTTGACCAAATCAACATGTACAAAACCATATTCAATAAGTGAGCTCATAAGCTTTGCACCAGCCTTACGTACCCCTTGCACACTCGCAACAATAAGCCCCATATCACGAGTAAAAAGCCACACACGAGCATTCGCCTCACCACTCGGAGTGAGTTTCAAAATAAATGCTTCAGTATGATATATGGTGTGCATGTATATTAAGAAAAATATTCAGGAAATCTTTTTTTGTATTTTTGATTTTCTTCTTCTATATGATCTTCAATTTTTTCCTCAATAGTTCGTTCTGCGGTATTGTTTTGCCCAAAAATAAACGCCTTAATTCTTGCACCAAAAGTTCTCTGTTTTTTTGATTCATTCATAGTCTTGAGGTTTTCATGTCGTGCACCAGTATTTTGGTGACCTCGTCGATACATTCTTTGGTACTTTCTGTCTGTAGACAATTTATCAGGAATAGTGTGCGAGCTTATTTTTTCTGTTTTGGGTAAATCAACATCATATATAGAATGATCAGTATCCCCAGACGTTTCCATATCTTGTACAACGTCAGGGCCATACGAAGCAACACCTTCTTGTTTAGAGAAGTTGAGTTGTATTTCGTTTTGTAATTTTGTAATACGATCAGCCTCTTTTTCTGTATATTCAGCAGACTCATTATAAGGATCTTCTTTATCAGAAAATTCTTTATTCGCATCTGGATCTGGGATCTGCTCTACAGGAACAAAGTTATGTGCTTTATCATTTTTGTACAAAAAAGCTTCTTCTTCTGCATCTTCCCCGTGCAATGGATCAATAGCCTCTACGTTTTTCATATATTATCTAAGAAAGAAATTTTTTATTGATTCTTTCCAGTTTGTTTTTCTTTTACTTATTTTAGGAAGAAGTTCTTTTTCATCTTCTTCTGGATTGATAACGTGTTGCTCTTCAACATCAGGACCAACAGAAGCAGATCCTTCATAATGAGCAAACTTAATTTCTTTTTGCAATTCTTTTATTCTTTTAGAATCTTTTTCTGTACCACTCTCCATCTCTTCAGTATAAGGACTTTCAAAACGCAAACCTTCTTCAAAACGTGCTTGCTTTTGTTCTTCTGTATATAAAGTTTCTGAAGAATCAATACCATCAAAATTCTCTATTTTTTCTTGAGCACTTTCATCTGGTACTTGTTCTGAGGTGACAAAATCGTGCGCTTTGTCTTTACCATATAGGCGTTGCTCTTCATCAATCTCTTCTTGATTTACTATCATTGGATCTCGTTCTTCAATATTTTTCATATATATAAGTATATCGTATTATAATTAATAATCTACAGAGTACTATTTCTCTTTTATCTCCAAGCTCAATTCCTCACCCACAAGAACACTCTCTGCTTGGACAGTTTTTTTGAATATCTCTATGTCTGCAATAGTGTCGTGCATAGTCTGAGTAATAGAGAGTGAAATAATATCACCTGGAAGAAGTCCTTTTTCTTTACGCAAATCTTGCACACTACGTACAAGCTCGCGATATTCCCCTTCTCGCTTGAGCTCTGGAGTAATAGTTGTATCAAGCGCAAAGTCACCAACTAATATAGCTTTTACATTGAGCTCATCTTGTATAAGTGTGTAATACTTTTGCAAACCATCATGCGACATACTGAAGCTTGCGAGTGGTTGCTTAACAGCGATCCCTATTTTTTTACGTAGCGCATTTCCTTCTGTACATACAGTTCGGACTTTTTCCATTTCTTCTATTACAGCAATATCTACACTTCCCGCTTTTGGCCATACAGACAAATGTACAGATAGTTCGTCTTTTTCAGTTTTCAATTTTTGCCAAAGATCTTCTGCGGTAAATGGTGCAAATGGTGCAAAGAGCTGTGCGAGTGTTTTGAGAACTACATACAAAGCCTTTTTTGCATCAACATCATTATCTCTGAGTCTGTCTCGTGAACGACGAACATACCATGTAGAAAGATCATCGATAAAATCTTTTATAGCGCGCGTTGGGCGGAACAATTCAAAATTATCTAAATCCTCTGTCATACTACTTACGAGTATATTGAGCTTGGTAATAATCCAATCATCGAGCACATTATCTGTATTGAGTGTTTCAACAGTGAGATCTTTTTCAAGATTTTGATCACGATACATTTCATAAAATGAAAGTACATTGTAAGTAAGAGAGAATACTTTGTTTTGTATTTCTGCAACACTTTTTTCATCGTAGTTTTTACTCTCTCCTGGCTGGTTCACACTATACATCCAAAATCGTACTGCATCTACACCAAACTTTTCCATTTGCTCAAACGGTTCTACGATATTACCTATAGACTTAGACATTTTTTTGCCGTCCTTGTCGAGCAAGTGCCCAAGACAAATTACATTTTTATAAGGGCTTCCCCGCTCCATGAGTGTCCCCACCGCAAGCAATGTATAAAACCATCCTCGAGTCTGGTCGATAGCTTCTGAAATAAAATCAGCTGGATATAATATATTTTGATTGAATGGAAAATGCTCTTGTGCAAACGGCATAGCACCACTATCAAACCACACATCCATCACCTCTTTGACACGATTGTATTCCACACCATCTTTTATCAAAGATACACTATCTATATATGGGCGGTGCAAATCAATTTCATATTTTTCACTGTGTGGTAATGGAGTAAAATCGATATGACGAATTTCTGCATTATCAAAATTCCTATATTCACGACTGTCTTTGAATAGACTTTCAAAAGAAATTCCTTTAGTGTGAAGCTCCAATGCGCGAAGTGGTGCACCATGAGATACAATCAAGATTTTTTTACCAGCGTATTTTTGTTCTATTTCATACAAAAATTCTCCAGTACGTCTTACAACATCAGCATATGATTCCCCGTCTGCAACTTTGTATTCATATCTATCTGTGTGTGCATTGCGAATAGAAAAATATTCTTCCATAGGCATACCATCAAACTCTGCACCTACATTCCACTCTGCAATACGCGCATCAGAAAGTATCACGTCTTGCGCCATACCGAGCTCGCTCGCCACTATTTGTGCAGTTTTTTGTGTGCGCAAAAATGGTGACGCAATGATCATATCAAATGATTGTCCACTATTTTTGATTGATTGCACGATACCTTGTACCCCTGCATCAGTGAGTGCATCTGGGTTATCTATATTACAATTCCATGTTCCTGCAACATTGTGAATAGTTTCTCCGTGTCGCATAAGGAAGTATTCATTGCCAGACTTTTTTGTATATGACTTGAGGGTGTCTATAGAATCCACCACAAGCAATTCATTGTTTGCATTGGTCCATACAGGAAGCGGTGTACCCCAGTATCGCTCTCGAGAAAATGCCCAGTCTTTTACTTCACGAATCCATTCACCAAAACGACCATCTTGGATATGGTTTGGATTCCAATTGATACCTTCATTTGCTTTAATCAAATCATCACGAAGACTCGACATACGCACATACCAAGAATCACGCGCGTAATAAATAAGCGGAGTTTTGCAACGCCAACAATGTGGGTATGAGTGCTCGTATTTTTCTTTTTTGAAAAGTAATCCTCTATGTGCAAGATCTTTGATAATATCAATTGCAACATCTTCTGTTTTTACAAAACGCGCTTGTAAAAATTCTGGTGTCATACTTGCAATAAAGTGACCACTATCATCCACGGTGTGTACTTTTGGTAAATTATTTTTTGTTGCAAGACCAAAGTCGTCTGCTCCATACATAGGCGCAATATGCACAATACCGGTACCATCTGTAGTAGTTACAAAATCTGCAACCTGTATCTTGTATGCATGCTCTATATTATCTATTTTATACAACGGTTCATATGAAAGTCCTGCAAGATCAGATCCTGTAATTTCTTTTATTATTTCATATTCCCCTTCTATAATACTGAGACGTTCTTTTGCAAGGATCAAAAATTCTGTATCCTTTTTTATTTGTACATACGTAATATCTTCCCCCACTGCAAGTGCAACATTTCCTGGAAGGGTCCATGGTGTTGTTGTCCACGCAAGAATATACACATTTTCTTCTCCTACCAATCTAAATTTAGCTGTCACAGAAAGATCTTTTACATCTTCATACCCTTGCGCAAGCTCATGACTTGAAAGCCCAGTACCACATCGTGCACACCACGGCACAATACGATAGTCTTTGTACAAAAGCCCACGGTCAGAAATTTTTTTTACAATACTCCAAAGCGACTCCATATATTGCGGATTGTACGTATAGTACGCATCCTCAAAATCCACCCAATACCCCATGCGCTCTGTAAAATTTTGCCAGGTACCAATATATTCGTGCACGCTTTCTTTACACTCTGCATTAAATTTTGCAACACCAAATGTTTCAATATCTTTTTTAGATTGCAATCCAAGTTTTTTCTCAATCTGCAATTCTACCGGGAGACCATGCGTATCCCATCCAGCTTTGCGGCGCACATGAAATCCTTGCATTGTCTTGTAGCGAGGTAGTGTATCCTTGAATGCTCGTGCTTCGAGGTGGTGAAGCGCTGGCTTTGCATTTGCTGTCGGTGGTCCTTCATAAAATACAAACTCTGCGCCATCTTTATTTTTATCTAAAGATTTTTCAAAAATATTTTGACTATTCCAAAACTCGAGAACTTTTTCTTCTCGAAGTGCTGCTGCTGATTTTTGATTATTGGTGTTTTCTGACATATGTTGTTATGTAAATTTATACTTATAAAAATAAAAAGCTCGTCGCTACATTACAATGTAATGCAAGGACGAGCTTTCTCGTGGTACCACCTTGGTTCTCCAATTACTTGGACTTATTACAGCTATATCGAGCATACCCGTTGGGTTCTACTTACTTTCGTGTTCTTCCCAAAGCTCAGGAGTGATATTCCCTCAACGCTTATACCCTATACTACCACAATTTTTATTTAAGTAAAAACACGGCTAAAAATCCAAATCCAATACAATAATACGCAAATGGTTTGAGGTTTTTTGTTTGTACAAATTTTTCCAAAAATCGTACCGCAACATATGCCCCTACTGCCGCACATACAACCCCTACAAAAAGACTTCCACTTGAAATACTCTTTTGTGCAATATCTTGCTGATGAAAAAGTTTTGGTATTTCAAGTACTGATGCTGCAAGTATAATAGGTGTTGCAAGCAAAAAACTAAATCGTACCGCTTGGCTATGGTCGAGCCCTTCGATAAGTCCCCCACCCATAGAAAATCCTGAACGAGAAAATCCAGGAATCAATGCAAATGATTGCAATACTCCGATTTTGCATGCTTGCAAGAAACTCAATGTCTCTATTTTTTTATTCGCTACTTTTGTACCTTTGTATTTTTCTATGGCGAACAAAAATACTCCATTCAAAATAAGACACACGCTCACAATCCATGTTGTAGAAAATAATGCGCGAAGTTTGTGTTCAAAAATTAATCCCAACAATCCCGCAGGGATTGTCCCAATAACAAGTAATGTCAAAAGTTTTGTATACAATACATCACGCTGTAATACTCCGCGAATAATCATAAACCACTCTTTCCAATAAAATCCGAGCAATACGAGCGCTGTTGCAAGGTGGGTTAATACAATGAAGCTCAAAAAATTTGGAGCATCAAGAGAAATATTCCATCCGAACAATTTTGGAAACAATATACTATGCCCCAAACTTGAGACTGGGAATAATTCAGAAACACCTTGTAATAATCCTAAAAATGCTGCTTGTATAACGGTAATCATTTCGATAGTATAGCAGAGCTTTGTATCTTTTTTATACACTCAACCAATACAAAATATCCTAGAGAAATTGCAACTATAGTAAGTAGTACTACTTTTGGTAGTGGCGCAAATCCAAACAAGCCCCCTATGTGTGAAAGAGCTATAGCCCATGCGAGTACAATGATACTAAACGAGGTATATATAAGTGCTTTGTGTGGACGACTTGCTTTGAAAATACTCTTTTCACTTCGTATAAAGAATATAACGATTGTCTGTGTAAGGAATGATTCCAAGAACCACCCTGTCTGGAACCCACCACCATACAAATGAAATACTTTATACAATACAAAAAACGTAATGAAATCAAAAATAGAACTAGCAAGACCAAACACAATCATAAAATGTTTCAACTTTTTGATGTCCCACTGTGTCGGAGTAAAAAGTACTTCAGTATCTACCCTGTCGAGTGTGATAGGTACTTGTGTTACTTCGTATAATAAATTGTTGAGCAAAATCTGTGTCGGAAGCATAGGTAAAAACGGCAACACAATAGATGCAGTCGTCATTGATAGCATGTTTCCAAAATTTGAACTCATTGCCATTTTGATATATTTCATAGTATTTACAAAAGTAGAACGCCCTTCTACTACTCCCCCAATAAGTTGTGAAAGACTTTTTTGTACCAATACAATATCAGCACTTTCTTTTGCAACATCAACAGCATTTTCTACAGAGATACCAATATCTGCGGTACGCAATGCCGGTGCATCATTGATACCATCTCCCATATAGCCGACAACGTGTCCGTTTTTTTGTAATGCAATAATAATACGATTTTTTTGTTCTGGATTTACTCGACAAAACAGCGTTGTTTTTTCTATCGCTATAGCAAGGTCTGCATCAGACATATCTTCTATATCGGTACCAAGTAGTGTACCCAAAGAAATAAGCCCTACGTCGCGCGCGATTTTTTCTACCACAAGATGATTGTCTCCACTGATAATTTTTACATCGACAGAGCGACGCTTCATTTCTTCGAGCACGTGAGAGACGTCTTTTTTTGCGGGATCAATAAAAGCGACAAACCCCACAAAAGTAAGATTTATTTCATCGTCTGTTGAATATTCTGTTTGTGGACCTGCATATATTTTTGTTGCAATAGCAAGTACACGATACCCTTGCGTCGAGAGGTCTATAAAAAGTTTTTGTGCAGTATCTTTGTCTGCGTCACTCATGGTACATACAGAAAATACCGCCTCTGGTGCACCCTTGGTAATACACTCTATAACACCCTCTGATTGCACCACGAGACTATCCCGTTTCCTATCAAAATCAAATGGGAGCTGTGTGATAAGAGAATATTTTTGTATATCAAAAGATTCTTTTTCAATAATCGCATCATCAAGCGGTGTCTTGGTTGCTGTATGTAGTGCACTGTTTATATATGCGAGGCGAAGTACTTCATCTGAAGAATTGTTGTGCATATCTACATATTCCACAACAGCAATGTTGTCTTCGGTGAGCGTCCCAGTCTTGTCTGTACAGAGGACATCCATACTGCCAAAGTTTTCTATGGCAGAAAGTTTTTTTACAATAACTCCTTTTTTAGACATGCGAATAGATGCACGTGAAAGATTCACTGCGACTATCATAGGTAAAAGCTCTGGGACAATTCCTACTGCAAGCGCAAGAGAAAACAATACTGAATCTGCAACAGAGTGCTTCAATACAGCATTAACCACAAAAAGTACCACACAGAGCAATATTGCAATCTTGGTAATCAGCATACTAAATTGCTGTATTCCTTTTTCAAAAGAATTTTTTTGTTCTTTATTTGAAAGAAGGTGCACGGTATCACCAAATTTTGTATCTTGCCCAATAGCAACAATCTCTACTTCAGCACTACCACTCACCACTCCACTCCCCATAAATACGAGATCGATACTATTTTTTTGTACCGGAACAGATTCTCCAGTAAGAGATGACTCATTTACATACAAACTACTAGACGAGATAAGTTTCCCATCCGCAGGTATGACATCACCAGCAGCAAGCACTACAATATCCCCTACTACTATTTCTGTAATAGGAAGTACGACACTGACACCATCTCGATATACACGTGTTTGCGACAATACTCGCTTTGCAAGAAGCTCTGCAGCTTTTTGAGATTTGTATGAGATTATAAAATCCAAACTTGAACTTGCAACAATAATACAAAATATAAGTATTGCTTCAGTAGTTGCTCCTGTAAAAAAAGAAATAGCAGCGGCAGCAAGCAAGACTAGGTTGAGCGGACTTTTAAACTCAACAAAAAAACTTTGTACCGCTGACTGGTGCTCTCTTTGGACAAACTCATTCTTGCCAAATTGCTTTTGTTTTTTTGTTGCCTCTATAGAAGAAAGTCCTTGCATATGAGTACTATTTTACTTGTGGCGCTTCGGTTCTGATTTTTTGCTTGTCTTCTTCTACCATTTTCAAAATACGAGCAACGAGCTTTGCTGGGTCATTATCAAAAATAACCTTATCCCCTGGTCTACCACTTTTTTCAATCATTTCTTTTATTTGATCAGCAGCTGTCCAAGATCCTTCGAGTACCCCTACCGGCTTACCATCTTCGAATGCAATAGTGAATTCATGAAATGTCCCGATACGGCCACATCCGATAAGTACTGCATCACAACTACGAGTAAACAAAAGATCTCTTCCCGGGAAACCAAACCCTGTATAAATAATAAGATCCATATAATCAATAGGAAGACGCCAGTTCTCTACATGGTCGCGTTCATTTTGTGCAGGAGAAAGCCCGATAGAAATACCATGCGCTTCTTTTGCACCCATACATGACCACAAAGGAAACCCTGTTGTTGCACCAGTCACCAACACTGCACCTTGTTTTACAATTTCTGCACCAAGAGCTTTTGCCTTATCCAATGCATCTACTCCGCAATGCCCTGTTTCTGCGGCACCAGATACACCGATCTTGATTTTATTGTGTCCGTGCTTTTCTACTTCCAAAATATCCTTGTCTCCTATTGTCATATATATTATTTACTAAACTATTAATTACAATCAAGCATTGTCACCGTACCTCCTTCTGGTGCTTCTGCGTATACCCCTACATGATCACGAAGTCTTTGTGTCAAAAAGAGTGCAGATTGTGGCTCTCCCATCACGACGAATACTTTTTTCAAACTATCTGCAGTTGCTGCTACAAACTCTACCAAATGGTCTGAGTCTTTATGTCCTGAATATCCATCAATAAACACCACCTTTGCGCGTACAGGAATATCTACCCCATTTATATGTACTGTCTTTGCGCCATCTTGAATATGTCTTCCGATAGTACCCTGACTCTGATATCCGGTGAGCAACAAAATATTGTTTGCATCTGGAAGATAGTTTGCTTCATGGTGCAAGATTCTCCCTCCGTTTGACATACCACTTCCTGCAATAACAATCTTGGGATTTGGAATATGCAAAATATCTTTTGATTCTTCAGTAAGGAGTGTTGATTTGAGTCCTGGGAAATTGAATATATCATCCCCTTCTCCGATCATTTGTTGTGCTTCTTCGTTGAAGTATCGAGAAAATTCTTTATAAATTTTTGTAAGACGGATACCGAGTGGTGAATCAAAAAATACCGGCATCTTGGGTACACGATCGTGCTCTACGAATTCGTCAATTTCAAAAAGTAATTCTTGTGAACGCTCGAGAGAGAATGTCGGTACTACGAGCACACACTTACGAGAAAATGTTTCTTCGATAGTACGCTCGAGCAATTTTCTTCTTTCGCTACGGTGCAAGTGATTACGATCTCCGTACACACTTTCCATAATAAGATAATCAACATTTTGCAAAACTTCTGTATCACGCAAAAGTGGTGATGGTGAATTCCCAAGGTCTCCAGTGAAAACAATTTTTTTATTATTATAAATCACTTCGAGCATACCTGAGCCCAATACGTGCCCTGCATCACGATAGCGGAATACCAATGCCCCCTCGGTGAGGTCTTGATGGTAATCAAGTGTATGCCAAATCTCCATTGCTTTTTTGAGATTTTCTTTACTGTAGATTGCCTTGAGCGTTTCATCATCTGATTTGTGTGTGAGAATATTCGCAGTATCTTCAAGCATCAATTCAGTGATAGTTTTTGTAGGAATAGTAGAATAAATTCGCCCCTTAAATCCATCGTGAATAAGTTTTGGGATTCTCCCGATATGATCTATGTGCGCATGTGTAATAAAAAGAATATCGATAGTACTTGGGTCATACGTAAATGGTGCCCAGTTGTTGTCATCTGCCATCTTTGTCCCCTGCTCGAGTCCACAGTCCACCAAAAATTTTAATCCACCATCGATCTCTGGTGCTTCAACCAAAAAGTTTGCTCCTGTTACTGACCCTGTCCCTCCTGCGAATGTAAGTTTGAGTGTATGCAATGTATCCATGACTCTTATTGTACCGCGTTTTGTAACTAAAACAAAAAAATCCCCCACATTGCTGTGGAAGGATTTCTTTATTACGGCTATTAATACACTATTACCGTAGCGGAAAGCTAAGGTGGGGTATCTGGTCACATATCTTATTTCATAAAAAAATTCAATATTTTATGTAACACGGCGATTCCCCTAAAACAAATTTGTTCTCGGTAATAATGTACAATAGCCGTACTTACAGTATACCTATTTCACCCCCTAAAACAATATAGACAGTGCAAAAATTCAGTGTCGAACGGCACCTATTTTATAGCAAGTCATCAGCGAAAATAAATTTTGTATCTACCTTGTCGTAGTCAAGCAATTCTTTGTCATCAAAGAAGCGCGCAATCTCTATTTTTGCACTTTCTGTAGAATCAGATGCGTGCACGATATTTGATTGTGTAGAAAGTGAATAGTCCCCTCGGATAGTCCCCGCTGTCGCATCAAAACCTTTTGTAGGACCTACGATAATACGGATAGCATCTACTGCACGAATACCGGCAACAGCAATAATTACCACAGGAGCTGATTGCATAAATTTCTTAATACCAGGAAAAAATGGTTTATCTGCAATGTGTGCATAGTGTTCTTCTACAATAGCGTCTTTCAAATACACCATTTTTAGCCCAATAATTTTGAGACCTTTTTCTTCAAAACGAGTAATAACCTTACCTATCAAGTTACGTTGTACTGCGTCCGGTTTAATAATAATAAGTGATTGCTCTTCTTTTTCGTGTATCATATATCGATATAGTATAGAGAAAATAAAAAAACCGCAACTTATTTACAAGTGCGGTTTTTATCTACATCTTTTCTGGAACTTCGATACCGAGAACCCAAAGGCCGTTTATGATAGTAATCTGTACTGCTTGTGCGATAGCGAGGCGGTGCATAGAGAGTGTTGCATCTTCATCAATAATCTTTGTTTGTCCATACCAACTATTGAATGCTTGTGCGAGCTCGAGGAGATAGGTCACTATATAGTGCGGTGCCCATTCTTCTGTAGTATGCGCAACAACTTCGGTAAATCGTGCCAATACTTTTTCCAAAAGCTCTGTATCTTCGAGTGGGGTTTTCATAAGCTTTGGTACAAGGTGTTGATGTCCCGCTTTTGCAATGAGCGCTCCCGCGCGGACTGCAGTGTATTGCAGATATGGGCCACTATCCCCTTCAAAAGAAAGCGATGTCTCTGGATCAAAGTTTATATTTCGTCCTGCCATAGTACGCAAGATAACAAACTTGAGCGCTGCAATTGCAATCATATCTTGTGTTTGTTTTGGCAAACTACTATCGCGTTCGCGAACCTCTTCGGTGATAGCATCGAGTACTTCTTGTGCAACAGGGACCCCACCAAGTCGTGAAGACATTTTTTGCCCCTTGAAGCTCATTCGCCCATGTGTGCGATGGATAGTACTATCTTGCCACTGCTTGTGGATTTTCCCCGCAGCACTTGCAACTACTTTAAAATATTCTGTCTGCTCATGATCTGTAATAAAGATACTTATCTGAGGAACAAAGCGTGCAAACTTGAGCGCCAAAAGCCCGACATCTTTTGCTTCATATGTTGGGTACCCTTCTTTGTTTATAAAAACTCTCGTATGTAGACCGTCTTGCTCTCCTGCATAAATAAAGGCACCGTCGCTTTGAGTAAATATATCAGTGTGTTGGCGTACTAGCTTTTCCCCTTCTACTGCAGCTTCACTTTCAAAAATAAAATCATCAAATTGTGAGCCGAGTCGTGCGACTACATTTTTGAAATATGCGAGAGAAATTTCTCTTCCCAAAAGATATGCATCGTATTCTGGGCCAGGTGTTTTGTCATAAATACATTTAGTAATTGCACGCACTTCTTTTTGTATATTTTCATCAGACTCATATGCGCGTGTCCCTTGCACATAACAATCTCCGAGATAGTTGAGCTGCTCACTTGAAAGGTACGGCGCATCAGAAATTTTTTGTACTCCTTCGTCATGAAGCAAAAACCATACAGCTTTGCCAATACCGAGCGATACATCAGATGGATATGAGATAGTAGACACCTCTGCACCAGAATACACAGCAAGACGTTTGATCGCCTCTCCTATGGTGTTGTTCATTACATGTCCTATATGAAATGGTTTAAAAAGATTTGGACTTGAGTGCTCGAGGAGAATTTTTTCTGCTTCATGCATATTATTTTTTCCCCAGTCTTGTGGCGCATCCAATATACCTTGTACGATACGGAGAAATACTTCCCTGTTGCACACAAAGTTTATAAAACCAGGACCAGCAACAGAAACTTTTTCAATATATTCTCCTTTGTGATTTTCGAGATACGCAACAAGTGCGAGCGCAACTTCTATAGGATTTTTGCCAATTTGTTTTGAAATCAAAAGTGCCGCATTGGTAGCAAAATCACCATGTACAAACTCCTTTGGGTGTTCTACAGAAAAAGCCACATCCTGTATACCAAAAAGCTCCCCTATTGCCTGATTGAGTAATTGTGTAAGTATTTCTTGCATATAGTAATACTAGCATTAATTTGAAAAAGAAAAAGGCTTGCATAATATACAAGCCTTTTTATAGAAACCTAAAGTAACCCAAGCTCTTTGCGGATTTTTAAATGAATATCTTCTACAGAAAGCATATTAATACCATCATCTGAGCATTGAATTTTAATCCAACCACTCTCTATCAACATTCCAGCGGCACTTCTTCGAGCATCTGCTTGATGTTGAATGTTTGATTCGTATTGATCAGGCTTATCTTTTAAAGGATTTGCTTCTCCTTTTTTAAGACGTTCACGCATGAGTCGCTGACTAATCTCGTACGGTACATCAAGATACAACACCTTATCTGGTCTTGGTATCTTAAACTGACCAAACTCCATTTCATCAAGCCATGCCAAAAATTCTCTTCTTTCTTTTTCATCGTGGATTTTTCCTCCTTGATGAATTTGATTTGCTGATACATACCTGTCGGCTACAATGTTTTTCCCAGAAGATAACCACTCTTCAAGTTTAGGCCCAGCGATAGCTCTATCTGCAGCCCAAAGTACTGACGCGATTTTGGGGTGCAAAGAAACAAAGTCTCCATAGAGATTGTCTTCAAGCCCTTCATAAATAAGTTTTCCAAAAAAAGCATACCTCTGAGGAAAATCTATAGTTTCTGTTGGTTGACCATTTTCATTAAACCAATCAACAAGGATTTTAGTTTGTGTTTTTTTACCACAACCATCACCCCCTTCGATGACAAAAAAATTGCCTCTTCTTTTCTTTTTTTTCATAACAAATAATTTTCTCAATTTAACCATAGAAGTGCACAAAATACTAATTATTGACAAACACTCAAAAAAGCGTAATCTACAGGTAAATTTTTCTTTAACTAAATTATACAAGTATGAAACTTTATCATGAGCTTTTACAGCACATTAGAGACAACGGTACAGATAAGACTGACCGTACAGGCACAGGAACAAGGAGTATTTTTGGACACCAGATGAGATTTGATCTCAATCAAGGGTTTCCATTAATTACAACTAAAAAAATGCACCTAAAATCAATTATTTATGAGTTATTGTGGTTTCTTCAGGGAGACACAAATACAAAATTTTTAACCGATAATGGTGTAAAAATCTGGGACGAGTGGGCTGATGAAAACGGCAATCTTGGTCCTGTATATGGAAAGCAATGGCGAAGTTGGGACAATATTGTTTTTATTCCTGGCCACAGAGGTGAAAAAGAAGAATGGGTTCCAGAAAGCTATCAGAAACAATCAATTGACCAAATAACAGATTTGATCAACATGATTAAAAAAACACCAGACAGTAGAAGACTTATTGTATCTGCATGGAATGTTGCTGATTTGCCCCATATGGCACTTATGCCGTGTCACTGCTTATTTCAGTTTTATGTTGCCAATGGTAAACTAAGTTGCCAGCTATATCAGCGCAGTGCTGATGTTTTTCTTGGAGTACCTTTCAATATTGCATCTTATGCATTACTGACAATGATGATTGCGCAAGTTTGCGATCTGAAATATGGTGATTTTGTACATTCTTTTGGAGATGTGCACATATACAATAATCATTTTGAACAGGTTGACCTACAACTTAGTAGAGAGCCTTTTGCACTCCCTACAATAAAGATCAATCCTGAAGTGAAAGATATCTTCTCTTTTAAATATGAAGACTTTACACTTGAAAATTATCAGTGTCACCCAGGGATAAAGGCTCCTATTGCTGTATAAAAGTAAAAACACATCCCCTTACTCGCTTTGTCTTGTAGGGGGATTTTTCTTGTAAAAAAAGTAAAACCGTGTAATATACAAACAAATAAAACTTTATAAAATGAAAAAAATTATTGTTGTTGCCTATGGGCAAAATTGGGTTATCGGAAAAGATGGCAAATTAGCAGGATGGAAACTTCCTACAGATTTAGAAAATTTTAAAGAATTAACAACTGAAGGATCTGGCCATGCGTTAATTATGGGGAAGAAGACATATATGTCCCTACCCCGCTTTGTTCGTCCCCTTCCAGGAAGAGACAATATTGTCTTATCAAGAACGGTAAAAAATGTTGACCCTCACGAGAGAGTCTTTACAAGAAAATCTCTTAAAGAAGGAGTAGAAGCTGCTGAAGCGTCCGGTCACACAAAATGCTTCATTATTGGCGGTGGCGAGATTTACTCTGAAGCAATACTTGAAAAAGAAGTCACTATAGACGAAATAATTGCAACAGAGATTTCTGCGGAATTTGAAGGAGACACTTTCTTTCCTGTAATAGACAGAAGTGTTTGGAGAAACCGTGAAATACTTCTTTTTACACATAAGAGCGAAAAAGATTCTCATGATTTTGAAATCGTGAGATATACAAAATAATAAAAAGCCCTTGGAATATTTTTCAAGGGCTTTATTTGTTAATTTGCTAAAAAATAAAAAAGATGTAGTATACAAACAAATAAATACATCATGGAAATAATACTGTATGTCATTCGAGGAAGTAATTACATCATAGATAATGATGGGTTACTCAAAAAAATACATCTCGAGGAAGAGATGGAGTTCTTTAACGAGCTTACCAAAAATAATGCCTGTGTAATAGGTAAAAACACAAGTAAGGTTATTAATCAGAAATTCATGGCCTCTACCGATAGAGACCTGTTTGTATTAAGACACAAACAAAAAGCTCCTGATCCAGGAGCGAGGGTTTTTTATAAAGATTCTATTATGAAACTTCTTTCTTGTGTTGAGCAAAAAGGTCATAATAAAGTTTTTATTATTGGAGGAGAAAATATCTTTAATCAGTTCCTTGAAGAAAAATTTGTTCTACTAGATAAGATTATTATAGTAGAAATAAATGAGTTATTCCATGGAACAAAATTCTTTCTTCCCTTAGACGAAGAAAAATGGAAGAAAAAGAAAATGATTAGAGAGTGCCTAAAGGGCAGAAAAAATTCTCACAGTTTTAAGATTTTTGAATATACGAGATCTTAAAACAATAAAGCCCGATACTACAATTTGTAGTATCGGGCTTTTCTTATTTACCAGTAAGAATTTTTATTCTTTGAAATAAGTATTCAATACACTCTTTTTCAACAATAGATTCATTGTACTTATACAATGTAACATAGTCTCTAAGTTGTGCAGCTCCTCGAGGAAGTCTTGAAAGAAGTGTGTTACCCTGAACACACATAATTGTCGGCGTACCACATCTTTCTACAGCCGCTCCTAACTCCCAACCAAGACCAATAGATGGATATGTAACATCTGTAATCAAAAGGTCTGCCCTCTCGACACAGTTGTGAATATCATGAAAATAGATCTGAGATTCAATACTCAAACCATTTTTTGGTTCTACAGATCCATCGATAAAATCTAAAAGTTCAACATCTTCATGTTTGCGTAATACAGTCTTAAGTTCTTCTATTACCTGCTTAAAACTATTTGGTGCATGTGTTAACGCGCACCCTACATAAATTTTTACCTTTCTCATATTTACAATTTTTCTGATACTACATAAAAATGTACTACTTGTCAAAATTTGAGAATGGTGTAGTATACAAACAAATAAAAATTTGTACTATGATACTATCTGACAAAAAAATATGGGAGTCTATAAAACAAGGCTCTATAATTATCAAGCCTTATATGCAGGAATGTTTGGGAAGTAATTCTTACGATGTGCATCTTTCAGAAAACTTAGCTATGTATGTAGCAAATGAGTTGGACGCAAAGAAACACAACATAATCGAACATTTTAAAATTCCAAAAGATGGATATGTGCTACAACCAAGTAGTTTCTATTTAGGAGCAACTCTAGAATACACAGAAACACATGAGCATGTCCCCTTCTTGGAAGGTAAGTCATCTACTGGCAGATTAGGTATTGATATCCACGCAACTGCAGGAAAAGGTGATGTAGGCTTTTGTGGATATTGGACATTAGAGCTTTCTTGTAAAATGCCCGTCCGCATTTATGCAGGTATGCCTATAGGGCAACTGATCTACTTCCCTGTTGATGGTGAAGTAGAGCAAAAATACGGACAAAAAAATGGGGCGAAATATTCGAACCAAGGGAATCTTCCTAAAGAAAGTTTTATGTTTAAAAATTTCAAAAACTAAGAACTTAAAAAGCGTAATATATACAAAATATATATTACGCTTTTTTATTTGTATTAAAACCCCTATTGTGGTAATGTTTGAAAAATTAATAATTATGAATAAATTTGTAGTACTAATTGTTTTAGGTGTAAGTGGTAATAAAGATTACCCAATAAATAATACGGCGGAATTATCACATAGTAAAAATCTTAAAGACTTCTTTGTAGAAAAAAATCTTATCTGGGAATATAACCTGTATAAATCTTTTAAAAAGGTTATTACTGAGGATTTAAATATTTATGGTAAAAATGAACAAGTATCTTATGGAAGTGTTTTTTCTGATAGTAGAGAAATACCCTATGTTATACATTTTTCAAAAATATTTGAAGGATTGTTACGTCTTGATGATAATACAAACAAAGAAATATGCTTTATAGTACCACCTAGTCAATATGAAATTTTGAAAAACAACTTCGTCTTTCAAAACATATTTGTAGTGAATACAATCACACCAGAAAATATGGTACACAGGTATATGTAAAACAAAAAAGCCAATCAGTTTCCTGATTGGCTTTTTCTTTTTGTATGAGAAATTATTTATCCAATAACTTCGATACCTGAACTTCGAGCTGAACCTTCTACAATCTTCATTGCAGCTTCGATATCGTTTGCATTGAGGTCTGGCATTTTGCGTTCTGCAATTGCACGAACTTGCTCACGAGTCACCTTCCCTGCTTTTGATGTGCGAGGTTTTGCTGAACCTTTGGTAATACCAGCAGCCTTCAAAAGAAGATCTGTTGTTGGAGGAGTAGTAACACGAAAATCATATGTACGATCTTCGTATACAGTAATCTTTACTCCAACTCGTTCCCCTTTTTGCTCTTGTGTTGCAGCATTGAATTTTTGTACGAAATCAGAGATATTTACCCCTGCTTGTCCAAGTGCGGGACCTAGTGGTGGGGCTGGAGTTGCCATCCCTCCCATTGCCATTAATTTAATTTTCTTTGTAATATTTTTTGCCATATATGTTTTGTATTAGTGCTAAAGTAGAAGCATTAGCGTAACAGTCGCTACTATACCTTATAATTTCTTCACTTGCAAGAAGTCGAGCTCTACTGGAGTCTCGCGACCAAAGAGAGAAACCATAACCTTGACCTTTCCTCGATCATGGTCAACTTCAGAAACCTTACCTTCGAGTTCTTTGAATGGACCATCATTGATGATAATAATTTCATCAACTTCGAGATCAATAGTGTGTTTTGCTTGACTTGGATCTTCCATTTGACCAAGGAATTGATCAATTTCTTTTTGAGTAAGAGGAACCGGAGTAACACCTGAACCAACGAAACCTGTCACACGAGGAGTATTACGAACTACGAACCATGATTCATCATCAACAATCATATCTACGAGTACGTATCCTGGATATACTTTTTCTTCTACTTCTACACGCTTCCCTGCTTTGATTTTAATCTTTTTTTCTACAGGTACTACTACGCGAAAGATTTTATCTTGCATAGCAAGACTTTCGATACGTTGGCGAAGATTACGAAGCACTGCATTCTCATATCCTGAGTATGTGTGGATAGCGTACCAGTGTCGTTCTCCTGTTTGTTCTTGTTTTGATGACATAAAAATATAGGTAATGAGCTATTAAAAAAGAATCTTTTGTAATCCAGCTTGCAAGAGAGTATCGAATCCACCGAGTGCATATCCAAGTCCGAGTGAAAATAGGATCACTACAGCAGCATATATAAGAGCGCGGTGTTTTGTTGGCCATTCGACACGACCCATCTCAACTTTTGTTTCTCTTAAAAATGTGATTATTTTGTTCATATTGTGTATTATTTCGCCCTTACTAAAAACCGCCCCGAAAGGCTGTATATTGGTATAATACCAAAAGAGTGGTTTTTAGTCAAATAGAAAAAACACCCTATATATCAACAGATATTAGGGTGTTTTTAATAAATAAAATGCTTATTTATTAATTAAACAAAGAAATAAGCGGCCAGTATACCATGTACTGAAATTAAAAATACGAGCATTAAAATTATAACCACCACCGTATTTTGATAAAAAACAAGTGATTTTTTTACCATTCAATAGAACATGAAACATATAATGTTGTTCTTTTTCTAATTCATACCCAAATAACTCTTTTCCCAGTATTGGTTGAAAAATAAACAGGTATAAAATCAATAAAAAATCTTCTATCTCCATTGATGCAGGAGTAAAATTTCTTTCATCAACCTCAGAACCATTTATATTTTCTGGTATAAGATATTCAAACACTTTTTTACATGAAAATGAAGGAATAGTAATATTTTTTTTATAAAACGGATTAATAATCCATTCTTTAAAATTATCACTAAAAAATAAAGACGTACCCTCTTTACTGACTTTATTATTGAACACATCACCAACGGTAAATGTATTTGTAAGTACTGGCGTAAGTCGGCAGCCATTATTTATCCATTTGATAAACTCGGCTCTCGTTGATCCATTCCCCATTTCATTTATGGCCTTCTGAATTAATTCACCATCAATGGTATTGATAGCTTCATCATTTGTAGTGAGCAAACCGCCCACTAGTGTACGGAATTGTCCGCTTGTTGCAGTTTTTTCCATTTGCTTTGTTTTGTGGTTACTATGCATAAAGCACCTCACCGATTTAAAAAATTAAAGAACCCTATACTTATTATATTAGCATATTTATATAAAAATGTCAATATACAAAAAAGCCTTATTCTAGTAAGGCTTTTTTGTATCATTATCTGTGTATTTGATTTATCGTATTTCGTAAGTGATAGAGATGTTTGTTTCTACCTTTTGAGAACCAGTAGGAATAGAAACAGTATCAGACTTTGCCATAGGAGCAGCAGATGCCGCCATTGTATTGTACATAGGACTTGGGACATTACTTCCCCCTTCGTTAAACGAAACAACACGTACAAGGTGTACGCCGAGACTTTTTGCGAGCTTACTTGCTTCTGTTTGCGCATCTGTAATTGCGAGATCACGAGCTTCACGTGCAATAGCCTTGTCATCATCAAAACCAAAATTTGGACCAGACATATTGGTTACTCCTATTTTCCCTAATGCAGTGAGCACATCATCTGTTTTTGTGAGATCTTTTACTTTGATAGTTACCGCATGTGCAACATGGTACCCTTTCAAAATAGGACTTGGATTGGTACAACCACTGATAGTACACACTGCTTGTGGGTATGTATATTCTGGGTATGAGCTATAGCTATCTGTTGTTATGTCTTTTTTTTCAATACCGATAGTAGAAAGACTTGTCGTAACGGCATCTATTTTTTTACTTACGATATCTTGTGCTGGTGCGAGAGTTTTTTGTGTGTCTTCGATAGTAAATGACACACGAGCAGTATCAGGAGCTTTTTCTACCTTACCAGTACCATTTACTGTAATAGTATTTACTCCCTGTAAATCACGCATTTGCTTGTACGTATACAAAGACTCTGTTATAAGAAAAATACCAAGTAATACCCCTACTCCAATAATAGTTTTTACGATATACATTTTGTGTTGTTCTGTCATATACCTATAGTATATCACTATTTGCGCATCTTATCTGAGACTATCACCCCATCAGCGAGCTGGATAACTCTATCTGCAAGCAATGCATATTCTGGCTCGTGCGTTACCATAATTATGGTTTGCCCTGCTTTGTTCAATTCTACAAATGTTTCAAGGACTGAAGCTGATGTTTCTGAGTCGAGGTTTGCTGTTGGTTCGTCGGCAAAAATAATTTTTGGGTCATGCCCTATCGCACGCGCAATAGATACTCGCTGTTGCTGTCCTCCAGAAAGCTGTGATGGTAGATTGTGCATTCTATCTTTGAGTCCTACTTTGTCGAGCGCTTTGATAGCGAGTTTTTCTGCAGCTTCAAATTCTACCCCTTGCATAAGAAGTGGTACCATAACATTTTCTAATGCAGTGAGTGTCGGCAATACAGCATAATCTTGGAAGATGTATCCCAATGCGTGCAAACGCAACGATGTCCGATCTTCTTCTTCGAGATTGACCGCTTCTATACCATCAATAAAAATCTCTCCATGAGTCGGAATATCGAGAAGTCCCATTTGATACAAAAGTGTTGATTTTCCAGAACCAGATTTCCCTGTGATTGCAACAAACTGTCCTTCTGGTATAGAAAAAGAAATACCATCAATAGCTCTGATTTCACTATCGCCACTTTTGAATATTTTTGAAATGTTTTTTATTTGAATCATATATTTATCTTCCTAAAATTGCATCGAGCGTATTTTGCTTGATAACCATACGCGCTGGTATATATCCCGCTATCACTGTTGCAAAAATAAGTACTCCTGCACGAATTGCAGTCCCTGAAACTGTCGCTACTAATATACCATCTGAGAATGGGAAGTTTATCGGGTGCACATCAAAGTATGGTTTCAAAAAACCAAAGACCACGAGTGCACCAAACAAAGACCCTACGATTGCATAAAATAATGCTTGCCACATGTACGATACCAATATTGCGCGAGGGGTAATACCAATACCTTTCAAAATACCTATATATCTTCGTCTAGTTATGGCGTTTACGAAAATAACAATAAATATTGTAATAGCCGCAACTACGAGACCTATAGCACTAATAACATTTCCTAATATACTAAAGGTGTCTTGCACTTGTATCAAAAACGAAGGCAATGCTTCTATCGATGTTTGTACCCTCCCATATTCACCTACCCCATCTGCAATAAGTATTTGCTTTGCTTGATCAGGGGTCATGGTATTGTTGAGCACTATTGCAATTTCATTTACATTCAAAGAATCTCGTGCAGCAAGTTTTCTAAATTCACTTTCAATAATAAACGCACGGTTTCGTACATTATTTATTTTTGATTTTACAATTCCTTTTACAAAAAATTCTTTTGATGAGCCACCAATAGTGATAAGCACTTTTGATCCTATACCAACACCAGTGATCGGAGAAAATCCCGGGAATTGATTGGTGTTGTATGTCGCAAGCAAATCACTTCCAAGCAATACACTATCACTATCTGTAGGTTTCAAATAATCCCCTTCTACGAGCAAACTCGAAAGATGTGTTGTCGCATCTTCTTTTTCTGGATCAATACCCGCAATAGTAGTCCCCATACTATTTGCTTTTTGATCTTTCAGTAATACATCTCGATAATCAGCAGTCACAGACCCTCCTTTGGTATACCGATAACTATAATTTTGTACTGACGGTACTGATTGTACGATCTGTATCACTTGCTGACTTTGGTTGACCACATCAGTATTTTGAAACGGACTAATGATCACATCTCCAGTATCAAACTTTCTATTTTGATCAAATGACCCTTGGATAAGCCCTACCAAAATACCACTCACTACAACAAGATTGAGAAATGTAAAAAGCATTACAAAACTAATGAGAAATGTAGTCCATTTACTAGCACGCTTCAAATCACGCTTTGCAAGAAATCCTCCTACGGCAAGGTCTGTTTCGAATCTATGAAACCATGATGTTTTTTTAGGCATGTATTATAAATATATTAATTAGCCGCTTTCCAGTACACCTTATCACCCTCAGAAAGACCATTGAGTATTTCTACAAAACCTCCATCAGCATCTATACCAGTCTCTACTTTTCTATACACAGTTTTTTCTCCTTTTGTATCAGTCACAAGCATTACCCCAGATTCATTTCCTTTTTTCTGAATAAAGTTTTTTGGTATTGAAAGTCCGTTTTGTACTTGTTTAGTAAGAATAGAAATATTTGCACTCATACCTGGCTTGATATTTGTAGTATCAGCAAGAAGAATTTTTACCTTATAACTAATAGTCCCGTCTGTTGAAGATATTGCGGCAGGATCTATAGAAGAAACAGTAGCTGAGAAATTTTGTCCTGGCAATGCATCATAATTTATAGTAACAGCCTGTCCTACTGCAATACTACCGATATTACTTTCACTTATTTTTGCTTCAAGATAGAGATTTTTTATATCCTGCAAAACAACAACTTCTTTTTGTTGCTGTACTGCTTCACCAAGCTTTTGCTCAACACTAGTAATAGTACCATCTGCTGGGGCGCGGAGAATAGTGTGCTCAAGATTTGCTTGCGCAGACTCAAGCCCTGCTTGTGCGGTGAGCACCTCTGCAAGTGCACTGTCTACATCCGCCTGACGAGCTGTTGCCTGCTTGAGTGCAAGAGAGGCTTGTTTTTGTGCAACGAGAGATTGCGCATTTGATATTGCCTGATCTTTAGTATTCATCGCTGCAATATATGCATTATTGTCTGCAGTATATTTTGTATTTGCTGTATTAGGAATTTTTATTTTCCAACTACTTCCAGCAACACCTTGCATACCAGGAAATACAATCATAAGCCCTTTTGTACCGAGTGGTTGTGGAGAAGTAGTACTTATTTTTGTTATACCTGTTTCAATACCACTTACAGATACATAATCAGTGCTTTGTGCATTTATCGTATATTGCCCTTCATCACCAGTATAAGTACCAGACACAATAGGATTATTACTTCCCGCTATATCCCCTACGAGCTCTGCGGTGAGTCCATCAGAAAACAAAGCCTTACGTGCATTTGCAACAAGCCCTTCTTGTGTTTTTGTTGTTTGCACGAGATCGTTTTGTGCACTCTGCAAATCTGCTTTTGCAACAGCTATCTCTTCATTACTAGAACCATCGAGAACTTTTTTGTATTTTGCTTGCGCAAGAAGAAGAGAACCTTTTGCACTAGTTACTGCAGCTTTTGCATTTGCAGCATCAAGACGAGCAAGGATATCACCCTTTTTTACCTTATCACCTACCACAACATACATAGACTGTATAGTACCTGCGCTATCAAACCCCAAAGACACATCTGTCGCACTCACCACTGTCGCACTTGCACGCACTGTCTGCTGCAAATCTCGGCGAGATACCGCTTCGATAGTAACACCGACATCTGATGGGTCATTTTTGATAATAATAACAGCAACAATAAGAATAATGATACCCAAGGTCCATTTTTTTGTTTTAGAAAGATTTTTCCAAAAGTCTTTTATAGATTGTATTGTAGCGATAAGTTTTTCTTTCATATAATTTACTCAAATGATACAAGCTCTACAGTGAATATAAGTGTTGATTTTCCAGGAATAGGACCATAATCATTTTCACCATATGCGAGCTGATAAGGAATAGTAAGCTTTCTTTGTTCTCCTACTTTCATACCAAGTACACCTTCATCCCACCCCTTAATAACATGGCCAACACCAAGAATAAATGGATACGGTTTACCCCCGTGTTTATCAGTACTATCAAAAACTGTACCATCTGCAAGAGTACCTGTATAAAGCATATTAGCTGTTTTTCCGTTTGTAATAGCCTCCCCTGTTCCTTCTTTCAAAATTTCTATTGTCATACCGTCTTTTGTTTTTATTATTTTTTTATTTGTAATATTTTTTGAACTATCAGTTTTTTGTGTGTCAGTAGTAGTATCGGTTTTTTCAGGAGTAGTATCTACAACTTGTGAGACTGTAGCTGTCTGCTCTGCCGGCTCTTGCGGCGCAGTCTTTATCCATGCAAATACCAACCCACCTATAATACAAACAATGACAATAATTCCTATATACTTCATATCCCTATACTATAGCATATTTATAGAGGGAGCTGAAAAAATTATCGTACTGTAATACCTGATATATGAGCGATATCAGCGAGTAGTTCTTGCCACCACACCTCTACTTCTGCGTCGGTAAGGGTTTTTTCAAATGATTGAAAAATAAAGCGAAATGCATAAGAAGTCTTGTCTTCTTTTGAAAAACTATCGAACATCTTCATAGGAACCACGCAATACTTTGACGCAAAACTATCCCCCACCGCAATAAATGCTTCGTATGATTTTTCATCAGCCCAAAATGCAATATCACGAACTATAAATGGATACACACTCCACATTTTGAATTTTTTAACACCTTCTATCTTTTCAAAAGAAGAAAGATATTCTGAATGGTCTGGCCGAGCAAAGCGAGGAGATCCGAAGACCTGAAGAATACTTTCTTCTGAAGAAAACATTGTATTAAATTCTTCAAGACTCATTTCTTTAATTTCTTTTTTAAGATTAAAACAAATATGAATCTCTTCTTTTTCTTTAGTAAAGACTGTTCCTATTTCAAAAATTTTAATTTCATTGAGACCGAGTAATGCAACATTTCCCTTATTGAGTTCGTATGCTCGTTTTACCCCATCAGTAAGATTTGCTCGAAGAGCGGTTTTATTACTTGCACTATTGAGTACTCGCACCTCCCCTTTATCAGCAAAACCATACGTCATGACTTCTTTATACTCACGAGCAAGTAATATATCACGAGCATTTTTCATACTTTCATACACAGGGTTTTTTTGCGGAACAAAATCAAGCTGTGGTACTACGGGGACCACTTTGTCATAGCCATACACACGCCCAATCTCATCTACCATGTCTTCAGGTATTGCAATATCAAAACGCAATTCAGGCACGGTGAGAATATATACAAAATCACTATTAGAAAATGTCTGGCCGAGCAAAGCGAGGAGATCCGAGGACTTTTCTAAGAGAGATTTTGGAGAAACTTTTTCATATACATACCCATAATTTTTCAAAATAGTTTCTACTTCATCATCAGATATATTTGTACCAAGTTTTTTATTTATAAAACCTGTAGAAAATACTACCTCTCTTTTTTCTTGCTTGTGTGGATATATATCTACGATATCTTCAAAATCTGTAAAACCATATTCTACAAAAAGTCCTGATAATTCTCGCATAGCAAATGCACACAATTCAGGAGAAAGATCATTTTCAAAACGTTTTGCAGAATCAGTAAAAATCCCTACACGACTACGAGTCTTGCGTACAAAGTTTGGATAAAAATTTGCAACCTCTACAACAATGTTTTTTGTATTAGTATCAACTTCTGCTTTTTTGCCACCCTTTACCCCAGCAAGCGCAAGGACTCCCTCATCATCAGCAACCACAATATCAGACTCTGTAAGTACCACATCTTTATTATCAAGTGTAGTCATAGCCTCCCCTGCTACCGCATGACGGATAGTAATATTGCCAACGATCTTATCGAGATCAAATGCATGGCATGGTTGCCCGCAATCATACATCACAATATTTGTTGCATCAACAATATTATTTATTGATCGCTGTCCGATAGATTTTAAATGATCTTGTACCCATGTAGGACTTGGCGCAACAGTAACAGTACGCACAATACGAGACATATATCTTCGTGCAGTATCTGGATGCATATCTATAACAAGCTTTGTAGGGCTCGATTCTGGGATTTTATAAAACTCAGTTGGATCTTTAAAGGTACATCCGAGCAAACCAGCAATTTCTTTTGCAACACCTTGGTGCGACAAACAATCATGATTTCTATCAGGAAGTGTTTTTATATCAAATACTATATCAGCACCAACATGCTCTACCTCTTCCACTTCAAACATGTGAAAAATAATTTTTTCCTCAAGCTGCGCAAAGCTTGGAAGTGGTTCTTGTATATATGATTGTAGCCAGTTGTAAGAAATTTTCATATATTAAAATTGATTAAATCTGAGATCGCCTTGATATGACAATCTGATATCTGTCACACCATATTTCATTACCAAAAATCTATCTGCACCCATACCAAATGCAAATCCTTGGTATTTTTTTGAATCTATTCCTGCAGCTTCGAGTACGTGCGGATGCACCATACCGGCACCGAGGACTTCGATCCATCTATCCCCCACCCTTACATCAACTTCTACTCCAGGCTCCACGAATGGAAAGAAACTTGGACGAAGGCGAATCTCTGAATCAGGACCGAGAAACTTTTTGAAGAAATCAAGAAGTACCCCTTTGAGATGAGACATATTTACCTGCTCTCCAATCATCAATCCTTCTACTTGGTGAAATTGCATTTCGTGTGTTGCGTCTGTTGCTTCATTACGAAATACTTTTCCTGGTGCAATAATTGCAAATGGCGGCTTACCACCACTTTGTACAAGTGCTTCCATAAAACGAGTTTGCACATTTGAGGTATGAGTACGAAGTACGTACCCAGGACGATCTTTGATAAAGAATGTGTCTTGCATATCACGAGCTGGGTGATCTTTTGGAAAGTTGAGACGATCAAAATTGTATTCTTCACTCTCAAGCTCGGGACCAAGCACTACTTGGAAACCAAGATCTGCAAAGATCTCAACAATTTCATTCGTTATCTGTGTAAGCGGATGCATATAGTACCAAGGTATCACAAAAAAGGCTTTTATACAAAGAGGAAATAGATAGTAGCAAGCGCACATGTCGCCATAGCGACTACCAAAGCGTACCCTATGAATGTAAGTGTTTTTGAATTAGTATGCTCCCCCATAATACTTTTTTGCGCACTCAATTTTACAATAAAGAAAATAATAACTGGCGCAACGATACCATTTGCGATTGCAGAGTATAACAACAACTTCATTGAGCTAATATGAGTGAAGTTCAATGCGATACCGATAATCACAGACATGAGAATTACTCCATAAAACGCACGAGCCTGTTTTACCTTTTTATACAATCCTTCGCGCCAGCCCATACTCTCAGACAATGCATATGCGCTAGACCCAGCAAGTACAGGTATTGCAAGAAATCCTATACCAATAATTCCCACTGCAAAAATAGTTGAAGCAAAATTTCCTGCGAATGGGCGAAGCGCTTCTGCAGCTTCTCGTGCTGTCGTAATATCATTGATACCATGAGTGAACAATGCTCCGGCACAAGCAGCAATAATGAAGAACATTACTGCGTTTGAGAAAAACATCCCACTCCATACATCTATACGCATACGAGAAATTTGTTTCTTTAATGAAAGCGTGTGTCCTGTATGATTTTGTACTTTTTCCAAATGTTTTTCTTCTACTTCTTGAGATGTTTGCCAGAAGAACAGATATGGAGAAATTGTTGTTCCCAAAATTCCACAAACCAAAAGTACTTCATCTTTATTGAATGCCATATGTGGTACTGCGGTATGTATCAACACACTACGCCACGGGAGGTGTACCAAAAATGCAGAAATAATATATGCAAACAATACAAGTCCTGTATATTTGAGATATTTTGCATATCGCGCATATGTCGTATACAACTGAAGTAGTACTATGAGTAAACCAAAACCAAATACCAAAACTGCAAAAGGAATATGAGGCAGGATGAGCTGAGTACTTTCTGCCATAGCACCAAGATCTGCGCCTATGTTAAATGTATTGGCAAGAAATAGTAATGCGGTCACAAAATACAAAACACGCACTGATAGGTGTTCACGCATTACACCAGCAAGCCCCTTCCCTTTTACAATACCGAGACGTGCACACATCTCTTGTACAAAAGCCATAAGCGGGAATGAAAACCAAGAAAGCCACAAAAATCGTGTACCGTATTGGGCACCTGTTTGAGAATACGTCACAATACCAGAAGCATCATCATCTGCGGCCCCTGTAGTGAGCCCTGGCCCTAATATATCCCAATACTCTTTTGCAAAACGAAAAGGTTTTTTACTAATAAATTCATGCTCCAAGTGAGACACTTCTTGCACCCCCTCATCAAACACTTCCGCTGATTCTGTAACAATTTTTTCTAACGTTCCTTCTGTATGCACTTCTTTCATGCGCATAGTATAACAAAAAAGGCTCACAAGTGTGAGCCTTTTACCATTTAAGAAAAAAGGTTAAGTTTTAGTAGTAATAGGAAAGAAAACAAAAGCACCTTTTAAATTCTCAGAAAATTCATCAATTTCAAAACAGCGAAGAGACCATATAAGTAGACTAGTACTCCATACTGCATCAACAATAACAATCCGACCATCTAATTGTACAAAAAATATATTAGGGTAACCATTAGTAAGAAGATTTCCTTCTTTAATTTTAGGTTGATTACTAATAAGTTTTTTAAGGTATGCTAAAAAACTATCTACACTTAAAACTGGTGGATCACTAAACTTAGCTAAAATAATACTATCATACGCAGGACCGATAAGCTTCCTCCTTTTTAGAAGTATAGCTTTAGCTTTTATCGTAGTAGACGCAACAGGTATTATTTTTTTCTTAAATGCACGACAAAATATAAATCTCTCTATATAGTCTTCATTACATTCTGTAAAAAAATCCTTTGTGATAAATGTCCTACAGGCACCAAGTGATACTGTACCCATATCTTGTAAAAATAAAGATTCCTCCATTTCTATATAATTTTTAATTTGACGGCTTTTAGCCAATTTATTTAAATAAACATTATCATATATGAGTATGAAATGTCAATAGTTTTATATATTATCCATATTTGACTTATATAGTAATACATATATACTTGTATTACATGGCCTTCGGGCTCCGAGAAAATCCCCCATTCGGGGGATTTTCGATTTTATAGCAACTCTTTATATAACAACCAAACCTTTTCAAACATAGGTTTTGGTATTCTCCCTACTTTCCTAGAAAGTCTTTTTGAACTTATTGTTTTTATATGTTCAAGTTGAGCAAAAGATTTTGTATCAGAAAAAGATATATCTATATGATACTTACTATCTTTGTCTTTTGTTGAAAGTGGTACCACAAGTAAAAGCTCTTTTTGAATAACTTTTAGTATTAATACTGGTCGTTCAAATAATTCATTTTTTCCACAAGACTCAGAGCCGACATTAATACCAATAGAACACCACCAAACTTCTCGCTGGTTTGCATATAAAGATTTTTTATTTTTTTCTATATCTTGCTTGATACTATTCCAAGAATCAAAATCTTTTTCCATAGTAAAAATAGTATAGCAAAAAAGTTTTATTTCCACTCACCTTGGACTGCAACAACAAAATTTTTGTGCATTTTGGTAAGCTCTGTTTTTTTCATTTTTGCAAATGCGTCTGCTATAGCATCGCTTTGTTTTCTAAACACTTGATCAATATGCAATATCTGCGGGTGAACTTCTAGTGCTCGATTATTTATTCCTAAGATAAAAAGTCCTTTGAGTGAGCGTACTCGAGAAAGTGCAACATACCCTTGCCCGTATTCAAACACACTCGAAAGATCCATGACTGCCCTATCGAGCGACATACCCTGACTTTTGTGTACCGTGATAGCCCATGCGAGACGCAATGGTATTTGAGAGATTGTTGCTTTTATTTTTCCTTGATCTTCAATACTCCAATCCATCGGTTCGAGATGAATTATTTTTCCAGATTTTGTTTCTACTATAGGGTACCCAAGCGGATTGAAATCTATCACCACTCCTTGTGTCCCATTTGCAAACCCTTTTGCAGGATTATTTTTTGTAAACAAAACTACGGCATCTTTTTTTAATTGCAGCACTTCGGGAGATAAACAACTTTTTTGTAAACTTGCTGCTATCAGATCATTACCATAGGTGCTCATAGTATATGTGCGCATATCGCCTGGAAGCTCTGCAAGTGCACGAGTATTTATCATATCAACATCGGCATTGAGTGAAAAAAGTTTTGTTGTTTCTTCAGGAATTTCTGCAGGAGTGATAAGTCTATCTTGTAGTGTCGTGTAGTGCCCTTCTTCTATAGTATTGCTTCGTATCGCAGACAATAGATCGAGAAAATCAGTATCGCTTTGGCGGTGTTGCTCGGTGATATAACAAACAAGCATACCAAGCTTTTCCCATGTATCACTTTCGTATACGAATGTCGCAGGCTTTTCTGCAAAAAGCTCCATACTCTGTAATACAGGTGCAGCTTTTTTTATTGGTGGAAGTTGAAAAAAATCTCCCACACAAACAACTTGTATACCACCAAACGGTTCCGGGTTTTGTTTGACCATACGACAGACTGTATCAACAAGAGAAAACATTTTTGGTGTAAGCATAGATATCTCATCTATGATGAGCACTTTTGTTTTCATAATACGTTTTACTACATACTCTTTGGTCGCAAGCGCATCGAGCTCATACGCACTCATATCTTGCTTGATACCTATACCACTCCAAGAATGTATAGTCATCCCACCTATATGCGTCGCGGCAATACCAGTACTCGCGGTGATCGCTGGCTCTATTTTGTGTTTTCGCAGATATTCAATATATGCATGTATAGTATGTGTTTTACCAGCACCAGGCTCTCCTGTTACAAATACATTTGCACCTGTTTTCAAAATATCCAATACCTGTGCTTGAGTCATCGTGACTGAGTATAGCAAAAATACAAATAAAAAAACCGCCACGGGGGCGGTTTTGGTTTTTTATTAAATAAATTGTTGAGGATTGGTTTGTAATTCCCACATATGACCGTACTCCCTAGAAATAGCAAGTAGTTCTTTGTGTGGAGCACTTACCACAATCTTTCCGTTTTTCATGAGAACCACTTCATCTAATATTGCAACAGTCGAGAGACGGTGTGCAATAACAATCAGTGTTTTTCCGGAAAAATGTTTTTTGATAGATTCCTGAATTACTCGTTCTGTTTCTGCATCAAGTGCACTAGTAGGTTCGTCCATTATTACAATAGGCGCATCTTTTAAAATAGCGGCTGCTATTGCAAGTCTTTGACACTCGCCACCAGAAAGCTTTATACCTCGCTCTCCTACTTGCGTATCGAGACCTCGCGGTAACTTGAAAACAAAATCACAACATGCTTTTTTTGCAGCAATTATGACATCGTCTTCTGATGCATCATTTTTTCCAAGCATGATAATCTCTCTGACTGTCCTACTTGGAAATAATGGTTGTTGCGGAACGTATGCGATCCAGGAACGTAGTGTGTGCTTGTTGATATGTTTTATATCACTATCACCAATACGTATTATCCCATGATCGTTTTCATACAATCGTAACAACAACTTTATCAACGTTGTTTTTCCTGAACCAGATTCTCCTACAATACCGTACCGTACCCCCTCCCTAAAAGAGAAGTGTATGGTATCGAGAGCAGTAGATTCTTTAGAATACCCAAAAGAAACATTTTCAAATTCTAATGAATTTTTTGTTAAAATTGTTTCCGTTAATTGATGTTGTACTGGCTCTGTATTACTATGATCAAGTAATGTAGACATTTCATATGCGTCAGCAAATGCAATTCTAATTTTTACCAAACCATGCCCAAATCCCCACATATATGAAGATAAGGATGCAATATACGCCTGTATCATAACAGCAGTACCGATAGTTTCGGTCCCCATGGTAACATTTTTTACAATAGAGTACATACAAACAATTTCCAATATTACCATCAAAAATCCTTGTGTTGCTCTTTGTATGTTCCCCAGAAACCACGCTTTCAGTCTCCGTCTCTGCTCCTCTTTTGTTGCTATGGTAAAAGATTCATATTCTTCTTTTGTTCTAGCAAATACTCGTAGTGTCATAAGTGATATCAAAATATCAGCTATATGACCCGTGGTGATAGAGTCAGCTTCAGAGCTTTCTAAATCGAACCTCATCCGAATTCTTGATATATACATAGTAATAATTACAAATACGACTATCCAAATTCCAAAAATAATTGAAAGTTTTGGAATAGTAAACGCTGTAAAAATAACAAGGTATATCACAAAAAATACAGACCTGCTAATTGAAAAAACAGATTCATCCATGACTGTTTCAGAAACAGACGCAAATCGTTTTACTTTTGCAACAAGTCCTCCAGATGCGTGCGCTGAAAAAAATTCCATACTCTTCCCCATCAAGCTATGCAATGCATAATCTTTGAGTTGTCGAATGATTTTTGCCTCAGCATTCACAATAAAAAACTCTCCGAGGCGATGTGCTATCCACATCCCTACAGATAATCCAATGATTGCATAAAATGCAGACCATGGGTTGTGATGGGAAACAAGTGCATCAAAGACTTGTTTCCACTGTCTTGGTCGTAACATTAATTCACAAGACGCTCCGAGCGTATAGAATAAAAATGTTAAAAATACTGCCCATCTATGTGTTACGAAAGATGGTTTCCAATGTCGCCACACTGTAGCGAAAACTTGGGTACGTGTTTTTGTACTCATACTTTATTTATTTAATTGTTAAAAGAACATAGTTATGTGCTGAAATAAAAGCCAAGCTTTTGTTCAGCTTGAATTCCTTAAAAAGATTTTATTTGGTTTAAGAAACCGGAAGCTTAACACAAGCATTTTTTTGTGTGCCAAAAAAGAGAACGGCAGACATACGAATATTCGCTGCAGTCTTTTGGTATTGCTTTGTTGTGTTATTTTGCTTCATAGCACATCTATAATAGCATATTATAAAATAAAGTCAAAGATACATTTTTTATCTCTGCCTACTTCCCTTCCAAGGTTTTTATATACGAAGCAAATACAGCTTCTTTTGCTAGTGCGCCTTTTGCATAAAAAGTATATGGCGATTTCGCAGAGCCAGAAAAATAAATCATTGCTGCATCAAATTCACCTTTTGTGTTTTTTGATCTCGCACCAGAATCTGACAAAAATAATCCCGCAGCCCAAAATGCATCTTGTGTGTTCCACGGATTTGCTGGTGCACCCGTTATATCCTCTATACGCTTTTCATATTGTGCCCATGTAGATGGAATAAAATCTGCCGGCCCCATTGCCCCGCCCCAACCGAAACTCATTGGACACGTAATAGCGGTTTTGTATGGATCTTTATGCAACGCTTTTGTAATACGCAAAAAATCTGGAATATCTCTTTCTGGTTTCATTACTTTTTGTAATTGTTTTCCATCTATAATCCGCACCCCAGCACCTGTTTGCAAATCAGTGAGATAGCACATATCTGTTTTTTCTAAAGAAAGCTCTTGCTGAAAAATCGCCAACAAAAATGCAGGGCGAATTTTTGTTTTTTGTGCAACTATTTTTGCCATATCATACGCTTCGCCAAAACTAGTGGGCGTATCGAGACTCAATAATTCAAATTGTTTATTTCTAATATCTTGTACGCGAATATCCCTATCTACTGTAGCAAAACAAAAACTCGGTATTACTAAAGAAATAATTACAAAATAAAATAGTGGTTGTTTTTTAAACCTCAACATACGCAAAGTATATCAGAAATAACACATCACATATCCCACCCAAGAATTTTTAACTTATCTTTTTACCAAAGGAAACTGCTCACCTGTATCTGGCTGAGTTGCATACTGATAGCTGGTCAATTCAGTCTCTATTATTTTTCCTGTGAAGTTCATACTTTGATATTCTTCTTGGCTGTCGGTATGAGAAAATATAGCAAATGCATTTTTATACAGGCTTGGCTCATGACAACTAAACCCTCCCCCTTTAGTACCTGTACATAGGTTGTCTGTATATGTGACCTGTCCCTGTTTTACACCTTGCGTGTATGAAATGGTATACACAACCTTGTCTTCTGGTTTATATGGGGTAGAAAATTTTGCAACTTTTTTCACATCAGAATAAAAAGTAGTATCAACAACCTTACCAATTGCAGGATTATCTATATCATTAAAAACAGCTAATGTATTCGCAGGCCCAACATTACTATATGTATTATCTATAAAATAAACTATTTTACAATTTTTAGTTATACAATCACTTACTGCATATTGATTATAATCAGCGATACTTCCTACTGGATTAGTCCCATACGCAGATTTGTAATCAAAAACCTGATTTGTCTTTAAAATTTTAAATGTGCCATGTATAAATTTATCAACATATTCATCTCCAGGAGAATATGTTGCTTTTTGTTCACTAATAATTTGATTACTAGAATTAAATTGTGGTTGTGTATTTCTATAAATTTTACTAAGTATCGATTCAAATCCTTGTCCATTCTGACCAAGATCACATCTACAAGACCATATAGGATACTCATTAGACCCAGAATTACTAATTTCTCCTGGTGCATATTCAGGCACAATAAGATCAAACTGTTTTCCAACAATATTTTTATTAATGTAATCTATTATAGCTGGAGTAAATGATGTATTAAGTAATATGTAGAAATCAAGATTTGTTTCAAGTAAATTTGTTCCACTATTATTATCTTTCCACCCCTTAATCAAAACAGTTTGTGGTCCGCTAATTATTTTTTGATACTCTGTTTTATCACGAGCAGTCTCTTGTGTCAGCTGTGCCTGAAATGCTTTTTGTTGATAGTGATTGTGTATACCACCAATAATTGAGCTTATTAAAACAAATACCAATTCGATACAGACAATACCACTGATAAGGATATTTATTGTAAAAATTGAACCTTTATTTTGCTTTTTCGCTGTAATCCAAAAAGGTAAAGGGAGCAAGATGACACCAGTAGCAACGATAAATCCCCCTATAAAAAGACCTAAACTAAACGTATCTATACCATTGATAAACATCAATACACCAGAAAAAAAGATACCAACCATCTGAACAATTAAAATAACGAGCATAATACCTAAAAATTTCCAATTCGTTTTTGTTTTCGAAATTTCATTTACCCCGTCATTTTTATATTCATTTTCCATACACAGAGTATATCAGAAATATTTTTTATTAATTAATAAAAAAATACCCTCTATTCCAGAGACATAGAGGATATTTGTGTGTGTTGTAAAATTTTATTCAAAATTCTTTTTTATAAAATCTTCTTTGAAAACAAGAGCAAAATCATCATCTTTAAACCATGGATCCCGTGCTTCAAAAGGAGTAAGAATTGGTCGCTGATAAAAATCAGTCCAATTATCATACTTAAAAGAAAGTACCTGTAATGCTTTATTACAATCAACTAACATAGATCCAAAAAAGCTTATCGTGTCTAGGTCGGTATTGTCTTTATGAGAAAATTCTTGATACCATTTTGATTTCAATTCATAACAAGCTTCTTCATTTTGCAAAATAGCCTGAGCACAATATGCATCAAGTGGTACATACTTTTTTGCAACAATTTGATTTCTGAATTCCAAACCGGTGAGATACCTATTTGGACCATACATACCGATAATTTCTAAATCATTTACCGTAAATGATACACCAACACTAAAACTACGTAATTGATATTCTGGTGCTAATAAAAATTCACCATACTCATCAATAATTTCCTTACTAAGAGTAAAAGGATCCTGAGTAATTACTATTTTTTCCATATTTTATTTTTTCTTTACATTATAACTAAAATATATATATGTCAATAAACGTGCATTTTATAAATAACTATCGAACCAAATGGCGTGGCAAGTATATCCAGCAGGGTTTTTTACCAAATAGTCTTGGTGATATTCCTCTGCCCTCCAAAAGATACCAAGCGGCTCGAGCGTCGTAACCACAGGACCGTCCCACCGTTTTGAATCATTTACAATTTTTATAAAATCTTCAGCCTCTTTCTTCTCTTCTTCATTTCCATAAAAAATTGCTGAGCGATACGAAGTCCCCCGATCATTGCCTTGTTGGTTTAGTGTAGTAGGGTTATGAATTTGAAAGAAAAAATCAAGTAAGTTTTTGTATGATGTTTTTTCTGTATCATATGTGATCTCGACTGCTTCTGCGTACCCTGTATGTCGCTCGTATGTAGGATTTTCTATACTACCTCCTGTGTACCCCACCTGTGTTTCTATCACACCTACCTGCTTTCGTATCAGATCTTGTAATCCCCAAAAACACCCACCTGCAAATACTGCTTTTTTGATCATATTATTTTCCTGGAATAAAATCTAATGAAATTGAGTTTACACAATGTCGAATATCTTTGTCTGTAAAATGCTCACCTTTGAATATGTGCCCCAGGTGTCCACCACAGTGCGCACAAGTTATTTCTGTGCGGACATTCGATTCTGCAGAATCGTGTCGCGCAGTGTCCATTGAAGCGCGACTCTCAATACTTTTATGAATCGCACCAGAGATCTCATCATCAAAACTAGGCCATCCACAACTAGACTCAAATTTATCTTTTGAATCATACAACGGCGCACCACACTGTTTGCACACATATACACCAGTCTCTTTATTGTTTACATACGTACCCACAAATGGAGCTTCTGTCCCCTTGTCGATAATCACCCACTTTTCTTCTTGAGTAAGTTCTTTCATATAGACAAGTATACCAGAAAATATTTTTTTAAATTCATTTATATAAAACAAAAAAGAAGTTTTTACATTACTGCAAAAACTTCTTGTCTCGTACTTTTATAAATATAAATGACCAATTTGCTGCCAACTACGTATACGAGTTACTCCTTGAACGTCTGCATACAAATCCATTGGATCAAACAAATAGGAAGGGATTGTGTTCTTGACCTTCATTACCTCATTTAATGAATCATCAAAAAATCCAATATTATCACCTTGTGTGTTTTTTATGAAATCTTTTTTAGATATTTCAAAAAAACCTTTTCCTTCAATATAGTCCCATACACAATGTATATCATCTATACATCCAGGAATATGAGTATCCAATAAATATTGGACAACATGAACACCTACCTTCTGACGTGCGGTAACCGTATAAAGATTATATTTATTTGAAAGTAACGAAATAACTTCACACATATCTTCCATTGGCTCTACATCTTTATGCCATACTATCGATGAGTGAAAATTTTCACCAACATCTTTATAAATCTCTTCCCAACTCAAAGTAATATGTGGTGCGTGTTTTTTTATAACAGCATCCAAACGGTCATTATTACCAATATGATCAGAAGTTTTAGTCTGTATTCCATATCTATTATTGATATAAGAAACAAACACTGGTAAGGTATCAAATTTCATACCATCTAAATCAAAGAATAAATTTTGTTTTTTCATTTACTATATTTTTTCTTTACATTATAGATAAACGGCATATGTGTCAATATATGTAGTGTTACATTAATTAGATCCTATGCCCAATGAGCTTAGGGTAATAGTGAAAACTTTCTTTTTATAGGGTCAAAAATAATACCCTCTTTATGTACCCCACGGAAGTCTGCAGTAATACTCGTTTCTTTTGTTTCCTTGTTAAAATTAAACTGAATGCTGATATTCTCCCCCTTTTTAAAAGCGTCACCATTTTCAACCCTAAAATCAAATATATCTTCCATGATAGGATTTAAAAATTCAAAATGACTAGCACCTATAATATGAAGATTTTTATCTTCTAAATTAATATGCTCATTTAAATATCTAATCCAATTAAATACCTGCTCTGCTCTTTCCTTCACCTCTGGTTGACTCTCAAATTTATCATTTCTACTCTGAAACTCAGGATCGCGTGCATATAATAATTCTGAGGAAGTACCAATAGGTGCTATTTTTTTCCAAACACTATCCATATAATCCTTATCATACTGATCAAAACTTCTCATTTGATTAATAGAAGAATCTTTATAGACAAGGATACCAGCATTATTAAGCATTTGATTAATAATAGATTCAGACCCTTGAGCTCTCCAGGCAGGAGAGCTCCAAAGTACTACAATCTCTTTTTCTGGATTTATTTTTTTAATTATTTCTTCAGCAGATTTTTTAACCTCTTCTTCACCTTCAGGTGTTAAATCTAAAGGAATATTTTCACCTAATAAATCTTTTTCTTCTTTTGATAAGTTATTCTCCTCATATTTTGTAGATCCATGTCTTATGAAATCAACCTTTGTTATATTATATTTAGGAATATTCTCTTTTGTTTCAAAATTTATTTTTTCCATATTACAAAGATTTTAATATATTAATTTTATCAAGAGTAAATTTTTTATACTTTTCAGCCATTTCATTTTGCCCAAGAATATGTCTATATGGCCATAAAATAAGAGCACTTCTAATTTCATAAATAATTCTTGTTCGTTCTGGTGGTTCTATCCCAAAATTATTAAAAACTTCATATACTGATTCATACTTTTTTTCATCACCAAGAACATAAGCATCAACAGCAATTCTTGAAATATTAAAAAATTCATCACAAACCCGCCAATTGTATTTAGGTGGCATTATATCTATAAACAAAGGTTTATTATCAATCATAAGTATGTTGTCACCTTGATTGTCAATAGAAACTGCAAGATCAATAGATTTAAAACTTGAAATATATTCATCATTATTAATAGATGTTTTTAAAAAATCAATTATTTCATCAACATCACCTTTAAATATATAGGTATCAGCCATATACATCCACCCCCGTAAATCTTCAACATCTTGAGTTAAAATAGCCTTCCAATTACCTAAAAATAAATCCTTCATTTTTTCTTTTTTTTCAGAAGTAAGGACCCTTATTTTTTTAATCATGTAAGAAGTGATAGATTCCAAATCTTCAGATGTTATCTTATTTTTATCTAACAAATTTGTTATATTTTTTGAACTATCTATTTTCTTCATTTCTATATAAAAATCTGTAGCACTACCATGTGAGACCTCTACGGGAATATTGTTTTCAATAACAACACCGACCAAACGAAGATATAAATCAGGGCTCAATGTATTATTCCAAGTAAAATCTTCAATATAAAAATCTCTTCTGAAATCACTATCTGACAAATCACCATAAAAAGCTTTTTTATGTTTATAAATCTTTATTACCTTTTCGTTAAAAAAATACAATGTTGATAAAAGTGTATCTATTTTAGAATCAGGAACTCCAAAACAATTATTTTCAAGACAATTAATTAAATCCATATATAACAAGTATACCAGAAAAGCTGTTCTAAGCTTGTCTAAATAGGGTGTCCTATACTCGACGAGCTTAGGAAACTCTATTAGAAGGAATTAATATATAAACAAAAAAAGCCTATAAATCACATATAGGCTTTTAAAGGTAATGATTATTCTGCGGTGATAAAACCAATTTTTGTTTTGAAAGAAAACCTATTTTCAATAATCCCTTTTAAAACATCCATTGTGTTGTGATACAAATATCCCAACTTCTCTTCTTTTAAAATAGAGTCTGCATGACAAATAAAGGCAAGCTCTTGAAGTAAGAAAACAACACCTATATCTATCTGAGATTCACTAGGAACATCCGACATATTATGTTTGAGAACATCACTAGTTGTTTTTCTCAATGCATCTTTAAAAGATAGGTCGTTGTCGTAGAAATATTTAATATGCCCGATTGCTTGAACATATTCTATCCTTCCTATCAAATCCCTCCATCTAATAATTTTTATATTATCAAGATTTAATTCTTTAATAATAAATAAACACTTATTTTCTAAACTATTAGATTTCAGTCTTGCTAGTGTTTCTGCCTTATTCTGCTCATACCCTAAAGCAATTAATGTACTTACCGACGGAGTATCAGGAATCATAATATAAACATTACTTGCTCTTGTCGCTGACCAAGAAATTATTTTTGTTAAATTAGATTCTTTAAAATAACTATTATTAATACTTACTCCGATAATAATTGCTCCTTTGTTTTGTATAACATCTATCCCTACAGGTGAACATTCTTTTACTTGCATAGTATATTTTTTAAATGAATGAATATTTAAAAGAATATACAGCACCTATTTGACAAATCTATTTTTTATTGTTTTTTAATATATTAGTGTCATTTTTTGACACTTTTGATATACTTACTGTATATGTTAATGGCTCAAAATGGTGATAAAAAAATAGAAGAATATATTGTTGAACTTCTCCATGAGAAAGAGATTACTGGCCCTACCCTTCTCAAACATGTCCTAGAGAGAGATTTTTCTATATCAAAAGAAACTTTTTATAGAACGCTACGAAGATTGCTCGAAGAAGAGGTTATTACTAAGCAAAAGAAAATATATCAAATTAACAGACAGTGGCTCCAACGTATATATCATTTTAGTAAAAAATACACTGAAACAAACGAAGCTATGCACGACATTGTGTCTTTAGAAGATGGAGATAAAATAACGTATAAATTCAAAAACCCTATTTTGATGGGAATATTTTGGACACATGCGTATAACCCTATTTTTAACCAACACAATCCAAAAACTCCTATT
Source organism: bacterium (assembly GCA_037127795.1). GTDB lineage: Bacteria > Patescibacteriota > Minisyncoccia > Phycocordibacterales > UBA9973 > UBA4124. Next base: position 124,003 of record JBAXXQ010000001.1, on the reverse strand, counting down.
CTTGTATATCACCCACATGAATGGTTGATATACGCACGAGCTCAATCAGAACTATTTTTTCTTAGCCGCTTCAAAGATGATAAGAAAGTTGTATTTTTTGCTCTTGGTAGTAACTCCCTATTAGATAAACAGTTTAAACAAAATCATTCCAATAGTTTTGTTCAGGTGGGACTTGGAATTAAGTTAGGTTTAAAAAATACAGAATATATCAATGTTCTGGGGGACTTTATTTTTAAAATATCGGTTAGTAAAAGATTTAGCGATGACATTGATAGCTTTTTCAAAAAATATACTATTATAAACCAGGAAAATTACTTAGAGCTTGAAAAGCTTTGTAATAGAAAGGATCAAACAAAAATAACACTATTACGCTCAAAAAAGGAAGCCGAAAAATGGCGTATTAAATTTAACAAGTATTTTTATATACCCAAAATATAAGTATTTATTGTATTAGACCTAATTTTCACTAAGGTGTCTTTTTAAACCTTTATTATATAAAGATTAAAAACGTGGGGTGCCTAGAGGGAATCGGACCCTCGATATCAGTTCCACAAACTGAAGTTTTGCCACTAAACTATAGGCACCATGTATTTGATTTTTTACCCCGTATATCAAGAATATGTCGGGGGTTCCTCCTTTATACCAGAAATGTGGTTCAAAAGTCTAGCGAGGGCGTAAAAAAGGCTCGAAAGACGATTTGTGTAGGCGTAGGTAGATTCTTCTACTAGAGGCGCCTGCGCACGTAATATATCACGTTCCATGCGTCTTGCGATAGTCCTACAGATATCTGCGAAGGCTGCCTCTTGGGTCCCACCAGCGATAAAGAAGGTGATAATAGGTGGCAAGGTGGTTTCTATTGCATTGGTGAGTGCTTCGAGATCAGCCACCTTTTGGGGCGGGAGCGGCATAGCCGCTCCCGCCAACTGTGCCTGGATAACAAAAAGAGATTCTTGTACTTCGTGCAGTATTATCGCAAGATTTTTATCCAATACTTTTTCTGTATGATTAGAAACAAGCACTTTCAAATATCCTACATGTGCAACAAGTTCATCGGTAGTACCGAGCGCATCAAATACAGGGCTCGTTTTTGAAATACGCTCACCAGACGGCGTGTTAAATAATTTTGTAGTACCACTATCCCCCTTTCCTGTATACAACATACTATCTAATACTACACAAAATAACACTACTCCATAAAATAAAATTTATCCCCGCAACAGACACGCACCACCAGCACCATTTTTTCAAAATCCCTGCTTGTATATATATAAGATACAAACTATACAAAATACCACCTGTAGTAAAAAACAAAGCAAGGTGTACCATAGTGCTACTGATACGAAGTATGAGTGTCGCAAGAACAAGTCCAACCAAAGAAAAATACAAGAGCCCCCAGGTTTCATTTCCTACTCCAAAAAGCTCTGAGTGAGTACTATGGAGCACAATATCGCAACTACCCTCTCGTGGGCAGGCAAGCTTCACTTTGCCACGCTTCCCCATATACAATTTATGAGAAATCCAAACTCCTGCAAGCGTACAAATCAATCCAAGATATATATACATACAATCTAGTATATCATGCTATAATCGCAACATGGAACAACAAGAGGACATACTTTCAAATAAAGAACATATTACTACTAATAATGAACAATTAAATACTCTTCAAAAAGCTGTAGAACAAGAACAAAAAATACACGCAATTGAAAAAGAACAAGAGCAAATAAAAACCATTAAAGAAGAGATTGCACAAATCCCTCCTGTACAAAAAGAGTCAAATACTAAAAAAGGGTTTAGTATTGAGGTACCAAAAGTAGTGAGAAAAACCCTCCTTACTGGTCTTTTTGGACTTAGTAGTTTTTTTGCATCAGCAAAAAATGAAAAAAATGGCACTTCTAACGAAGAATCAAAAAATATTAAAAAGGAGGCGAGCATAAAGATTGCAAAAGAAATGGAATCTGTGAAAGGACTTCATTTCTACAAAGGTGGTACAGAAAAAACCCCTACCGGACAAGACAATTCTTTTGAAAACAACCCTTATCATGTAACTACAGAAGATGTCTATAAGGTAGCAAAAGAATATGGTTTTAATACCGAAAACAATCTTAGCTTACAAAAAGACATGTATACATATCTTGAACAACACCGTCCTGATATTTTGAAAAAAATGCACGAAGCGTATGGTCAGACAAATGCCGAAACATTTGATGATGGTATCCTAGGGTCTCGTACTGCTTTTGTTATGAACCAACTCAACACTATTTCTCAATTAACACCTGAAACAAAACCAGAAAAAACTGTTGAGATAAAAACATCAATAGAAAAAACTCCTCGCGCTGCACTTGATAGCTCTTTTTATGTAAATATTCGTGGAGATGAAAATGATCACGCAGGTACATACTATGTAGTAAAAGATGCTGCAACCCTACAAAAACTAGAAGATCTATTACCAGGAACATTTTCTTCAGCGGAATACCAAAAACAATACGGAACACTCACTGCAAATATGAGAAAAGACGTGTTCTTTACATATCATGCAAATTCAGAAGAAATAAAACAATTACTTGGTAAGGCATGGCATCGTGACCCAAAGAATCCTATGTATATCACCCAAGACATTGATGCTTCAGTTCCTGTAAATCAAAACGACATAGTCGCAAAATAGAGAGGTATTTATTTACGAGAGGACTTGCCTCTCACTTCGTTCGAAACGAATATTTGTTTTACAAATATTCGCCTACGGTTCAAGTCACTTTTATACTGCAACTTAATACAAAAAAGCACAGAATTTAATCTGTGCTTTTTTGTATTTGTGCGCGAGAGAGGACTTGAACCTCCAAGGGATTGCTCCCGCTACCACCTCAAGGTAGTGCGTCTACCAGTTTCGCCACCCGCGCAACATCCCTACTATAGCAGATACCGTACTTTTTTCAAGTAAAAAGACCAGATAGTAATATCTGGTCTTTTTGTTTTATTCTTGAGTTGCTGTTTCTTCTGAAACTTCTTCTACTGGCTCGTCTTTTATTTTGCCTGTAAGAATCATTTTCATTTTGCGGCGAATTTCTTTTGCTGCCTTGTCTCGGATGTAGTAAAGCTTACTTCGGCGAGTTTTTGCTTTTTTCAAGATTTCAATCTTGTCTACGAGTGGAGAATAAAGAGGAAACACTCTTTCTACTCCTACACTGTTTGAGATCTTACGAACAGTGAATGTAGCAGATGGAGTAGTACCGTGCTTGCGAGCAAGTACGAGACCTTCAAAAGCCTGCAAACGATACTTTCCTTTATCTTCAATTTTTGACCAGACACGTACTGTGTCTCCAGATTGAAATGCGAGAGCTTTACGTTCTGCGATTGCTACTGGGCTAAATTCTGTGTTTTCCATAGTGGGCACACTGTATCATAAAACGGAGTTCTGAGCAAGGGCGTAAGTAAAATCAGCCGGATATGGCGCCTCTATGGTCATACTCTCGCCAGAAATGGTCATAAAAGTGACTTTTCGGGCATGCAGTGCAACACGAGTAAAACCGAGCGCGTCTGGGAAACTAGGCGCATATAGATGATCTGACACTATCGGCCGTTGGAGGTACTTCATATGGACACGGAGCTGGTGTGTTCGCCCAGTTTTGGGATATAGCTTCAAAAAAGAGAATTTTTGCATAGCAGTATCCTCAAAAGACTGCACCACTTCCCATCGGGTATATGCCTCGCGTACTTCTCCGCGAATTCCTCGTCCTGCAGTCCACCGGCGAAAATCTCCCTTATTCCTCCCTATCGGTTCATCGACATATCCAGACAATTCTTTGAAGTGCCCCCATACAAATGCGTGATATTCTTTTTGTACCAATCTATCCTGAAACTGTTTTTTTAAAAAAAGAAATGCGTCTTGGTTTTTTGCAAAAATAATAGCACCACTTGTTTCTTGATCGAGACGGTGTACGACCCCTGAGCGCTCTATAGGAGTATCTCCGAGTCGTGCAGGATCCCCTACTCCTTGTATTTCGGGACACTTTTCCAATACAAAATTAACCAATGTTCGTTCATTCGTTTTTCCGTCACCATGTACCATAATCCCTGCAGGTTTATTGAGTACTATATAGTTTTCATCTTCGAAAAGGGTATCCATATAAAAAAATAAAAAGGCCTAATCTTCTTTAAGAAGAGGCCTTTTTGGTATCATTCGCACCTACGTATACAGTAACACCTCTGACTTCAAAAGTAAGAAGCACAGAATCTGGTTTTTCTTTTATAAAAAGAGTCAACTCACCAAGAGTATTATCTTCTAAAAGAATAGAATCGAGCGATTGACTAACCGCTTCATCATATTTTCTTACAACTAAATCTTCAAACTCTGTATTTATATACATATTTATTATTTTTACCTATTATAATCTATTATCTCTTTTTGTCAAGATATTATTTGTATGAGCAATAGCAATAGAACCTTTCATATTATTAACCATTACCATATCATCCTTAAATATCCCAGGTGTTTCTATATAGTTTTTCTTGATATTATCATAACTCCAGGCGAGCTGCTCATATGCATAATCCCCTCCACCTGAGTATGGGGTATGTATAGCCGTCCCAAAATCAATAATCACCGGCAACCCATCACTATCCACCATAACATTATTGGTATGCAGGTCTCTATGATAAATATCGGCATTGTGCATACGTTCAACCATCTGTATTAATTTTTGCATAAATAATTTAGGATCAAAATTTTCAGGAAGTTTAGATGGGCTTGCAGATATTTCACCAACAGTATTTCCGATTATTCGTTCCATGATCAAATATTCTTGTCCGCCCGATTCAAAAGAAACTAAAGCGAGAGGAATCCTAACCCCAGCACTTCTTGCCATTGATTGAATTTTTGTTTCAGTATCAATATCGTTACATCTTATTTGGGGTGTTTTTGCAACCTTTTTTAAACAAACCTTAGAAAAAGGACCTTCTTTAATACCAAAAACTTCAGCATTTCCACCAACACCAATAGATTCAGTATGTATTTCTAATTTTTGCAAACATTCAACAAGTTCTTCTACTTGCTTAGATTCAATAAGCTTTTTTATTTTATGTATTTCTAAAGGTTTTATAGTTTCGAAGCTCATATTTTGTGCGCCCTGAGGGATTTGAACCCCCGACCTTCGCTGTGTAAAAGCGCTGCTCTACCACTGAGCTAAGAGCGCATGCTCTTTAAAATTATTTGTGGTCACAAGTTACTAAGTAAAATACTTCTCCACCTATTGGTGGATCGTATTTATACTAAGTACTCGCGACCCCGGCTCGGTTGCCTACCGGCATACCTGCGCCCGCACAAAGCATTCGCAGGTGAAGCAGTTCACCTGCTCTACATGCTTTGTGCCCTCGCTAGGAATCGAACCTAGATTAACGGCTTAGAAGTCCGCAGTTCTATCCATTGAACTACAAGGGCGACTCCCTAGAAAGGGTAGTAGGAGTGTACCATTACTCGTTAATTTTGTGAAGTATCCTCTATTGTAGAGATTCCTGTCCGTGTTTGGACTGCATTTTGTACTGCAATTACTCGCTTTGAAAGACGAGCAACTACATCATCGGTATTACTTGTACCGACAGTCATTGGCGCATCGATAAATTGCTGTGTCGTTTTAAAAAGAAAGATTGCGTACAATGTCACCGCACAAAATGCACCAATAAAACCAATAACACACCACTGCCAAAAGATTCTTGGGTCAAGTTTTTTATTTTGTCCGTGTTTGATATGTAACATGTGTTGGATATTCATATTATTGTATACTCAATACTTCTAATGTTCCCGTTGCACCTGCTTGTGGTATTGCTATGTGACCTTTTTTAGTACCAGACATATCAACATTTGTTGCGGTAAGTGAAAAGAATAATTGTGAAAGACGAACTGCTTGTGGTTGTGCTTGTACTACATCAAAAAAAGTTTGTATTGCAGCCTGTGTCCCCTTTACAGAAAATGCTATAGAAAGTTTTTTTGTAGTATCCTGAGATCCTGTATCAACATTTACCACACTAAAATCTACTCCGTTTTTTGTCGCGAGATCTTCTATGTGAGAAAGAAATCCTGGTACATCATCTTTGTGTAAAATATTTTTACTTAAACTATTGACGGCGTTTTGCAAATCAGAAATCGCTGCAGTGTGGGCAGATTGCCCAGTGTCTGTAGTAGTAAATTGTGCAATAGTTTTTTTTGCATCAGTGATACCCTGCTCCATATTTCCAATAGTATGTATTGTTTGATATACAAAAAATCCACATACTATGATCAAACAAATAAGTATGCTAAGTGTTGTTTTTTGTTTTTTGATGTATTGATGCATATATTAAAAAATGATACTGACAGAAAACTGCCCGCCCTTACTTTTGATAAAGTTCGACAACGGACTCTCGATATCAGTCACCCCAGGAAGTGCTCGGAGCTGCGCATCAAATGCTTCGAGAGATTCTCGATCTTGTGCAACACCCGTTACTGATACTGCCCCTGGTGCAGAAGAAATACTGACTGATTGTATAGCAATACCTGTATACGTATTACCAAGTACTGTTTTTACTGTTTGATAAAACGGCTTATCCTTTTGTAATACAAGGGTTTTTTCAAGACTTGCAGTTTGTGTAGTAAGTGATCCGATAGATTGATCGAGTGCGACAGCACCAGACCGCGCACGCAAACTATCTGATTGTGTGTGCAATACAGCAAGCTGTGATTTTAGCAAAAGCTCTGTAGGGATCAGTAATACCCACATCATAGCGAGTATCAATACCAATGCACCACAAACAGCAACCCAAAGACGCATGCGCATCATTTTTTTTATTTCTCGCTTTTCTTCTTGTGGTAAAATATTATTCATAATCACTCAAACAAAGTCCTATACAGGTAATAAAACTCATTGCACGCTCTTTATCTATACTTGGTATTGTATCATCTGTAGAAAAACAATTCTTCCATGGAGATGCTTGCGATACTTGCAACTTCAATGATGCAGACAAATAATCTGCAAGACCTGGCAAATTACTGTACCCTCCACAGATCACAATATCTTGAATGCGGGGAAAATGAAAATTCTGATCATTTTGTTCATGCCAAAATACATAGCGGCGATTTATTTCATCTTTCAATGTCCCTACCCCACCTGATATAACTTCAAAAATATCTTGGCGCTCACCCATAGCTTGGAGCCCATAGGTACGCTTGAGCGTCTCTGCGTCTTCTAAAGATACATTGAGCTCTTTTGCAAGCATAGTAGTAAGGTGCGCACCACCGAATTCAAGTGTTGAGGTAAATACAGAAATTCCCCCTGTTACCACCGTGATAGTAGTACGCGCTGCGCCAAAATCTACAATCATACGACTTCCTTCATTTGGATTACTAAATATTGCCCGAGCAACAGCCTGCCCCTCGAGCTCAAATGCAAGTGGTATAAGCCCTACCCCAGACAAAATATCATGCAATTCCTGAATGATAGCAATTGGTGCGGCGACTACTTGTACTATTATTTTGTCTTGCTCCTCTTTGAGTACACTAAAATCAAATACTGCTTCGTTGAGCGTAAGCGGGATATGGTCTTCCAATACTAGCTCTATTGCTTGCGACATATGGTGCGCATCTGCTTTGTCTATAGCGATAGTAGAAAGATAGAGTTGGGATTCAGGTATAGAAACTTTTACAAACTCTATACCATGCGTATCTTTTACATTTTGTAATACTGCACTAAAAGCCGCAGTATCTTTTACTCGCCCTCCTACTACAACACCTGGATTGAGTGGTATTTCTTTGAAGCTAGCAGGCAACAATATATCTCCCTTTTTTTCTAATGAAAGAAAACGAAGTGCTGTGTCAGAAAAATCTATACCTACCGTAGTCGGCATAATAAATTTTGGTGTCGGAAACAATTGTGCAAATTTCATGTGTATGTAGTATACGATATTTTTATTTTTATCGCACGGCACTACCAGGATGCACTGCATCATCTGCAACAAGAAAAACTGGTTTGCCATCTATACCATCTACTGCCATCAACATACCGTTGGATTCATACCCTCTGATAGGACGCGGCGCGAGATTTGTACAAAAAAGCATACTCTTCCCTACAAGCGCACTCGGGTCTGTATACCATTCACGAATTGCAGACAATATTTGGCGAGGATTTTCTTCTCCAAAATCAATTGAAAATTTTATAAGCTTATCAGAATTTTCTACTGCTTCTGCGGTAAGGATTTTTCCAATACGCGCTTCAACTTTTTTAAAGTCGTCTATAGTGATGTAGGTTTTTTCTTCTACCACTGTTTCTTCTTTTTGTATTTCTGTCTGTGTGTCTTCTGTTTGCATAGTATTAGTTTCTCATATTTTTCTTATCGAGGAAACGTTGGAGGATTATAGCGGCGGCACTATCATCTCTATTCCCCTTTTCCAATTGGAACCGGTGCGCCTCAAAAGAAGAAAAGTCTTCTCGTTCAAAATAAATAGGGACCTTGGTATGCTTCATGAGTACTGTCTCAAAATCATGGATCGCATCCATAATACGATTTTGGTTACCATTACTATCGAGCGATTTTCCTATAACAATACCCCCGCACGGCATTTCTTTGCACAAAGTAAGTATATATTGCAATGATTCTTTTTGAGGGACTATTTCTCGAGGAAATGCCAAAAGCCCCTCACTATCTGAAACAGCCACCCCTACTCGTTTTGACCCATAATCCACACCAATATATCTCATATATACCAATACTAGCACAAAGATTGAAAAATTTGGTGATTATGATACTATAGGATTACTCCACTCAACGAAGAAACACAAGGAGGTGTGGCTGAGTGGTTGAAGGCAACTGTCTTGAAAACAGTCGTATGGGGAACCGTACCGTGAGTTCGAATCTCACCACCTCCGCAATACTAAAAAACACTATCTTCTGATAGTGTTTTTTAGTATCTACTCGGAATGTGCGATATGAGAAAACCGGAAGCGCGCGCCTGGGAGGCGATACAGCGCTGAGGCGGGGTCGCGAACACTTTATATTTTTAGAATTTTATGAATAAAAATATTTAGTGATTCGTGACCGAATCTCACCAATATTGTTGTATTGATTGATTTTTATATAATAAAGAAATATACTAAATTATATGAACAAAATATCTATTACAATAACCTGTGTCTTAATATATACTATAGTCTATATATCTTTTGCGGGATCTATTGATAGTCACTATTGGTTTCCACTTATTATTATAATAACTGTAAGTAGCGGTCTTGGTAAAACCCACCTATGGAAAGACGGTAAAAAAAGCGATAAGGTTAAAAAAATCGTAGGTATAAAGTAATTTTTTATAAAAATATGCAGAAATCTATCGAGAAGCTTTACCGAGAAAAAATGCCCTATGGTTTTAAAAAAATAGAATCAAATAAATATATTTGTTTTAATAGAGACTACGTAACTATTCAAAATGATATAACAATAACAGAAAAAGAAATTACCTTAATTAAAACTAATGAACATAATGATACCTTTTTCATATATAACGACAAAAATTCTCCTTGGTTAAATAAAAAAAATCGAAATATTTATGATGAAAAAATTAAATCAGTACCTAGTCTAAATTGGTTATTTTAATTTATTACTTATATACTTATCTCTATGGAAAACACTGAACAAAAAATTGAAGAACTTAGTAAAAAAATAGATGCAGTATATGCATCAGTAGAAAAGACCCGAAAGTATTTTAAATGGACTATGATCATCACTGTCGCACTTTTTGTACTTCCTCTCATTGGGCTCGTATTTGCGATCCCCTCTTTTATGGCAAACTACGTGGGCAATATTCAAAACCTCACACAGTAATTATTCTTTCACGCCTTCGATAATACGAATTTGTTTGGTGAGCATGTGCCCATCTGTATCTGTCGTATAAATAACCACTTGCCCAAAAAGCATTTCTACATTTGCAATCTCTGTATCTGAAATACGTTCTATATATTTGGTAAGGGCACGGATAGTATTGCCATGAGATACAATGAGGACATTATTACCTGCTTGAAGGAGTGGTACGATAGTTGCTGTATAAAAAGGTACTACGCGCTCATATACCATCTTGAGTGTTTCGCCATTGGGTACCGGATAATCCCATGCGCGACGAAGCTCTACAAAAGCTTCTTCTCCGAGGAGCTTCTCCATATCCCATTTGTTTTTGCCAGTATAGTCACCATAGTCGCGCTCATTGAGCTCGGCGCGATGCTCTATGTGTACTTTCTTTTTTTCTGCATCAGTGAGACATACATTCAAAATAGATGCGAGTGTCTCGATAGTGCGCACATACATAGACGCAAATGCGTAATTAAAAGAAACATCTCGAATACACTTCCCTGCAGCTTCTGATTCTTTGAATCCATACGGTGTGAGACTTGTATCGTGTACGCCAGTCCAAAGCCCAAGCTTATTCCATTCAGATTCTTGGTGGCGGACAATGATGAGTTTTCCTGTGTGTGTTTCTTCCATAAGTACTAGTATACATCAACACCCACCGCTTCGGATATATTGGCAAAACCGTCTTTTTTTAGTAATTCGACAAGGCCGCGATTTATTTCACTTATCAATTGCGGTCCTTCAAAAATCATTCCAGTAATAATTTGTATAAGACTTGCCCCGTTACGGATTTTTTTGTATGCATCTTCTGCAGAAAATACCCCACCGACACCTATAAGTACAAAACGATCTTTTTCTTTTTTATAAATATACGCAATCATATCATCGGCAAGCCCTGCAACAGGGACCCCACTAATCCCCCCAACAGTCGGAATATCACTATCGAGCAAGAGTGGGTTGTCTCGTTTTTTGGTGAGATTGGTACAAATAATACCGTGCACGCGATGATGTTTTGCAATATCGAGGACAATATCTATCTGGTCATGATTCATATCAGGAGATAGTTTTATAAAAATTGGTTTTTGTGTAGCAATAGTATCGATACCTGCGAGGAGTAATTCCAAATTTTCTGGCAATATAAATGGCTGCCCTCCCATAGTATTGGGGCAACTAATATTGATGGTTATATAATCACCAATTTCAAGAAAACTCCCAAATGCTTTTTTGTAATCCTCTACCGCTGTCGGTATATCATTGTTTTCTTTGCAGTTGGTCATCGCCACACTGATACCGATACGATTTTTGAATTTCTTATTTGAAAGTTTTTTTGCAATACTTTCTGCCCCATCATTTTTGAGTCCGTAATACACGACGAGCCCCCGAGACTGCGGGAGACGCCACAAACGAGGCTTGGGATTCCCTGCACAGCGAAACCCTGTCACCGATCCAAGCTCAGCAAACCCAAATCCAACAAAGGGTAAAATATTAGTAAGTTCTCCGTTTTTATCAAATCCCGCAGAAAGGCCTATAGGATTTGAGAAATGCACCCCTAAAATGTCCTGTGCGAGCATAGGATGCGCGTAATCAAACAATAAGCCTGTAAGTGCCCTAGTTATGCGGTATCTACCCAAAAACACCCCAGAAACGACCATATGGTCGTGGAGTGTTTCAGGGTCTACCTTAAAAAACAACGGTTTTGCAGCTTTTGTGTACAAAAAATGCAATATTTTGTTTCGGGTCTTGATCATATAGGGATATTATTACACGAGCGGGTGAAAAACGGTATCAGGAGCTATATGTGTCTCTGCTTCTGCGATAATACGATTCATCATAGACACAGCTTCTACAGGGTGCTCGCCGTTTGCACTTTCTTCAGAAAGCATCACTGCATCTGAGCCATTCAATATTGCATATGCAACATCGGTCACTTCAGCACGGGTTGGAGTAGGACTCTTGGTCATTGAGAGCATCATTTGTGTTGCTGTGATTACAGGCTTGCCAGCAGCTTTGCATTTTGCAATGAGTGTTTTTTCTATAAAAGGAATTTTTTCTAAAGGCATTTCATTACCGAGATCGCCACGAGCAATCATTACTGCATCTGTCGCCGCAATAATCTCATCGATATTTTGCAATGCTATAGCGCGCTCAATTTTTGCAATGACAGGAGTACTCTTTCCTGCATCTTGTATAAGCTTTTTCAACTGCACTATATCACCCGCATTTCCTACAAAAGAAAGTGCAACATAATCTACATTTTGAGAAAGACCAAAAGACAAATCTTTCATATCTTTTTCTGTGATATCGGTCACGGCATGTATATCAAATTCGTGCCCATGTGTTTCTTGGATACGAGGACCAGAGAGATCTTGGATAATAGGAATATGCACGCCCATTTCTTGCGCGAGTATGCGCACATCATGAATATATTGTGCATGCTCTTCATAGCTCCCCCAAGAAAAATTCAACCGCACAACATTCATACCTCCTGCAATCATTGCACGAAGCACTTCGACACTTTTACTACTAGGACCTACCGTTGCGACAATTTGTGCTTTTTTATTCATATATTATTGTGAAATTTTTTCTAATCTATCGTACTTTACCTTTCGCTCTGTCTTGCGAGGTGCACCAGACTTCAATCCGAAACAACCAAATGCATATGCAAGATCTGCGATAAAGGTATCATCTGTTTCTCCACTACGATGGCTGACAATAAGGTGCACATCATGTGCTCGCGCCATAGCCATAGTCGCCAATGTCTCAGACAGTGAACCTACTTGGTTTGGTTTGATAATCATTGCATTGATACTCTTTCTTTCTATTGCGAGACCAAGGCGCTCAGTATTTGTCACCGTGAGATCATCCCCTACTACAAAAAGATTTGGGTATTGTGCATGGAGTTTGGTAAATGACGCAAAGTCTTCTTCATCAAAAGGATCCTCAACTGAAAATAGATTAAATTCTGCAATGAGTGATTCATACAATTCATACAATTCGTCAGGAGTGAGATTTTTTCCATCTACTACATAGCTACCATTTTCAAAAAATGAAGATGCTGCAACATCGAGCGCAAGTCGTACCTTGCCGGTATACCCTGCTTTTTCTATTGCTTGCACGAGAAGTACAAGCGGCTCGCGGACATTTTGTATAGCTGGCGCAAACCCTCCTTCATCTCCAAGTATTACAGAGTCTTCTCCGTATTGCGCAACAATATCTTCACGAAGTACTTCTTGAATACGAGCACCCATTTCTACTGCTTCTACAACACTGTCTACTTGTGGCACGATATGGTATTCCTGAAATGCTAAACCATTTTTTGCATGCTTGCCCCCATTGATAATATTCATATATATAAAAGGTGTTTTTTGAGAAGGTGCAATAGTTGCAAGTGTTCTCAAATATGCAAACAATTCTTCATGTTGTACTTGTGCTGCAGCTTTTGCGCACGCAATACTCACCCCGATAATAGCATTACCTCCCAATACTTTTTTGTTTGGCGTCCCGTCGAGTGCGAGCAATATATCGTCAACTCCTTTTTGATCTGTGACATCATGCCCAAGCAATGCTTCGTGTATTTTTGTATTTACATTAGCTATAGCTGTAGAGACATGCTTGCCTTCATCGCGGAGCTCGTATGCTTCATGCGCACCAGTACTTGCACCAGATGGTACAGAAAAAATTCCTTCTATATCGCCACACCAGACAGAGACTTTGAGTGTAGGAGTATTTCGTGAATCAAGGATTTCTTCGGCACTTACTTTTGTTATGAGGTTGTTCATATAGTATTTTTTGGTGTGTTATGAATAAAGCTTTCAATATTATCTATAGTTGTTTTGAGAATTTCGTTTTCTGCTTCTACAGAAGAAAATGCAATGTGTGGCGTGATGAGTACTTGCGGCATTTTCATCAACATATGATCTTCCAAAAGGATTTTGAATTCTTGTTCTTTTGAAACATCGCTAGTACTTTTTGCAAAAAGAAATTCTGCTTCTTCTTTGAGTGGTCGCTCTCCTTCGAGCACATCAAGCGCAGCACCCGCAATAATACCCTCTTGTAATCCCCAGATGAGCGCTTCAGTATCGACAATCTCTCCGCGAGCAGTATTGATAAGATAGCTTCCTTTTTTCATACTTGCGATAGATTCTTTATTGAGCAGATGAAATGTATCTTTGTTGTATGGGGTATGAATAGTGACCACATCAGATTGTGCAAGTACTTCGTGCAATGGTGCGTAAGTGAAATTTTGCTCTGTCGCATATGCAGTATTTGGAAACGCATCAAATGCAACAACCTTCATACCAAAACCTTGTGCAATAGTAATCACATGCTTCCCTATTCTCCCCGTACCGAGGACACCGATAGTCTTACCAGCGAGATCAAATCCTCTAAAATGACTTATATCAAAACTTCCTTCTTCGCGAATTTGTCGTACCGCATCACTCGTCTTGCGAGAAAGGTTTAACAATAATGAAAATGCAAACTCTGCAACAGTCTCTGATCCATATGATGGTACCGTAGAGACACTGATATTTTTTGTCTTTGCATATACACTATCTATATGGTCGTACCCAGTCGATCGAGTAGAGATATGTTTGAGATTTGGTAATGCGTCAATCACTTCACTACTCACAGTAGAATTCACAAATACAGAAACAATATCTGCACCACTCGCCATATCGACAGTCTCTTTTGTTAATTTTTTATCTGTACAGGTAACAGAAAAACCTGCAAATGTCTTACTTAATATTTCTTTTTCTTCGTTCGTTGTTTCAAAAAAAACTATATTCATACTGTATAACTCATAGTATGAGTATATAGAGGGTGCTGGAAAAATCAATAGATGATATACTTTTTATATGGAACCACTCACATGGAAAACACTTGAATTCGAAGAAAAAGATCGCCATCCAGACTGGATCTGGTATGCAGGGCTTGTTGCAGTCGCAGTCGCTATAATATCTTTTCTTCTTTCAAACCTCTTTTTTGGTATTTTTGCCATTATTGCCGGAGCAACGGTGATTATTATGTCTTTTCATAAGCCTCGCGAGCTCACTATTTCTATAGAAGAAAAAGGTATTTTGGTAAATGATGAAATGATCCCTTTTGTAGGGATAAAGCAGTTCTGGCTTGACGAAAGTCAAAAACCAGATAAGCTATTATTACTCGTCCCTGGAAGCTTTGTTTCCCTCCGGGTTTTGCACCTAGAAGGGGTCACTGTAGACCAGGTACGAGAAGCTATAAAAACAAAGGCAGAAGAAAGCTTCCTCCGAGAATCATTCGGGGTGAAAATAATGGAACGCCTCGGTTTTTAAGCTTTTGAAAAATACATATCCTCTCGTCGTTCAATGGATAGGACGCATCTTTGCGGAAGATGCGATGTAGGTTCGATTCCTACCGAGAGGACAATAATAAAAAATACTCACGTTCGTGGGTATTTTTTATTATATGTTTTTCGATAGTAGGAATCGAACCGTAGGCAAAAATCTCGATGAGAGATTTTTGTTTCGAGCCGCACCAGCGGCGAGAAGCGATTCCTACCGAGAGATTTGTTTCGAACGAATCGAGAAGCGATTCCTACCCTACCAAAAAAACAAGAGGAACCTAAAAAGGTCCCTCTTTCTATAGCTAAAAGCTATGGCTCTTAAAAAAACTAAACTCGTTAATTATTTTTTTTCATAATAATGCACCTCCTTTTTTAATCGTTAAAATTAAGAAAACATTTCAGAGAATAATACTCTTCTGAATACTTTTTGCAACACCTAAAACTCCCCATCATTTACATCCAACCAATCAAGGATTTTTTCTCCATCAGCAACACGACTGCGAGATCCAAAAAATACCACCACAATATAATCAAATTTCTTTCCTCCTTGAGTGACAAAAACCATATTCTCCCCCGCCCTATTGGTACGCCCTGTCTTGCTCAAAATAATTTTGTCTTTGTATAGCGGGTCTGCATTTATTTCATTACTACTGATTATATGTGTTTGCAAAAAAGTTTTTTGATCTATGATATCGGACTCTTTTTCTGAAAGAATACTAGCGAGGAATGGGTCGTGGGTATATATGTCGCGCACAAGATGTATAGTATTGTATGGTGTCATCCTATTGAGTGGATCTGTAGGCAGAGCTGGATCGAGGCCGTGTGGATTTATAAAATCTGTTTTGGTATAGCCACCATCATGCAAAAAAGTATTTATCTGTAGCATACATTTGGTATATCCTATAAAGGTACAAAAACTATTTGCCGCATCATTACTCGAGCTGATAAGTAATGCGCGGAGCAAATCATCGCGAGAAAAGCTCGTTTGTGCGAGCGTGTCTACTGGAGTCGCGTGTAATATAGTGATAGGACTCTTGGTATATATTTTTGTATAGTCTGAAATAGTTTCCTCTACAACCTTTGCAGTAGCGAGCTTTGTAATACTTGCTACTGGATACAAGTTGTTCTGATTTTTTTGATACAGTCTTGTTTCTATATTATTTTTGTATCCATAGATAGCAACACCGCGCGCAGATAGTACAAGTGGAGACACTTTTGCCTGCGCATATACCGGCATACAAAAAAATATAATACCTATTGCATACCAAACATATCTCATACTACACCCCAGCCCACTTTTTTAATTCAGCATAAGTGACTTCCCCGCAAAGCCAAACACTAGGATTTTGATCATTGTAATAAAAAGGAATACCCCCGCATGCATCATCAACATCACACTTTTTGATAAGCTCCATATTTTCTTTATTGTGCCAAATTTCTTTGCGCTCTATATGCACTTGTGGAAATTCTTCCATAAGCTTTGCCGTAAGCTTGAGCATGCGCTGGCAGTGAGGACATTCTTCTCCATAAAATTCGTATAACATATCTACAGTATACCGTATTCCAAATAAAAAAACCGTCCGAAGACGATTTGTTTATGTATAGAGTGTTTATGCTTTTTTCTCTTTTGCAGTTCGTGAAAGCATTGCTTTGCGGCGACTTGCGGTGTTTTTCTTGATAACACCGTTTTTTGCGGCCTTGTCGATAACAGAGTATGCAGCAGATAGAGAGAGTTTTGCTTCTGCAAATTTCTTATCTAGGGCAAGCTTTTGCACCTTTTTAACCCCTTCTTTTAATACTTTTTTGGTACGAGTGTTTGCTGCTGCTTTTTTAACAGATACTCGATGTGCTTTTTTAGCATTTCTTGTGATAGGCATAGTTCTTGTATAGTACCAAAAGTATGCCAAATACGCAAGACTTGGTATGATATAGGCATGATATATCAAATCAGAGGGCGCGTAGTCGCCGTAGAAGAAAAAGGGGTGGTACTCGATTGTGGAGGGCTTGGTTATTTTGTCCATACCACAGAAAGCTTCCCACTTGATTCTGAAGCAACCCTCTACACACACTTTATAGTCAAAGAAGACTCGCAAGAGCTCTTTGGTTTTGCGACAACAGAGGCGCGCAATTTCTTTGGGCTCTTGTTGGGTGTTTCTGGTATTGGTCCACGTAGCGCATTTGCCATGCTTTCTCTCTACCCTATCGGTACCCTTGCTCATGCTATACAACAAGGTGATGCAAAAACTATTTCATCTGTCCCAGGTATTGGAAAAAAGACTGCAGAAAAAGTAGTGATCGATCTCAAAGACAAAGTCGCACTCTATGCACTTTCTACAAGCTCTCCGAAGAGCGATCTTGTAGAAGCACTCATGAGTCTCGGATATAGAGATACCCAAATACGCGACGTCGTACAAAATATAGACGATACGCTCCCTATCCAAAAACAAATCACTATTGCTTTGCAATTGTTACAAAAATAAAAAGCCCGCATTATTGCGGGACTTTTTGTTTACTAATCCATTCAAAAAATTTAAGAAGGTGAAATTTTCTATGCTGCATTACAGTAATACAAATTTCAGAATCAAGAGACATGTTATTCAACAATCTTCGATATTTAATTTCCCCAAAAGTATAAGAATTACTAAATTCAAAATCTGGATTAATTTTATTCCAAATATTTGTTTTTAAAAATATTAATTCTTCTTCTGAAAGAAAATCAAAAATACGAACTTGTTGATATACATGAGAATACTGCATAAACAGATTTTTCTTATCATTAGGAATATCTGAAGATAATTCTTCAAGAATTTTTTGTAAGTCATCGTAGACAAAAGTTTTAATAAAATCTTTTGTCATGAGTTCAACTTGGCCTAAAAAAAAGATTCCATGCTGAAACAAATATGACCTCCTCTTGTCGCTAATTTCTTTTAATAAGAATAATGGAGAGAAAAAGTAATCTTTCGTAAAGTGCTCTTTAAGAAAGGGTGGAATATCTCCTGAATCTTCAATCTTTTTAAAAAATGGATCGATATACACCTGAAATGTACTATACATAATTATATTTTTCTTTCATATTACAGACTATCAATTTTTTGTCAAAAACACGGTCTCAGGTATACTAGATATATATGCAAGGAACATTTAGATGGTTTATTCTTATTTTTATAGGACTTTGGGTACTCTGGCTTATGACCGGTGGACCAGAGCGTTACCAAAACAAACACAATCAATTCATCGAAGCTCCCAAAGAGCCAGGCGGCGCAACTCCGGTATACAATGTAAAAACATTGGAAAAGAAATTAGGAAACTAATTATCAAAAATTCTAAATAGCGCAATACCTCCTGCAACAGAGACATTGAGTGATTCTTTTTCGCCTCGCATAGGGATCTCTATAGTTGCATCTATTTTTTCTAATACAGATTCAAGTATACCATCGACCTCATTCCCCACTATCAACGCAGTGTCATTTTGTACAACATATTGTTTGTAATCAACACTGTCTTTGTATTGCTCGAGACCAACAATAGCAACATGCTCTTTTTGTAATAGTGCAAAAACTTCTACAAACGTTTTGTAATATTCGTACGGTATGGTTTGCTCTGCACCAAGCGCAGTCTTTGCAATATCTGGATTAGGGCGGCCAAATCTGTCTATCGGGTCCGGCGTTGTCCCTATGAGGTATATTTTTTGTACCCCTATTGCGTCTGCGGTACGAAAAAGAGACCCGACATTGTGCGAACTTCGGATATCAAGCAAAATAAGTATTTTTTTGTAGGGAGGAATTTTTTCCATAATGATGTTGATTTCGTTCGCACTCTATGGTATATTTTTATTTACATTTTGCAACCTTTGCAAAATAACCAGAAATTGCCCTTATAGCTCAGCTGGTAGAGCAGCTCCCTTTTAAGGAGACGGTCGCAGGTTCGAGCCCTGCTAAGGGCACAATCAAAAAACCTCAAGCTTTTGCTTTGAGGTTTTTTGATATCTAGAGAGAAAATCGGACTACCCTATCAGGTGTATCAATATAAAGACAAATCCTGCACCGAAGACAGTCATTGCAGTGGTGAGCCATTTGGGATGGTTATGATAGCTCTCAGGGACGAGATCACTAGCGCCGATATATATAAAGAATCCACAAAATACTGCAAGTATTAGGCCGAGTATTTTTTCTGGAATATGAAAACAAAGCGTAACACCAATACCGAGTAGTGGTGCAAGCGAATCTGCGATGAGCCAGTATAGTATTTGGCGTTTTGAAAAATTTGAATGAAGTACTGCTTGTACAGTATTTATACCATCAGAAAAATCATGCCCCAAAACCCCTATCGCAATGAGTGTCCCTATTGCCGGAGAAAGTTGAAACCCAAATCCAATACAAATACCGTCGAGCACACTATGCAAAATAAGACTACTTGCTCGTACTGAGCCGCGCATAGGATTTTCAAGTGTTTCGTGGTCTGTATGTCCATGGTGGTCATGACTATCTTTTATAAAAATACGATCCAAAATCATATACGATATAAATCCTCCTGCTATAGCCCATGCGATATACGATACCGGATAATACATACCACCAAGTGTTATAGATTCTGGGAGAAGATCAAAAAACGCAAGCCCTATCACCGCCCCCGCACTAAAACCTAAAATAATATGAAACTTGTCTTTATGGCGAAGCGCAAACATACCCCCTACAAACGTAGCGAGGGTGGTTGCAAATGCGAGATACATAAGTGTCATATGCATATAGGTGCACTATACTAGAGAAGGGGTCTAATTGCAAATGATTTGCAATTGTGATATATATCGTATATGAAAAAAGCACCTATTGATGCACAAGAACTTCTCCATACCAAAGGACTCAAAGCGACCCCTATCAGACTTCGTCTTATAGAAACATTACATGAATCAAAAACCCCGCTCACTATAGAAGAGCTCCAAAAAATCCTTAAGAAAAAAGGCGGCAACACAACTACGCTCTATAGAGCACTGAGTGCTTTTGTCGAAAACCATATTGCCCAAGCAACACCAATTACCAAAGGTGTGTACTCATATGAGCTCATTTGGCATAAACACCACCATCACCATATAGTGTGTGGCGATTGTGGCATTATCGAATCAATACCGTTTTGTATAAAAAATATAGGCGTCTCTGCAACCAAAAAATCTCGCCTTTTTAAAACCATACAAAGTCACAGTTTATCGTTTTTTGGAACTTGCAAAAAATGTACCAAAAAGGTACGCTAAATTATATGAAAAAATACATGCCGTGGATCGTTGTAGGAGTGGTCGCAATTAGTATGGTTGTCTTTCTTGTAGTACAAGCTCGCAAACCAGGACAATACGACAAGCTCGCACAATGTATAAATCAAAGTGGTGCGAAGTTTTATGGCGCATGGTGGTGTCCTCACTGCCAAGCACAAAAGAAATTGTTCGGTAATTCTGTAAAATACCTTCCCTATGTAGAATGCCAAACACCAGATCAAAAACAAAAACAAATTTGTATTGATGCAAAAATTGAAGGCTTCCCTACCTGGGTATTCGCAGATAGCTCACGACTTACCGGAGAAATCCCTCTAGAAACATTAGCAAATAAAACAAATTGTCCATTACAATAATATGTTTAATACACTCATTGCCTCTGGTGTTGTATTTTTGCAACTAGTAATACTATTTCTTTTTGTTGCTATTTTGACAGACTCACCAGTCCTCCCTCGTATCGCCCCATGGACTACTATCAGCCTCCGTGTATTGTTTGTCGGTGGTGCATTTATTAGTCTTGTATATGAATACATATTCCTCTACGCACCCTGCATGTTGTGCTGGTACCAGCGTATTGCGATCTTTGGTATAGCAATACTCGCTCTGACCGGTAACGTACAAAAGTCTGCACTACTTCGTAAACAGATCAGTATTTTTGCATTGGGAGGACTATTGTTTGCCCTATTTCACAATATTATAGATATTTTCCCTACCGGAGTAGATGTTTGTGGTGCAAATGGTCCATCATGCCTTGCTCGTTATATATATGAATTTGGCTATATTACTATCCCTATGATGGCGCTTACCGTGCTCAGTCTTGGTCTCCTATTGGTATACATTGCAAAAAGATTTCCACACACTACTCTTGCAGAATAATACCGAGCCAGTATACTTATAGTAACGGTTCATTCGTCTCGTCAACAAAATCTTAGTTCTTCCCAGAAGCACATTCACAAACATAAAAAATAACAAACAAACTCTAATATATAAAAAGCCCACTCTCGTGGTGCTTTTTTGTTTAATCTTGTAGTACTAATTTTTCTATAACGAGCGCTATAGGAGTACCCTGCTTCCACGCAGTACTATGCGCTTGTATATAGTTTCTATATAACTGTATATAGTGATCACGTTTTTCTCCGCGCGCATATCCGATACATTGTCGCAATTTCCAATAGATAATACCTATCAATGCTTCAGGGACAAATTCTTGCGCAAGAGCTTTTTGATATGCGAGCCAGCGAGTTTTTTTGTCTCCATCAATAAGTGTCTCTACAATAGAAAAAATCGCACCCCCTTCTTTTCCTTTTGGTATTTTCTTTTGTACAAAAACTTGTGCACCATGTTTTTCAAAAAGTTTTTTTATATCTGCTGTAATAGTAAATTCTTCTATAATAAAAATAGTATTACTTTTTGCAAGGATTTTTATTTTATCAGCAGCAATAGTATTTTCTTTTTCTTTATCAAGTAAAAATTTTCCCCAAATAATTGGTGTAGCTGTTTCAAATAGTGATGGATATGCAAAAGACTCAAGTTCATCAAAAGATGTCATTGTGTCATCAAATACTGAAAAAGCATTCTCTTGTATGAATGGTTTGATATCGGTATGTCTTTGTGTTTTCTCTCCCCCAACAACAAGTATAAGCATATTATAAAACCTTTTCTACTTCCTTTTCATATTCTTGATATTTTTTTCCATACTTATGTTCAAGTAATGCTTCTTGTTTTTTATAAAAATAATTCCCTACTACATAAGAAAACAAAATAGCGAGAAGTAGTGTTACTGAATGCAAAATAAATACATATCCAAAAATAAGTAAAAACAATCCGAGTTGTGTAGGATTACGAAGCATTTTGTACGGGCCAACATAAAAAGATATTTCTCCTTTATCTTTTTTGCCTCGCTCAAACATATATGAAGAATACTGTGCCCATAAAATAAGTAATGGTCCACCAACAAAACAAATAGCGGCAAAAATCTGATCTCCAGGTATACGCACCCGCAATGGGAAAAAGATACTAAGCCCAATACCTCCTGCAATACAGAAAAAATATACCAAGTATGAAATGGCAAGGAGGTGATGTGTTGTTAATTTATAGGGCTTTTTCATATAAAAAATTATTTTAGTTGATCAAGAGAAGTACCTGTCGCAACAGAAACAGCAAGTACTACGTTTTCTCCAGTATACGGCAAAAGCGGATTTTTTAACACCTCTACCATAGTATTTTGTATTATAGCAGCTGCTTGTTCTTGTACAGAAGTATGTACCTCATATACCAATTCATCATGAATCTGTAATAGTAAATGTACCTTTTCTTTAAGGCTATGCTTTGTGAGCTCTGCATCAACAGCCAAAATAGCGAGCTTGATAATATCTGCCGCAGTCCCCTGTATAGGAGCATTGGTTGCCATACGCTCAGCAAAACTTCTCATATATGGCGCATTTGATTGCAACATTGGGAAATATCTTCTTCTTCCGAATGCCGTTTCTGTGTACCCTTTTTCTGTGGCACCACCTTTTATAGAATCAAGATATTCTTTGATAGTTGGAAATGCAGCAAAATATTGTTCATAAAATGTTGTTGCTTCTGCACGACTCACGCCGAGATTTTTTTGCAATGCAGAAATACCCATACCATAGATAATACCGAAATTGATCACCTTTGCTTTGCGGCGCATATCCTTGGTCACCTCACTTTCTGAAACACCAAACACTCGAGACGCAACCACAGTATGAATATCCATACCGTCAGCAAAACTTTTTTGTAGTGTTTTGTCTAATGAAAGCATAGCGAGCACGCGAAGCTCGATTTGTGAGTAGTCGCTTCCAATAAAGACATGCTCGGGACTAGCAACAAACGCACGACGAACTTCTTTACCAAACTCTTCAGACGCAGGAAGATTTTGCATGTTTGGATTGGTAGAAGAAAATCTCCCTGTTGTAGTACCGTGCTGGAGAAATGTTGCATGGATACGACCATCTTCTCGAATATGGTGTGGCAATGCTTCTATATACGTAGAAAAAACTTTTTGCATTTCTCGATATTTCAAAATAAGTGGAATTATAGGATGACTATCACTGAGTTCATCGAGCACATCTGCATTGGTAGTATATGCGCCACTTGCCTTGCGCTTCCCTTTTGGTTTTATCTCAAGTGTTTCAAAAAGTAATGCAGAAAGTTGTTTTGGTGAATTAAGATTTATTTTTGAACCAGCAATATCTTCAATTTCTTTTTCTATACTATCAAGCTTTACACGAAGCTCTTTTGCGCATTGTTGCAAATACGGAAGATCTACGGCGATACCATATTGCTCCATTTCTGTAATAATGGGCACTAGTGGCAACTCCATTTTTTCATACAAATCAAACAATCCTCGCTTTTGTAATTCTTGCTCTATAAAACTAATAGCTTCAGAAAGTGAATTCTTTTTTGTGCGCGCATAAATAGTCGCTTCATCTGCATTGGTATATTCTGAATACAATACCCAAAGCCCAATAGCAGCCTTGCGTACAAGCTCTGGATCCCCTGCAATAATTTCTTCCTTTTTTTCTTCTATAGCAAAAACACTTTTTACTTTTGGCAATAAACTTCTAAACTCATACGCATCAAAAAATTGTGTAAGCTTTTCAAAATCAACATGGTAAATAGATTGCTCCGGAATACTAAATTGTATTGGTGCATCGCGACGAATTGTTGCAAGTGTTTTTGAGAAAAATGCATCGTCTTTGTGTGTATCGAGAAGCTCTACAATACGCTTTGAAAATCCTTTTGCATACAAAAGCTCTTTATCTTTTTCTAATGCTTCATATATACCTTCTATTGTTTTGAAATGTACCAAAAGCTCTGTTGCTGTTTTTTCCCCAATACCAGGTACTCCTATAATATTGTCTGATGGATCTCCACGAAGTCCTTTGTAGTCTGGTATTTGTAATGGAGAAAACATATAGCGAGCGAGTACTGCTTTTTCATCATAAAAAACACTGTCATGAATTCCTTTTTTCAATGTGAACACTTGTGTCTTGATACCAGAAACGAGCTGTAGTGTATCCATATCCCCTGATGCGATAACTATATGCACAGATGCATCGTCTTTGTATTGCTCTACGATAGTACCTATCACATCATCAGCTTCAAATCCTGGCGCATCAATGCATTCAATACCAAATGCATCCATAAGGGTCCGTGTTGCTTGTATTTGTAAAATAAGATTGTCGTCAGTTTTTGCGCGACCTGCTTTGTATGCATCATATGCATGATGACGAAATGTTGGCTTAGGGAGATCGTATGCTGCTACTACATAATCTGGACGGATAAGCTCGATCATACGAAGCACCATAGAGGCAGTACCATATATTGCACCAGTAGGGGTACCATCACTTTTGGTAAATGACGGAAGTGCATGATAGGCGCGATGAATAATTGCATGCGCATCGAGAATAACAATTGTTTTTATATTGGAAGCTTTTTCTTGTTTCATATTTTTTTTGTAATTTTACGAGTTGTTTCGTCAATATGAGAAATGGTGTACCAATCCAGATGTGGATGTTCTGTAATTGCAGGAGCTATCAATTCTGGCCATTCAACAATAATAAGCGTCTTGGGGTCTTGTAATAATTCCGCAAAACCAATACCCTTAAGTTCTGATAAGTCTTCTATTCTATACGCATCTATGTGTGTTACTTTGGTAAAATCTGAACCATTGGTCTCATATGATTTTGCCACGACAAATGTAGGACTTGTAATTTCTTGGTCTATACCGAGCTCTCGAGCAAGGGTTTTTGTAAGGGTTGTTTTACCGGCACCTAGATCCCCCTCTAGCGCTATAATATGCCCCTGTTTTTCTTGTAGCTCAATATTTGCAAGGATATCTCGGGCAATAGCTTGTATATCATTTTGTGTATATATGCGCTCCATATAGTAGTACTATAGCATAATACCCCGCCCGTAAGATGTACGGGCGGGGTATTATTTTTTCTCACCTTATACCTTATGCTTGGTGATTTTTCTTATACAATTGTCTTGCAAGAATAATCAATGCAAGGATAACTAGTATAAGAAGCAACCATTCGAGCAATGTATGAGGAAGGAATGATGTACCAAACGCACTAGCACCGAGAGTACTTGCAGTAGGACAATCATTTGAAACGGTTATCAATGAATATGCTGTTGCATCTTCTTGTGCTGTTGTTGCTGGATTTGTATATACCATTGAGGCAGTAGTTACAGTGAGCTCACCTTGTGTTGCGTCACTATTTACTTTGAAAGTAAGCACTACGATACCACTTTGGTTTGGAGCGAGATTACCTACATTTATAGTAACTGCACGGTCGAGTACTTCATAAGTACCGAGAGTACTTGCTTCAAATGTAAGATCTTTTGGATGTGTAATACGAAGTACTGCATCTTTGAGAGTTGTAGTACTGATATTTTGGTAAGACACAGTATATTGCATATCACCATTTACACACATACGATCATATTGACTGTTCACCTTGAGCTCAAGCAAAGATGGAGCACTTTTTGCAATAACAGTATTATTAACAATAGTGTGCACTGCTGCTGTATGTGTAGGAACTACAGTATCTACAACACCACCCTTGGTTTGGAATCGTACAATATCACCATACACAGTACCACTTTGGTTTTGCAAAACAGTACGATAGTAATACCAAGTACCAGGAGTAAGCCCTGTAATAGTGTCATCTACATAACTACTACTTGCAGCAGAAACACTTTGCGCATTTGTCCTACTTCCAAAACTTCCTGTAAGACCATATTCAAACCATGTTGTTGCATTACCATTATTGTTTGGTGTCACAATACCATTGAGCTGTGCATATGATGCATGTACCAATGTTGCGGGTGTTGTATCTGCTTGCATAGTTGAAGTTGCAGTATTTGCAACACTCACTGTTACATTAGCAGATTGTGTATATCCATTTGAACAATACGCAGTGAGCTGGTATGTAGTTGAAGTTGCAGGACTTACCACCGTTGAAGATGAAGCTGCGCCATAGTTGATACTAAGTGGACTTATTGCTACATGATCAGCATTGGTACTCCAATGAAGCCCTGTATTTTCATTACGATTTATAGTTGTTCTATCTGCAGAAAAACTATAAATTGAACAACTTGTATTGTAATTATTGTAGTTATTGTTGTTATAGTTGTTTGTATAAATAACTACTTGGCTTTGTACTGTACCATTATTACCTTGTCCGGTAAGAGTATAGGTCATGGTACTGTATGGATATACTGTTGTAGATCCAGATGAATTCAAACCACTCCCTACCCCGTTTATAACAAGGTTTGTACAATTACTTGATGTCCAAGAAAGTGTTGCAGGGTTTCCAGAATATACAGAGTATGTGTTTGAGGTAAGATTAAGAGAACAATAGCCTATACCGGTATTATTGTTGTTATTTTGATTATTATTTGATACCTGAAAATCAGCTGTTACCATACCTTGATTTGACCACCCAGGATTCACATCACCTACTGAAAGTCCGCCAGAAGTAAAGAGGTTTGTTCCATTTGAAACACCTTGCCCACTAGAAGCTTGGTTTGGATACCAACGAATACTTCCCGGAATATATGTAAGAGTTTGTGAACTATTATTAAAATACACAGAGGCTGAACCACTTGCCGCAGTACCACCGTTATACAAGATGCCGCCAGAAAATGTAGCTGTTGTAGAAAGTGCTGTATTTTGTGGAGAAAGAGTAACCGCTACATTATTTGCAGCAGTAGTGCCGGTATTGTGGTAATACACCTGCACAGAAATCACATCCCCTGCATTTGCAGATACTGAAGATTTCCAACAACCTGTTCCCATAGAAATACCACAACCACTTGATGTATCATTTGCTACAAGTACTGTTCCAAGGTCTTGAGAATTATTATTAAATGCTTGCGCATGCGCAAAACTAGGCAATGCCAAGATTGCAAACGCTAGTACGAAAATTGTTTTTATAAATTTGTTCATATGTATATAAGTATAGTATTTTTGTCTCTGTAAATCGACTATGTAGAATATAGCATATATAAAAATATTTGTCAATATAAAAAAGCCACAATGAAGATCATCGTGACTTTTGTAAAAAATGTAGTAATAGTAATTAATGGCTCGTAATCCACAACTTTCCACCAAAGAATCGTAATCCAACCTTATGAAAGCCTGCTCCTGGAATATAAGGAACGGTTCCGTTTGGGTATTGATATTTTGCAAGGTAACCATTTGTTGTTTTTAGGTAAATTTCTTTTGCAAAATCTCCTAATCCAACAGTTGTTTCAAACTCAGCAGTAAGCATTTTTTCATATATATGACCTTGTTGGTCTTGATATAGAAATTTTACTGAAGCATACTTGCCACTACCGACAGCTTGAGGAGCATCATCGTACCACTGCTTGGTATACTCATTATAAAAAGTATTCCAAGACGGATTTGTTACTGGTGGTGTAGCGATGTATCCTGTACCTTCAGTATTCATATATTCATTCATGGGTACTACTACTTCCCCTGGAATAAACGTATACATCAACTGATTTTGCTGTGGCTGCACCATTGGTGCCTGATTTACTACGGCAGGCGTAGCGCTGACAGGATTTGTTGTACTGATGATAACTGGCATCTGCGGCTTACTAGCTGCACATGACGAGAAAACTACTATAATTACTACGACAAGGAACTGATATATCTTTTTCATGTTGCAAAAAGTTTATATATGATTTAATTTGTTTCTGAGTATAGTATAGCAGATTTATATAATTTTGTCAAGTACTTATAATAAGAAATAAGAAAAGGACATCCGAAGATGTCCTTTTAAATAAAGCTTTTTTGCAATTAATGATGACTGTATGTAGCCGCTGAACGAGGCCCCCCACCAGATTGATTACTATTATTGTTAGAATAATTAGTATTCGTATGTTGGTAGGAATTGTTTTGCTGATACGAATTGTTATTTTGATAACTATTTCGTATTGCACTTTTTGCCCAATAAGCGCCTACATTAACAGCTGAGCTTAATACATGATCGCCAAAGCTGTAATTTCCACCATAGTAACCATAACCATTACAACCAGAATACCCAGTATTGTACACAATCTGTTGAGGTTGTTGTACATACACGACTTGTGGCTGCTGATACATAACATATTGTGTTTGTATTGGCAGTACTGTAACTGGTTGTTGTGTTACCACTTGCTGTTGAGGGGCAGGTTGATATACAACCGCTGGTGCTGGTGTTGTTACCACTTGTTGTTGAGGAGGAGCTACAGGCACTGTTGCAACAGTTTGTTGTTTAACAGCAGGTTTTTTCTTTATTGGATTCCAACAATACGTTGACGCCCAGAAAATACCCTTATATCTTAAACCTTTTTCAGCAATATGAGACTTCCTTGAAAACCATTCAAATGATGTCGCATCTAATGGAACATATCCGATAAAATATTCACCAGACAAATCTGCCGGTAAATCAATCTCTTCTGATCCACTAAGAATGTCTTCAAATTTTTCACCAGGAAATACTTCTGCAAGAAATTGTTTATACGAATCCCCTGCAGAATTTACATCAAACGCAAGAATTTTTTTATATTTTTTCTTGTAGTCTGGCTCAGTGTAGTGTAACAAAAATTGTTGCAACTCATTATTTTGAGCATGTAATCCATACTCTTTTCCATGTAATACACCATTACCCTTTTTATCTCCTGCTTGCGCAGAAAATATACTCATAGTTATTATTGCAATGACAAAGAACATTTTTTTCATAAAACTTAATTTATAGATTATTTAATTTGTTTTCTGATATTAGTATAGCAGATTTGTGCTTATTTGTCAAGCTCGTGGTATTGGGGGTTTTTGAGGCTTTGATATATACTTATTTTGATTATGGTAACCTTTGATGAAACACAACAAAACAAACGACTTAGAACTCTTCGAGAGCAAGAAGAAGAATCTCTTGTTAAGACACTCGCCGAAGAAAAGTACCAAATTCCTTATGTAAATCTTGAAAGTCAAACTATTAGTAATGACGCAATTCGCCTCCTCACCGAAGAAGAAGCAAAACATTTTGATGTTGGCCCATACAAACTTATTGGTAAGAAGCTCTTTCTCGCAGTACGATCCCCTATTGCAACTGGCGCACGAAGCGCAAAAGAAAAACTTGAGGCAGATGGTTTCGAAGTTGTATTTAATATGGCAAGTGAAAAAAGTATAAAGAAAGTATGGACTCACTACGAAGATCTTTCTTTTGCAACTACTTCTCGTAGTGGTGGACTCGATATTTCTCCTGAGGTTCTCGAAGAGCTCGCAGTCTCTGTAAAAACTCTTGATGATGCGACTACTCGTATTGATCTCGCAAAAAACGACACTTCAATGCACCACCTCTCTCGTATCCTCGAAATTATTCTTGGATGCGGTATTGGACTTGGTGCATCTGATGTACACATAGAACCTATGGAAAATAACGCTGAATTGCGTTTTCGTCTCGACGGCGTACTCCATGTCATCACTATGTTTGATACGGCAACATACCACCAGCTCAACACTCGCGTAAAACTTATTTCAGGACTCAAGCTCACTCAAGTAGCCAATGCCCAAGACGGACGATTTAGTGCATTCCTTGGTGGAACAAAAGACGAAGAAAAAATAGAAATTAGTTTTCGTACATCACTTATCCCAGGCGCATATGGCGAAAGTATTGTGCTTCGTATTTTGAATCCAAAATCTATTCGTGTACAACTCGACCAAATGGGAATCTCTGCCCCCATGTATGAGCTTTTTATGAAAGAGATCAAAAAACCTCACGGCATGATACTCCTTACTGGGCCGACAGGATCTGGAAAGACCACCACTTTGTATGCCTTTTTGCAAAAAATATTTTCTCCTGAAATAAAAATTATTACCATCGAAGACCCTATCGAATACCACCTTCCTGGTATCACACAGACACAAGTAGATCACAAACTTGGCTATACCTTCCTCGAAGGGCTTCGATCGGCACTTCGACAAGATCCAGATACAATCATGGTGGGAGAAATCCGAGACAGTGAAACAGCAAAAATCGCAGTAGAAAGTGCACTTACTGGACACTTGGTATTTTCAACACTGCACACCAACAATGCGTCTGGTGTTATCCCCCGCCTTATCGATCTTGATGTGAATCCAAAGATTCTCGTATCCGCTCTTTCGCTTTCTATTGCGCAGCGTCTTGTACGAAAAATTTGTACTGAATGTCGCTATGATCGCCCTGTCACAGAAAAAGAAACACTTTTGATACAAAAAATTTGGGACAATGCTATAGCAAATAAAAAAGATATGGCACAATTTGGTGTACAACGAGACGTACAAACACTTGTTGCAGCAAAAGGCTGTACTCACTGCAACCACACAGGCTACAAAGGACGGCTTGGTGTTTTTGAAGCAATACAAATGGATGAAAATATTGAACATATCATTATGCAAAACCCTACTGAGCGCGATATCAAAAAAATTGCTGACCAACAAGGCACTCTCGATATGCGCGAAGATGGCCTCGTAAAAATCCTCCAAGGTATTACAGATTTTGAAGAAGTACAAAGTGTCGTCGATATGGAATAAATAAAAAAACCTTTCTTAATTGAAAGGTTTTTTTATTGAGTCACTATTGGAGCATCTGTAGGTGGCGTAGTTGGAGTATCTATACTAGGTGGTGTTTGTGTAGTACTAGGAACTACAGGATCTACAACAGGAGTACTACTTGGAATATTATTTTGTACAGTATTTTGCGTTTGTATTTGTTGTACCATCTGTAAAAATTGATCACTAGTCACACACACTGCACCAACACACAATTTATTGGTATCAACCTCATCTGCAAATAATTTTGTAATACCGTTATGTATATCGGCAAACCAAGCTATCAATGCACCCTTGAGTGTATTCCCTGTGTCTCCTGTAAGGCTTGCGAGGTTTGTGGTTTGAGTATGTATATCTTGTATTGCTTTTATGGTGTATGGAATAAGTGGAGTGTATGAGAGAGATTTATACCCCGTAGTCGGATCAATACTTACCATATCAGGAAATACTGTCTCAAATTCTTGCGCAATAAATCCTGGTACTGATGCATCTGTTGGTGATTGCCAGTTGTAATTAAACGTTACAGGATTCAATGAAAGTATTTTTGATAATGCAGTACTATCGAGCGAGTTTATATTATGCTTGAGGCGTACATCAGATGCACATGCGAATGTACCGGTGGTAGTAGAGAAAGTACAGGTATTACCAGAGTTTGTACCTATAACCACAGGAGTATTATTACCGGTGGCTGCAGTAAAACTAAACTTTCCACTACGTACATCAAAATCCATATTGGCACTATTTGTAGCAAATAATTGCATGTTGCCATTATTTTCCATATATATTCGAGCATTTGATGTCGTATTTGAAATACCAAGCTCAAAACTTGCTGTTATATATGAAGATCCGTCATTTTGAATAAATAAACCATTATTATGTGTAGTGCTTTGTAGATATATATCACCATTATTTGCAGTAACATTAAAAGGGTACCCGTTTGTAGTTATTGCTGTGATTCCACCATCTTGATCAAGAGTGAATTCGTTTGAATGATTTCCGTTTACAAAATCAATATTTCCCCCACCACCCATATCAAAGAAACTTCTATCTCCTGTTTGAAAATTTATATCAGCATCTTTATTAAAATATGCTTGTGCGGTTCCTGCATGAAGTTCAATACCATAATTATTATTCAAATTATCGTTTGCAGTAATAATTACTCGCTCATCACCAGTAATATTTATATCTTGAGAATTTTGCGAAGTAATAGAAGTAGCACCATTACCACTCAGGTGTATAAAGTTATTATTATTATCATTGACCAATTGCAAATCCTCTCCATTAATTGCCGTTATTTTTGTTGAACCAAACAACCCCATATGAAGACCTTGCCCCCCATTACTACTAATAACATCTACCTGCGGTGATGCTATAGAAATAGCATCATTGGGTGCGGTTAATATAATATCGTGATCAGCATTTAAAGATATATCACTACCGTTTGTTGAAGTAAGACTTGCTGAGCCATCATTAGCAAGAAATAACGCATTTCCATATGTACTATCGGTTATATTCGTACCATTGGTTGAAACAAATTCATTAGACCCATTATATTTAAGCTTAAAATAATTTGAACCCGGATTATCAAATAATATATCACCAGCACCAGCAGCAAGAGTAATACTGCCATTATTTAACAAATCAAACTCTGTTCCGCCACCCCCTTGAATTATAGTATTACCATTAAGTGCATTTAGGTTTAGATTATCTGTATTAATAGTGAGACTGTGCCCTGTCGCATCAATAGTAATATCTTGTGTCAGCGTACTTCCTGCAGTAAGTACTTGTTGCAATGTCTGACTTCCTCCCCCGGTTGTGATATGCACACTGCAATTCACCCCACTATTTGGCGCACAGTCTGGATCGAGTGTTTCTCCTGCACTATATGGCGCGACTCTGTCTGCGTATGAAATAGATGCACCGAAACACAATACAAATGCGAGTGCAAAAAAAGTTTTTTTATGATTAGAAAAAAGTATATACACTATATATGAGTATACTGCATAAAATAAAAACACCCAATATAACTACTGGGTGTTTTTATTTTATAAGTCTATATTTTCATACAGATATTTTGTATATATAAAAAATTTTTATATATGAACAAAAAAGCACTAATCTCTAAACAGTCCTTATAGATATTAGAAAATATAAGTAAAGAATATTTCGAGGATAGCACCAGTCGGAACCAAAGCGTCCTTGGCCTAAACTTAGAACCGTAGGCTGACTGCTTAGAGATTGCTGCTTTTTTGTAGTACACTAGATAAGTACGTTCTAGAGATAGCATAGCATACTACAAAAAATATGTCAAGTACCCCCACCAACACACCAAAAACACCTATATCTGCCAGCCTCGATGACCAATTCAGCGACAATGTGTTGCGTCCAAATTCTTTTGACGAATATATCGGCCAAAGCCAGATAAAAAAGAACCTTTCTATCCTCATAGGAGCCGCAAAATCTCGCGGACATGCCCCTGAACACATACTTTTTTATGGACCACCAGGTCTCGGTAAGACAACACTCGCCCATGTGATCGCTCGCGAAGTCGGTGCACAAATAAAAATTACTTCAGGCCCTTCTATAGAGCGTGTTGGTGATCTCGCTGCAATACTTACCAACCTCAAACCTGGTGATATTTTATTTATCGATGAAATTCATCGACTCAACAAAACTATTGAAGAAATTTTGTACCCTGTAATGGAAACAGGCAAGATGGATATCATGATTGGTAAAGGTCCTTCTGCTCGCGCAATCCAACTTGAGCTTCCCCCGTTTACACTACTCGCTGCAACGACTCGTTTTGGTATGGTATCTTCTCCATTGCGTTCACGATTCTCTGGAGGGACATTTCGTTTGGAATTTTATACCGATGAAGAAATAAAAAAGATCCTCACTCGCTCTGCAGAAATCCTTTCTATCCCTATCCCCCAAGAAGAGACAGATCATATAGCAAGCCGCAGTCGCAAAACTCCTCGTATAGCAAACTACCTTCTCCGTCGTGTGCGAGACTATGCACAAATGCAACAAAAAAATATTGATACTGCATCTGTTATGGAAGCGTTTGATCTCCTCGGACTTGATGCGCTCGGTTTATCAAAAAATGATATTGCAATACTACACACCATACAAGATAAATTTGGTGGTGGCCCTGTGGGAGTAAAAAACATTGCCGCAGCAACAGGCGAAGATGAAGGGACTATAGAAGACGTCATCGAGCCATACCTTATACAGCTCGGCCTCCTCGAACGCACCCAACGCGGTCGTGTTATTACAGAAAAAGGCAGACATTATATTGCATGATAAAAATCCTCGCTATAGATCCTGGGTACGATAGATGTGGTATTGCCCTTCTCGATACAGAGGGTGCGATATTACATTCTGCGTGTATCACCACAGACAAAAAAGATTCCATAGAAAAACGCCTCGCATATATCTATACAGAGGCTGAAAAAATTCTCATGCAAGAAAAGCCTGCATATATTGCATTGGAAACGTTGTTTTTTTCGGTAAATAAAAAGACAGTAATCAATGTTGCACAAGCGCGCGGTGTATTTGTACTCCTCGCTGGGCTACACAAAATCCCACTCATAGAACTCTCCCCTCAAGAGGTCAAACTAGCCCTCACGGGCATAGGAAACGCCAATAAAGAGCAAGTACAAAAGATGGTACAGCTCACACTACACATAAATACAGACAAAAAACTTGATGACGAAATAGATGCTATCGCGCTCGGAATAGCCTCATTGGGAGCTATAAAACAAAAAAACTGGGAATTGTAGAAAAAGACTTGCAAAGAAAACTATATTTTGATACAAATAATTGCATTATTAAAATAAAAAATTGTTATCATATATTTGATTTATGGATGAAACTGAATTCAACAAAGACGAGCTCGACCCAAGTGCGGTTATTATCGAAGAAGACGAAATAGAAGATCCTATCGTCGACGATGATATAATCGATCCTCTCGCAGATTCTGATATAGACCCCATCACCGGAAAGAAAAAAGAAGAACCAGAAGATGATGATACAGATCCTGAATTCGAAGAATATATGTTCGGCGATCGCTACGAAGAAATGTAATATTAAAAAGCCTCAGAAAATTCTGGGGCTTTTTATTTTAGTACTCTTTTTCTATAAGTTCACCCTGTGGACCACGAGCAAGCCATTTTTTGTTTCGTATGTAATACAAAACCGCATATGGTTTTCTTGTTTTCAAATAATCCTCTTTCATTGCATTCCTGTGAGCTTCTTGTTCTATTGCTGTATAGTAATACGCTTGGCGTTTATCAAATTTTTTAATATATCTGGCATAACAATATTCAACAAGATATAAAAGGTGTGCACCAATAACAAGAAGTTCTATTTGTTGTCTGATATGAATTGTCTCATGGCGAATAAGCTCTGCATTGTCTTTTGTAGAGGGTCGCACTATAAGTAACGGCCAGAATGTGATAGCCATAGCATTATCACCGAGAGATATTAAGCGACCAAGTCTTGTAACAAGCCTATCTGAAATAATTAAAAAATATGTTTTTTTAAATTGAATCTTTTGCATTACCTTTTATTGACTTAGCACTGCCCGACTCGGTTTTTTATTATGAAACCTTGCTGGACTAAGTAAAACATAGTCGTCTACACTTCTTGTTTTACTACGCATTTCTCACACCGACACCCTTTTGGTTTGATGTATTCATTGAAGTATTCTTTACCATAATCATAACAAAGCTCTTCGCCAGGTTTGATATTTCTTTTTGCAAAGATAAATATGCGTCCTTTTTTGATATCACTCTCTGCGTTGGGGCGACATGAGTGATTGAGATAGCGGGCAGTATTTGTCCGAGCAGTACCATCTATATGGCGATTTTTTCCTGTTTGAAAAAGATATTTGCCACCACGAATATTTGCTTCATCTTCAGTGATTATTTCACCGACATATTCAATAATACAATCACCTTTTTTGATAGATACTTTGGTAAAAAGGCCGAGTCCATTAATCCCCTTTTTTACAACAAGGTCTCCAGGAACACTATACTTAGGCGCGAGTTTCGAAGATGTCATTGAATCTAAATTTAGGTCTAATAACATCGTCTGCGTGACGAAATCCTACAGGGAGCACAAGCACTGCTTGCATATCTTCTGGAAGATTGAGAATGTGATGATATTGTGCTGGATCAAATCCTTCCATTGGGCAAGAATCTATTTCGAGCTCTGCACATGCAGCCAAAGCAAAACCGAGCGCAATATATGCTTGGCGAGCAGTCCATTGTTGTGCTTTTTCTGGAGAAAGTGCATTTACTGTATTGGTAATCATTTCTTCGTAGCCTTTCAATCCTGCACGAGCTTCTGCTGAGCCACCAGATATTGCTTCAAAAAAAGTATTGGTACGAGCAAGCAAGTCTGTACGAGCGCAAAATACAAAAAGATGTGACGCAT
This sequence comes from bacterium, assembly GCA_037127795.1. Lineage (GTDB taxonomy): Bacteria > Patescibacteriota > Minisyncoccia > Phycocordibacterales > UBA9973 > UBA4124. Next base: position 87,505 of record JBAXXQ010000001.1, on the reverse strand, counting down.
CAGTTACTTGTCCCTGCCCCCATGAAGCACCTTTCAATTGCTCACGAAGTTCTGAGTTGGTTATTACCAATACATGCAATGGTTGCAATCCGAATGAGCTTGGCGCCATCTTGATAGCTTGTTGTATTTTTTGTAATTGCTCGTCTGATATCTTTTTTTCTGTATCAAACTTTTTTGTGGCATACCGCCAATTGAGTTGTGTTAAAAATGACATATCTGTATTACTTTCTAATTCTTATAACAGAATGAATTATAGCATGTATAAAAAACTTGACTTATTTTTAATAAAGAGTATTTTAATAAAAAAATAATATATGAGATTTACTGACAATGTACGAGTAACAACTCGATGTTTTGAAAAACTTATTCCAAAAAATAAGGAAAGGTTACTATTTGATAGTATTCAAGCTTCTTTTTTACAAACAGTAGGAATGCGTATTCTTCCTGAACTAAAAAAGATAGATCATTCTGATCAAAAAGAACTATCTGTAGAAATACATTTTAGTTATGCAATTACGGTAAAAATTCTAATCTTTGCAGTTTTGGAAGCTTTAGAATTAAACCCGAGTGCTTACTTTTCTGAATTTCAAATTGAAGAAGTTTAATTATTTTACCCATTTCGTATAAATACCGGTTGTGAGCACACGATCGGTATTTTTTTGTTGTACACACTATTCTCCCCACATTAATTTAAAAGATTCTCTAAGATTGTGAGCCATAACAGCATCGTGTATCTCTATTAAATAATGAGGATGTTCTCTTGTTACTATCATAAGAATATATTCTCCAACAACTACCTGTGTTGCAGAAAAATCATGTTTTTTAGGATCAAGGAATTTAATCATTCTCTTGCCTGAATAATTCTTTTTACTAATCTTTTTTTCGATAATCTTTTTATTTGTAAAAATTTTCATCAAGATGTCGTTCTTATATTTTGGCCAAAAATAATCAGGCCAAGATTCATATTGCTCGAGTAGTGTAGGGTCTTGATACCCCCACCATGTTTTATCATATAAAAGAGCGCTTTTTGCCCATTTATCTGATTCTTTAATAAGAAAATCTTTTAATTGATGTTCTGCTATAAAACGAATTTTTGGTACTGAATATTTTCCAGTAACAGGTAAATTTTTAAGCTCTTTGAGTAAATTTTTATAAGACTGCTCTTTTTTTTGAAGTTTTTCTTCTTCTTGTTTTAGTTGTTTTTCCAAATCTTGTATATCAGGTGCAACAAAATATCTACTACTATTTCCGTAATCGATAGTAATAAGTCCTTCTTTTTCTAGTTTTTCCCCAATTACATATACCGTAGAACGATTAATACCAGACAGTGTACTTATTCGTGCTGGTAAAATTCTTTTATTTTGAAAAACTGTTAAAAAAACTTGAATTTCTTTATCAGTTAACCCTATGTTTTGTAGTGTTTCTTCTATCATGTTGTTAATAGTTAATAACAGTATTTAGTATATATAAAATAATATCTTTTTGTCAAATTATATAAAACTGTATTGCAAATATAACAATACAGTATAGTATATAGTATAAATATATTGTGTACTATTAAAAATAATTAAAAATGAAAAAGCAAAAGATTTTGGCAGTACAACTGCCAGCACCATGCCCACTTGGTTGTAGTTTTTGTAGAACACCAAAACACAACGAAGGAGATTCAGAAAAAGTAATAGCTACTGTTTTGAAAGAGCTCCCCTCTTGTGATGAGGTGTATCTAACAAGCAACGGAGAAACTGGATTGTTTGTAGGTTTTGATGAATTATTAGAAAAAATATTTAATCTAGGTAAGCGTGTTTCTGTTTTATGCGCTACCAAAGCATCCGTAAGATCTGGTCTTACTAGGGTTGAAATAAGTTTAAATAAATTTACTAATGATATGGCAAAAAATGCAATACAAAAAGCAAAGGATTTGAATATTCCTATTGTTATATCAGTTGTCGATGATGGGTCTACTGTTATTGATTTACCAAAATTACTAACAGAATATGGTGTTGATGGGGTTCTCGTACGCGCATTACAAAACGAAGGAAGATCAACTAGTAGTGCTGGTGTTACCAGGTATTTAAAAACTAATGATTCAAGTATTGGAATTTGTCCGATACCTGCATATCGTGAAATACCAAAAAATGACACTATTGATACTTTTTGTATTGACCATTTCGGTAACCATGTACCCTATTTAGGTATTGCTAGTTAAAAACTAAAAACCACGAACGTATCGTGGTTTTTTTTATATATAAAAAATTTACTTAACCCATTTCGCATAAATACCGGTTGTGAGCACACGATCGGTATTTTTTTGTTGCATACCAATATCGCCATATATTATTTCACCTTTTTTATCTTTGAGAGATTCGCCGAGAAGTTCACCAAATGTGCGAGCACTGTACCCTGCTGCGTATCCATTTAAAATAACAAGTTTTGCACTAGGTGAAACAATAGATGGAAGAAGTGCGAGAAACTCGGTGAGAGATTCTTCTATTTTCCATACTTCGCCTTTTGGTCCACGACCAAAAGCTGGTGGATCCATCACAATAACATCAAACTGCTCCCCTCTTTTCACCAAACGCTTCACATAGAGAAATGCATCTTCACAAATAATACGCATTGCATCTTGTTTGAGTCCTGAGAGCTCCATATTTTCTCGGACTGTGAGTATAGTTGTTTTTGATGCGTCTACGTGAGTCACCTGCATACCAGCGAGAGATCCTGCGACACTTGCGGCGCCAGTATAGCCAAACAAATTAAGCATTTTTAATGGTTGCTTGGTATTCGCATATTTTTTGCCGAGTGTGTACAATTCTTCCCATTGCGCAATATGTTCTGGAAAAATCCCTACATGTTTGAATCCTTTTGTTGAAAGAGAAAAAACCATATCTGCATACGCCATATGCCAAGAGTCTGCGATGCCTTGCTGCATTTTCCACCGTTCACCACTTTCTTTCCAAAGGAATTGCCCATCAGCGCGCACCCAAAGAGACTTGTCTGTTTTTTGCCAAAGTGCCTGAGGATCTGGTCTATCGAGAACAAGTTCGCCAAATTGTTCTAACTTGCGTCCATTACCACAATCGATAAGTTCGTATCCGGCACTTGGTTGTACTACACTATCTACTCTTTTCATGGTTTTTTTGTACTACTGGATATATTTGTGTGAGAGCACCTTGTAGTGTCGGATAAGTAAATACGAACCCCTTATCAAGCAATCTACTTGGCTTGGCGAGCTGGTTTACAGTCAACTCTTCATACCCATCAACACCAAATACATAGAGCGCGAGCTTTTTTGGAATAAAGAAAAACGCACGACGGTGGATAGTGTGTGAAAGTGCGAGCATCAATTTTTTATAACTTGTTGTCTCTGGAGCAGCAGCATTTATTACTCCCTGTACGGTTGAGGTTTCAATTGCAAAAATATATGCATCTACAAGATCATCTACATGGATCCATGAAAGCATAAAATCTTTTTGTAGACCGAGCAAAAATCCAAACCGTGCTGTCTGTGTATAGAGCGCAAGCATCCCCCCTAAACCAAGCACTGGCGCAGTACGTACCAATACTACTCGTACCCCAAATGCACTTGCTTTATTTGCTTCGTTTTCCCAATCAGTAACTACTTTTGCCAAAAACCCTTTTCCTGCAGGTGTTTTTTCATCAGAAATACTTTCTCCTGTTTCCCCATAAAATCCTATAGCAGAAGCATTTACTAGTACTCCTGGGCGAGCATGTGTTGCTTCAAAGCTTTGTACTACATGTTTAGTACTTTCGATGCGACTATCATAAATAACCTTTTGTACTTCTTCGTTCCATTTTTGAGAAATAGGAGCACCTGAAAGATTGACTACTGCATCTGCATGTTCGAGAACACCAAAAGGAATAATAGACTTGGTAAGATCAAGTGGAATAAAAAATAGTTTTTCATTGGTAAATGTTGGTGCATGCAAATCTACCACAATCACTGTATAGCCTTTATCTAAAAGCTTTTTTGAAAGCTTTGTCCCTACGAACCCCGATCCTCCAGTAATTACTATCGTCATATATATCTATAATACCACGACTTTTTGTAACATGTGTTTTCCACCATAATTTGACCATTTCGTCATTTTTTGTAGTATACGAGTAGTGAAATCAGCCGAAGACATTATTGCTTTTATATTCGACCTTATACTTTTTATATTGGTAAGTGTCTTTTTTGTCCCTGGTTTTCTCTTTGTAACCTTATTTCAAAAGACTTGGACAGATCTCCTCGGCAAACTTTTCGGGTTGAAATAATTTGACTTTATTTTTGAATAAAGTATTGTATAGAAAAAAATACAATGAAAAAATTAGTTATTCTTTGCGCAGAAAGCTTCTTATATTTTGAAGCAGTAAAAGACCGAATTGAGCATACATGTCCACACCTAGAAGTTGTATATGCACAAAACTGGAAACAAGCAGTAGGCTTAGTCGGTAAAAACTGTCTTGTTATTACAAGTTCTATTGTTGCTGGTGGAGAATCAGACAACCCAACCAGTGCCTCATTACTACTTTTAAAGGGTGCAAAAGAAAAACACCCAGAAACAAAAGTAATTCTTTATTCTGCTGGTTTTTCTCCAGCAAACACGAGTGGTTTTGATCTTGCTATATGCAATACCGGAGCAAAATCTACTGAAAGATTATTTAGAGAAATAAATAATTTTTAAAACCATACAAAAAAAACCCGAGACTCTCGGGGTTTTTTATTTATACAAACTCTATAAACTTTGCTTTTCCTATTTTATATACTCCTTGTCCTGGAATACTTTTTGCATCTTCGTTTTTTAATACTGTGTCTGTTGAAAGATTTTTTATAGCACCACTTTCGAGCATACGTCGCACTTCCCCTTTTGAAGTAAGAAGGTTGTTTTCTATAAGAATCTCTTCAAGTGTTTTGTTTTGTATATTTATCTTTTGCGCATCAGTAGGAATTTCTTTTTTTTGAAACATACTTACAAAATTATCTTGTGCTTGCTGTGCACTTTTTTCCCCATGAATAGATTTTGTAATTTCGTATGCAAGACACATTTTGATAGTGCGAGGATGTGCACCATTTTCTAATTCTTTTGTAATATCAGCAATTTCACCCATACTCAAATCAGTACAAAGCTCAAAACCTGGAACCATAAGCCCATCTGTCCAAGACATTATTTTGCCATACATATCTTCTGGGGTATCAATGAGAGACACCATATTACCTTCGGTCTTTCCCATTTTTTTACCATTCGCATCTTCGAGGAGTTTTGTAGTGATAACAAATTTCTCTTTATTTTTCAATTGTTTAAGAAGTGTGCGTCCTGCGAGCATGTTGAAAAGCTGGTCATTCCCCCCTACTTCTCCATCTACTTGCATATAGACACTATCGTATCCTTGCATGAGTGGATACATAAATTCGTGAATATAAATTGGCTTTTCTTCTTCGATACGACGAGCAAACATATCGCGCTTGAGCATTTGATCTACAGTCATATGACTTGCAAGTTCGAGCACATCTGCAAACTTCATTTTACCGAGCCAGTCATTATTGAATTTTATTTTTGCACCATTTCTTCCAGAAAAGCTAATAAATTTTTCTGCTTGTTTTTTGTACAATTTCAAATTTGTTTTTATTTCTTTTTCAGTGAGTTGTTTGCGTGCGGCAGTCTTGTCTGTAGGGTCTCCAATGCGTGCAGTAAAATCTCCTATTAAAAAGATTATTTCATGACCGAGATCTTGGAAATGTCGCAACTTGCGAAGCTGAATAGTGTGTCCGAGGTGAAGTGTTGGCCCTGTCGGATCAAATCCTGCATATATACGAAGCTTTTTATCTTGTATTAAAAGTGATTCAAGGAATTTTTTACTTGGTAAAATTTCAGAAACCCCTTTTTCTATTAGGGTACTGATTTTCTCTTGGGTATCTTTTGAGTTATTCATTATATTGGCATAATAGCATTTTCACTTTGTTTTTTAAAGTTTTTCTTCTATGATACTAGTATGAAGAAAATTTCATTCAAAACTATCAAGAAAATACTTATTATTATAGGTGCTGTAGGGTTATTTTTTATAGGAACAGTGTTTATTTGGGCAAGTACTATACAACTCCCCGATATGTCTACATTTGAAGCTCGCAAAATAGCAAACTCTTCAAAAATCACCGACCGTACCGGTACAGTGATGTTGTACGATATTCATCAAAGTGTTCGTCGCACCCAGATCCCTTTTGATCAAATGGGAGATAATGTAAAACACGCAGTTATTTCTATAGAAGATGCACAATTCTATACTCATGGTGGTATCAAAATAACTTCTATTATCCGAGCAATGCTCAGTAATGTAATTCACGGAAGCTTTTCTCAAGGTGGCTCTACACTTACTCAACAAGTAGTAAAAAATACTCTCTTGAACTCTAATAAAAACGTTGTTCGTAAATTAAAAGAATGGGTACTTGCTGTACGTCTCGAAAGACAAATGAGTAAAGATCAAATTCTTACCATATATCTCAACGATGCACCATACGGAGGGACTATATATGGTATAGAAGAAGCTAGTGAGGCATTCTTTAGTAAACATTCAAAAGATCTCGATATAGCAGAGTCTGCATATCTTGCTTCTATTCCAAATGCACCAACATACTACTCCCCTTTTGGAAAAAATAGACAAGCACTTGAAGATAGAAAAAATCTTACATTGAAAAAAATGCTTGAGCAAAAATATATTACTCAAGCACAATATGATCAAGCAAAAAAAGAAAAAGTGGTATTCAATATTGCTGCAGCAAACAGTATCAAAGCACCACATTTTGTATTTTATATTCTTGATTATCTAGAACAAAAATACGGTGCTGATGTTATGGAAAACGGTGGCTACACTATCCAAACAACTCTTGATTATACTATGCAGCAACAAGCAGAACAGACTATTGCGCAATATGCAGATCAAAACAAAACAAAATATAACGCTTCAAATAGTGGTCTTGTAGCAATAGATCCAAAGACTGGACAAATTCTTGCTATGGTTGGATCAAAAAATTATTTTGATAAAACAATAGATGGTGCATACAACATAGCAACAGCAAAGCGACAACCAGGTTCATCATTCAAACCATTTATTTATCTTTCTGCATTTGAAAAGGGGTATACCCCGGACACAGTACTTTTTGATGTGCCAACAGAATTTTCTACCAACTGTACCGCAGATGAAAAACCTCTTCCAGGACACGCGCAAACAGAATGTTACAACCCTGATGACTTTGATAATAAATTCAAAGGACCTATCAATCTCCGCTCTGCGCTCGCAGAATCACGAAACGTTCCAGCGGTAAAATTACTATATCTTGTAGGGCTCAATACTGCATTACAAACAGCACAAAGTCTCGGTATTACCACCCTTACCGATCCAGCAAACTATGGACTTTCTCTTGTGCTTGGAGGAGGCGAAGTCACCCTTCTTGATATGACTAGTGCCTATAGTGTATTTGCAAATAATGGTACAAGAAATGAAGCAACAGGAATACTTTCTATAAAAGATAGCGAAGGAAACACTGTAGAAAACTTCACCGATAAACATACTGAAGTGTATGATCCCAATGCAATAAAAACACTCAATGATGTACTTAGTGATCCAGCGCCTCGTGTCCCTACATTTGGTACAGGAATTACTATCCCTGGTGTTGCAGTAAAAACAGGTACTACAAATGATGATCATGATGCGTGGATTATTGGCTATACACCAGATATTACTGTTGGTGTTTGGTCAGGAAATAATGACAACTCAAAAATGAAATCTGGAGGTTCTGCGGTATCTGGTCCTATATGGAAAACCTTTATGACAAGTATACTTCCAAACACTCCTCATACTACGTTTGAAAAACCTATTCCACCAGATAATTACAATTCATTAAAACCAGTACTTCGTGGAAGTTGGCTTGGTAATGAATCTGTATGGATTGATAAAACAAGTGGACAACGCGCAACAGACGCAACACCAACAGAATCTCGTATAGAAAAAATAATTACTAGCGTGCATGATATTTTGTATTGGGTAAACAAAGATGATCCAACAGGACCAGCACCAACAAATCCAAATAGTGATCCAGAATTTAGACTTTGGGAACCAGCAGTACAAACATGGTGGGAAAATCATAAAGGAAACTACCAAACAACATCATACGCAGATATTCCGAAAGGATACGATACTGTACACACAGGAATAAATACTACTGCTGTCACATTCCAAAACCTTCCCAACAGCTTCCCTACTACAAGTACACAAACAATATTCTTACAAACAAAAGATAGTCCTCATCCTGTAACAGCGGCAGATATTTATATCAATGATAATTATCTCACCACATTACAATCACCATTCAAATTCTCTTTTACACCAAAAGAATATGGCTATAGTGCAGGATCTTATACTATCAAAGCACTAGCAACAGATAATCTCCTCAACACACTTCAGGCAACACAGGCAGTTACTTTTACCGAATAGCACTAACACCCCACGAAGCAAGCTTTTCAAGTAATTCTTTTTTGTGTTGCATAACAGTAGACTTGATAGTTGGAGAAACAGTAATATACAAAACTCCTTGAGAAATTTTTATATCTTTCTCTTGTAGTTGAAACCCGATAACATCACTTACGAGTGATGTTATTTCGGTTGAGGTAGTAGCCTTATTTTTATAATTTTGTTTTATCTGCTCTAAAAGAGAAGAAAAAAGATTGTTCATATTAGCGAGTTGGCATCAAGAGATACAAGAAAGAGTTGTCTGATGTACCACGACTAATAATAGGTCGTGTAGGTTCAGTAAATGAGAGACTTACACTATCACTTGCAATAGATTGAAACATATCGAGCACATATCGAAGATTACAAGACACTGTAATAGGTTCACCTTGTATCACCGCATCGAGCATAGTATCTGATTTTCCAATTTCTGCATTCTTTGAAGAAATAAGACAACTTTTTTTATCTTCAGGAATTGTAATAGATACATGAGAAAATTTATCTGTAAAAATAGTAGACAAACGCAATGAATTTACCAATTCACTTTTCATCAAAGTAATTTTTGTTTTTTCTTCTTTTGGAATAATTTGTCGATAGTCTGGGAATGCGCCATTTATCAAACGAGATGTAAAATATATTCCTCCCCCAACAAGTGAACATTGGTTTTTATGAAATGTCACAACAACTTCATCAAGAGAATCAAGAATTTTCAAAATATCAGGAATATTTTTGTACGGCAAAAGCATACTAGAAATTTCAGGTATTTGTTTTACATGAATTTTCTTTTCAGCAAGACGGAAAGAGTCTGTTGCAACAAAAACTAGATTCTCTTCATCAGAGTACATAAAGATACTAGAAATTTCAGGTTTTATATCTGTTGCAGCTGCACAAAAATACACAGATCGTATACCCTCTTTCAAAATACTTGTTTTTACAGTAAATGATTGCCCTTCAATAATAGGTAATGTAGGAAATTCATCAGTAGTAGGAATAGTGTTTATGATTGTGTGGTGATGTTTGGTCTGTACGGTGAGTGTAGTATCCACTACAGAGAGCTCTACAGTGTCTCCTTGCAAGTAATTGACCACACTTGAGATTATATCCGCCTTCACTAGTACAACCCCTTCTACGGCGATTTCTGCGGGTATTTCATACTCAACACCAACAGCGAGATTTGTTGCTCGTATTTTCAAAGAGTTTCCAGAGGCAATAATTAATATTGCTTGCAAACTAGTAAGACTGAGATTCTTTCCTACCATCTTTTCAGCTATACCGATTGCTGATTTTAATTTTTCTATTGAGCAAGTTAGTTTCATATATGTTTATTATATTATTAGTATATATAGTAATAAGTATTAGTATGTGCTGTGGATTGGTGGATATCGGTTTTTGTTTTTATTATATAAGGTTTTTATTTGATTTTCACTTGTGTAAAACTCTTGTGGATAAACTACTACTTTTACACAGTCCACATATCCCTTATTCTTGTCTTGTTGTTTCCACAGTCTATACACAGCTTATTTGAAGAGGATGCGGATATCGTCGAGCTCTTTCATTAATTGTGTACTAGTAGGAAGTTCTGTTTTTATCTTTTCATATGAGTGCATGACGGTCGTATGGTCTTTTCCACCAAGCTTATTTCCTATTGATGGATATGATTCATTAAAATCTTCTCGTAATAGGTACATAAGCATTTGGCGAGCATGAACTACTTCTTTTCTTCTTGTTTTTTCATACATCATACTCTCTTCGAGTTGGTAATATTGAGAAACTATTTTAATAATATCTAAAATAGCGAAGTTTTTCTTAGGTTTTATATTGTTTTTTATAAGTGCTTTTGCTTCAAGAAGTGAAATAGGGTGGTTTTTTATATCACCGTGCATACTTATAAGGTTTATTATTCCTTCCATCTCGCGGATACTACCAGTAACTGAAGAAGCTATATATTGCAATACTTCTGGATCAATTTTTTGCCCTGAATTACTTATTTTTTTATGCAAAATAGCAAGGCGACTTTCAAGATCTGGTTCTTGAATATCTATTGTCATACCAGCATTAAATCGAGTTTTAAGACGATCTTCAATACCAGGAATATGATTTGGATGTTTATCAGAAGAAAAGATTATATTCTTCCCTTTTTCGTATAGGATATTAAATAAATGGAATAATTGGTCTTTTGTTGCTTCTTTTGTTGAGATAAATTGAATATCATCAATAATTAATACATCGCACTTTTGATATTTATCTCTAAAAGATTGGTATTTATTGTTTTGCATTGAAAGTACATAGTCGTGAGAGAATTTTTCAAGTGACACATATAAAATCTTTTTATCAGGAGATATTTTCTTTATTTCATTACCAATTGCTTGGATAAGGTGTGTTTTGCCGAGTCCGCTACCACCATATATAAATAAAGGATTATATGATTGTTGTGGGCGTCTTACGACAGCTTGTGCAGCTGCATAAGCGAGCTCGTTGAATGATCCAACAATGAAGTTGTCAAAGATGTATCGTGGATTGAGATTGTCATCACGACTCACATATATATCACGGAGTGGTAATTCCCCTGTTTTTTCTGGAATAGTATAAGAAACAGGCTCTATTTTGGTGATTGAAAAATCAATAGCACGTACATGATCAGCTTTTTCTACAATAGTCTTTAAAAGGAGTTTGTATTGTTTGGTTATAAGCCATTCCTTTGCAAATTCATTAGGAACACCGAGATACACAAGACCATCTTCTTCTTTTAAGAAAGCAGTTTGTTTGAACCAAGTAGAAAAAGTCTCTTTTGAAACCACTTTTTCTATTTCAGCGAGGCAGTCATTCCAGAATTGTTCTTTGTGTTCAATCATATGTTATATAGTACTAAAAAGTGGGGTTGGTTCATACTGTGGATAATCTGTGGATAGTGTGGATTATACCAGGAAAACAATAAAAATAGATATACTTGCAGAAATACAGTTTTTTGTGTATAGTACCACCACTATGTCAGTAACCTACCAACCCAAAAAAGTAAAAAGACTTAAAAAACACGGCTTTTTGGCACGAATTGCTACTACTTCAGGTCGCGCAGTGCTCACTGCTCGTCGAAGAAAAGGTCGCGCAAAACTCACTGTATAATATATGTTGCAAAAGAGCGCGAAAATAAACCGTACTGCGTTTATTGCTCTTAAGAACAATAAAAGTACACGTACAGTCTACAACCCTCTCGGGACACTCTATTTTCTCAAAAATGACGAGAAAATAGAGTTTTCTGTTGTTATATCTGGAAAAGCTGTTCCTCATGCTGTAGATCGAAACCGTATTCGTAGAAGACTCTACTCTTTAATACAAAAACAAAAAAACCCTTATTTTAGTGGTATATTATTTACTGCAAAGAATATACAATCATTTTCATATGAAGAAACTGTCACTCATTTTCAAAACCTTATGGAGAAAATGCAAAAAAATACCAAATAATATAGCTATTTTGGTTATTTTGGTATATCGAGCGCTCCTCTCCCCTAGTGTAGGAGTCTTTCGATATCTCTTGAACCTCAAACCTTCATGTATTTTTTATCCAACATGTTCAGAGTATGGTATAGCGTGTTATAAAAAATACTCTTTTTTCATTGCAACAAAAAAGACACTTCATAGAGTGTCTCGTTGTCACCCTGGAAATACTCCAGAAGTTGATTTACCATAAATTGTAATATGATAATATAAACATATGCCAAACCCAAAAGAACAAAAAAATATCTTTTTTGATTTTAGTAAGCTCCCCCCTGAAAAAGGAATTCTCCTATTCCCTCTTTCTATAAGCTTATTACGTAATAGACAAAACGCAGATAATCTTATAAAAGATCTTTATAATTTTTACCCAACAAAGATGAGTAAACCACTTATAGGTGTTAATTATTTATATAGTGATTTTTTATACTTATATAGTAATAAACCAGCCCCTGAATTAAAACAGTCTTTTATGAGCCAGGTTGTAAAGCATAAAAATGAAATTTTAAATATAGTGAGAAAAAATCAGGTAGATTTCCAAATACAACACGCATTTAGTTTTACTTCTTGGAATCAAATGTATTTAGGTACTACTGATTTTGAAATAGCTTTTGATAAAATTAAAAAAATATATAAAGAAGATTTATTGTTTCAAAAATATGTTTCTGAGGATTGTGTTTCTTATGGAAAAGATATGGAAGATAATCAAGTATTATTTTTCCTCGAAGAGGCATTAATGTTTTATATGATACAAAAAAATCAAGTTAAACTACCAAATGAATATATAGAAAACCATCAAAAATGGGTACTTCTGTGTTATCCAGGAAAACCTCTTAAAACCATTATTTATTTAGCACAAATAAATCCATTTAATATATCTTGGGATGAAAATTCTTATAGTAATTCATTTTATGATTTAGAAAATAAACAATTAGTTGAATATGATAGAGTAGATCTTGAAACATATTTGGTTAAATAAATATGAGAAATGCAGAACAAATCTTTAATAGCCCTTCTGAAGAAATAACATTTTCAGGTAAAAAACAAAGTCTTTTTAATATACTCTTTATTGGGTTATATATAACTATAATTGTATTAATATCTAAAGAAATTCATTTTAATAATTATATAAATAATAAATTTGGTATTATAAATATAATAATTTTATTACTTGCAATTTTTAGAATAACTAAACTATTTCTTTCTGATCATATAATGCAGTGGTTTAGAGATATTTTCTTTATTGTTGTTTTTGAAAAAATAAATAATCAAATTAAAATAACTCGCTCTTTTCCTAAAAACGGCTTACAAAGAGAGATTGCTCTTCTTTTAGATTGTCCTTGGTGTCTATCTCTTTGGGTTTCTTTATTTGTAATTTATTTTTGGATAAAATATCCAATTACAATACTTTTTTTCTATATTACAGCTTTCTCGGGTATGAGTACTTTATTGTATTTAGGGATAAAAAAATCTTAATAAAATAGTTTATTACTCATTTACCACACGGAGGACTTCTTCGATAGTAGTTTTTCCTTGAATACACTGGAAAATACCATCTTCGAGCATGGTGAGCATACCCTCTTTTCTTGCTTGCTCTTCTATGGTGTCTGCAGATTTTCCTTGTAAAATAAGCTCTTTTATTGTTGGTGTTACGCGAAGTACTTCGTGTATACCGATACGGCCATGATATCCATCTGGAGATTCTTTATTAGGAATTTGTTTATAAAACGGTACTTTTTGCCACGTAGTATCAGGATTTACTATTTTTTCTTCGATAAGTACTTGGAGTAATTTTTCTAAATTAACACTCTTACCTAGTGTTGCGAGCTCTGCTTCAGAAAGGAAATACTGCTCTTTTGTTTCTGTAAGGCGACGAACAAGTCGCTGCCCAATAACAGTTTTTACTGTTGAAACAATAAGGAATGGTTCTATTTGCATATCAAGCAAACGAGGAAGCACTCCAGATGCTGAGTTGGTGTGGATAGTAGAGAGTATAAGGTGGCCAGTAAGGGCTGCATTTACTGCAAGTCCTGCTGTTTCTCCATCACGTATCTCCCCTACCATGATAATATTGGGGTCTTGGCGAAGCAATGCACGAAGTCCATTTGCAAAACTCATACCAATTTCAGATTTTACTTGTGTCTGGTTTATACGAGGCATTTGATACTCGATAGGATCTTCGATAGTAGAAATATTTACCTCAGGGGTATTGAGGATATCCAAGAGTGTATACAGAGAGGTGGTCTTTCCAGATCCTGTAGGGCCAGAACAAAGCATGATACCTGAGTGTTGGCGCATCCCCTCTTGGATACGTTCAAGCGCTTCTCCGTGGAAACCAAGCGCTTCTAATGTATATCCATAGCTCGACTCTTTCAAAATACGGATCACTACTTTTTCTCCAAAATATGTTGGAAGTGTAGAAATACGAAATGATACTGGTTGATTGTCTTGCATGATTTTGAAACGACCATCTTGAGGGAGACGTTTTTCATCAAGCTTGAGATTTGAGAGTACTTTTATACGAGCAATAATACCTGCTGTTGCTTCTTTGGGGAGCTCCATCGCATCATGTAGTATGCCGTCTATACGATACCGTACGATAAGCGATGCGTCTTGTGGCTCTACATGTATATCAGAAGCGTTTTGTAATATTGCGTGTGATATAAGAGATTCTACGATTTTTATAATAGGAAGATCTTCTGCGAGATTCTTGAGATCTTTTTCTGAAACATCTTCGTCAGTCTCATCAACCTTTTGAATATTAGCAGTTTCTTTCTGGATGATTGTGTTGAATTCAGCTTGGAGGCTCTTTTTATATTGTAAAAGTAAGGCTTTTATAGATTCACTATCGGTAAGGCGAGGGAGTATGCGAAGCCCTGTTTTTTTGCGAACGAAATCAATAGCACCAAGATTGTCTATGTCGAGCACTACTACTTCGAGATCATTCTCTTTCTTTTTGAATGCAATAATATTATATGTTTTTGCAATTGGTTCTGGGATAAGTGAGAGTACACTCGGGTCAATTTTTTCTTTTTCAAGATTGATAAAAGGAATACCGAGTACATAGGCTTCAAGTTTTTTTAATTCTTGTTCTTTTACCTTTCCTTGAGAGAGGAGAAATTCAGAAAGAGTTTGTGGTTTTTCTTTTCTACTTTCGGTAAGATTTGCCATATCTGTGTCGGTAATCATTCCAACACTTCGTGCGAGTTTCTCTAATTTTTTTTCATCAACAATCATGAATATAAGTATAGCAAAAAACCCACAACAATGTGTGGGTTTTTTTGAATGAAATATTTTTATGGTTTTATTTGAAGGTTGAATGTTGAACCGACTACAGGTGTTAGGTTGAGTGTATACCCTGTTGGTAATGATACTCCATAAATTATAACATCTGTAATTTTAACATAGCCAGAATTTGGATCTATTCTACTATCGAATGTGTTAACCATTATAGGGACTCCATTGCTTGTTGCCACCATAGATGTTAATGATGTTGTGTTGGGAAGTATTGGTCCATTGTCAGGTATATTATTTATTTTTGCACTGACTGGTAGTGTTTGGTTTCCATATACGGTGTATCCATAAACCCTCAGATCTGTATATGGTGTAGGTAGTGAGTTTTGTGATGAATATGTATCAAAACCAAAACATTCTTTATTTCCTACAGGGGGCCAACCAACAACACCATTGTTTTCACCCGCGCGTATTGCTACTGTACAATACCCCCATTTAAAATTAACAGGCACAGATACACCTGATGTTATATTGAGGGTTAGCATGTATGGGTCTACCCATCTTTCTCCTCCATAATAATCCCAATGATATACAAAGTTTAGATTTGGGGCTATAGATACAGTTCCTGTGATTGTTGTGCTCGTACAACTCCCATCTGCTGCCTGATTTCCATACCCTGTCGCACAAACACACTGATTTGATGCGTTATATACAGTATTTGCAGGCATAGTGTGCTGTGCACCAGTGATATTTGGACAAACATCTGTTTCTACACACTGCCCCAACGCATTAATTGTATAGTTTTGAGGAAGTGTTGCTTGTATACCGGCAATATTTGGACAAAGATCTGGTGCTGCTTCATAACATGGTACTAATGTTCCACTAGAGTCTGCACAAACACCATTATTTGGATCTGTGAGATTTATAAGGTTATTTGCTGCAATAGTTTTTTTTACATTCAATGACCCACTTTGTATAACAAGATTTACTAAACGTGTTACTAGGCTACCACTACTGTTTAGTGCTTGTCCTCCAAAAGAAAGGTTTGATTCTGTACTTCCTGTAGATATTGGATTCCCAGTGAGAATACCGTTTAGTGTGAGTGTTTTATCAAACTCAGAACTTTTGCTTACAATAAAAGTATTTACTGATATATCCCCTGTTTTTGTTTGAAATGCACTTGTTACATTTACAGGTGTATCAGTATTACTACTTGGTGCACTTGCAGGTTTTGCGGTATATGATGCAGAAATATAACTAGCTCCTATTGCAAGACTGATTCCAAAAGCAAGAACAATGATTTTTTTAAATGTGTATTTCATATAAGTTAAAATGGTTTAGATTTTGTATAGGTCTGATTAACAACTATTGCACCTGTGTTTTTGTCTGTAACTTTTATATGATACACAACTTTTGTGGGTACATAAGTAACCGTTTCTGGATCAAATGTTATAGAATCTACACTTTCTTGAAAAGCGTCTATAAGTTTTATATTTTTTAATGAGGTTGTATCACCCGAAGATATTACGTTTCCAGTAGTATCTGTTATATCAAGCACTTGCCCGTATGTTGTATTTGATGTTGTTGTATACATAGTACCAACTGAGTTTGTGTCAACTGTTAAATCTCTTGTGAAAGAAATATGAAAATTGCCAGAAATATTAGGATCTGTTGTTGGAGTACTTGTAGAAAAAATCATAGAAGATGTTGTGCTATTAAGACAATCATAATAATTCCCATCTGTTGCCCAGCCACACTCTCCTGATGGTGATATATTTTGTGTAACAACAAAAATAGGGCTTAACACAGAAATAACTTCTGGTGTGGTGGCAGGGGTTGTTGGTGTTGTACTTCCTGGGGTAGTGGTTGTAGTAGAACAAAGTATTAGGTTTCCGTTTGTATCAGCACACACAGGAGTATTTGTAGCAGAAGCCAAGAGTGTTTTGGTTGTAATGTTTCCAGATGTACTAGAGGTATACCCTACGCGCGTTTGCCCGTTTGGTATATTAACATTTACTGCATGTGTAGTATCTCCTATACCAAGGGTTGTACTAGAGCTTAGTAATGACCCATTCATGAATAATTGTTGATTGAATTGGGCATTCCCCATTCCAACAAATTTCCCCACAGAAAGACCACCTTCTTTTATTTGTGTATTTGATGAAGTGTTTATTGGTATACCCATATTCCCTCCTGTTGGTGTACTAGTATTTGCATTCCATCCCGCAAAAGCAAGTGTTGCTGTAAGTAGTGTGATACCAAATACTGTTTGTATGATATTTTTTTTATTCATATATTAATAAATTAAGCTACAATCCGGAAGACCTGATGCTAATAATGGTACAGAATTTGATAATCCAACCACTCCAGCACTAGAAAGTTGTGCTACATAAGGATAGTTGTGTGAGACATTACCTGTTGCTGTGTCTGGATAGAACAGGCCATACCAATTATTTCCTCCATTTACTGGTGTTGTGCCTGCTGGTGATGAATAAATAATATCACCACTTACAGGGAATGGAATATTCATTTTGTGTCCGTATTGTCCACCAAATGTTAGAGCAAGACATGCTGCGTGTTTTGTTGAAAATCCTACAGATGAGCCCATGATTGTTTTTGTGTAATCGGTAATAGTTGGTGTTGGTGGTGTTACTACTGCCGCAGCTGCAAGACAAAGAGAAAGTTTCCCTGTTGTATCAGTACATACTTTATTGTATACATTACCCTTTCCTGTGGTTACTGTTTGGTAAGTCACTCCAGTTTTTGGTACAAGACTGTCTGCTTGGATAGTGTTTGATCGAAACGTACCAGATACTGCAGCGTCTGTGATTGTTGGTGCTTGTCCAATAGTTGCTGTAGAGTTAAGCCCTCCACTTACAAGTCCCCCATTTATTTGTCCGAGTACTGCAGTATTACCTTTTATGTATGAATTATCTGTTGCATAAAATGTATCATTAATACCAAGGTCTCCATTTTTTACATCAAAAAAAGATCCTACAGTAAACGGTGCATCAGTATTGTTCCCTGTTGGGCCACCTGCTGGTGCTGGTGTATATGCAAAAGATAATCCTGCTGCACTTGCGGTGATGAGTGTGATTGCTAATATTTTTTGTATAGGTAGTTTTGTCATATATTATTTTTTATTTAATACATCAATAATGTTTTGACGATCTTGCCTTGTTTCTTTTATAGGTTTTGTATTTGTATTAATTTTCTTCAGTGCTTGTGCGAGATTGTTGGGATCTTTGAGTGTAGGAGCAGACTGCTCATCTAGTTTTTGTAGTGTCTCTATTGGAGTGAGACTTGGTTTTTCAGGAGTGTTAGTAGTGTGTTTTTTTGTTACTACATAATAGATACCTAGACCTAGAAATACTAGTATGATAATTATTGCTGTAAAAACAATTTTCTTTTTTTGATGGTATGAGGTTTGTTGTATTTGTTGTTCCATATTATGACTCGATATAGCTAGGGTGCTTCTTTGGACATTGTCCGGCTGTTGGTCCTGTACTTGGAGGAGTGTTTCCATCAGAACAAACACAGGTATTGTTAACTAATTTTTGTCCTGTAGGACAAGAGGTTGGATTTTGGGGGGTAGGGTTTATTGTTGTACAAATTTTTCCAACAAGAGTTGTTCCTGTAGGGCATGAACAAATATTTCCTGATACAGTGCCGTTTACACAATCAGATGGGGTGATTGTTGTTAAACACGCACCATTTGTAAGTGTTGTTCCTGTAGGACATGAGCAAGTATTTGTCTGAGTATTAACAGTCCCCCCTGCACAGCTAGTAATTTGAGTACAGCTTCCATTTATTCGTGTTTGTCCTGTAGGGCATGCGAGATTTACTGTGCCATTAAATTCTGTCCATCCAATAACATCAGACCCCCATGCGTATCCTGAAATAGTTCCACTAGCATCAACACTAAGCCCCCAATTACTTCCAGGACCAAGGTTTATATACCCATCCCAGCCACCAAGGTAGTTGGTATTTGCGAGTGTTCCACTACACCCACTTGCATATACTGAACAGGCACGAGCCCAGCCAGTAATTTTGCCAGTAGTCCAGTTTATTTTTGCACCAGCAGTACAGCCACTAGTAGGACAACTACTATCTGCAAAATTTATCCATCCAATATTTGAAGACCATGCGTATCCGGTAATATTGCCTGATCCGGTAAGTGGTGCGGTGAGACCATACGCATTGGTGTCGCACGTACTTGCTGTGTTTGGATCAGTACAATTATTTAATTTTATCCAGCCAGTATTTCCTGACCATGCCCACCCAGAAATGGTGTCTGTTGAGCTCGCTAATACTATCGACGTTGTTATAAAAATCGCAACAAGAGAAAAAAGAAACACTCGTAATTTTTTTGTACTACTCATATGTATAAGTATAGCGTACTATATATATGTATACAATTTTTTGTGAAAAAAAGTATTTTGTGCTAATATGTGTATACAAACGTCCGTCCCGAAAGGTCGGGCGTTTCTATTAAAAATTAAATACACAATTGAATATGTTGGATATAAAAGCATTAAAAATAGCAATAGAACAATTAGAAAGTGAAAGACGAATAGCACGAGAAAAACTTATTGATGCAATCGAGCAGTCACTTGCTGCTGCATACAAAAAAGAATACGGAAAGCGTGGACAAATCGTTCGCTCTCATATAGACCTTGATTCAGGTACTGTTTCTTTTGAACAAATAAAAACTGTCGTAGATGATACAACAGTTCGTTTTGAAGGAGAAGAAGAACTTGATCACACAAATACCGAAGAAGAAGGTGCTCTTGAGCGTTTCAATGAAGAAAAACATATTCTTATTGAGGATGCAAAAATTTTGAAAGCAGACGTAGCTCTTGGCGAAGAAATTGTCTTCCCTCTCGAGCAAAAGGATGACTTTGGACGTATTGCCGCACAAACAGCAAAACAAGTAATCATGCAGCGCATCAAAGAAGCAGAACGAAGTTCTGTGCTCGATGAATTTGGTAGTAAAGAAGGAGATATTATCAGTGGATATGTGCAAAAAGTGGAAAACGGTACTGTATATGTGGATTTCAATCGCGCAGTAGGTATTTTGCCATACAATGAACAAATTCCTGGTGAGCGTTTTGCTCGCGGTGCTCGTATCCGCGCATATCTCTACGCTGTAGAAGATTCTGTTCGTGGTATTACCCTCAAACTCTCACGTACTCATCCAAAATTCTTGGAAAAGCTTTTTGAATATGAGTCTCCTGAGGTTGCAAGTGGTGTTGTACAACTCAAAGCTATTGCTCGTGAGCCAGGTAGTCGCTCAAAGATTGCTGTATGGACTGATGATTCAAATATTGATCCAGTAGGGTCATGTGTGGGTCAAAAAGGAGTACGTGTCAGTACTGTAATGAGTGAGCTTTGCGGAGAAAAGATTGATATTATTGAATATTCTAACGATCCTGCAGAATTTGTACAAAAAGCACTTTCTCCAGCAAAAGTACTTGATATCACTCTTGATGAAGCAGAACACAAAGCACTTATCGAAGTACTTCCTGATCAGCTCTCTCTCGCTATCGGAAAGGGTGGACAAAATGTACGTCTTGCTGCTCGCCTTACAGGATGGAAAATCGACATCAAAGGAACTGATGCTGCAGAAGATAAAATAACACCAAGTGAAGATGCTGGTGAAACTACAGACGAAGATTTTATCCCACTCGCAGAGCTTATCGCAGAAGACATAACAGCATAATGTATAGATATCTATGGCAAATATAAATCACAAACCATCAAAATACATGCTCAACCTCCTTCATGTGCTTCCTCCGTTTGCACACGAAGAAGACGGTATTATCAATACACTTGTAGAAGTTTCTGCAGGAAGTATTAATAAATATGAAATTATTACAGAATCAGGACAACTCAAGCTTGATCGTGTAGGATACTCATCTCTCGCCTACCCTTTTACCTATGGTGCTATCCCTTGTACTTGGGACGAAGATAATGACCCGCTCGATGTTGAGATTGTAAACATCACAGAGCCGCTTGTTCCTGGATCTGTCGCAGAGGCTCGTGTTATTGGTGTAATGAAATTTATCGACGGTGGCGAAGTAGATGACAAAATCATCGCAGTGCTTGCTGGAGACAAACGTTCAGATCACATAAAATCATATACAGACCTTGGTGAATACTGGGAAAAAGAAACTCGTTACTACTGGGAAAATTACAAAGCATTGAAAAAACCTGGTACTAGTGTAGTAGAAACATTCCACGGCCCAGAAGAAGCAATAAAGATAATTCAAGAATCTCGCGAGCGATACAACAAAGAATACGCTCCAAAATTCGAGGAATAGTATTGTAAAATATAGATAAAATAAGAAAATCCCAGAAGTATAAAACCTTCTGGGATTTTTTTGTACCCTCTTAGAGTATCACTTTTTGAATAGTAGATTCCCCTATTTCTCGGCATTCGGTGGGTGTTTTACACAAAAAAGATAATGAGATTGTTTGTTGAGAAATTATTGCGGTGTTTATGTGTAATAATTTTTCATACAATACATTATTTTTTGTATAAAAAATGGTTACATAGTCAGTTTTACCTATACTTTGTAGGTCTTTTTGAGAAATTTCTTTTTGAACTTCTATAATTACCCCAAGAGTTTTCGAGTGTTGTATTTCAAGACGAAATCGTAATATATCACCTTTTTCTGTACTAAAAATGTACACTTTGTTGGTAAAACCAACACTAATCATAAAGATTAGGAATAAAAGAATTTGTTTCATACGAGTACGGTTTATTTGTATTACAGCATAGCAGGTTTTCAAAAAAGCAGAGGGCTAGCTTTTTTTGTATAAAACTGTATACTATAGACATGAAAAAAGGACTTATTTTTATTATATTTATTGCATTTTTTGCCACTTTTGGTGGTTCTTTTGTCTATGCTGAAGGGGTAAAAGTTGCTCCTGTAGAACAAAAGGCTGATTCCCCTCTTGCTACTATAGAAAAGCTTTCAGATCTTGCTACTCGTACTCAAATAGCTATAGACCGATTGACTGCAAAAGGGTTTGATACAACAAATGCTGCAGCTTTCTTGCAAAATGCGACAAACACCCTTACTATTGCTCACGACGGTCTAGTGTCACCAAGCAAAGACCCAAAAAACGTGCTTTCTGTTAAAAAAGCACAAGAATTGATAAAGACTGCAAAACAATCTCTTATTGATTCACTTACCGAACTTAAAACCATTACCACAGATACAACAAAAGCTAATTAATTTTTTTACCCTATGTCAAAACCATATACTGCGAACATCAAAAAACTTCCTGGAAGTCTTATAGAAATCTCTGTTACTATCGATTGGGAAACATTTGCTTCATTTGAATCAAAAGCATTTTCTCGCCTTGCAAAACATCTTGAAATAGATGGGTTCCGTAAAGGAATGGTACCTGAAGATATTGCAAAAAAGCATATCAACGATGCGATAGTGCTTCCTGAAATGGCAGAGCTCGCTCTTTCTGAATGGTATCCAAAGATTGCTATGGATGAAAAGCTCGAAGTGATCGGTCGCCCACAAGTATCTATTACAAAAATCGCTCGTGGTAATGAGCTTGGTTTTACTATTACTTCTGCCGTTATTCCTGAAATAAAACTTCCTGAATACAAAAAAATCGCACAAGAAGTAGAAAAAGAAGTGGTACCTGCAGTAGAAGAATCTGCTGTTGAAAAGGTTATTCAAGATTTGCGTGAAATGCGTGCATACGGCCATGTACACAACCATGAAACAATCGAAGGTGAAACAGAAGCACCAGCAGCACATGATCACACAGAAGAGCTCCCTGAGGTAAACGATGAATTCGCAAAATCTTTTGGTTCATTTGCAAACGTTGCAGAAATGAAAGATAAGATCAAAGAAAACCTTGTTCGCGAAAAAGAGATGGAAACAAAGGATAAATGGCGTGCAAAAGTTATTTCAGCACTTACAGAAGCTTCAGAATGTGAGCTCCCAGAGCTCCTCATTGAATCTGAGCAAGACAAAATGCTTGCACAAATCGAAGCAGATATTTCACGTACTGGTTTCACACTCGACCAATATCTTGCAGAAACAAAAAAGACTCGTGAAGAAATAAAAGCAGAATATCGCGATGAAGCTATCAAGCGTGCAAAAACAGAGCTCGTACTCTTTTCTATTTCAAAACAAGAAAAGCTTGCACCAAGTGAAGAAGAAGTAAAAGCACACGCGCAAACACTTATCAGTATGTACCCTGGTGCAGACGCAAGTCGCGCAGAAGTATATGCCGAGATGGTACTCACCAACGAAAAAGTATTTGACTTCTTGGAAGGTAAATAAAAAAAGAAAATAAAAAAGCCCTCCGTGTTATACATCGGGGGGCTTTTTGTTTTAAACTTGGCGAGGGATTTCCTCGCACTCTTCTACTTCAACAAAGTCGTAGTCATGTTCACTTGTACTATTTTTAAGTACAAGTATTTTATCTCTTTCTTCTTTTGAAATAAAATCAAGTTTTAGTAATTTTTTAAAGAATGCTTCTCTCTTTACAGCATAATTGACAGAGTATTTTGTGAGTCTATCATATGCAAGTAAAATAATGTTGTTAAATCTTTGCTCTTGGTTGTACAAGGCAAAATTAAACGAGAAAATATTCTTTAGTAAAGAACATTCAGGACGTAGTCTGATAATGCGTATTGTCTGTACCATGGCAAATATATTTTTACAAATTCTATGCTTTTTGCAAAAAAAGTCAATTAATCGTATAGTAAAACCATATGTTAATACCAACAGTTATAGAAAAAACAAATATGGGCGAACGAGCATATGATATATACTCTCGCCTCTTAAAAGAACGCATTATTTTCCTCGGTGGTCCAATTGATGACCAAGTAGCAAATCTGGTTATTGCCCAGCTTTTGTTTCTTGCCAACGAAGATCCTAAAAAGGATATTAGTTTGTATATAAACTCTCCTGGTGGATCTGTAACAGCTGGTCTTGCTATTCTTGATACTATGAATTTTGTAAAACCAGATGTATCTACTATTTGTGTAGGTATGGCCGCTTCTATGGGGTCACACTTGCTCGCAGGTGGTGCAAAGGGTAAGAGATATGCACTTCCAAATGCTGAGGTTATGATTCATCAACCACACGGAGGTTTTGAAGGGCAGGTTACCGATATTGAAATTACTGCAAAACAAGTAATCAAACTCAAAGAACGCCTTAATGAGATTTTTGCAAAAAACACTGGACAAAAACTCGCTCAAGTACAAAAAGATATGGAGCGTGATTTCTTTATGACTTCAAAAGAAGCAAAAGAATACGGTATTATCGATGCGATAATTACCAAGGCAAGTACAGTAAAATAATAATGTATTTTTCACAAAAAGCCCGTACTAGTTACGGGCTTTTTGGTATATACTTGAGACATGTTAGAACAATCACCACTTTCAAAAGAAATTAGTTATTTACAAGATTCAATGATGCATCGCCAGAATGAGCACAAAGAAGCTCCTGGGGTATCTGCAGAAAACGCGCTTCGGGATTATGCACGCGCAGAAGCAAAAGAATTTCTCCATGAATCACACATACTTCCAGAGCATGAAACAGAGCGTATTGTGCTCAATCTTGCGCCGGAGTCTCATGATGCTCGTATTGAAATGCTTTTTGGGATTGTTCTAGAAAAAGGCATTAAAAACGCGCTTGATGTTGTGTCAAAAATGAATGATCCACACCTCGATGATGATTTTCACAGATTTTTGGTGCAATATTTGCGTACTATCAAAGCAATTCCTGGGCTTTCTGAGCCTGGTAGTCTTGCTGAAACCCTCGAGCATACACTATTTTCTGTAACACTCCCCCCAACTACAGACAGTGATAGTACGACGTTGTTCAAGACCTTTATCCAAGCCATGAAACAGTTTTATGTAGGGATGGCAATAGATGAAAAAAAACCTCGCTACTATACCCTTGAGCTCGCTGTAGAGCACGAAGGCAAAGATATAGTGCTCTATGCATCAGTACCAAATGGTGTCGAAGATGTTTTTCAAAAACTCGTTGTTGCGTATTATCCCAATGCAACTGTCGAAGAAGTAAGTGATGACTACAATATTTTCTCACCTGAGGGTACTGCCATTGTCGGAAGTGTGCTCAACTTGGCACAACCATATATATTCCCTATGCAGACAGATGATGCATATTCTCATGACCCGCTCGCAGCATTGGTCTCATCTCTCTCAAGTCTTCAAGCAAAAGGCGATGGTGCAGCAATACAATTTCTCGTATCTACAAAAATAGACAAATCAGAATACGACTTGTTTTCACACATTATCGATCAAGCAGAAAAAACTGGTAATACTATTAAAAAAGAATATGAGCTCGCACATGAATCTGTTGCAAAAGGAGTAGTAAAAGGCTTGATGTCTTTTTTTGATTCGCCAGCTGGCGAAGAAAAAACAGAAGATAAAAAAATAGATACTGCAGGTATTGAACTTGCTCGCAAAAAAATAAAATCACAAATGATCGAATGTCAGTTTCGTATTATTGCGACATCACATAGTTTTGATAAGGCAAAAAATACTCTTGCAACAATCAAGTCATCATTCAATCAATTTGCGCTTGTCGGTGGTAACAGTGTGACATGGAACGATATCAAAACAACAAACATCCATGAGTTCACACACAACTTCTCATATCGTGTATGGAACGATGCAAACACTATTCTCTGCAACATCGATGAGCTCGCAACACTCTTTCACTTCCCTGTAGGACTCAGTGCAAAAAACGAACTCAAAGAAGTAAATGCAACTACTGCACCAGTACCAAACAATATGCAATCATCAGGTATCGTATTGGGTCAAAATACCTATCGCGGAAAAACAAGTGATGTATTTTTTGCAAAAGAAGATCGTGTGCGACATTGCTACGTAGTCGGACAGACTGGTACTGGTAAGACAGTATTTTTGAAAAACATGATTTTGCAAGATATCAAAAATGGTGATGGGGTGTGTTTCATCGATCCACACGGCAATGATATTCAAGACATCTTGGCAAATATTCCCCCAGAACGTGTTGATGATGTTATCTATTTTGATCCTGCATATACAGACCGTCCTATAGGGCTCAATATGCTCGAATACGATGTACGATATCCTGAACAAAAGATATTTGTAATCAATGAATTGCTCGCTATTTTCAATAAACTCTTTGATATGAAGGTTGCCGGGGGTCCTATGTTTGAACAGTATTTTAGAAATGCTGCAGGGCTTGTTATGGAAGACCCAGAGAGTGGGTGTACCCTTCTTGAGATTGGGCGCGTATTGCAAAGCAAAGAATTTCGCCAAATGAAATTATCTAAATGTAAAAATCCAATCATCAAACAATTTTGGGAAGGTGCAGAAAAAACAACAGGAGAAAGTGCACTTGCAAACTTTGTTCCCTACATTACAAACAAGTTCGATGTATTCGTTTCAAACGATATTATGCGTCCGGTAATTGCACAACAAAAAAGTGCGTTTAATTTCCGCGATATCATGGACAACAAAAAAATTCTTTTGGTAAATCTTTCAAAAGGACGTCTCGGAGATATCAACTCACACCTTATTGGGTTGTTGCTTGTAGGAAAAATTACTATGGCTGCATTGTCTCGTGTAGATATTGTTGGCAAGAGTCAGGTGAATGATTTTTATTTGTATATCGATGAGTTCCAAAATATTACTACAGACTCAATCAACACCATCTTGTCTGAAGCGCGTAAATATCGCCTCTCACTCACTGTTGCACACCAATACATAGAACAACTCGATGAAGGTATAAAGAATGCAGTATTCGGTAACGTAGGCTCTATGGTGATACATCGTGTAAGCACTGAGAATGCAGAAGTATTTGCAAAACAATTCTCCCCTACAGTGTCTGCAGAAGATATTGTGAAACTACAAAACCTTAATTGTTATATCAAGATGCTTGTCGCTGGTGTACCTGCAAAACCATTC
Source organism: bacterium (assembly GCA_037127795.1). Classification (GTDB taxonomy): domain Bacteria; phylum Patescibacteriota; class Minisyncoccia; order Phycocordibacterales; family UBA9973; genus UBA4124. Next base: position 60,315 of record JBAXXQ010000001.1, on the reverse strand, counting down.
AACTCACATACCCCCTTCCCTCCTCGTGGTAGTGTAGATCTCGCAGAAAAAATAAAAGAGCTTTCATATCTCAAATTTGGAAGACCTCGTGAAGAAGTTGATGGAGAAATCATGGCACGTTACCAATCATAGTATTTGTGCTATATTTCTGTATATGACAAATATAAATGAAATGCCACCAGTAGTAGAAACAGTAGAAGAATTTAGTAACGATCTCACCCCAGAACAAATACAAGCAAATATCGCAACAGCACAAACAAATGATCTTTTGGAACGTGCTTTTGAAGACCAACAAGCAGGTCTCAGTGTGAACAAATCAGGTGTTTTGGAAGAAAAACCAGTAGAAGAAGAAAAACAATAAGATACAAAAAATACCTTTGTCAATATAGTGCAAAAAAACCCTTGTTATATAATGATAAAAGCGTAAGGCATTTGCCTGGCACGCATTGACGAGATTTTTATTATTAGTTTCTTTAGGGGTCTCCCCTCATATACAATGAACAAACAAGCAATTGTTGAACTCGTACACGCAAAAATCGGCGGTACAAAAGTACAAGCTGAAGAAGTTGTAGAAAGTATCATCGAAGAAATCATCAAAACTTTGAAAAAAGGTGGCGAAGTTTCTATCGCTGGTCTTGGTATCTTCTCAGTAAAAGCACGCGCAGCACGTATGGCTCGTAATCCAAAAACTGGTGAACAAGTTAAAGTAGCTGCAAGTCGTGCACCAAAATTCCGTGCAGCAAAAGCACTTAAAGACGCTGTAAAATAGTCTCTTTTAGCACTTTTCTACAAAAGCCCCTTATATAAGGGGCTTTTGTGTATTTTTATTGACTTTTTTAAATAAAAGAGTAGTATTTATGAAAATTAATTTATATGAGTAATAAAGTAATGTTTGTTACAGGAGCCGACACTAAGGGCGGTCCTAGTGTTGAAAATGATCTTAAGGGAAAACACCTAAAGGGTGATAACCCTCCAAGTCTGAGTTTTAGTCACCAGCATGAGGAACCTCATGTTATAGCTAAAAAGATAAAGGAAAAAAAGGTAAAAACCCTTGTGTTCGATGGTCTATCACACGAAAGGGTGGTAGCTGTTAAAAGAGCTGTTCATAAAGCAATGAACGGCACCTCACCTAAAATGGTTCAGGTAGCTACTGCTTACGGTATCGAGGGTGTGGAATCTTTATTGAATCACGCTGCCTTGCAAGAATACTTGCAAAAACAAACATCCTAATGGATTGCTTTAGTTCTTTGTCTGCCTATGTTTTATACATAGGCAGCTTTTTTTGTGCGAGTACGGGGAATCGAACCCCGGTCTCAACCTTGGGAAGGTCGCATTCTACCACTAAACCATACTCGCAGTGGTGGGTATATTATATCAAATCTTTTATTTCCTGTAGTGTTTGTATACTTTTCCAGGTTATTGGTTCTAGATGTTTATTATTACCAATAAGTATTCCTTTATATTTTTTAAATAACTCAATATCGTTTGCTCCATCCCCTAGTGCATATATCTCTGCGTTCATAAAATCGTTATCTTGTATGTATTTTTCAGCAAGAGTTTCTTTTTTGTATATTTCATCACCACCAGATATTATATCTATAAGTGTTTCATTTTCATTAAAAATAAGTTTTGAGCAAGCCATCCATGCACGTATCCCAATTTTTTGAGCTATTTGTTCCACGATAAAATCTACAGATCCTGAAAGAAGTACTGTATGAAACCCTTTACTGTGTAAATCTAGAACCATTTCTAATACCCCCTCTTTAAGAGGAATATTTTCCACCATTAGTTTTAGTTCTGTTTTTGTAATACTTCCCCGAGATGTATGTATTTCTACAAGTTTTTTTATCCAATCGTCATATGCAATATCGTTTTGTAAATATTGAATAAAAAGCAATTCATCTTCTTCTTTTGTAATTCCCAGTGCGGTATTAAGTGTAAGCCAAGTAGATTCATCTGTAAGTGTCCCGTCTAGGTCTATAAAAATAAGTTTTTTCATAAATATAGTTTATCATAATAAATAACAAAAAATACCCAGGAAAACCTGAGTATTTTTTGTATTGTGCGGGATAAGGGAGTCGAACCCTTCACCACAGTTTGGAAAACTGTTATTTTACCGATAAACTAATCCCGCGACGGATAATCTATTTTACTATATACAGTCTACATTTAAAAACTGAGTCGGGATGCCGGGATTCGAACCCGGAGTCGCCTGTTCCCAAAACAGGAATGTTAGCCGTTACACTACATCCCGACTCAATTTTCAAATAGCTGTACAGCCCATAGTACCAGAATTGTTAATATATATCAATACACTCTACAGAAAACACTTTTTCACCTTGTAGTAGTACGATAATACCCTGCACCCTATAATCTTTGATTTTGTGTATGAAACAATAATGCTCTACAGAAATAAGGAATTTTCGTAGTTTCACTGGGGTAAGATTCTCTGCTGGATTTATAAAACCACCATACTTCCCTGCTTTTACTTCAAAAAAGTAGTATGTTTTCCCCTTTTTCCCAATAATATCTATTTCTCCGTACTTGTTTGATACATTGCGATCTACAATACTAAAGCCTTGTTTCATGAGAAACACCACCGCTTGTTCTTCTCCGTATTCGCCAATCTTTTGTGTTTTTGAGGTGAATTGCTTCATAAAAGACCCTAAAAGTCGTCGTTTATCCCACATACCCACAGGGTTATCCACAGTTTTGCACTTTTTTGAGTAAAAAACAGGGGAAAACTCTAGGACATAATTAGTATATCGTAAAAGACAAGAAAAGACAGGTGTAAAAGACGCGCGTTATAAAGTCTTTAATAATGTGAAAATAGGACTCGACTCTCGCTCCTGCTGGAGCTGATGGTTGTTGTGGTCACAAATCACTAAGCATATTTCTTCGCTAATGCTCGAAATCTGCAAAGTGTTCGCGACCCCGGCTCGACTGCCCTGCGGACATGTCTCCGCCTTGCACAGCTAAAAAACATGCAGCAGTGCATGTTTTTCTAAACGCTGTGCACCTACCAGGACTCGAACCCAGAATAACGGTTCCGAAGACCGCTGTGATATCCATTTCACCATAGGTGCAGTACGCTAAATGTAGCATTTATTTACAAAAAAGTAAAAATAATCTATACTAATTTCTGTTGCGGTTATGGTTTAGTGGTAGAATGCGTCCTTGCCAAGGACGAGACCAGGGTTCGATTCCCTGTAGCCGCACAAAATACAATTACTATATAAGGGGCTTATATTATATCTATGCAATCTATTTCTATAGAAAACATCCCTGTTTTTGTTTCACATGTAACTAAAATACTTCAAGATGCAGGTTTTGAGGCGTATTTGGTTGGTGGTTGTGTTCGAGATAGTATCTTGGGTAAAAGTCCAAAAGACTGGGATATTACAACCAATGCCTTACCAGAACAGATCGAAGAGGTGTTTCATCAATACAAGACGGTATACCAAAATACTTTTGGTACGGTCACTGTATTTGATATGGCCAAAGACGCTGCAGATAGAGAAAATGTTCCACATGAAACGTTTCATGTCCAAATAACCACATATCGTTCAGAATCTGATTATACGGATAGTCGCCACCCAGATACTGTTACATATGAAACAGATATACAAAAAGACCTTGCTCGTCGGGACTTTACAGTCAACGCCATAGCATATGATCCACATAAACGACATTTTATAGACCCATATAACGGACAAAACGACATAAACGACAAAGTATTGCGTTGTGTCCTTTATGCGCCAGATCGCTTTATGGAGGATGCATTACGTATGTTGCGCGCGGTGAGGTTTTCCACAACCCTAGGTTTTTCTATTTCACATGAAACACTATCTGCTATAGAAGATCTTTCTCCTCGTATTGCGAACATTTCTGTAGAGCGTATTCGAGATGAATTCCTCAAGATAATAGATTCTCCCGTTCCCGCTTTTGGTGTAGATCTCTTATATAGAACAGGGTTGCTCAAATATATTATCCCTGACCTTCTCGAAGGGGTAGGTTGTGAGCAAAAAGGTGCTCATATATACGATGTATATAGTCATTTGTTACACGCATTACAGCATGCTGCTGATAAAGGGTTTGGTCGTGAAATTCGTCTTACTGCTCTGTTTCATGATATAGGCAAGCCTGTAACTCGTAGGTATGATGCAAAAAAGGATAAATATACGTTTTTTGGACATGAAGTAGTAGGTGCTCGTATGGCAAAAAAGATCTTGGATCGATTAAAAGTTGATCGTGTTACCGAGCAATTGGTTGTTTCACTGGTTAGAAATCATATGTTTTTCTCAGATACTGAGCAAATCACTCTTTCTGCTGTCCGCCGTATTATTCAAAAGGTTGGTGTGGAGCATATCTGGGAGCTTATGGAAGTCCGCGAATGTGATCGGGTGGGTATGAAAAAGGTAGAAGCCCCATATAGACTTCGCAAATACCATGCAATGATAGAAGAAGCGCTTCGCGATCCTATATCTGTTTCAGCATTGGCAATAGACGGTATCTATCTTATGGAAGTGTTACACGTGAAAGCTGGACCTCGTATGGGCTGGATTTTACACGTTCTTTTGGAAGAAGTCCTAGAAAACCCTGCATTAAACACTGTGGAACAGCTCTCAGAAAGGGTAAAAGACCTTGAAGAGCTCGAAGATAAGGATCTTAAAATCCTCGGCGAGAAAGGGAAAGAGAAAAAAGAAGATGTAAATGACGCAGAAATAAAACAGTTACATGTGAAACACGGTGTCGGAAAACCCAAAAAATAAGAAAAACCCTGCATTTGCAGGGTTTTTTGGTTAATATTCTTCTTCTTTTGCTTTTCTGTACGCTAAATAGGTAAGTACCCATGCAAGCACAATAGACACCAACTTTAATGCAATATCTTTATTGGAGAAAAAATCATCTATAAAACCAGGAATATAATATTGATATCCTTTTATAATTTTATATTTTCCTAGACATAATAAAGTTGCTATAAAAAGATTACCAAGAAAGGCTAATGTTACACCTAAATTGTTAGCTATAACCCTTTCATAGTCAGGATAATCTCTTTTATAATTGATTAATTTATCAGTTATAGGTAGTCCGTAAATTAATACTAACTCACATATTAAGACATTGATTAAGTCTTCATATTTTAAGCTGATACAAATAATTGGAAGAAAAAAGATAATATTCTCTATTGTGTGTGCGAGAACTTGAATAATAAATTTCATTTTAGTTGTTTTTATTTTGTGAAAGAATTAATTTAAATATAATATAGCAGAAAGTCAATTATATGTCAAGTAGTATTTGCATAAAAACCTTTTATTTATATATATAAATATAAGAATTGTGGGAAGCAGTTGACACAAAATATAGAGATGATACCATGTAGATATGGATAAAGAGCTTGATATATTACAAAAACAACTACAACTTGTAGGAATCTCTGATAATGAATTTGCTGTGTATATAGCGCTTTTGGGGCTTGGAAAAGGTACCGTTTCACAAATTTCTAGAAAAGCACTCCTTAATAGAACAACAGGGTATGATATTTTGGATAGATTGGTGTCAAAAGGGCTCGCTAGTATTTCAGGTAAGAAGCCAAAACAAGAGTATATTGCAGAATCACCAGACAAGCTCGATATACTTATCTCTAGTAAGTTGGAATCTTTACAAAAAGAGCTTGTACGTGTGCGCACTGTTATACCTACATTAAAATCAATGCACAATGTTGCGGGGCGCCCACAAGTACGATTTTATGAGGGGGTAGAAGGTTTGAAGGAGGTATATGAAGATACGTTGAGCTCTCTTGAGCCGATACGTGCATATGCGAGTGTCGATGATGTACACGCGGCACTCCCTGGATATTTTCCCTTGTACTACAAGCGTCGTGCAGAAAAAGGTATACCAATACGTGCTATTTTTACTGATAATGCCGAAGGGAGAGATCTCGCAAGGCATGACACAGCAGAGCTTCGTGATTCTGTTTTTATACCGTCTGATAGGTATGGATTCCACCCAGAAATAAATATCTATGATAATAAAATCATGATCGCTTCATGGCGAGAAAAGCTTGGTATTATTATAGAAAGTGCAGAAATTGCTGATGCTATGAAAAAAATCTACGAGCTCGCTTGGGCTGAAGCAAAAAGACTGGATAGGGAATTGGGTGTTACACACCACCAATAAGAAAAACCCTGCATTTGCAGGGTTTTTCTTATTTTAAACAAACTCAGGTATATTACCATTATATAGCTTGTTTAAAATAAGAAATGCTTTTTTCCAAGTAAGACTTGTATCGTCCTTAAACCCTGTTTTTTTATGGTTATTGACTACATGCTTTAATCTATCTTCGGGAAAATCAGCCTCTACTCTAGTAGTAACTTTGTTATTACTATAAAAATAGAAAACAAAATCAACCCAACCTCCATCTTCATAAGGAATAGCTTTAAAATGAATAGAAAATAATCTGCCATCTTCTATACAATCAAAAAAATTGTCGCTGTACTCTACACTACTAATATACTCTCGTGTATCTTTTTCTTCTAAGTACTCTATAAAATCTTTGAAACTTTTTAGTCGTAGACTATAGGTTTTACCTATAGGTGTACTCGAAATCCATTTGTAGATAGAGTCATATTTATCTTCCCAAGTAAGATTGGTTAAAATTTCTGGAAGGACTGGAATAGTTACCTTGTTCATAATATATTTTTTTAAATTAACAAAATTGTTTAAGTTAATCATAGCAGGTATATAATTATTTGTCAAGTAAATATAAACAAATAAACCTTAATTATCAACATTAAATAAGATTTTATACATATTTTGTTGACAATTTTTCAACAAACTATGTATAATAAGGATATGTTGGAGAAAATACTTACAGATCTTGGACTTGGAATAAAAGAGCAATCTTTATATAAGATTATTCTTGAGAAAGGAAAGGTTCCTGCGACAACACTTTCTCGCCTCGCAAAAATAAATCGTACCACTGTATATAGTGTCGCAAAGGAGCTTCTACAAAAAGGTTTGATAGTAGAAGATTTGGGAGGGAAGACTACTTACTATAGTCCAGCGCCAGTAAGTGAACTTGATAGGTTGATAATAAAAGAAAAAGAGCGTATTGCTCAAAAAGAGCATACAATTAAAGATTTGAAAGAGGTTGTGCAGAGTTTTCCATCTTCGACAGCGTACTCAGTACCAAAAATTAGATTCATAGAGGAGGGTGATCTTGAGCATTATCTTCATGAGGCGACTCCTCGATGGATAGAGAGTCAACGTGCAACACAAGAGTTGACGTGGTGGGGGTTCCAAGATCATACATTTGCAGAAAAATATGAAAAATGGATAGACTGGTTTTGGAAAAAAGCACCACAAGAGATTGATTTGAAACTTTTTAGTAATGATTCTGATATAGAGGTGCAAATGAAAGAAAAAGATATATCAAGAAGAATGATACGATTTTGGTCTGGAGAATCTAACTTCACAAGTACACAGTGGGTCGTAGGGGAATATGTTGTATCTGTTCTTACTAAAGAAAAGCCGTATTATTTGGTAGAAATACATGATGCGGTACTTGCTCATAATATGCGAGAAGTATTCAAAGAGCTTTGGAAAAAATAATAAAAGCCCATGCAAATGCATGGGCTTTTTGGGAATAACTCACTTTAATTTTTCGAAACACTCTCTTGTTGCTTCTTCGAGCCACGACTCTTCGCTGGTTTCACCATCTGTTTCTATGGTGACCAAGCCAAGTTGTTTGAATCCTGGATACAGTCTTCCAAACTCTGCATAGCGAACTTCTTCACTTTTTTCCAGTATTTCTCCACCGACACGAGTCAGTGGGATTGATTTTGTAGAAGCGGTATATAAAATACCGTCTTTTTCTACACCTACCATGGCGCTAAGAAATAAGAACCCTGCAGCATCAAAAAATCCTTTTTGTATGGTTGCAAAAATCGATCCTTCGGCTCTGGATTGCCAAAGATCTTTCATTATTGCAATTCTTCCCTCTATTACAGGGAGAAATGCATCTTCATAGATCGGGGTTGCTATACCTACAGATCCTTTGAGTGTTTGAACTCGCACATCTTTTGAAATAGCATTATAAAAGGCTTTTGTAAGCACGTCGTACTTACTTTCTCCTGGTTGGGAGTCAATAATTAAATAACTCATAATAGTTGTTTTTTATAACAATACCAAAAACTACTTATTTTGCAATGTTTTGCTATACTATATATATGGAACATTTTGAAATGCCTGTTTCGCAAGAAAATCCATTACATACTGAATATAAGCACATGATCGATGTGTTTCTTGGAGAAGCTGCTCCTTATGTATCAGAAAACGATATTGCTAGTGTAGTAGAGCAGGCAGGTACTTTTGAAAAAACTATATATGAAACAAATAAAGACACTACAGAAAAAACTGTTTCATACGATAAATATAAAAAAAGCTTTTTTTGTGATGGTAAATCGGTAACAAAGGGTGCTATTGTCGCAGCACGACATTTGCAACATGGTATAGCACTTCCAATAAGTGAAACAATGTCTTTTGAGGAAAAAGGATTGCAAAAGATATATAGAGAAAAAAGAATTGAAGATTTTGTTGGTGAAAAAATGAATGTGTTACTTGCGCAAAATCTCGCAGAGCATACGTTCAAAAAAGATATGTTTGTTTCTAAGGCGTATGCAAAAATCGCAGAGCGAGAAAAAGAGGGGAACAGTGAACAACTTGGAGTCTTTGCAGAAAAGCTCATGTTTTCTGTTGCAGAAATGATTGCTATCGATAGACCAGATCTTGGCTTGCGTATCAGCGCAGCGAATGCGTATGAAGATGTTCACAATAAGATTGATTTTATTATTGCAAGTAAGCAAAAAACACGTGGAGCTCGTATTGAGGCGGGGGAGCTAGAGCAAGAATATAAAAGTGTCGGTATACAATTTACTATCAACACTGCAAAACAAGCACACAAAGCAGAACAAATAGAAAAAGCAAAAGAGCGCGGAGTGCATGTCGACGATATTGTATATGTCGCACTTGAGAGTAGTATCTTGGTAAAAGCGCTTGAAAACTGGAAGCATGCAGGCAAACCTATCTCTGGACCATGGGAATATCTCCCCGAAGAAACACGAAAGCGTGCATTACAGGCATTGTTTCATTCGGTACTTACACAAGAGCAAGAAATGAGTTTGTTGAAGAAGGTATAAAAAAAGAGGTGCATGTAGCACCTCTTCCTGTGTGTAAGTAGTTAGCTTAAAAAGTGATTGGCCTGTCTGGGAAAAAATCAAAGTCATCATTTTCTTCTACTTGTACTCCTGGTTGATTAAACAACTTTCTCATATGTGGAACAATTTAGTGTGACTTACACTATACTACTTTTCTATTTTAATTCAAGCATGAGAGGGCAATGGTCGCTTCCTAGATAATCAGTAAGTGGTTCGCATTTTTTTATACGATTATATATAGTATCGCTTGCAAAAAAGTAATCTATACGCCAGCCGACATTTCTTTCGCGAGCACGAGTCTTTTGATCCCAATATGTATATGAATCAATAGTATCTGGGTGTAATGTTCTGTATACATCGATCCATTTTTTACTAATAAGCTTGTCTATCCATGCACGTTCGATAGGGAGGAATCCTGTATTTTCAACATTTTCTTTTGGGCGAGCAAGATCTATAGGGGTATGTGCGGTATTTACATCGCCACAAAAAATAACTGGTTTCTTTTTCTTTAATTTTTCAATATATAGAAGAAATGCATCATAAAAAGCTAGTTTGTAGGTGAGTCTATCTGGACCACTTCCGCCATTGGGGAAATATCCGGTAATAAGATAAAAATCCGCATACTCTGCAACTATAGTACGACCTTCTTGATCAAAAAGCTCTATACCAAAGCCGTTTTGTACAGAAAGAGGTTTTTGTTTGGTATATATAGCAACACCACTATAGCCTTTGCGAGTGCGACAAGGGGATATGTAGAGATGATAATCTTTATACTGTGCCAATTCTGGTGGTAATTGATCGAGCTCTGATTTTGTTTCTTGGAGGCATACAATATCTGGGGTATATGTTTCAAATAGTGGAGTAAAAAACCCTTGTTTGTATGTTGCGCGGAGGCCGTTGGTATTCCAAGATATTATTTTCATACTTATATAATAGCAAGAAAATGGAATAAAAAAACCGCGTCATAAGGTACGACGGCGGCTTTTGTTTGTTTTCATTGGAACTAGAAAAAATTCCAATGAGTATATGATAAGTTATATAAAGAACTAAAAGAACTAAAAAGGTTTTTTGGATTTTAAAGACGAAGCTTTATGTGTGTCATAGCTGTATGCTATAGAAAAGTGTTGAGCACTTTTTATTTTAAAAATATTTAATTAAATAACTCTTGTATTAAGTATACAGCATACAAATTTTTGTGCAAATAAAACTGTGTATAAAAAAGCAGCGTTATGAAATTCATAACGCTGCTGTGTTTAATGGTGAAAAAAATTACTTGTTGCTCTGTTGGTTGGTATCTTCGTCTTTTGTTTTCGGAGTCATTACGTGATTACCTTCTACGGTAATATCGCCTGTTATGTTTCCTCCTACAAAGATATACACATTGTTATTTCCACTTGGGAACGTAACATTGTTTTTGATACCAGTACAACCAGTAATATCAACATCCTTAATATCCTTGTCTGTACAACCAACAACATGAACTGTCTGGGTTGTGGTAGTAGGTACTACTATTGTTTCAGGAAGTTTGGTGATCTCTTGTATATTGTTGTGAGTTAATCCCCATAACCATGACAAAAGTATCCAAGTAAAACCTAAGCAAATAAGTATTATTACCAGCCAACAAAGCCCATTAAGTAATGTGATAAGCCAATCAGGAAACCAAGTGAATGTGCTGATATGACCAGGAGTTGTTCCGTTACCAAAAGGGTAAAAAAACCAGCCAGCTTTTTGTAAGCTATCACCACTTAAGGTTTTGCTGCCGTGTAGTTTTATAGGTATAAGTTGTGTTTCATATCCTACAAGTTTCGGCTGGGAAAGCTTTTTCCCATTACATCCATATCGGGGAGCAGTTTTTGCTACCTGTGTATAGATACTGGTGTCCAAGCTCATTTGAACAGTTATATCCTTTGCTGGATATGTTTGTTCGTTGTTACTACAAGATGTAAGTATTGCTGATATAGCAAAAACTAAAATAAGTACTCTTTTCATTTGTTAAATTGTTTTATGATTTAATTATATGATAGCACCTTTACATAAATTTGTCAAGTACTAGCGAGAGTGGAATTTTTTGTGTACATCGCGGAGTTGTTTGTCTGTGATATGGGTATATACCTGAGTGGTAGCAATATTTGCATGTCCGAGCATCATTTGGACACTGCGAATATCAGCCCCATTTGATAAAAGGTCTGTCGCAAATGAGTGACGTAGTACGTGCGGTGTTACTTTTTTTGAAATACCTGCTTGTATTGCATAGTGTCGGACAAGTCGTTCTATAGAGCGGGGGGTGAGACGACTACCTGTTTTGCTTTTTATAGTATCGACAAAGAGCGCATCGTCCATATCTTTGCGTGCAGCGATATATGCTTTGATACTTGCTTTTGCATCATCAGAAAGGAATACGACGCGCACTTTTTCTCCTTTTCCGCGAATAGAAAATTCATCTTTTGATAAATCCAAATCCCGATTGAGTGAACAAAGCTCAGAAAGACGAAGTCCTGTTGAAAAAAATAATTCTAGTATTGCTTTATCGCGAAGCCCTTTGAGCTCTTTGGTATCTGGAGCTTTGAGTAGGCGAGAGAGCTCATCAAAAGAAATAAGGTCGAGGTGTCTGCCTCCTGTTTTTGCGAGCTCAATTGCATCGGGCGTGAGTGTGTCTATATTGCACTTGCGCGCGTACTTGAGTAATGAACGAAGCGCGATCATGTAGTAGTTTTGTGTATTTTTTTTCATTGTCGCAGATGCTTGCCCACGAACTTTTATCCCTTGAGAACGATTGAGCTTGAGGCGAAATTCTCGGATATGAGATTCTGTTATATCGCGGGCTTGTTTGATATGTGCTTCAGCAATAAACCGACTGATATATCGATCATAGTTTTCAACTGTTTTTAGACTTCGCCCTTTTTCAATTTCTATATACTCGAGAAATTGGCGTTTTAGTTTTTGTATATCCATTACACTACCAGTATACAATAAAAAGCCCCCTAGTGAGGAGGCTTTTTGTGTTTGAGGATAAGATCTAATGCTGTGTTTGTTGCGAGGGTCTCGTTTTTAAACGTTGCAATTTCAGAAGAGTGCTCTATTTGAGTTTTTTTATCCTCTGGAATTACAATACCTTGCAGGCTATGGATTTCGCTATGCAATGTCCGTATGTGTGTAGTAATAATAAAGTCTACGCCACGTGACCTTGCTAAGTGTTTCCATTCATCAGGAAGTTTTCCATGATGTTTTTTAAAACGTACAATACTTTGATTTGGACCAAAATATATTGCTTGGTCCTCATACTGTGTATCGAGTGTTATTTTCTCTAAGGTCTTATTAATAAGTCCTCGTAAGACAGTATCACAAAACTCAACACCTTTAGTAAATGAAATATCTGAATCGCTATAGCAGTGACTCATATAGTTGAACAATGTGTTCGCGTATAATCCAGATGTTTCATCATACTTACCTACATCAAAGTTTGAAATAGGTTTCAGTAAGTTTCTTATCACAACACTTTTTATAACTCGCTCTTCATAAGTGAGCGTTGGAGCAAAATACTCCCAGATAAGATAGCAGGCAGACGGCAGTCTCTTATCTTGATGATGATCAAAGCAGTTTGTTTCAGGTGAATATCGTTTTCCGATATCAAAAACAAGAATCTCTGGATCATCATATTCTTTTTTGGTTATTTCCTCCTTCCTTTTTATGGGAAATTCACCAAATAAATATTCCAATACCGCGGCCGCCATGATTTCATCTAAATGGGGTCTCCCTCTGTGGGTTATCCCGTACTTAAATTTCATAAGCTGTATTTTAAAAGCGTTAACAATTTTTGTTACAATACTCCACATATACCAATTTGTCAATATTTTATAGGTAAAAATGAGTATATTGCCGGACACTTGCTTTTTTTCGTGTCTTAGTGCATAATGGGGTCCATGCTTACGACTAAGAAAAAACAAACAATCATCAAAAAGCACCAGGTTCATGCAACTGACACTGGTTCAAAAAAGGTGCAAATTGCAGTGATGACAGAGCGTATCGACGTTTTGGCTGATCACTTGAAGAAACACAAGAAAGATAATCACTCACGACGCGGCCTTATCAAGATGGTTGCAGATCGCCGAGGTCATTTGAAGAAGCTTGAGAAATCAAATCCTGACCAACACAAGGAGGCTCTCAAAATAATCAAAAACTAATACATATATTGTATCAAGATTCCGCCAGATGGCGGTTTTTTGTTGTATACTATATATATGGCAATAATTAAACAAAAAGATCAGCGTGTAGCGGTATTTATTGATACGCAAAACCTCTACCACACTGCAAAAAATTTATATAAACGAAAAGTTAATTTTGGTACCGTACTCAAAGATGTTGTTGCTGGACGCAAATTGATACGTGCTATTTCATACGCAATCACTACGGAAGCAGAAGATGAAAAGGGATTCCTCGGAGCACTGCTCAAAGCGGGGATTGAGACAAAAGTAAAAGATCTCCAAATTTTTTATGACGGTAGTAAAAAAGCAGACTGGGATATTGGTATGGCTATCGATGCGGTAACTATGGCTCCCAAGCTTGATGCGGTTATTTTGATTACAGGCGATGGAGACTTTGTCCCGCTTTGTAAATACTTGCAATACCACCATGGCGTACAAGTAGAAGTCGCAACTTTTGGCAAATCTGCTTCCGCATCTCTCAAAGAAGCAGCAGATGATTTCTTTGATTTATCAAGTGCTCCTAAAAAATATTTATTAGGATATTAATATGGCTGATATTGTAGAAAATACAACACCAAATCCTGCACCTGTCCCACCAACTCCAGAGCCGGTGTCGACAGTAAATCGCGCAGTGCTTTCTCGGTATACTGATGATGTTGCGCATGCAATGTCTGAGACTGACGCATCTGCAATACAAAAATTTATTCAAGATGCCAAAGATCAAGAATCTCTCGACAAAGAGCGCGCAGAGCGTGCTCGACAGCGAGTATTTTTTTCAACAACGGCTATTGTACTTTTTTGTATAGCATTGGCAGGGTTTGCATATAGTGGCTGGCATTACAAAAATCTCACTGTCCCACTTGAGAGTAATGTATCGCTTGGTGCGTTCCCGACATTTCCTACACGTATCAATGAGCAGACAGTGCTCGCAAAAGATATCATTGCAAGTGTTTCAAATGATGCGAACTTTGTAGTAGGGAAGCCGATATTGGTAGATATTTTTGATCCCAATACTGGTGCACTTCTTTCTCCAAAAGAACTTTGTACTTTTTTGCATATAGATGCGACTGAGCCTTTTGAAACAAGTTTTGCAGTATTGCGATATGGCTTGATAAAAACAAGTGATACGCAGGTGGTGCCATTTGTCATAGGTGCAGTACAAGATGATGTGGTTGCTTCAAAAGAATTTCTCATTGCTGAGCAAAAAATGCCTATACTATTTTCTCAAGCATTTAGTATAGACCCAAGTACACTGCTCGATACTGTTGGTGGAGGATTTACACAAAAAACTGTATACAATACCCCTATCCGTATATTGCATGCACAAAAATCAGACCCATTTGCAACAACTATCTTGTACGGATTTGTACAAGACAAAATTGTAGTGTTTGGAACCGACGAATCTATTATCAAAATCATTTCAGATACGCTAAATAGCCAGCATTAATAAGGCTTTTTTGTGCTATTGTGCTTTTCTGTACACATGCTAGTATACTTGCTATGGATACATCACATTTCAAAAACGTATTGCTCGCTGAACAAAAAGATCTCGAAGTAGAGCTTACAGAAATCGCTCGTTTTAATACTGAAACAAATATGTGGGAAGCAACCCCAGATACTGATATGGTAAATGAAACAGACGACAATGATGCAGCTGATCGTTTCGAAGATTTTGAAGAACGGACAAGTATGGTAACTACATTGCAAGCTCGTCTTACAGATATCGAAGCAGCAATCAAAAAGATTGATGCAAATGCATTCGGTATTTGCGAAATCGGTGGCGAAGCTATTGAAAAAGAACGTCTCGATGCAAACCCTGCAGCGAGAACTTGCAAAGCTCACATAAATAACTAGTTTATTAAAAATACCTCATGAAAGTGAGGTGTTTTTAATTTATACACAAGTAAAAAATTTTTGAAGTGATATACTAAAAAATATATATGGCGTTTTCACGAGTACAGAGTGCGCAAATGCATGGACTTGGTGCAACCAGTGTAGTGGTGGAGACCGATATTTCTCGAGGGTTATATCTTTTTCAAATTGTAGGACTTCCTGATAAAGCAGTAGAAGAAGCGCGCGAGCGAGTAATAAGTGCGTTACGAAATTCTCTTGGCAAAAATCCAAAAGCAGAAAATCATAAAGTGATAGTGTCGCTCTCGCCTGCAGAACTCAAAAAAGAAGGTGCGTATTTTGATATGGCGATAGCGATAGGGTATCTCGCTGCGACAGAAGTACTCACGCTCGATATGAGTAGTATGCTTTTTGTTGGAGAGCTTGGACTTAATGGCGATGTCCGAGTGGTACGCGGTATGCTTTCCATTTTACAATTTGCAAAAAAGATGGGTATACAAAAAGTATTTATGCCAATAGGAAATGAACAAGAAGCTTTGCTTGTCAGCGGTGTCGAGTGTTACCTCGTACCCACCCTTGCAGATGTGGTGCATTTTTTACAAGGTGAAGAAAGTGCTGTGAATATAGTCGATAGAGAAAAACCTCGCACGAGAAGTATTTTTGAAATAGAGTCTGGTACAGATTTTGCAGATATTCGTGGGCAGATGAATGCAAAACGTGCACTTACTATCGCGGCTGCTGGCGGGCACAACATAGTACTCTATGGACCACCAGGGACAGGGAAGACTATGCTTGCAAAAAGCTTTCACTCTATTTTACCCAAATTATCTGAAGAACATTTTTTGGAGGTTGCAACTATTTATTCGAGTGTGGGACTTATCGATGATGTGTTACACGGAGCGAGTCCGTTTCGCGCGCCACATCATAGTGCAAGTCATGTTGCGATAATTGGTGGTGGGACCAATCTTCGCCCAGGGGATATTACTATGGCGCATCGTGGTGTACTGTATATGGATGAATTCCCAGAGTTTGATCGTCGAGTGATAGAAGCGCTTCGTGAACCACTCGAAGATGGATCTATCACTGTCGCTCGTGCAAAAGGAAGTATCCGATATCCAGCGCGTTTCATATTACTCGCCGCGATGAATCCATGTCCGTGTGGATATAGAGGAAGTAGTATCAAGCAGTGCACGTGTAGTGCAAATGAGCTCGCGCGATATAGTAAAAAACTCTCAGGTCCTATAATAGACCGTATCGATCTGTGGGTACCAGTGACTCATGTTGAATATGAAGATTTGCATACAAAAGTAGAAACAAAAGAAAGTCCTATATTGCGCGAATTGGTATGTCGTACACAAGATATACAAAACAGTAGTCGAGGAAAATTAAACAGCGTCCTCTCGAGCCGGGAAGTACAAGAAAAGTCGCAGCTTTCACAAAACGCAAAAACACAATTGCAAAACTATGCGACAAAATTGAAACTCTCTCCGCGCGCATATATGCGTACTATCAAAGTCGCTCGCACTATCGCCGACCTCGAAAAATCTCCAACTATAGAAACAAGTCACATTCTCGAAGCATTGCAATATAGACCAAAGATTGAGTATTAATTAACTTCCTCCCATAACCCCCTAAATATCTCTCGGATATTTTCCGCCATGACAGCGTCGTGTATTTCTACGGCATAATGAGGTCTTTGGTTTGTGATAGAAAACAATACATAGTCGCCAAGAACGGCGTGTGTTGCAGTAAAGTCTTTTGATTTTGACCAATACTTAATCTGTCGACGCTCTGTGTCAGAGACATGTTTTGCAAATTTTTCCTCAGAAGGTTTTTGGTTGGTAAATAGTCTTGTGCCGTATTCTTTGGGAAAAATCTCCCAATGGTATTTGTACCAGTCTGGATAGGTATCTATAAAAGAAACATCTTGAAAGCCCCACCAGTTTTTGTCTGTAGATTTTGCACTTTCTATCCAGACAGGGAGTTGTGTATGAAGGAAATCGTTTAAGTGGTATTCATCGATAAAGCGAATCTTGGGAACTGAATAACTTTTTGATTTTGGAATAGAGGCAAGTTCTTGTATTACCTGATCTACTATCTTTTTCTTTTCTTGGAGTAATTGCTCTTCTTTTTTATATAATCCAGGTATGTCGTTTGGTTGTAGTGCGGTATAGTAGCGATTTACCCCTCCTATATCTTCTATAATAAACCCTTTAGAAATAAGCTCTTTTGTCACACTATAGACAGTTGTTCTATTGATTTTTGTGATACGAGCTACTATAGCCGCAGATAGTTTGCCGTGCTCTAGAACACATAGATATATAGCTATTTCTTTCTCAGAAAACCCTAATTTTTGCAGCGATTGTTCAATCATATATAATAAATATATCATGTTGTTGGAGTATGGTCAACACTTTTTTATCTATATTTTATAATATATTTTTATATATTTACAAATATTTATTTGATGTTATATTGACAAACCTTTACAAAACTGCTATGATGTACTCAGATAAAACATTTGTTCATTTAAATTAAAAAACTTACACATATGAAAAAAAATTTATTAAATTTGTTTTTTGTTGCAACAGACAATCTTTCATTACTCGAAATCGGTTTTCAGGATAAGGGAGATACAGGTTCTCCATCTAAGAAAGCCTTATACCTAATGGTTAAAAATAAAAAAGATTTTCAATTGGTATGTAAAGAATTTGTTACAAGGAAAACAAAAAATTTAGGTGATTGTGGGTGTATGTGCGACTTGGGTCGTCTCAAAGCAATTTCAAAGCTTACGGGTTTTTCTATCACAAAACATACTGAAGGTTATATACGTGAAAGATATATAAATTCAAAATGTACAAGCATTGAGGGTGAAAACATATTATCCTTTTTAAGAAACTCAAGAGGGTAAAGAATGATCCTAAAGATAAAATCGTTCACAAACTACGGAGTTTGAAAAAGCTCCGTTCTGTCTCGAGATGTATTATTTCGACTGATGAGCTCAAAAGAGCGAAACAGAAAATGTTCATTTAAAATATAAATATTAATTGTTTTTCCAGATTTGTTCAAACAAAAAGCGTTGAGTTTTTACAATCTCTTCGCTCTCTATTATAAGGGTGAACAATTCCTTATTCATAGAAAAAAGTATAATTTTATTACCTATTATGAATTGGTCGGTAATCCCGCATTGCTCACTATCATCAAGATATTTTATTTGATGATTAGGTTTTTGATTTGATTGCATTTTTTCTACCCACTGCTTACTCTCTATACCCCCTATAATTATTTCACGAATCTTATATTTTTTTAAAGAGTTTAATACTATATTATATTCTTTAATTACTTGGGGAAAGTGCTTTAGGAGAAAAGAAATATTGCCAAACCACAAACCCTCATTCTCATTTTCGAGAAGTAGTGTGTAGGCTTCTTGGTATGCTTGCTTGATACCTTGTATACCTTCGAGCATTTGTACTTTTGGTTTACCACGGATAGATCCGTATCGAGCGAGAAGGTCGGGGAGTAGCTCTTGGTATTGTTGTTTGCGTGATTCTAGTAGCTCAGCAATACGATTGGGGTGTACTGAAGAATATATCTTCTTGTTACCTTTTTCTATGAGAGATACTAGTCCAAGCTCTATAAGTTCTTCTATGACAAGGTATACGGTAGGACGTTTGAGTTTTGCGTGGCGGGCAATATGAGTCATTTTTGCTTCACCAAGCTCAAGAAGTGCGGTGTAGACAACAGCTTGTTTGTCTGTAAGTCCTATCTTAATAAGTGCTTGTATTTGGTCTTCCATAAAATAAGTATATAAAATAGGGTATAAAATGTCAATAATTTTGACACAAATATTCTTTTTTATAAAATAAACCTTATTTTATAATATTAAAGTTGATAAATAGTGCTAAATATATTGACTATGTACTTGACATAAATCAAACAAGGTGCTATGATGTACTCAGATAAAACATTTGTTCACTAAAATTAAAAAAATGAAACACAGAAGAAACATTATTTTTGCTATCTTAACTTTTATTACTCAAGCAGTAATAGGTAATCCTGTGGGGATTATTATAGTTCTCACATTAGGGGTTTTGGTTATGTGTTACCTGATTGATATATTTTTTATCTTTCATAACAAAAATAAGAGTTCAAATTAAAAAAGGAAAATGGACGAGCCTATGTAGTAAAATCGTCCTCATTATTCAGCTCATCAATTGATGGTGTGTTGATAGTGAAAAACATCCTTGAGTGTGAGTCACTATAAGTGTTCTTTTAAAAACGAAAAAGAGTTTAAGAAACTCGTTACCCAGTTAATAAAACCCCGTTTCAAGGAACGGAAAACAGCATTCAGCTGTCTGGGAAATTTTTATGGATCAATTTAAAACAATCCGTAAAGCAGTGCAAGACTGTATAAATCTTGAAGTATCTAGTCGCCGATGTTTTATATATTCAGAGTCTGATAGTGTAGATGATACGTACGGCTTAAATCTATACTTTCTTGAAAGTTTTGAATATAAAGGACTTGGGCAAATTCCTATAACTGCGGAGATGGTTAATCGATCTATTCAACGAAGAGGTATTGGAGCAACCATTATTTTGAAGGTTGAGAATACTGATTGGTTTAGAATCGACGCCATACAACCACTTTTTCTTATTGATGGAGAAGAGTGGCTCTATAAGTATGAGGATGAGCACTTCATTTATTTTTATCATGCTGATGAGTATGTTACATATATTATGCGTGAAGATGAAGACGAGTAGAAACGGACCGGTATCACCACATCTTCTATTTCTATAGAAGATCCGGTTGGCAACAGAAAGTACATCTTCGGATGGAAAAAGTGATTTAGGTATCAGGTAGTGCCTAATAAAATAATTACTACTACCATATACAAGAAGCTAAGACCTTCAAGGAAAACGGACACGCCTTTAAAAGTATAAAAGTGTCCTCATTGTTCAGCTCATCAATTGATGGTGTGTTGATAGTGAAAATAAATTTGTTCATTCTTAAAAAAATAAAATATGAATAGTACTAGTACTGTAAACAATGAAATTTTGCTTAGTATACTCTGTGGTTTGGATTATGAAAAAATTCCGCTGTATCTAAAAGTGTCTTCTGTGGTAAAAGATCGTTTGTGTAATCTGAAACAATGGCGTGATGAAAAAGATTTTCCTAACGATCTCGCTATAGATACAGATCTTATGGATGTTGCGCTTGAAGATAGGAATACAGAATATTCTGAAGAAGGGAATCTCGCGTATTTGTACATCACACTTATTAGTACCAAGCACCATTATTTTTGGATGGAATATATCATCAAAAGTACTGGTATGGTGCAAGTAGGGTGGGATACAGTGCTTACCAAGCATGATGACTTTTTTGAAAGATTCACTGGCAAAAGAGAGGTGTTTGAGATTTCTGTGGCCGACATGGTAAGGAGTATCAATCACGATATCACGATTGCTGAAACTATCAACAAAAAAGTTTCTGAGCATGCTAGTGAGTATGGCGATATTGAGACACTAGATGATGTTGAGTATATTGTAGATACCTACTAAGTAAAACACCAAGAACCCTTCCGGGTTCTTTTTTTTTGTTTCGTATTTTTTTTAAAAACTAGTGCCGACTTTCATACCAACCCAAGGGTTCACTCCACCACGAACTTCGAAGTGAAGGTGAGGACCAGTAGCGCGCCCTGTTCTCCCACACTTACCAATTTCAGCACCTTGCTTTACAGTATCTTCAACACCAACTTCTACTTTTGAAAGATGGGCGTAGAGAGTCTGTGTACCATTGGGGTGAGAGATTACGATGTAGTTACCATAGCCGCCACCAAAGCCATTATCGTTTTTTGCAACGATCACAATACCATCTGCAGCTGCGAGTACAGGTGTTCCTGTTGGTGCACCAAAGTCTACAGAGTTGTACCCGTGAAGTCCTTGTGAGATGTGGCTTCCAGGGATCGGCATAATAAAATAATCTGTTGTTGATTTGAGTGGGGTAGTGCTTGGTGCTGGTGCTGCGGGTGCATCGAGCTCTTGTGTTGGAGTAGTAGTTTGTGAAGGAGTTGTTGCTTGTTGAGTAGTAACACTCGGAGTCTCATTTTTTTTCGGTTCTGATTTTTTAGGTTGTGTTTTTTCTGTTACTTTTTTCTCTGGAGTCTTTGTTGGAATTTGTGGTTCTACATCAGGGATCACAAGTTTCATTCCTACCTTAATATACTTTGCATCACCGAGATCGTTGAAAGAAATTATTTCTGATTGATCTGCTTTTAATTTTTTTGCAATACTACCGAGTGTGTCACCTTTTTTTACTGTATATGTAATTCCGGTCACTGGGAGGATGACAAGTTTTTGTCCTACTTTGAGCGCAGATTTTGAAGAGAGATTGTTTGCCCACAAAATAGTGTTGACTGAGATGTCGAATTTTTTTGCAACACTTGCGAGTGTGTCACCAGTCACAACAGTATATGTGCTGATACTTGGTTTGTCGTTTGTTGCGGCGAGTGGCTCGATAGTATTTTCATTTGTGATGTGGCCAACTTGTGGCAAAGACACCTCCTCGTTTTTTACTTGCGAAGTGTTTGTGTGTCTGAAAGAGGTGATTTGTTTTGCAAGAAGAATACCGGTCGTACTGTATATAAGTACGAAAGAAAGTATAGTGCCGGTTGTTTTGGAAAAGTATTTATTTGTGTGTTTTGTAAACATACGTTTGCAAAAATAATCATACCAGATATTTTGAGGTCTTTTTGATTGGAAAACATTTTTGAGTGTGAGTCAAATAATAGAAAATGCGTCCGCAGAAAAATATTTTTCTGCGGACGCGTGAGTTTGTTTTTTACTCAATATTATTTTTTTTGAATCTGCTTTTTATAACACTGTATATGCTATATACGAGTGCTGTTGCAAACGCAATTATAAATATTATTCCAACCTCTTTTGATGGTTGTTGGATAGTGGTACCCTGTTCAATAGGGAAATCAACTAATGTCATAAAATTCATACTAAATGTTTTTTATATAGTCTCATAAAAAACAAAAAAAGTCAATAGTAATGGTCGTAGTGTATACTATATGTATGGATAGCTTATTGAATGGATTAAATGATGCGCAAAAGAAAGCGGTACTTACTACAGAAGGACCGCTTTTGATTGTTGCTGGTGCTGGTGCGGGGAAAACAAAGACTGTTACACATAGAATCGGGTATCTTGTTACACAGGGGGTGAGACCAGGAAGTATTCTTGCGGTAACCTTTACAAATAAGGCTGCAAAAGAAATGCGCGAACGTGTGCACTCACTTCTGAACTCACTACCAGATTTTTATACTGAGGGTGATATGCCATTCGTCGCAACGTTTCACTCGCTCGGAGTTTTTTTGTTGAGAAAATTTGGTGTGTATGAAACTCGTATAAAACGTTTCACTGTGCTCGATGATAACGACACTATGTCGCTTATGAAGGAGTGTCTCAAAGAGCTCGGGCTTGATCCAAAACAAAACGACCCTCGTCGTATTCGTAATGTGATCAGTACTGCAGCAAATGCATCACGCACCTATGAGCAATTGCAAAGTGAATCAAATCCAAGTTATCGTATTGCGGGAAATGTGTGGCGATTGTTTTCACAAAAAAAGCGCGCACAAAAAGCGCTCGACTTCGATGATCTCTTGCTTGAGAGTTTGAAACTTTTGCAAACAGATGCGAGTGTTCGACAGTGGTGCGAAAATACCTGGCAGTATATTCATGTCGATGAGTATCAAGATACGAACGAAGTGCAGTACCACATGGCGCGTATTCTCGCTGGCGAAAGAAAAAATATTTGTGTTGTGGGAGACTCTGATCAGTCTATTTATTCGTGGCGTGGTGCAAACATAAAAAATATTTTGGAGTTCGAAAGAGACTACAAAGATGCGGCAACAATTTTGCTTGAAGAAAATTATCGATCGACAAAAACAGTCATCGCTGCAGCAAATGAAATTATTCAAAAAAATACTTACCGTCAACCTAAGGCACTTTTTACCAACAACATAGACGGAGAAAAAATTTCTCTCTACACAGCATATGATGAAACTGACGAAGCAAATTTTATTGCAGAGCGAATCGTAGAACTTGTAGATGGTGGAACAAAGTCGAGCGACATTGCAGTGTTGTTTAGAACCAACTTCCAATCACGCGCACTTGAAGAAGCATTTCTTTCATACAATGTTTCGTATCAACTTTTGGGTATTCGATTTTTTGAAAGAAAAGAAATTAAAGAAGTACTTTCATATTTGCGCGCGGTGTACAACAGAGATAGTTTGTATGATGTTGCACGAAGTATAAATATTCCTGCACGAGGAATTGGAAAAGTGACACTTGCAAAATTATTTGCTGAAGGAGTCGAGAGTCTCACTGGTAAAGCGCGCATCTCTGTAGAAAAATATTTTGAAGTACTTGATGCGATAGAACAGTATGCACATGAACATAGTATTTCTGAAGTAGTAAAATTTGCAATACAAAAAAGTGGTATCGAGGCGATGTATAAAACAGAGGGTATCGAAGGTACTGAGCGTTTAGAAAATTTACAAGAGCTTGTGACGATTGCATTGCGATATGAACATTTGGAAACGAATGAAGCGTTGGAAAAATTATTGGAAGATGCAACACTCGCATCTGATCAAGATAGTTTGGATACTGCAAATAAAACAGAGCAAACACATGCAGTAAAATTGATGACGATACACGCAGCAAAAGGTCTCGAGTTTGATATAGTATTTGTCGCAGGACTTGAACAAGGACTGTTCCCTCATGAACGTGATACCAAGCAAGGTGCAGACGCAGAAGAAGAACGACGACTCATGTATGTTGCTGTGACTCGTGCACGCAAAAAACTTTTTATCACCTATGCATCAATGCGCACTATTTTTGGTATGCGCGATGTACGATTGCCTAGTGAATTTTTGCTCGATATTCCAGAAGAACTTTGTTATCGAGAAACTCGTGCTGGTGAAGCTGGATTTGGTACAGTAGTCTATCTCTAAAATGTCTGTGGTATACTCATATATATGAATATGAAGTATCTCTTGAGTGTGTCTGCATTTAGTATCTCTATTTTTGCGATAAGTTTTTTTGCGTATCCAGTGTATGCAGGAGGTGGAGGTATATCTTTTGGTGGTAGAGTGATGGCAATGAAGGCACAAGCTATTGAACAGCAAGAAAGTAGTAATTATAAATGTACTGTACCAGGACATACTATTCGAGTTAAATTAGTGAGCGGGGGATTGATAGATCTTGCTGTTCCTCCAGGTACTCGTTTAAATTCTAAATTACATGTTGGTCAACAAATACTTGGTATTTATAAAAAACAGTCTTCACAATATACTTGTATTTATCAAGGGTATCCACCAAATACTGCAACTGTAACAATACAAGATACTGTTAATTATTATGGTTCTCGATAACATACATATATATGTATATAGCTCCCAAAAAAAGTTTAGGACAGCATTGGCTCAATAGCCCTAAAGCACTTCGTGAAATGGTTGAGTCTGCGCAAGTATCACCTGGTGATATTATTGTTGAAATTGGTCCGGGAAAAGGGGTACTTACTGAAGCACTTCTTGCTACTGGTGCGCACGTTGTTGCTATTGAAAAAGATAATAGTCTTATAGGGCTTTTGGAAGAAAAATTTGAAAAAGAGCTACAAAACAAAACACTTTCTATTATATCAGGGGATATTTTGCGTTTTGATCCAGAAACACTTAAAACATACGGCAAAAAATACAAATTAGTAGCAAATATTCCATACTATATAACAGGGGCTATTATAGAGCAGTTCCTTAGTGCACATTTTCAACCTGAAATAATGGTACTTTTGATGCAGAAAGAGGTTGCAGAACGTATCGTGTCTCGTGACACGGATAAAGAAAGTATTTTATCTATTGCAGTGAGTGTATATGGGAAACCAAAAATTATATCAAAAGTACCAAAAGGTGCGTTTGTCCCACCACCAAAGGTTGATTCAGCTATTTTATGTATTTCAAGTATTTCAAGAGATTTTTTTGCTGATGTAGATGAAAAAACCTTTTTTTCTATAGTTAAAAAGGCGTTTGGCACAAAACGAAAACAGATAAGTACTAGTCTCTCTGAAATGTTTGGTTCAAAAAAAGCTGTTGAGGATGTACTTGTTTCTATTGGTGTGGATATAAAAGCTCGCCCTGAGACACTTTCATTGATACAATGGAAAGGTATTGTAAAATCAATATGATTTTAAAACCCTATGAAACAGTTTTCTAATATACCAAAACCTTCAAAACAGTTTAAGCGAGTTGCTATTGTTGCAGGTAGTATTTTGTTAGTTATTATTGTTGTGCAAACAGGTATTTTACAAAAAATCTTTAGCTATAGACCTAAAGTTCTTTCTACCCAAAAAGAACAAACATTTGGTGATATTATTGCAATAGATAGTAATAATAACGGTATTCCAGATTGGGAAGAGCGTCTCTGGGGGCTTGATCCTACTGTTGCTGTTACGAATGGTATATCAAATAGGGATATTGTAATGCAAAAAAGGGCTGAAAATAAAGCTGCGGGTGGTACCGATCTTTCTACCGCCTCTGGTACAGACAAACTCGCATATGGTATTTACACTACGACCAGTATCTTGGACCAAGTCGGTAATGTTGATGCTGGTACATTACAAGATGTAACTACACCGCTCGTGCAAAATATTGTTAAACCTGTACAAAAGAAATTATATACAATAAATGATGTAATATTATTGCCTTCTACTATAAATAATATACATAGTTATGCGATAAATTTTCAAAAAGTTATAGCAAAAGTACATTTTGACCAAGACGAAACGACTATCTTGTCTGATGCAGTACAAAATAATGATTATAGTAAGCTCGATAGTGTTGCGCAAAATGGCAAAGAGTATCAAGTAATTGCTCAAAAACTTATACAAATAAAGGTTCCAATATCTATTGCGAGAGAGCATCTTGATTATGTAAACGGTATAAAAACTATTGGAGATACACTTGTTGCTGCTGCAAATATAAAAAATGATGACCTGCTTGGTGCAACTGCTATAGGAGAATATAGTAATGCTACTACTCTTTTGAATACTGCTATGGATAACCTTAACCAAGCTATAGCAAAATATGATACACTACAACAATAGTATGAAATATTTTTTTGGCAAAAAAACAATACTCACCATTTTTCTAGGATGTGTTTTATTTTTACCTATTTCTCAAACTTATGCACAGTCTTTTCAAGGATCAAATATAAATGTTACTGGTATGACAGGGGCTTTGCTTAATTGTCAGGTTGCTGGAGGTAAATCTTCTGATGATTGGATTACTCAAGGGGTTGGTAGTGTTACTGCATTTGCAAATAAAGAAGTCTCTAAGGCAAGTAGTGCGCTTTTTGGAGGTGTTACTAATCAATATATAGCAGGTGCGGGTGTTGTTATTCCTGTTGCACATGGAGGACTTTTTTGTGGTACCTCTTGTAAAAATAGATTACAAGCTGATGCTTTTAAAAAAGCATCAAATGAAAAAGATGCTTCGGTAAAAAGTACAGGGTCGAGTATACAACAACCTGTGATTGTTTCTGAAACAAATATAGTAGATGCTATAAATAGTAACGGTAAGGCTGCTGTTGATATTGCCAAGACCACTGCTGCAAATCAAGACAAGCGTGAGACTTGTACAGATGCTCTAGCAAAATATACTCTTCGAAAATCATTAGCGAAAATGTCTAGTATTGTATTGGGTTATATAAATACGGGTATGGCAGGATCGCCATTTTATGTTACTGATCAGTCATCATATTTTCAAAATATGTATCATAGTATTTTGTATAAATACTTAAAACCTGCAAACCTTACAGTAAGTAGTAATGATCCCACTTTAAATAATGCTGTTAATCAACAAGTAAACAATCTTATTACTAGTGAGATAACAGGTAAGACACCTCATTTTTTGAGTAATCTTTCAAATACTCAGTTTGGTAAAACGTATAATAAAGATGCTAATAATATAATGACTGGTGGGTGGACTGGATGGCTCAATAGTACTTACAACCAAGGAAATGCTATGGGGCAATACCTCAGTACTATAGACTATATTAATCGTGATTATAGTAATCAAAAAAATAATGCACAAAATGAACTCAATCAAGGACATGGGTATTTTAGTCAAAAAGTGTGTGCAAAATATAGTAATCAAACAGATGAAAATGGAGAAAAAGTATGCACACAATTTCGTGTAGTTACTCCTGGAGATGCTATTGCAAATCAGGCAAACGCTATTACTACTACACAAATTCATCAACTCGAGACAGCAAATAAAATAAGTGATGTTATTGCGGGGATTGTAGATGCAAAGCTTAATGATTGGCTCAATAAAGGACTTGCTCATTATGGAGAAGGAAGTCAGGATTATCCGTACAATCCACCTACAACACCGAATAAATGGTCTCCAAGTCCGTTTAGTAATAGCTTACCTTTAGCTACTGATGGTGTAGATACAGCAACTGCAGAAATTAGTTATGCTAACGGTGCAGATGTAGGAGCTAATTTTGATATTTCACATACGACACAACTTGCCGCAATTCTTAAAACACAGTATGACTATATAAATAAAGCAAGTGATTCTATTAACGCAAACAAAAAAATGGTTGCAAATCTTGGAGCACTTGATTATTGTCTCCCTGGACCAAATCCTTCATGGTCTGTATATGCAGGAGATAGTAATGATAATTTTAATAAAGCATTATCTTCTGGTTCTGGATATCAAGGACCTGGCCCAGCACCTAATTATACAAATGAATCATTTGCTACAGATAGATATGGTTTTCAAGACCCTGTTACAAATAGTGTAATTCCTTATAGAAATCAGGTTTTTAATATATATCCTATTCACCCTCCATACACATACCAAGTACAAGAGCCAAACAATGAGGGATTTTTGGATATTGCATGTAATATTGGTTCTAGTTTGCTCAATAGTGGAGCATTAACAAGTGCTGTCGGTTCGCTTGCAGGGGGGTATATTGGAGGTTCAACAGGTTCATCTGTTGGCGGTATTTTAGGATCTGCTGGGCAATTTAACACTAGCTGTTCTCATACAGTAACAAAAACAGAGGCAAGCCCTACCCCTGGATCTGATGTTGCGGATGCATTTGAGCAATGGTTTTCTTCATATACCAATGAAATAAATACTCGATATGGTCTCGATACACTTATGGATCAATATGTACTTACTGATCCAAATAAGAATAATTCTCCGGAATTTGTTCGTGGACAAGTTCGTGATATGTATAATGAATCTTTTAATTTGATTGAATACAACAATCAGCTCCAAGCAAATGCTGACGCCTATGGTACTGAAATAGATAAGGCGGAATCTACCGCAGCGCAAATGCAAGATATTTATAATCAAGTACTTGCTATTGTAAAAGTTGCACGTGCTCGTCATATTGCAACACAGGCAGCACAAGGTATTACCGTAAATCAAAGTTGCCTTGATCAAAATTATGCTATCAATCTTTCAACAGCTGGAGCCCCTGCTCAAGAGTCTGATGCAAACAGTGATTCTACGGTAATCCAATCACAATTTGCACAATATGATTTTTATCAAAATCTTTGTAATACTGCCGGTGGTATAGCTAATGCAACATGTACCCCGCCAACAGTAAAACCTGTATCAAAAATTGGTTTTATCGCAAAATCTAATGCGGTAAGTTGTCTTATGGGGCCAAATCTTTTGGCAAAAAGTGTGCAACCAACTACCTCTATTACATTAACACCAATAAAGACTGTTGCTGCAGGGAATTATCATGTACATGTAGATAGGCAGGTATATGCTGATTATTATAGAGCAGATCAGGCTGCTGAACTAGCACCCTATGGAGGATTCCCTCTTGCGGTATATAAAGATCCTCAAATAAAACTAGAAGGTTCAAATGTTGCCGCTAAAGCTTCAAGACCTAGATACGGAGATGCATTATATATAAGTGGACAAACTATTGATACTATCTTCCAAAGTAATATTTATTTAATGAATGCTATTGTCAATCCTGGTAGTGCTGCTGCATTATCTATGTTGCACGTATCGGGTATTACAAACTATATAGATATGCCATGGCTTCCTGATGCTTCATCTTCAAATACATTCACTAGTGGAGGAGATATTACTAATGTTTCTGGTACTACTATTTGTGCTGGCCCATCAGATCCAAATTATGATCCAAATTGTGCACCACGAGCATGTATGACAAGTTTTTCTTGGGGGACAGATCCAAGCACACAAGATACTGCATATTTAAATAATGATCCATCATGTAACCCTAGTTGTAATCCTAATGTTGATCCAAGTGGAAGTTGTGGAACTCAGGTAATGAGTGCTGGTGGTTTGACTTGGCTTAGTTATTTGACCGATGGGTGGAATTTTAATTATCCTGATACTACTATTGATATAGATTCAGGAGGAAAAGATCCTAATATTATCGGGTTGTATGATAAAGATGTTACTACGATACCAACTATAACTGACACTAGTCTTACTTCATTATTTGAAACATATAGAAAATGTGATGAATATTCTCAAGATTCTGGTCGTGGTAATAATAGTAAGACACATATAGGTGAAACAGATAATGTATGTACTCACTCAATAGAAGAATATATTCCAAAAAACGTGCGATATGTTATTACTATTTCTGATAATAATGATATTGATACAACAACAGGAAAACCTCGAAGAATATCAATCAATACAGTAAGTGTTCCTTTCGAAGGGTTCTATACAAAAGATATTAATCCTTCAAAATCATCTTTGTTGGGTACTACATTTAGCCCTCCACACGACAGCTCTGTATATCAATTCCCTGACCCAGGACCATATGCGCAAATACAAGCAGGTACTCTTTTGAGAAATTACGGAGGAGGAAGTACTATCGCAGAAACATTGGATCCTAATTTAAAATATAGATCATTACAAACATCAAGCGTAGCACTCTGTGCTGATTAGTATATGCAAAACAAAAAATTATTCATCACTATATTGGTTATAATTATCGTCATAGGAGGGTTTGCTTTTGTTGCGTATCGTAATGCGCAATTACAAAAAAGCCTTGGACATCAAGCGAGTTTTAGAGAGTTTCTTGGTCTTGGAGATAAAAAGCCAGCACAGGATGGTTCTGGTAATACATTACTCTCTTCTTTGTTTACAAATCCGAGCGCAACACAGAATAGTACTACAAGTTCTAATGGGTTTAATCCACTCGTGTCTATTTTTACATCTTCTACTAGTACAGTGAATACACAATCGGGTGACTCTGGAGATATATCAGACAATAATAATACTTCTTGGACAATAAATAATAATATAGTAAATGCAAATAATCTTACCTGTAGTGATGTTGATTTGAATATTCCTTTTACTGCTGCTGAGCAAGCACAACTTGCGGTATTAAATACTCGTTTTGGTGCATTGTATCAACAACTATATTCTGATGATAATGTAGCAGATGAACAATCTATATATGACGGTATGGCGCTTGAGCTTGCAAAAATAAAAGAACTTAGAAATTATTGTGAAAG
The DNA here is from genome assembly GCA_037127795.1 of bacterium. Classification (GTDB taxonomy): domain Bacteria; phylum Patescibacteriota; class Minisyncoccia; order Phycocordibacterales; family UBA9973; genus UBA4124. The sequence continues at coordinate 29,457 of JBAXXQ010000001.1, read as the reverse complement.
CGTCGAGTCTAGTTTTACTGGATATTATGCAGTACACCTTCCTACGCCATTTTGGAGTGATTCAAAGCTCGATAAGAAAAATTCTTCTGGAGGTGCTACAAATACTGGTGGTTTCCTTACAAATGGTACACAAGGTGCTCCGACATATAATATAGATGGAAGTTTTGCTCAATATAATGGTATCGAAGATAATCTTAAATTACACATCTGGTAGCACTAGTTTTTTATAGCAACAAAGTGATATACTATTGATGTGAAAAAAGCATTTGCTTGGAAAAAAATAATTACTTCCGTTCTCCTAAGTATTTTTATTATAGGTATTGTAGTACCTGCTAGTACTGCATTTGCGGGTAATTGGCCTGCTGGTGGCCCTACTCTAACTGGATATGGTTCTGATCTTTTTGATAATGTGAATTCTGGTATAAAAAGTATGAGTGTGGTTTCTACTGATTTTAAACCACCAGCTGATCCAAATAAATTTGATTCAAAAGATACTACTATTGGTGCAAGCGAGCTTACTATACAGGCAAATTTGATTTTTACTAATAAATGGACAGATATAAAAAATGGTTGGAGACATGTATTTTCTGATGGTAATGCAGATTTTAGTTATTATGGACCAAGTAAAGATACAGCATCTTTTGTTGCAACACTAGAAGATACTAATGGTAATATTTTTGGGCAACCTATAATATTGCCTCAAGAACATTCTACAAGTAGTGCTGATGATGCGCTTATTGCGCAAAAAATGCCAACATCTAGTTTTTATAAATATTTTACCGATAACTCAACTGATTCAAATGGAAAACCCAAAAATGATAGTAATGCGACCAATCAATCAGAAACAGTAAAAACAATTGTTCAAACAGGACACTTGGCTCCTGGTCAGCAGGTGTATATGGGTCTTTGGTATTGTCCAGAGCAAGACCCCTCGGTGTATACATATAAACAAGGTACTTATAGTATTGTTGTTTCTGATGATACTGATGCAAAAAATAACCCAAAGGATGTTAAAAAATTATGGAATAGTGCAAGTCCTACAGCAGGAATAAAATGTGCCTCATGGTCAAACACAAAAACCACAAAGGTTGTTGAGGGGTATTATTATAGAATTGGTAAACCAATTCCATATACTATTCCTACTACAAACGCTCAGGCTGCCATTGATCAAAATGCTACAGATATGACACAAGCAGTAGCTGCTGCTGGTGCTAGTGTTGCCGCTAGTGGTAATGATGTATTGCCTTCTTGTGGTCTTACCTGGATGAGTAGTGGTACATTCATGGGTTGTATTGCACTCTTTTTCTACTATGTACTTTTTAGAGGGGCTGCATTTTTTGCATATTTAATGGGGAATATTTTTGACTTCTTTTTAGGGTATTCAATTAGTTCTACTGCATATTTACAACCATTTGTAGCGAGTGCATGGACGACAGTGCGAGATATTGCAAATATATTCTTTATTATTCTTTTGATATATGCAGGATTATCTACTATTTTTGGCGGTAAAGATTTGAAGAAGCTTGTTTCTGCAATTATTGTTAATGCTATTTTAATAAACTTTAGCTTGCTTCTTACTCGTGGTGTTATAGATATTTCAAATATTGTTGCGCGAGTATTTTACGCACAAATTAGCGTACAGGGTAATAACGCAGGTACTGTCGGGTCTAGTGGTGCTGCAAATAATGGTAATAGTGATTCTGGATATAAAGGGGTCTCTGCTATTGTTGTACAAAGCTTTGATCCGCAACGAGTATTTAATAATGCATTATCTGGCACAGATGAGGCATCAAAAGCACAAGCTACAAAAGATCAGGTGAGTGCTCAAACAAATGGTGGTGCTGCTACATTTGGTACAGCAAAAGATTTATCACAAATTAAAAAGGATTCTCCAGAAGAATATGCGGGCTACTTTACTCTTGTGGTGCTTATTTGTACCTTTATTGCATTTGGTACAGGGCTTATTTTTTGGAGTATAGGATTTATATTTATTGGTCGTGTGATTGGGTTATATGTTGCTATGATATTTTCTCCGGTTGCATTTATGTCTCGAGAGATACCATTCTTATCAAAACTTGATTCTTTGCATTGGACAAAATGGCTTGGTGAATTGATGAATTATGCTATCCTTGCTCCAGTTACTGTTATATATTTTTATCTGGTGATAAAGATAATGCAGACACCGTTTTATACATCACACCTTGATGGCACAAACCATACATTTACATATACAGTCCTTTGGATAGCAATACCATTGCTTATTGTAAAGGGTCTTTTGGATAAAGGGAAAGTAATTATTACTTCTTTTGCTGGTGATTTTGGAAAACAAGCACAGGCTATGATGTCAAAGGCTGCAGGTTTTGTTGGTGGAGCAGCGCTTACTGTGGGTACTATGGGTGCGGCGTCTGGTATTGCAGCTGCGGGTTCAAGATTGAGTGGTGTAGCAGGAAGGTCTATTGGTAAGTCAAGACTAGGGCAATGGGCAAGCTCAAATGCTGATAATAACTATTTTGCAAGAAAGGCAAATAATGCGCTTAATAAATCACAGACAGCTAGTTTTGATTTTAGAAATAATAGCACTATTATGTCAGGTCTTAGTAAGGTGGGGGGGTCTGTTGGTATGAATTATAATGATAAATTTGCTGAAAAGGTTGGTTTTGGTAAAAAAGATTTTGAAGGTGGCTTCAAAGGAATGAAAGAGCGTAAAGAAAAACAAAATAAAGAAAAGATTGAAAAATCTAGCACATTTGATTATCTTGATGATGTTGGTGCAAAAATGGCTTGGGAAAAACATCAAGGAAGAAAAGCTGAAAAAGAAGCTATTGCTGCATTTACTAAAGAGCAAGATGAGCAATATAAAACAGCTGAAGCCACAAAGAAAAATGCTACAGATCAGAAAAAGCAAGCTGAGGCTGCTATAAAAGAAATTAAAACAGGGCTTAATGCTGGTTTGTATTCAAAAGAGGAAAAAGCACAAAAAATGCAACTTTTGGAAACACATAACACTAAGTTGAGTGAATTGGTGTCTACTATAAAAGAGCAAAACAAAGTACAGGCAAGTAGAATTGATGCTAACACACTAAAAATCAAGGGTGGTAAGCAGTCTCTCAGTGATGAAGAAGAAAAAATCTTTAAAGATAAAGTTAAGACATTGTTTGAAAAGAAACAAAAAGATGATGTTGAAAAATATGGAAAAATTGGCAGTGTTAAAGATTTTTCTGCTGCAATGAAGAATGACTATGCAGAAGATATGAAGCAAAATTCTCTATACTTTAAACCAGATGGAGAAAAGCGAACATGGTCAAAATATCTTGCTCCTGCTGAAACAGATGCTATGAAAAAAGCTGCTGATTCATATACTAGAGATTATGGTAAGAATAAAGGTAAGAATAGTCTTGAGGCGCAATTACGAAAATTAGACGAAAAGGTTAAAAAGACCCTTGTTGGTGAGGACGTGCCTGATGAAGAGTATAATGAAAAGTATAAAGACAAAGATAAGGAGAAAAAGGATGATTTTGAAAAAATCGTTGCAAAAGCATATTCTGATGTTCAAGTTGCTAATGCTGAACATAAAAAAGCAGAAAAAGTGTTTATGAATATAGATAGTCCAGCAGAATCAGATAAAGAAGCTTTTGCTAATGCTTCAATAGCAAAGAAGGCTGCAGAAGATAAGCATAATGATTTAAAAAATATTTGGGATAAAAGAGAAGCTCTTGAGAAAAAAATACAAGATAAGGCTAAAGAGGGGGGTAAATAATATATGGATACCGAATATAATCCAAATGAAGAATATATGAATCTATACGAGGAAAAACTCGATATGACTCCTGTAGAGGTTCGCGAGTTTTTGTTTAGCGATGCATACAAAAATATACTTGATACTATCGAAAAGAAAATAGGATTTACTAGTGAACAAGTTACTACTGCGCGTAATGCATTATTTGATTTTCTTATTCATTTTTCTACAAAAGAAGAATTTGAAAATACTATTGATTCTCTGGGGTTATCTGAAGAAAATAAAGATATATTTCTTGGGTATATACAGGAATTCATAATAGATCCAACTATTTCAGAGATTACCAATAGTCTGGAGGAAGAAAAAGATGAAATAGGTGTTAATAATATTGAAACAGTATCTTCTCCTGAAAATCAAGAGATGGGGCAATTGTTTGCTTCTATTCAGGCAAAAATGCAAAAACCAAGTGTTGTTGCTCCTATTGCCTCTGTTGCACAAAAGTTTATCCCTGGATCTCAAAATAAACCAATGCAAAATCCTGGTGCGCCAACAAAATCAACAGATCCATACCGCGAAATGCCTTTGTAGTATAGTCATTACTATATAAGTGCGGTATGATTGTATATATGCAATTCAAAGTCCCACAATTTATTGACATTGAAGATAAAATTTTTGGACCGTTTACTTTTAAACAGTTTGCGTATCTTGCTGGTGGGACAGGAGGATTATATCTTTGTTTTAAATTATTACCATTTCCTTTTTCTGCAGTATTTGGTTTAGCGTTTGGAGGGTTTGGTGCGGCGCTTGCGTTTTATAAATATAACGACAAGCCATTTATAAACTTTGTAGAATCATTTGTAAAATATTATTTTCGATCACGATTATATATTTGGCAAAAAAAGAAAGCCGCAATAGCACAAACTCCTGAATCGTGGGGGATAGATACAGCTCGCGACAATACGCCAGTACAGGGAGATATGGCAATGGTAAATCAAAATATGTATTTACACCAAAAACAAAATGTTAATCGATTTGCGCAGCAAGGTGCACAACAGCAAGCTCCTGTGGATACGAGAACTGATCGTGCGCTTGCACCCAAGACTGATCGAGTACTTCGTCCATCACTTACAGAGGATAAACTCAAAACATTATCACGAAGTCTTGATATAATAGATACGAGAAAATAATATGGCAGTAAAATCATCACCAACTCAAGAGTTTGTACCCGTCAAAGAAGTTCGAGACGGTGTTATTGTGCTCAAAGACGACTCGCTCTGTAAAGCAGTGCTTGTTTCTTCTATCAACCTCAGCCTCAAATCGTATGAAGAGCAAAAGTCTGTACTGATGCAATTTCAAGGGTTCCTCAATGGACTTGATTTTCCAATACAAATTTTGATCCAATCTCGTCGATACGACATACGCCCATATCTGTTATTACTTGATGCAAGACTCAAAGAACAGGAAGAACCACTTTTGCAAACACAAACACGTGAGTATATTGAATTTATTCGTTCTTTTAATGAAAATGTGAATATTATGCGCAAATCATTTTATGTAGTGGTACCGTATGTTCCACCACTTGCCAGTACTAATAGTGGTTTCATGGGGAAAATTACTGGATTGTTTGGTAGTAATAATACACAAACACAAATGCTCAAAGATTTTGAAGAACAACGCACACAGCTCGAGCAACGCGTTTCTGTTGTAGAGCAAGGCTTAGGAAGACTCGGAGTCCGTACTGCAAGTCTTGGTACAGAAGAACTTATAGAACTTTTGTATAAAACATTTAATCCAGGAGAAGGAAGTAGTAATGTAAAAATGCCGACACAATAATATCATCTCGTCATATTCATATGCTATACTTATATCATGGGAATTTTTGGTGGTGAACAAAAACAAACAACAGGTAAACAATTACCTATTTTGCCGACCGATTTATACTCTTCTGCAACTCTTGAGCTGCAAGATCTTATTGCTCCTGAAGCACTTGAGATTACTCCAAAGTGGATACACTTGGGGGATAAAATTGCACGTACGTTTTTTGTCCTCTCATATCCTCGATATCTCTCTGATAATTGGTTTACTCCTATTATCAACCTCGACAAAATTTTTGATGTTGCTATTTATATAAACCCGATTCCAACCACTGAACTTTTGAAACACTTTCAGAAAAAAATTGCTGAAGTAGAAAGTCAGATTATGGAGCGTCAGAACAAAGGTCTTGTACGTGATCCAGTACTTGATACTGCCGCAGAAGATCTCGAAGAACTTCGCGACAACCTTACCCAAGCACAGGAAAAGATGTTTGATGTAGGTTTATACATTACTGTATATGCAGATAATGATACAGAGCTTTTTAGATCTGAAAATGAGATCAAGTCTATCCTTGAATCTCGCATGATCTATATAAAACCAGCACTTTTTCAACAAGAAGACGGTTTCCGTACTGTATCGCCATTTGCAAAAGACGCACTCAATGTCACCCAAAAGCTCAACTCAGAACCACTTTCAAGTATTTTTCCATTTGTATCTTTTGATCTTACTGATGATAAAGGGATTTTGTATGGAGTAAATCGTCACAACTCTAGTTTGGTTATTTTTGATAGATTTTCTCTTGAAAACTATAACTCAATTATTTTTGCAAAATCTGGATCTGGTAAATCATATGCAACAAAGCTTGAAATTATTCGCACGCTCATGTTTGAAACAGAGGTTATTGTTATTGACCCAGAGCGAGAGTATGAATATCTTGCAGAAGCAGTAGGAGGAAGATATTTCAATATCTCTCTTTCTTCAGATCATCATATCAATCCATTTGACCTCCCTGTCCCTCGTGAAGATGAATCTCCAGAAGACGTATTGCGTTCAAATATTATCAACCTGGTTGGGTTGTTTCGTATTATGCTTGGAGGGCTTACTCCAGAAGAGGATTCTATTGTAGACCGTGCTATTACAGAAACATATGCATTGAAAGATATTACCCCTAATTCAGATTTTGCGAGTGTTGAGCCACCGTTGCTTTCTGATTTTGAAATGGTACTTTCTGGTATGGAGGGGAGTGAGTCTATTCTTACTCGATTGACCAAGTATACTAAAGGATCATGGTCAAACTTCATCAACCAACCTTCAAATGTAGATATAAATAAAAAGTTTATTGTATTTTCTGTACGAGATATGGAAGATGATCTCAAGCCGGCCGCTATGTATATCGTAACGCACTTTATTTGGAATGCGGTACGTCGCCAAATCAAAAAAAGACTCCTTATTGTGGATGAGGCATGGTGGATGATGAAAAGTGATGATACTGCATCATTCTTGTACAGTATTGCAAAGCGAGGAAGAAAATACTATCTTGGACTTTGTACTATTACCCAAGACGTAGGAGACTTTATGAAATCACCATACGGGGTACCGATTGTGACCAACTCATCGATTCAGCTTTTGCTCAAACAATCTCCAAGCTCTATGGATGTATTGCAAAAAACCTTTAATTTGACTGATGAAGAGCGATATTTGTTGCTTGAATCAGGTGTTGGGGAGGGGATATTCTTTGCAGGGTTGAAACATGTGGCAATAAAAATCATTTCTTCATATACCGAAGACCAGATTATTACTTCAGATCCATCACAAGTACTTGCAATCAAAAAAGCAAAAGCAGAATTTAGAGAGCAAAGAAAGATATAATACCAAGGCTAGATATCGCCTTGGTATTTGTATATGGTATACTGATGATATGAAAAAAGTTTCTATACTTGTATTTTTTCTTCTCATACTGTCTCCTTTTGTAAGTTATGCGCAAGATGCGACCACTGACTCACGAGTAGATATTTTGTGGGAATCTACAGATTCATATGCACCACCTTTTTATAAAGGAAAAGCGCTTCCTAGTAATGAAGGGGGGATTAGGGCGGTTGTTATATCAAGTATTTTTACACCAAAAACTACAACATTTACTTGGTCTCGTAATGGGGCATCATTAAGTAGTTTTTCTGGAGTAAATAAAAATAGTATGACATTTACTCATAATATTCTTAATAATACAGAGTCACTTGCGGTCACATTACACACTGGAGGCAATATTTCTGATGCTTCAGCTACTGCAGATATTACACCAATAACCCCTGCGCTTGTTGCATATGAAAAACGAGACGGGTTTGTTGATTATAATAATGGCTATACAGATTCATTTGATTTGAAATATGCAGGTACCACACTTCGTGTTGAGCCGTACTTTTTCTCAATACCAAAAAATGTATTATCAGATCTCGCTATTGCATTTCAGCTTGGCGACCAAACTCCAACAGCTATCAATAATTTTGAAATACCTATCTTGAAACCTTCTGATAGTGGTTCTGTACAGCTTTCAAGTAGTATGCAATCAACACATAGTGATTGGCAGTCGGCAACATTAAATACGCAGATTAATTTTTAATATATGAAAAAATATTTTTACACGTTTATATTTCTTACAACACTTTTTTTAGGTAGTAATGCATTTGCAAATTGTTCTTTAACGGCAGTACCTATTGCTCAAACAGATAGAACCACTATTTCTGTCAAAGGGTGCCCTGATCTTTCACAGGGACCACTTCCTACTTCTACAAACCCTAATGCTGCATATAGAGTTATATTTACAACTAAATTATTATCTCAATTTAGTGTAAGTGATATTACTTATGGAAATAATGCTTTATATAAAATATCAAACCCTTTGCCTAAAACAGATTTTGATGTAGTTTTGGATACAAAGATCGGATCGTCGCCTCTTGTTTATTTATATGTCTATAAGTTTCCAGATTTAACCAGTATTGATTTGCAAAATGCAGGCAAACCTTTTTTACAAAATATTAAATATGATTCCTTGATACCCGTAGAGTTTCGTAGTCTTACTATAGGCGTTGCTGATGCGAATGGAAACGCATTAGCGACAGGAGGGCTTAATTTGCCAAACGGAATAACTGGATATGAATTTGCAATACAAGCAACAACAGATAAAACTCAGTATGATGCAGCATATAAAGGGGCTGTTCCTATATTTCCTGCAACAAATTGTTTACATAGCGATGGAAGTTTTTCTTGTATTCTTCCTGGTATATTTGCAAACCCGGGTTCTATATATTACCTTCGACAAGCATATAAATTAAATAATGGACCATGGGTATATGATGATCCTAAAAATATAACCCAGGCAAACTCTGTTTTTGGAAATAATATTAAAGCACAAGCAAAGGATCTTGAGGAAAATGCGTATGGTCTTCTTTCTTCTGTAAAAGGTACCAGTATAAACGACCTTACCCCTACTATTATTGTTGCCGATCCTGGGTCTTTGTCTTGTACATTGGCAAAAAAAATAAACGCTAATGCTATATGTAGTTTTAGTGATTTATTAAATACTATTATTAAATACGCTATTGGTATTGCTGTTGTTATTTTGGTGATAAGTATAATGTCTGATGGATTCAAGTATATGCTTACTGATGTTGCTGGAGTTAAGGCTTCTGTAAAGGGTACCTTGATGGACAAGGGTATAGGACTTCTTATAGCACTTAGTGCGTACGTTGTTTTGAATACTATAAACCCAACACTGGTTTCTAATACTATAGGAATTGATCAATTACTTATAACTAAGCAGGATAGTGATACTAATGCACCTACAAAGTTTACAGCCTCTGGGTCTCTACCAAACGGTGTGTTTTGTCTTAAATCAGGTAAATCTTCCAATATAAATAAAATAGCTATGAGTTGGCAAGGAAAAATAACATATGATATTGATTTAAGTAATTCTTGTGGTAGTGGTAATAGTATATGTAAAGGTAAGGATCCATCAGTACAATCTGACGGAACTTCCCACTTAGATTGTTCAGGTTTTGTTACTACTGTTTTGGATTGTGCTGGATATAAAGCTGGAACAGATTTTATTAACGGAGGAACAGATTCTATTTTTAATGGGGGAGAAACAACATATTCTTCAAGAATAACAAATACAGCAATAAATGGTAAAACACTTAATCCTGGTGATATTGTTGGCTGGAAAGCTGTAGGTAAGGGTTTTGGACATGTGCTTATATATATAGGAAATGGGCAACTGGCAGAATCTCATGGTGGAGGCGGGCATCCTGTTGCTGGTGGTTTTGGTACCCGAACAGTAGAGTCTTATAAAGATAAGATTACTTATATTAAAAGAATTGGAAGTTAGTTTGTAGTATACTATTCTCATGCGTAAAATACTTTTTATACTCATAGCGCTTGGTACTGCATTTGGTATTTGGTGGTATTTTAGTGTGTATAAAACAGGACAGACTATTCCTCAAGTAGTAAGTCAGATATCGTTTCCTTTGGTTGGAAAAATAAATATAGGGGGTAGTGGTAGTGATGGGGCTATTGTATTGCCTGGTGCTACAAATAGTGATGGTAGTAGCACTGCAGTAAAGGTTGTGCAAAAACTAGAACAAATAGTACCTGTGCCGGTTGCTGGGTATACTGTGATGAATCAACAAAAAATCCTTACTACAGCAGCGGTAAGTACTCCATCAAGTGTTACAACAAAGCCTATTACAAAAACTATTGTAACTATTAATAAAAAAACTGGTAAAAAAACAACAAAGACTGTTGTTGTACAGCAACCAGCATCTATAGCAAATCCTGCACCAGTTACACCTACGCCACAACCTCAAACAACTTCTCCTGCGACAAGTGATTTTTCTACTAATAACTATATTCGATATGTAGATAGAAAGAGTGGGTATGTATATGAAATTGCAAATGGCGGAGTAGCAACACAAATAACCAATATTTATATACCAAATATTTATGAGGCACTTTTTTCTGATCAAGGTAAAAAGGTGTTTTTACGATTTCTTCGAGATGATCAAAAAACTGTGGCAACATTTGGTGTGCCTATCCCAGACCCAAATCTTGATGGTAGTCGTACACAACTCGCAGGATTTTTCTTGGCTGATAATATAAAAAGTCTTGCAGTAAGTCCAGATCAAGGGTATCTCGCACAGCTTGCACCCAATACGACAGGTGGGACCGCGCTTACTATTTCTGATACTAGTAATAAAGGAAGAAAAGAAATAATGAATAATCCATTTCATGATTGGCTTATTTCTTGGAATTCTCAAAATACAGTAAGTGTGCAAACTCGTGCTGCTGGGGCGGTAGAAGGATTTTTCTATAGTATTCTATTAACAGATGCTCGTTTGAAAAAAATATTAGGTAATATTAACGGTCTTACTGCATCATTAAGTCCTAGTGGTTCTTATATATTGTATTCTGAGTCTACACAAGGTAGTTTTTCTACAAAATTGTATAAAACTTCAGATGGTACTATTACTACGCTCGCTATTACTACTCTTCCTGAAAAATGTGTATGGACATCGCAAGATGCTCTTATATGTGCAACTATGCAAAATCCTCCAACAGGAAATTATCCCGATACGTGGTATGCAGGTATAACACATTTTAGTGATAAGATAATTCGTATTTCTCCTGGGCTTAATATGCTAAGTATATTATATGATGGCGGGGTAGATTTTGATGCGACAAATTTGCAATATGACGAAATGCATAATCAGCTTTATTTTATAAATAAAAACGATAGCACTCTTTGGAGGTTGAATATATAGAATTAAAGTACTTCTACTTTTGAAGTAAATTTCTTTCTAAAATAAAGCTCTTGGAATATAGAGAATGTATTTGTTACTACCCAGTATATTGCTACTGCCGCAGCGAGCTTACTTGCAATAAGGATAATAATAAGAGGGAGTATGTAGCGAGTCTGCATACTCATACTTTTTGCCAATTGACCTTGGAAACTTACATCAGAACTATTTGTTTGTTGCTGTGGTACGAGAAATGCTTGAATACCTTGAGTAAGACCAGCAAGAATAGCAAATGGAAGGAATGGTTTGGTTATATCAAGAATACCAAAAAGCATATTATGGAGGTTATTGGTACTTAAAAAAGAATACAAATGCTCTGGTTGGTTTATACCACTGCGAAGTACATAGTATAGTCCAAATAAAATAGGGAGCTGTACAAGAAGGAATAGACACCCAGAAAAAGGATTCATTTTTTCCGTTTTATATAATTCCATCGTTTCTTTTGCCTCTGCTTGCTTATCAAGACCGCGCTCTTTGATTGCTTGCAATTTTGGTTGCAATGCGCGCATTTTGTATTGACTAATAACCATTTTTTTACTCAATGGTAAAAGAATAATACGAATAAGAATAGTCAAAAGTATAACCGCAAGACCTACGTCGTGCATAGTAATATACTGTGCAAGAAAAACGAGCGTGTTATAAATTGGTTGATATATAAATGTAATCCATAATGTATGCATGTTGGTATTGTACAGGCAAAATAGCTCTATGCAAGCACGGCGTACATGATACAATATATATGTGCAATTCTCATACAAAGCAAAAACAAAAGAGGGAGCAACTATAGAAGGGGTGATTGCGGCGAGTTCTCGATCTGTTGCCATATCTGAACTTCGTGCAAACCATATTGTGCCCTATACACTAGATCAAAAAATTGGTTTTTCTTTGCAAAATATATTACCTGGACATGTCACCTTGGCAGAAAAAATCCTTTTTACAAAAAATCTTTCAGGGATGCTTGGCGCAGGACTTTCTCTTTCTCGCGCATTGCAAGTACTTATCAAACAAACACACTCGCCGGCATTCAAAAGTGTTATTACTTCTATATTAGAAGGTATCGACAAAGGAGGAACTCTTTCGGAATCTTTGGAAAAGCATCCAAAAGTATTTTCAAAATTATTTGTTGCTATGGTGCGTGCCGGTGAAGAATCTGGAGGTCTTCCTATTACTCTCAAAGAAGTGGGGGATAACCTAGAAAAAACTTACGCAATAAACCGTAAGGTAAAAAGTGCGTTGATGTATCCAGCTATTATATTGTCTGCTATCGGACTTATTGCGATATTGATGTTTATGTATGTAGTTCCTACATTGGTCAAAACATTTAAGGAGCTTGGTGCAAAATTGCCTATGTCTACACAGTTTATCATTGGTATGAGTGATTTTATTTCAAATCACACAGCATTATTATTTGTATTTATTTTAGTAGTTGTTTTTGCAATAAAAGTTCTTGCAACACTACCTAGAACAAAGATTATCTTTGACTGGCTTGCAATCCGTACCCCTATTATCAAGGATATGTTAAGTGAGCTCTATACTGCTCGTGCAGCGCGAACATTATCACTCCTTTTGTCTTCTGGGGTAAGTATCAATCGCGCTATCGATATTACTAGTGATGTATTGCAAAATAGTTATTATAAAGCATCTCTTGCAGAGGTCGCTATTGCTATTGAAAAAGGAGAGCCAATTGCAAAAGTATTTATTGCAAAAGAAAATTTGTACCCCCCAATGATGGGAGAGATGATCGCAGTAGGAGAAGAGACAGGTAAATTACAATCAATGCTTTTTGATGTAGCACTCTTTTATGAAGGAGAGGTGCAAGCAAGAACAAACAACCTCTCTACAATCGTAGAGCCAGTACTTATGATATTTATTGGAGCTGCTGTTGGATTCTTTGCTGTATCCATGCTTTCACCTATGTACTCAATCATGGATTCTATCAAATAATATGTATACCATAAGAAAATCACAATCAGGATTTACATTAGTAGAAATACTTTTTGTATTGGGAATTATAGTTATTTTGTCTAGTATTTTTAGTCTTTCTTTTTCTTCTTTTCGATCTTCACAGGTATTAAAAAATAATATGGATAGCGCATTATCTCTTTTGTATGAAGCACGGACTGATACGATATCTGGGCTCAATGGTACAACCTATGGGGTAAACTTTGAAACAAATCAAATGACATTTTTTTCTGGGTCTAGTTATGCTGCTGGTGCAAGTGGAAATAGAGTGGTGCAATATGATACTGGGGTCACTATGAGTGCAATTAGTCTTTCTGATAGTGGGTCACAAATTATTTTTAATAAAATTACAGGAGTACCAAATCAATATGGTACAATTACTCTAACAGCACAAGGTGGTAGTACAAAAATAATTACTATCGGTGCGAGTGGTTCGGTAAGTCATTCGTAATATGCCCAAAAAAACACAAAAAGGATTTTTTCTTATAGAAGCAATTGTTGCTTCGGCTATTATAGGAACATCATTAGTATTGATGTTGGCTGTTATTAGTAATGTAGTAGATATTTCTCATCGTGCATTAGAAAAAACACAAGCTTCATACTTACTCGAAGAGGGTGGGGAGGTTGCAAAAGTATTGCGCAATCAAGCATGGTCAAATATTTCAAACCTTACTCCAGGTACTACGTATTATATGCACTGGGATAATACTGGAAAAACATGGAGCTATACAACTACCGCAGAAAAGGTGGGGGTATTTACTCGAACTATAGTTATATCGAGTGTACAAAGAAATGCAAATGCAGATATTGTTTCATCTGGGGGAAGTGTTGATTCTGGTACATTACAAATGACTATATCTGTGTCATGGCAAAGCGCCAATGGTACGAGCGCTACAGAAACTATGCCATTTTATATAACTAGTAGTCCAAATATTTAATATATGAAAAAAACACAAGCTACAAAAGGATATTCTCTTATCGAATTACTTGTATACCTATCTATTTTTTCTATCCTTTGTTTGGTTATTATAAAATCTTTGGTGACTAGTATGACTGTCTATAGTCAGTCTCAATCTTATAGAAAAATCCAAGCACAAGGTGAGCTTGTTATGGAGCGTATGACTCGAGAATTACGCCAGGCGACAAGTGTGACAGGGGGAAATTTTGATGCAAATCCTGGATCTATAACACTCGCCGGGAAAGATCTTTCAGGAAATCCAGATACTGTCGCATTTTCTGTAGTTAATAATCAAGTACAAATTTCTGTAAATGGAGTAAATAGTACTCTTACAGGAGGACAAGTTGCTTCAAACAGTTTGATTTTTAGAAAAGTAACTACCTCAAATGGATCGGCAGTAAAAGTAGAATTACAATTACAAACAGTTACTGGGTATAAGATCACAGTACCTTTTAATACTACAGTATTATTGAGAGGAAAATAATATGGAGAAATTTTTTCATACAACAAAAGAAAAAGGAAATGTAATGATAATAACGACATTGCTTTTTGTTGCGATCACGCTGTCTATATCTTTTGGGCTTATTCTTCCGGTGCTTGGTGCATATGGTAATTCAAAGAGTGATATACAATCAAAAGCAAGTTATGCGCTTGCAGAATCTGGCGTAGAAGATGCGTATTATCGTGTTATGAATAATAAAAATGTAAGTTCTACAAATACGTTGGTACTCGGTAATGCAACTGCAACTACTACTGTTACAGATATTAGTAGTACACAAAAACAAATAAAAAGTATTGGCGCACTTTCTAATTTTAATAGAATTTCTACCGCAACTGTTGCAAAGGCTGCCACGGTAAATCTTTTTTATGGGGCAATCGTTGGTACTGGCGGGCTTAGTATGCAAAACGGACAAGCTATTTATGGAGGGGTATATGCCAATGGTCCTATCACAGGAAGCAATAGTAGTGTGACTATTTCCGGGGCTGCTATTTCTACCACTTCTATTATAGGAGATGATCAATGGCGACCTTTTAATGTGGGAACTTCTGGTACATATGATGCGTGGGCCCCAATAGTAAGTAAGACAAATGCGACCGGGAAAATATACTGCACTACTGGATCTTTGAATAATAAGGTATGTGATACAAGTCGTGGTACACCTAGTCCTCAGACTATGCCAATACCAGATGCACTTATTGCAGATTGGAAAACAAAAGCTTCGGGTAATGTGATTAATGGAAACGTAAACTATGCAGGTACTAGTGGCACGGTAACTATTAGTTCTAGAAAAATAGTAGGTAATTTGAATATTGATAACGGATACACAGTAAAACTCACTGGGCCAATTTGGGTCACTGGGAATTTCACTATGGGAAATGGAAAATTACAAGTTGATCCTTCATATGCCGGAGGTAGTATTGCATTGCTTGTTGATGGGTATACTTCAGTAGGAAACGGGGCAACAATTACTGGTTCTGGTGTTGCGGGGAGTTATGCGATTATTGTAGATACATCAGATTGTCCTACAAGTGGTTTTTGTGGGGGAAATCCTGCAATTAGTGTAAACGGTGGAGGAGGAAGTATCGCACTTATTGCGCAAAATGGTACGTTGGTAATCAATAGTTGTACCGGAGTACAACAAGCGACAGCAAAAACTGTGCAATTACTGGGTGGTGTTTCTATTACCTATAATTCTGGACTTTCTACATTGACATTCTCTAGTACTGGAGGATGGGGAGTCTCTTCCTGGCAAGAAACCACCAACTAGCTCTATGATATACTAGTACTATGTTACTAGTTGGAAATTGGAAAATGTCACCTGATACATTGGAAGAAGCGCTAATGCTTGCCAAAGAAACTGGTGTTATTGCCAAAAAAAATAAAAATACCATTGTTGTTTGTCCGCCATATATATATCTGGGAGAAATTGGTAAAAAAACCAAAGTACTTTTTGGAGCACAAGCTGTATCTCCACATCTAGAAATGCCGCATACAGGAGAGGTGAGTGCAAAGATGCTCCAAAAGCTCGGTGCGTCATATACTATTGTCGGCCACTCAGAACGTCGTTCTGCTGGATTTGAAACTAATGACATCGTTGCACAAAATACACTTCGTCTTATTGAAAAAAAGATTAGACCTATTATTTGTGTCGGAGAAAAATCTCGCGATACCAAGGGTGCATACTTACTGTTTGTAAAAGAACAAATAGTGAGCGCTATTGCATTGGTACCAAAAACAAAAATAAAAGAATTGGTATTTGCATATGAGCCTGTCTGGGCTATTGGGTCACATGCGACACGTCCTGCAACAGTAGAGGAATGTCGAGAGATGATTATTTTTATCCGTAAAACACTCGCAGATGCTGTGGGGGAAAAAGTTGCCAATATTATCCCTGTTTTGTATGGAGGTTCAGTAGATGAACAAAATGCAAAAAATTTCCTTTCTGAAGGTGGTGCACATGGACTCCTCGTGGGGCGTGTGAGTACCGATATAAAAAAGTTTACTAGTCTTATACAATCTATTTCTTAATATATGAAAGCTATTTCTGAATCTCCAATTACCAAAGGTATGCGTGTTATTGTTCGTGCTGATTATAATGTACCAACAAAAGGAACTCGTATACTCGACCCTCGTCGCATAGAAGCAAGCTACAAAACAATTGATTTTCTTTTGAAAAAAGGTGCAAGTATTGTGCTTATTTCACACAGCAAAGAAGAAAGTTTGAAACCGGTATATACTTACCTCAAGAAAAAATATTCTACACTTTCTTTTGCAAAAACCATAGAAGATATTGCATCTGATATGAAACCAAGAGATATAGTATTGCTTGAAAATATTCGCGCATATGAAGGCGAAGAAAAAAACGATACTGCTTTTGCAAAAAAGCTCGCATCTCTCGGTAGTGTATATATAAATGACGCATTTTCTGTAAGTCACCGCAAACATGCATCTGTGGTAGGTATTCCAAAATACCTACCTAGTTTTGCAGGATTTTCTTTTGCTCAAGAGATAAAAAACCTTACCCTTACTGATGCACAAATAAAACATCCGTTTGTGTTTATTTTAGGGGGTGCAAAGTTTGGGACAAAAATCCCGCTTATCAAAAAGTTTATAGGCAAAGCAGATAGTATCGTGATTGCTGGTGCTATTTTGAATAATTTTTACAAATCAGCAGGATTTGAAATAGGAAGTTCTGTTGCAGAAGATGGGTTCGATACACAAATCAAAAAGCTTCTCAAAGATGAAAAAATATTATTACCTATAGATCTTATTGTATTGCGCAAAGACGCAAAGGTTGTCACAACTCCAGATGCAGTATTGCCAGGGGATTGTATTGTAGATATTGGCCCAGAAAGCACCAAGCTCATAGTGGGACTTATCGGTACTGCAAAACTTGTTGTATGGAATGGTCCGACTGGGTGGTATGAAAAAGGTTTTACTAAGGCAACCAAAGCTCTCGCACAATCAATCGTTGATTCAAAAGCACATGCAATAGTAGGGGGTGGCGATACAGGCTTGCTTGTAGAGAAGATTCTCCCAGAAAACAACAAGCGAATCTTTGTTTCTACTGCAGGAGGAGCAACATTAGACTTTCTCGCAAATGGTACACTTCCGGGGATAATTGCACTCGACAAGTCAAAATAGTGGTATACTAAAGAGGTACTCGATTTAGTAGTATTTTAGTACACAAAACATTTATGAAAACAGTACACATAATCGCATGGATTCTTCTTATAGTTGGTGGTTTGAACTGGCTCTTGGTTGGTTTGTTCTCATGGGACGTAGGAAGTATTTTTGGTGGTCAAGCAGCGCTTATTTCAAAGATTGTATATATCCTTGTTGGTATTTCAGCTTTGTATGAATTGTTTACACACAAAAATTCTTGCACAAATTGCCAAGCAAAATAAATATTGTTCGACAGGTACGTAGCTACAAAAAAATCCCTTTCGGGATTTTTTTGTTTGATCTAATTGTATTGTAATAGTAAATATTATGTGCCCTTTTATAATAAGTAATCGGGCTAATAAATTGACATTTATTTTTAATTATAATATATTTCAAAAAATATTTTGTAACCAGCATATATAAACATGCTATAAAATTTGTAAAATGAAACTTAGTAAAAATGCTTTTAATCTCGATGTTCTGATTAATAGTACGGCCAACATCCCTTATGATGGTTGTTCTGTATTAGAAGATGTCTTGTTTGTATATAAAGAAATGGGTGAAGACAATCTCTCATTATATAATATAAAAAGCGAGGGTTTATACTCGAAAGATATACTTGAAAAGGTTAAAGAGAAAGAAGTTTTAGGTGGGTGTATATTAGATTATCTTTTATCTAATACTTTATTTATTCCTGAAAAATGGAAGAAACATAGGGTATATTTTTTCGGAACCGTATACCATTTTTCTCATTTTCCTTTTGTTAGGTATCTTTATTGGAAAAAAGGGTTTTGGAGTTGGGGTCTTCAAAGACTTGATTCAGGTGCTATGCATTATGAAAATTTTAATATAGCTATATATCAAGTGGTATAAAAATTCCTTCGCCAGTTGACGGAGGAATTTTTTTGTTTATTGCAGTTTGTGAGTAAGTTTTTCTGCGAGATTATTTGTTTCTTCTTCAGAATATGTTTTTTTCCCGTGCCATAATACATATCCATCAGTACTGTATCGAGGGATTACGTGTATATGTGTATGAAAAACCATCTGCCCAGCAGCTGCTTCATTATTCATATAAATATTGATACCTTCTGCACCTACTGTTTCTTTGAGAGCTAGTGCCACTTTTTTTGCCATAACAAAAAGATGTGCCACTGTTTCATCTGGGGTATCAAAAATATTTCTTGAATGAATTTTTGGTATTACGAGTGCATGTCCGAGATTGAGTGGTTGTATATCCAAAAAAACAAGACATATCTCATCTTCATATATTTTTGTGCAAGGAATTTCGCCTTGTATAATACGCTCAAAAATTGTTTGTTCCATGCTACAATGATATTCTATATGCCCGAAATCTCCAACTTAGAGCAAAAAATTCTTTCTTTTCTTCATATTTCTCCGTCTGAAAAAGAGGCTTTTGTGCACCCACAATATCTCCTTGCTGATCCATTTTTATTTGCAGATATGCACAAAGCAGTAGATAGACTACAAGCTGCTATCAATACCGGTGAGCATATAACTATATATTCTGATTATGATTGCGATGGTATACCAGGAGCTGTTGTATTGCGAGATTTTTTTGAGCTTATTGGGTATATAGAAAAAGTGTCTGTGTATATCCCAGATCGTCATGACGAAGGGTATGGTATATCTGGGGTTGGAATAGACTTTTTACAAAAAAATAATACCACACTAGTAATCACTATAGATGTAGGGATCACTGCAACAAAAGAAATTGCGCACTTACAAAGCATTGGTATTGATGTGTTACTCACCGATCATCATCAACCGCTCGGGGGAGATACTCCAGACTACCCAGGTGCATATGCAGTAGTACATCCCAAAAAGGGTGACTATCCAGACAAAAATCCTTGTGGTGCGGGAGTTATATTTCATTTTATTCGAGCGTTTATTACCAAGTATGGCGCAGACTATAACATCTCTATTGATCAAACAAAATGGCTACTCGACTTGGTAGGATTTGCGACACTTGCAGATATGGTTCCACTAATTGGAGAAAATAGAGTGCTCGCGTGGTACGGTATGCTCGTCATGCGCAAAACCAAACGGCTCGGTTTGCAAACACTTTTTTTAAAAAATAATATGTCGCTTGCTACGCTCACTGAGCAAGACCTCACCTTTACTCTTGCGCCGCGCCTCAACGCTGCGTCTCGTATGGATACCCCGATGCTTGCATTCGATTTACTCTCTACTCGCTCACATGCACAAGCTATTGCTCTTGCTGATAATTTAGAAAAAATAAATAACGAGCGCAAAAAGTTGGTTACAAAAATTAGTAAAGAGGCACACAGCCGTCTCGATAAAAGAGTGCTTCCGGATATTGTGGTTATAGGTGATCTCTCGTGGCGCCCTGCGGTATTGGGACTTGTTGCAAATAAATTACAAGAAACATATAAACGAAGTTTTTTTGTCTGGGGAGAATCTGGAGATGGATTGATCAAAGGATCGTGTCGTATGCAAGATGAGCATCATGCTGCGTATTTATTTCAAGCACTTTCGTCTGATGTATTGCTTCATGGAGGAGGGCACCAAGCAGCGGGTGGCTTTGCGGTAGAAAAAGAAAAGATTCATTTTCTTGAAAATGCATTGAATGAAGCTATTGCGGTAGTGGGGCATGTCGCCGCAGAAAAAAACACGAGTGTTGCAATACAGGTAGATCTTGCATCAGTACATACAAAAACATTGTCTATGGTCCGAAGTTTTGCGCCGTTTGGAGTAGGTAATCCAGAGCCAGTATTTTTATTTGAAAACGTAGTAATAGAAAGTGTGAAGATGTTTGGTAAACACCAAGAGCATATTGAAATAACTATTTCTGACATGACTGGTCGCGCAACAGGGTTTATGTTTTTTGCTAGTGAAGATATTGTTGCGGTGTTACAAAAAGGCGCAAAGATATCTTTTACTGGTGTAATAGTCGCTGGTTGGAAAGGTGGTGTGCGAATACATATAAAAGAAGTGATATAATAAATGTATGGAAATTAAAGAATATACAATATCAGATCTTGAAAGTTTAGAAATATTCAAATCTGCTGTTTGGCCTGTCGCTGATATGGAGCACTATGGCGACAAAATGCCAGATTTTTATAAAAAAGAAATCACATATCTTGCAAAAGAGGGAGATACTATTTTAGGATATGTAACTATTATTATCGATAGCGGTATTGCTCAAATAGAACCACTTATGGTTGCAGTAGATACTCAAGGACAAGGTATTGGAACAAAACTTATTTCATATATAGAACAAGAACTTAAGAAAATGAATGTACACAAAGTATGGCTTGAGACAGGTGCTACATGGAAATCATGTCCTTTTTATATAAAAAATGGGTATACAGAAAGATGTATATTGCCAAACCATATAGCTAATCAAGATTTTATTCTTTTTGATAAAATGCTGTAATCATTTTGTTATACTATTTTAGTATGGAAAAAGATTTTGATGCTTGGAATATTTTAAAACAACAATTAGATAAAGAACAAAGAAATGTTTTTGCAAATAAACGTGAGATATGGTGGTGTTCATTTGGTTTAAATATTGGTACCGAGCTGTATGGAAAACATGAACTTTTTGAAAGACCTGTTTTGGTATTAAAAGTCTATAATAAAAATACTATAAAAGTCGTACCACTTACCTCAAAAAATAATGGGACAAAATATTTTACCCCGGTAACACTCGGTGATATAACTTCATATGCAAGTCTTGCTCATGTTCGTACAATAAGCACTAATAGACTTTCTCGAAAGGTGGGACGTATAAGTACTTCTGATTTTTTAGAAATAATGATGAAATATAAAAATTCTATATAAAATCGAAAATCCCCATTTCTGGGGATTTTCTCGGAGCCCTAAGGCCTTATGAGATAAGTATATAGATATTTAGTTAGATGTCAAATAAAAGAAATTTGTAAGTAATTCTGTTATACTATTTTCATGAAAAAAGAGATACAGCTATATACAGACGGATCGTCTCGTGGGAACCCTGGTCTTGGGGGGTGGGCATATGTTGCACTTGTTGACGGAGAAGTCTTTGAAGGAAGTGGGTGTCCTCCCAAAGGAGTGCTCGCTACAAACAACCAAATGGAGCTTGTTGCTGCTATAGAAGGACTTCGTTTTGCAAAGGAAAAATATTCTGATATAGATGTGGTACTTCTTGCAGACTCTGCATATGTGCTCGGTGGGCTTAAGGGTTGGCTTGATAATTGGGTTCGCAATGGCTGGAAAACAAGCACCAAAAAACCTGTAGAAAACAAAGAGCTCTGGGAGACGCTATATGAATTACGAAACTTTTTTGGAAAAAGATTGCAATACAAAAAAGTCGAAGGTCATGCGGGGGATGAATATAATGAACGGGCCGACGTTCTCGCCGTAGAAGCAGCGCTCTCTGTAAACCTATGATAGAAAGTATTGCTCTTGCTATCACGCTCGGCGCAATACTGTTTCACTACAATCCAAGTTTTGGTTTCATAGCTACTATATCTGTCAGTATTGTATTGGCAGGTATTTTTTATTTTAAAACAAAACGAGGATTTGTACTTTCTTGTATTATAGGAGCATCTTTTGTATTGGGCGCGGTATTTTTGTGGTATATGACACCCGATAGTATTGTTTTTGGGAAAAGGGTTTTACAGGGGACAGTCTCAGATATTGATACTCGTTTAGAAAAAAGCTCTGTAGGAATTGTCTCTGATAGTGGAGAAAATATTCGTTTACAAATACGGGGTGGTACAGACTTACTTCCAGGAGATAGTGTGACTGTCTCTGGGATAGTAAAACAACCAGAATCTTTTATGACCAATACCGGCCGTATGTTTGATTATGAGGGGTATTTGCTCGCGCGAGGTGTTTCGGGGATTATGCAAAACCCTACTATACTTCAGCGTGTTCCTTATACTGGTTTTAGTATTTCACGAGTCTCGACTATTGTCCGTCTTGATATTGCGCATACGTTTTCAAAATATGTTTCATTCCCAATCGACGGAGTAGTCGCTGGTATGGTGGTAGGGTACCAAGGAGGGCTTACTCCCGATATGCAAAACATTTTTAAATATACCGGGACATTACACGCACTTGTTTTGTCTGGATATAATGTTTCATTACTCGCAGTAATACTTGCTGCAGTATTGTTTGTACTACCATTTCGTATTCGAATTATTTTTTCTGGTATTGCAATACTTGCTTTGGTTTGTATTAGTGGGGCAGGAGTGTCTGCAATACGTGCAGGGCTTATGGGTGGAATATCATTGTTGGGGTTGTTTTTCTCTCGTACCTATAATGCGTGGCGAGCGCTCATCATCGCGTACTTGATAGTATTTTGTATATCGCCTTTTGTATTATTTTATGATCCGGGATTTCAGCTTTCTTTTATTGCGAGCTTTTTTATGATTTTGTTTTTGCCAAAAGTTTTGAACTATATAGATTTTATTCCAGAAAAAAAGCTGTATCTGCCGCTCCGTGAAATGTGCGCATTAGGATTTATTCTTCCTATTTTTATGCTTCCGTATACGATGTATTTTTCTGGTATTGTGCCGACATCGTCTCCATTTGCAAATATAGTAGTAGCTATAGTGGTCCCAATACTTACTATACTTGGTATTATACTTTTGTGTGTTTCATGGATTTCTCCACTTGCATCTGTTTTTGGGACACTCATTTCTGTATTGGGGGCTATGCTTGTTGGGGTGTTACGATTTTTTAATACTTTCCCGATAATACCAATGCCCGCAATTTCGGGTTCCGAAATTGCGGGCATATACATACTATTTTGTATTTTCTTTTTCAAAAAAGATCTTATGACTTTTTGGTGGCAGATACAAAGTATTGCTCTGCGACAGACCAGTTGATCTGCGCGAGAAAATCTTCAACATATTTCTTTTTTCCTGATGGGTGATAGTCGTGTACATATGAGTGCTCCCACATATCGAGCGCAATGATAGGGTGGGTCCCTTGGAGTTGTCCGAGATGTTGCTCATCTACCCAGTGCAAGATAAGTGATTCTGTTTCACTATCGTAGCTCGTCATTGCCCACCCGATACCGCGAGTGAGTGCGAGGTTGGTACATGCTTTTTGCCAATTTTCTATTGAGCCCCATTGCGCAGTGATTTGTGCGGTGAGGGTGATTGCGCCTGTATCTGGAGTTTCACTCAAGAGCGCAAAGTACACTTCATGATTGCGTGCGCCATTGTATTCAAAAGAAAATCGTCGGTACAATTCGCCGAGCTCATATGTTGGTGTCTCTGCGAGAGTAAGCTCTGCAATACGTATTTGTACTGCATTTGCATTTTTTACATAACCAGCGTAGAGCTTGAGGTGCTCCGCGACACTTTCAGCACTGATACCTTGTAATGGTTTTATGGTAAATGATTTTTCTGTAAGCATATATACAGTATACTATATATAATGGATAGAAAAGTATTCACTATAATGGTCTTGTATATCGGGGTCGCGATAGGTATAGTGGTGTCTTTTACTAGTTTTCACAAAAGTACTACGGGTGTATCCGCAATACATATGCTCGATATTGGGCAAGGTGATAGCTTTCTTATTGTTGCTCCCAATGGGGCAAAGATGCTTATCGATGGAGGTAAAGATGCACAAGTACTCACCAAGCTTTCAGAAGTACTTCCACTTGGAGATTCTAGTATAGACGTAGTCCTTGCGACACACCCAGATGCAGATCATATAGGCGGACTACCATATGTGCTCGATAGGTATCATGTCGGACTTTTTCTTACCTCAGATGTTTTTTCTGATACCAAGACTGTCGCGAGTATGTACAGTATCCTTGATAAGAAAAAAATTCCTAGCTACTATGTCCGCCATGGTATGTATGTAGATTTTGGTACGGATACTATATCTCCACAAAATCATTTTGATGTATTATTCCCCGATAGAGATACGAGCCACTGGGAGACCAATAGCGCATCTGTAGTAGGGAAGCTCTATCTTGGTAATCGCACGGCACTTTTTACCGGAGACTCACCTATAGCTATAGAAGCATATTTACTACAAACTATTCCAGAAATATTGCCGTCAGATATTTTGAAGCTCGGCCACCACGGGTCAAAAACATCTAATAGTTTCAATTATCTCAAAACCATACACCCAAGCCTTGCTCTCATTTCTGCAGGGGTAGACAACTCATACGGCCACCCACACCAAGAAACCCTCACCACACTCAGCACACTCCATATCCCATATGTTTCCACCCAAACCGCCGGTACTGTCACACTTACGGTATCCAGTGATGGCACTACATGGAATACGAAAAAGGAGAAATAAAGAAACCACTCAATATGAGTGGTTTTTGATGTTACGGTAAAATAATTACCTTTTTAAGGTTTTCTACTATCAATACAAATATGACACATGACGCTTCTATATAAAAAGCGATTTCTCCGTATTTTGCTATTAATGCTATCAGAAATACAAGACCCCACCCTATTATTATTAAAATTACTAAGGTATTACGGATTATTGTGCTTAATAAAAACAAGATTTTAATAAATAAAAAAAGGAGTATTTTACCGATTTCAGATAAATAATTACAATATTTCATATTATTTTTTTAAAATGAACAAATCTGTTTCGCTCTTTTGAGCTCATCAGTCGAAATAATACATTTCGAGACAGAGGGCGATTTTACAATTAGGCTCGCCCGTTTCCTTTTTTACTAATTTAGGGATGGTATCTTGATCTTGTGCGTATAAAAGCAAGAGAGTCAATTCCTAAAACTTTCACTTCATACAAATAAGTGCTTAGTTCGTTCACTGACACAGGAACAACACATATCCCTGTATTTCTTCCAGGAGTTTCTAGTCTTATTAGGCTATGACCAGTATCTTGTACATTTCCGTAACTAACAGATAAGGTGAAGTTTTTCCCAATCTCCGATTTTTTACGTAAATACTCTCGTTCAAGTGCTTGTTTAAGTTGGTAAATCATTAGACAACACAAGCAAAACATAAAGATGTTCCATAAGAAGTCTTTAGAAATATTTTTCATAGCCTATACTTTATTTTTTGGTTTGAAGAAATTGTGTCTATTGATTGCTAATAAGAATAAACTCATAACAAAAATGCAAATCCATGCACCTATATTTGTTATAAATTCTTTAAGAGAAATCATGTGATCGCTTATTGCGCACACTACCAACCAATATGCTAGTATCGATATTGGTATATTTAGTAGAAATGTTGATACAAAAAGTTTTCTTTTAAATTCATACTTTTTCATATGTTTATTTTTTTTGAATGAACAATATTGTTCTGATGGTAGTGTAGGGGATAATTGACAAAATGTCTTAAAAATTGCATAAAACAGTACCATAGTAAACAAATAGTTTACTATGGTATATACTATGTATATGTTACTTAGTAAAAAGCCAGAAACAAAAGAGTGTATTGTAGAGATACTTGCAAAGGGTGCTTTGGATACAACTATGTTGCAGGTTGTAGTTCAAGAAAAAAAGACTATTACCAAACAAGGGTTTTATAAAGCACTTCGTGAACTTATTGCAGAAGAGGTTGTTGTAAAAAATAAACAAGTTGTATTATTGAGTACTACATGGCTTTCACGAATGAAGAATTTTGTTGGTAGTGTCGATGCAAACTATACCGCTCAGATAGGAGGAGAATTGCTCGATCTTAAGGAGGGTGATTCGATGGTATTTACATTTAAATCACTTCTTTCTCTTGATCTTTTGTGGATGCATTATTTTTGTATTCTTGCCAAAGAACATGATGAGTCTGTACTTTTATATAATGGTCACAATTTTTGGAACTTACTTCGTCCTGATATTGAAAACACATTGTACGAATGGCTCAATGAGTATAAAAAAGATAAAACTTATTATGTAATAGGGCATAATACGCCTCTCGATAAAATTTCTAATATGTATATGAAAGATGAGTATGGTATTCAGGTCGCGTTCGAAAATACTCCTTCTCTTCCAGAAAATAGTCACCCTGTAGTATTTGGAGACTATGTTATGAATACAGTACTCGACAATACTCTCGTGCATGCGATAGATGCTTTATATAAAAAAAATACAGTATGGAATGACGATGTTAAAAAAGAGCTTGAGGAAATAGTATCTCGTCTTCGCCGCTCAAAAGTAGTAATAGAGCGTAATAAAAAGAAAGCGGAGCAGATACGCAAAAAGCTTATGAAGTATTTTGTGTTCTATAAATAACATTTGTTTTTATTCCTGTTTTCGGGTAGAGTAGTAAAAAATATTGTATGGCTATAGTAATAAGTGATATTTGCCAATGTGATTGCCACAAGCCAGTCGCCGGGGAATTGCTACGAAAAGCCTTTTCTCATAAAAGGCCATGTTGTCAAAAATGTCCCGATTGTAAAAGGCGTATCCGTATTGGAAAATTTCCTCGACATAGATGTAAGGGGAATGTTATTAAGGTTGTAGAAGATATTATTAAAAATGCTCCACTCTGAAAAGTAGGAGCATTTTGTTTTTGGGTGTATATTGGTACAAATCTTTTGTATGAGAAATAAAATAAAAAGAGTGGTAAATTCTTTACGAGACCTTTCTGTGCATATATGTCAATGTAGCTGCCATGCAGCTTTTGGAAAACCAGATATTATCAATAAATGTTGTAATTGTCTACGATGTTCTGTTTGTGGAGAACATATAGATAATAAGTATCGCTGGCGGCATCGCATATTGTGCAAGGTAAATGCATTTATTGAAATGCAGAAAATAAGTAAAGATAGGTTCCGTAAACGGATCACGAAAAAATAAAAAGCCTTGGTTTGATCCAAGGCTTTTTCTTATGAGTATTATTTGATGAGTCCTGCTTTTGAGAGAGTTGCAAATGCACCATTCTTTTTGATTGTGCGAAGTCCTGCTGTTGAAACAGTAACAGTTACTGTTTTGTTGAGCTCAGGAACAAACACTTTCTTTTTTTGTAGGTTTGCATACTTACGAACAACAGGGAGGGGGGTAAATTTTGTTGCACGAACGCGGTTTGAATAGCCGCCAGCGACGACTGAAGATTTATTGGTGATTGCACATGTTTTTGCCATAGTGGTGAAAGTCTACCAGAACATGGTCTTTTTTGCAACTATATGCCTACTATGTATAGATATGTACGAAATAATGGTATACTTTTAAGCATATGAATGGATTTACGAGCTTATTTTATTTTATAGTACTTATTATCTCTATTATGATTCACGAAGTTGCTCACGGGCTTATCGCCGAGCAAGAAGGGGATCCGACAGCTCGTCTTTTGGGGAGAATCACGCTCAATCCGCTCAAACACATAGATTGGATCGGCTCAGTATTATTACCTTTGGTACTTATTCTCTCGGGGACAAATCTTCTTATTGGGTGGGCAAAGCCTGTACCATACAATCCCAATTTATTGCAGCGTGGGAAAAAGAGTATCGCACTTGTCGCTTCTGCGGGGATTATTGCAAATATAATTATCGCAGTATTCTTCGGTCTTGTTATTCGTTTTGGGGTACTGTTTAAATTTGCAAACCCAGCACTTGTTACTATTTGTACTATTATCGTGTTGATAAACATCGTACTTGCAATGTTTAATGCGATACCACTTGCACCACTTGATGGGTTTAATATTCTTTCTGCAATACTTCCGCAACGATTTCATAAGGTAATAGACTTCATTGAAAAGTTTAGTCTTCCTATATTATTACTCTTCGTGGTATTTGGTTGGCAGTTTATTGCGCCACTGGGTATAAAACTCTATACACTTATTACCGGACTTGGGTTATAATAAAAATATGAAGAAAACTTTTTTTATAATTTTATTTTTATCGGCGATCATCAGTACTGCAGTATATGCAAGTAGTACTATCGGAGTTATAGATCCTGCCAATGTAGGGAACTACAAAGCAGCACTGCTTTCTGATCCTGGTTTTGGTGCGTCAGACCTCACTATAAATTTTGGTAAGTTCACAGATCCTGCTGTTGCACAATACAATATAATCGTAACATCAACAGAGCTTCATGGTTTTGCATGGGGTGGATCTGTAGGGTGGATTGTTACCAACTGTGCAAACACTACAAGCGGTTGTAGTAGTACTAATGGTAATTTTAAGGTTGCAGTTTCTGATACTGGAATTCTCTCTGGCTATGCATGGGGACAAAATACTGGATGGATAAACTTTGGTCCCTTTACTAATCCTGCAATTTCACAAATTAAAATTGGTACTGATGGAAAATTTGGTGGCACGCTCGGTAGTGCTGGTTATGCATGGGGGCAAAATATTGGATGGATTGTATTTGATTGTACAAATCCAAACACCTGCGTACAGACAGATTTTAGTTATGTAAAACCAAGTCCAAATCCTGGTCACCCTGTAGCGCCACCTACTCCTGTACCTCCTGCTCCTGTACCAGTAGTTCCTGTTGTACCACCTACTCCTGTACCTCCTGCTCCTGTACCAGTAGTTCCTGTTGTACCACCTA